>JARGFJ010000030.1 GCA_029210875.1 Gammaproteobacteria bacterium | reverse complement strand
GAGTGAAGTCGTTAGCATCTGGGTATCATGATCTCATTATGGAAATAATCAAGCATTTTCATTGATCACGGGTATAAGTCTGTGATACAGTTCTATTTGAAAAATGTGTTTATAGAATTAACGACGGTAGCAGCATGACAGATAAGACGCTGACGGAGCAGGTCAACATAGTTATATCAACACTTCAAGATGATATAAAACAGAATAAATTAGACTTACCTTCCGCTCCTGATCTTTTAATCAAACTTCGTCGCTTAACTGCCTCATCTTATACCACGGCTAACCAAGTAGCGGAGCTAATTAAATATGACACTAACATTTCCGGTCGTCTGATTAAGGTCGCGAATAGCGCTCTATTTGGCGTTCGCAATCAGGTTACAACAGTCCAAGCGGCAATTACACGGCTTGGTCAGAAACGCGTCCAATCTCTCGTCATTGGATTACTAATTGGCCAAAAATTGTTAGAGTCAAAGACACTTGGATTAGAACAGTATTGTCAGCAAGCATGGCAAGCCAGCAACAATGTAGCTGCAATTAGTTTTGTTTTAGCCTCAACCAAAACGGATATTGATCCCGAACAAGCGCTACTAGCTGGAATGGTTCACAATATTGGCACACTTCCTCTTTTGATCAAACTGAACAAAATTGAATCGTTAAAAAATAAACCTAAAATCTTACGTTTAGTTGCAGAAGCCGTCATTCCAAAATTGTATGCAGGTGCAGGTAGACTGATTCTGAAAAGCTGGAATTTTCCTGACGAAATAATCAACATTGCAACAGAGCACCGCATTAACAAGCAAACCGAGACCAATAGTCCTACACTTAGTGATATCGTGTTCCTTGCTTATCAACTTGATAAAACACCAATCACAGCAACCACGGAAATCATTCCACACGCTATAACAACATCAACTGCATTTAATAAAATTTGGGCAAATCAACAAGATGGCGTTGTTGAAATTCAACAATTGTCAAAACAAATAGAACAAATAAAACACGATATAAGTAATTAAACCAAGACAGAAAACACGTGGTTTTAGATTTTCTAAATAAATTAGATCTTTTTACTTGATATGCAAAAAAGTCATCCGTATAATTTCCGTTTTCTTAGCCGGTGTAGCTCAGTTGGTAGAGCAGCTGATTTGTAATCAGCGGGTCGTAGGTTCAAGTCCTATCTCCGGCTCCAGATATTGAAAGCCTCAGTTTTAAACTGGGGCTTTTTTATTTTGGCTGCATCTCTGGTAGCTACGCTCCTTCTATATTTATAATTCACAATACCGTAGTCTAGCCCGTATAATGGCGTTCAACCTATTAGCCTAGGATAAAGATCTTTAGGATCTAACAACATGATTGATTTAGTCAATTTACCAGCATCATTTATCAAGAGTCTCAGTTATTTTAATGAACAGTTAATGATAGATTGGGGGCTCTGTTCTCGCAGTCATTTACCTCTATCTCTATTCATTATTGAGATTGATGATTACCAAAACTTTACTTCATTGTATGGTAAAGAAGCGGCTGATAACTGTATCTTGGCAGTTGCTACAGCATTAAACGCGACACTTCGACGTGAATTTGATTTCATCGCTCAAGCCGATACAAACATATTTATCTTTCTAGCTGATGATATGAGTTTCAAGCAAGCTGGAAAGTTTGCTGAGAAATGCCACCTTGCGGTGCGAGACCAAGCGATTGTTCACCAAGGATCACTGACTTCCGAGTTTGTTACTATTAGTATTGGTCATACTACCTGTACCCCGGAATCTGTTCATTGCAATGGTCCTCAAAACTTGATTAAAACAGCAACAAAACATCTTAACAGGGCCATTAAATCAGGTGGAAACTGCTCAAAAACAACCTTGAAGTTTAAAAGCTAAGTTGCGAGAAAACGACTAAAATAATTCGATATTATTCTTATTGCTATCAATTAAAGGCGATGTTGCTAATATCTCTTCAATTGTCATTCCCCTCATCACCATATCAAACATGACATGTTCAACTGGCATCGAATATTTGGATTTAATTAAATCCTGTAGCATGGCCCACTGCTTTGGGTCATATAGTCGGTGACTATCACCTACTAAATCTGAAAGGCACCCCAGTGTTTGTGATACATGAGTCAAACGCTGTGTTAATTTGTCATAAAATTGAAAAGCAATAATGGCATGCTGCATTTCTGTAGAAATAGCATCACATTGCTCAAGGATGGGGGTGATAGCATCATCAGATTGCTCGCTCAACTTGATTTGTTGCTCAATCAAAGACACTTTGTCCATCATTTGCGTGAATGCAGTAGTCAATGTTCCGACAGAGTCCTCTCCTTCCCTCATCGACATTTCAATCTGCGCAACAGCCAAATTCATCATTCTGATTGTTTCTCTTACCTGGCTCCAGTCTAAGTCTGGATGCTGTGAATTGGATCCGGTTATCTGGTATTCCATATCCTTGTCTCGTCGTTTGTCTATTATTCTAAATTCAATTTCTTTAATTTGTATCGCAATGCTCGAAATGTTATTCCCAGTTTTTTAGCCGCAGCAGTTTTATTCCAACGTGTTGATTCCAGTGCCTGGGTGATTAACTGCCTTTCTTGTTCTTCAAGCTGTGACTCCAAATCATCTTCTATCAGCAATCCTTGGCTTTGTGTTTGCATATTGTCAAGCTGGCGTTGAGCCGGTAACATCAAGTCCGAGGCTTGGATCTCATCACTATCAACCCATGTTAGCGCTCGTTCGAGTACATTCTCAAGCTCTCGCACATTGCCTGGAAAGTGATATTTTTGTAGTGCAGAAATAGCCTCCTGGCTAATGCTCGGTTTAGCAATATTATTTTTTGCAGCTAAACGTTCCATAATATTTTCAGCCAGCAGAGGTATATCTTCTACCCGTTCTCGCAGCGAAGGTAACTGCAATTCAATGACATTAAGACGGTAAAAAAGATCCTCTCTAAACGTTCCTTGCCTAACACTTTCAGCCAGGTTTTTATGTGTTGCACAGAGAATGCGAACATCGACCGTTATTTCTTCGTTGCCACCGACGGGACGAATCGCTTTTTCTTGTATCGCTCGCAATAATTTTACTTGCATCATAAGCGGCAAGTCGGCCACTTCATCAAGAAATAAGGTGCCGCCATGAGCTGCTTGAAATAAACCTTCTTTATCAGCTATTGCACCACTAAAAGCGCCTTTTTTATGACCGAACAATTCACTTTCAACTAAATCTGCTGGAATTGCCCCGCAGTTTATAGGTACAAAAGGTTTTTCTGAGCGCACGCCAAGTTCATGAATGAGTCTGGCAACCAGTTCTTTACCAGTACCAGATTCACCACTGATATAGACTGGAGCCTGACTACGAGCTAATTTTGTGACTTTACCACGTAATGATTTAACAACACTTGTTTCACCCAGAAATCGATGCCGGGAACGCCTTTCTTTTGTATGTAATGTGGTTTTTTGAGGCGATAGTTTTAATGCTGTTGCAACAAGATCTCGCAACACTCTAAGTTTAATCGGCTTTGAAACAAAATCAAACGCACCAGATTTTAATGCTTGCACTGCCAAATCCATATTGCCATGGGCGGTGATAACAGCAACAGGTAGCTCAGGCATCACATTACGCAAACTCATAACAAAGTCTAAACCATTACCATCAGGCAAACGCATATCTGTTAAGCAGAAATCAAACTTCTGTTGTCTAAGGGCCTGATTTGCTTGTTCTAATGTTTCTACTGTTACACAATCAATCGACATGCCGGACAAGGTCATTGATAATAACTCCAGAATATCTGGTTCATCATCGATAACTAACGCTTGTGGATTCATTGTAAGTTCTCTTCTTGTTTTATGGGCATTGTAATACGAAAACAACTTCTTGCTTGATCAGCGATATAGTTTAACCATGCCCCATTGGCTTGACATAATTCACGCGCTAGATAGAGACCTAGTCCTGTGCCTCCTTTGCGCTCTGAGTTAAATGGTTCAAATAAATGTTCCAAGGCGTTATCCGAGACCCCGGGGCCATTATCCAGCACATCTATCAACACATCTTTATCTTTAATAGCTAAGCGAATTTCAACACGAGGCAGTTCTATATCATCCCGTGAATAGTGCCAGGCATTTTCAACAAGATTTGAAAGCACCTGATGAAGTTGCTCAACATCTATGCATACTGTCGCCAATGAAGCCTGCACACTAAGCTTAATATCATCCTCACTAACATGCCTATATTCACGAAACTCTTCTACAAATTGCTTTAACCAGCGTGCCAAAACGATAAGGGATGGTTCAACATTCTTGCGACGACTCATTTGCAAAATGGTGTCAATGATACCATTCACTCGCTCACTATGCCGTGCAATGATATCAGTCAGTTTAGTAATAGTTGTATCGCTGTCTTTTACTTCCGCCAATAGTTCTCCCGCATGGCTTATCGCGCCAAGTGGATTTCGAATTTCATGGGCTATACTCGCTGTTAGCCGTCCTAATGAGGCTAATTTAAGTTGTTGAACTTGTTGTGACATAGCGGATGTGTTTTCTAAATAAAGCACGATCTCACCACTCTCCAACCGCATCGCACTCACTAAAATTTGGGGCAGTTCAGAACGTTGTTGAAAAGGTTGAAAGGGATTAGCTAAATGTTGCTGCCATGTCCAGACTTGTTTTGCCAATTGGCTTGACCACGCCTTTAACGTCATTTCTGTATCGTTATTATCTACGCCTAACAATTTACGCGCTGACTGATTACTTAGTCTAACGTTACCAGATGCTTCGACCACAATAACGCCTGTCTGCATTCGACTAATGATGTGTTCATTTAACATTGCCAGTCGTGCGATATCTTGTTCTCGTGATTCAGCGAGCGTCTGACTTGCCAATATTTTTTTTGATAATATTTGAGCTAACACTGCTGTTGCAAAGAATGTTGCCCCCAACATACCGGCATGACTATACCGAGTAACACCATCACCCGTGATTTGACTATAACCTGCTTCAGTCAATACAGCCAATGTGGCTAAGGCACTAATAAATATAGCGATTCTTCCTGGGATTAATGTGGCGCCAGCAACCACCACCACAACCAGTAATGAACCTAAACCTGTTTTTAATCCGCCACTAGAATGAACAATTAAGGTTAAAACAATAATATCTAGTGTGAGCTGTATCAGTAGCTGTGATTGAAATTTACCCCATCTTTGTGCGGTATAAACCAGAATAACGAGTGCCGTAGCTACATAAAATTGGCTAATAATACTATATAGCGTCGGGGAAACCGAGCCCAAAAATTCGGGTGGAAGCTGCAAATAAAACACAAAAAAAAGTGCAGCAGCCAGAAATAAACGGTAGGCAGAAAATAATGTCAGCTCTCGCCATGATGACCGACCATCCGGTGTTGTTATTCCAAGTTTAAAAAACTTCATTGTTTAGAATGACGATTCGCCTCAACATGTTGTTGTGAACAGAAAAAGTGATGATCTTCTTCAATCGCTTCATTCTGGAGAATATGCAGGCCGCAATGCTCACACTGAACCATTTGCTCGGTAATGGTTTTAGGTTTTGTCGATTTTAGTTTTCTTAATTGATTGTTAATAATGATGTATAAAAACAATGCAATCGCGATTAAAATCAATATTCGCATAATAAGGTCTCACATACAAAAAAGGGCATCTGTATAGGATACCTTTTTCTATTCATCATTGCCTATTCAATCAGAGGCTATCCGCGTGATGCACGTTTACGTTCATGCTCAAGCAATAGTTTTTTACGTACACGTAATGATTTTGGTGTCACTTCCAACAGCTCATCTTCGCCAATAAACTCTAATGCCTGTTCCAGGCTCATTCTGATTGGCGGCACAAGATTAATCGCTTCATCAGTACCAGAAGCACGCACATTGGTTAATTGCTTGCCTTTTAATGGATTAACAACTAAATCGTTATCGCGTGAGTGAATACCGATTACCATACCTTCATACACGTCATCATTATGACCAATAAACATACGGCCACGCTCTTGTAAATTGAAGATAGAGAAAGCGACAGCTTTACCAAGACCGTTAGCAATTAGCACACCATTGTTACGTTTACCAAAGTTGCCAGGTTTAACGGGTGCATAGTGATCAAACACACTAAAGATTAAACCTGTTCCTTGAGTAGCCGTTAGAAATTCTGTGCGGAAACCGATCAAGCCACGTGAAGGGATCATAAAATCTAAACGAACACGACCTTTACCATCTGGCACCATGTCACTCAATTGAGCGCCACGTTCACCTAGTTTTTCCATGATGGTGCCTTGATGAACTTCTTCAACATCAGCGGTCACTGATTCATACGGTTCTTGTTTAACACCATCAACTTCACGAATAATTACTTCAGGACGTGATACACCCATTTCAAAGCCTTCACGACGCATGTTTTCGATTAAAACAGACAAATGTAATTCACCACGACCGGATACACGGAATTTATCCGGATCTTCAGGCATTTGCTCAACACGCAGCGCTACGTTATGAATTAATTCACGTTCAAGACGCTCTTTAATCTGACGTGTAGTAACAAACTTACCTTCTTTACCCGCCATCGGTGAATTATTGACTTGGAATGTCATTGTTACGGTAGGTTCATCTACAGACAAAGGTGGTAGCGCTTCCACCGCATTCGGGTCACATAATGTATCTGAAATATTAAGTGGGTCTAAACCTGTGAAAGCAATAATATCGCCCGCTTGCGCTTCTGATACTTCTTCACGTTGTAAGCCCATAAAACCCATTACAGTCAATACTCGACCATTACGCGTTTTACCTTCAATATCAATGACCGTAACTGGCGTATTAGTTTTAACTTTACCGCGTTCAATTCGACCAACACCAATGACGCCAACATAACTGTTGTAATCCAATGATGTTACTTGCATCCGGAAAGGACCATCGGCATTAACTTCCGGTGGTTTAACTTTATCCACAACCAACTGGAATAGCGGTGTCATATCACCGTCACGAACGGTATCTTCCAAACCAGCGAAACCATTTAAACCTGATGCATAAATCACATCAAAATCTAACTGTTCATCGGTTGCCTCTAAATTGGCGAATAAATCAAAGGTTTGATCTAATACCCAACTTGGTCTGGCACTTGGTTTATCAATCTTGTTAATAACAACAATTGGTTTTAACCCTAGCGCCAAGGCTTTTTGAGTAACAAATCGTGTTTGAGGCATTGGACCTTCAGCTGAATCAACCAATAATAAAACTGAATCAACCATCGACAATACACGTTCAACCTCACCACCAAAATCGGCATGGCCTGGTGTATCAACGATATTGATATGATAATCGTTCCATCTTACTGCCGTATTTTTAGACAGGATTGTAATTCCACGTTCTTTTTCAAGATCGTTGGAATCCATTACACGTTCTTGTAACTCCTCATGCTCACTGAATGTACCTGATTGGCGTAACAGTTGATCAACTAACGTTGTCTTACCGTGATCGACGTGAGCGATGATAGCTATATTTCTTAACTTGCTAATATCTTTAGACATTTTAAAATTCTTATATAAAAGTAATCATAATATGCAGATTTCATGTGCACATTAGTAAAAGTGCCCTGATTCAGAGCGGTATGTATAACGTGTTTAAGTGACACGTAACTGTTTATTTGCGTAAATCGTCGCTAAGATGTGATGAAATACCTGTGATCATGGCTTTATGAACAGCGAGATTGCCAACAACTAAGTTGCCGCTTTTTAAATAATTATCTCCACCGATAAAATCACTGACTACACCGCCAGCCTCTTCTATCAATAAAACACCAGCGGCCAGATCCCATTTTTCCAAACCTATTTCCCAGTAGCCATCTAGTCTTCCTGCCGCGACGTAAGCTAAATCTAATGCCGCAGATCCGGTACGACGCACGTCCGCAACTTGCGTGAATAAGCTACTAAACATAGCTAAGTATGGTTCTAAATGCTGATGATTTTTAAATGGGAAACCAGTTGCAAGTACTGCACCGGCAAGTTCTTTGCGTTTAGCCACACGTAAACGACGATCATTTAATTTGGTACCAGCACCGCGTGTCGCACTAAAGAGCTCATCTCGAAGTGGGTCGTAAACAACACCATGTTCGATTTTACCCTTGACCATGACTGCTATCGACACACAGTAATGCGGAAATCCATGTAAAAAATTAGTTGTACCATCAAGCGGATCGATGATCCAAACAGTATCATTATCACCGCTTTCGCCTGACTCTTCCGCCAAAATAGCATGGTCAGGATATGCTTTGCGGATCATATTGATGATCTCTTGCTCAGCCAATCGATCAACATCACTTACAAAATCGTTACGACTTTTAGTTGTCACTTCAAGATGCTCGACATGTTGTAATGATCGAACAATAACATTACCCGCACTACGGGCTGCCCGAATGGCAATATTCAGCATAGGGTGCATAAACTAATTTTTCCAGAACAAGGGGGCTAGTCATCTGACTAAGCAAATTTTGTGATAATTAAACATCACAATTACGTTTTTACCCGCTAATTATAGCAATAATTAGTAATAGATATCAGTTTAACTTTAACATCGTTGGACAGCGTATATATTTCCTGATAGCTTATTAGTAATGTTGCTTCTAGCAATATCAACCGACTGCCAACTTATACCAAAAAAATAATGGAGATATAAATGAAATCTTTAACTAAATTAGGCTTTATTATCCTGCCTTTAGCTCTTTTAACAGCCTGTGCTAACACTGCTGAAATGGATGCATTAAAAGCATCTGTTGAAGCTGCGCAATCTACTGCTGATACAGCATTAGCTGCTGCAAATGCTGCACAATCTACAGCAGATTCTGCAAAACGTTCTGCAAGCGATGCTGAAACAACAGCACTAGATGCGCGCAGTACTGCACAAGCAGCTCAAAGCTCTGTAGATGAATGCTGTGCAAAAATTGATCGCATGTTTGAAAAAGCAATGAGTAAATAAACTATTCATTTCGATCAAAAAGACCGGGTAATTCCCGGTCTTTTTTTATCTGTCATTTACTCTAAAGCGCTTCTTTACTAATCAGTGCAGTCCACACTTCGATATTGGCGACGGCGCGTAATTCCCTTGCTTTGGTTTCTGCCTTGGTGTGACTATCAAAAGGTCCAAGAACGACTTCATCGACGGCACTACCTTGTAATGGCCAAAAATAATCATCTGATGACAATGACATTAATGCCTGCACTAATTTGGTTTTAGAATCGCGGTTTATACCGGCATGAATAAACCAAATATCATCGACAATATCACTATCAGACTGATTTATTTGTTTCACAACCCCCATATGTTCACGCACAATTTTTTCAACAAAGGGCCAATCATCATCAGCTAGAATACTATTCTGAGCACCTAATATGGCTGATACCATCGGTGTCATATTGCTGCCTTTGCGCGAATCAATATCGTATTGAACCTCATGTGCCTCTAAAAATAAATCATTTTTAAAAATAGCGGCCTTGTACGGCTGATATAGGATATTAACCGGTGTATTAACCGGTACTATGCCAAACAAATGTTCAATATCTTCAGGAAATAATCGAATACAACCATGACTCACTCTTAAACCAACACCAAATGGTCGATTAGTTCCATGCAGCAAATAGCCTGGCATTGAAAGTCGCATCGCATACGCACCGAGTGGATTATCTGGGCCTGCAGGTACTACCTTAGGCAGGGGATCACCTTTTGCAATATGTTCAGCATGTATCGACGCCGGAGGCGTCCAGCTTGGGTCTTTTATTTTTTGGGTAATGTTTGCTTTACCTAATGGCGTCGTCCAACCTTCACGCCCCACACCAATAGGATGTGTAATCACTTTTTGTAACTCACCCTTTTGCACTTTAGGAAAATAATACAGTCGCATTTCTGCTAAATTAATTACTATTCCGCGCTTCGGTGCATCCGGAAGAATAAAACGATTAGGCACAAGTACTTTTTGCCCCTCACCCGGCAACCACGGATCAAGATTTGGATTGGCATTAACGATTTCACTGTAGCCCAGATCAAACCTGCGACCAATATCAAGCAAAGTATCTTCTTTATGACTATAAACAATCAGGTTATGGCCAACAACGCGAGTATTTTCATCAGCGAGTTCAAAGGTTGTTGCAACCGACAAATTTGGTAACAGCAGTATAATCGCCACACTTAATATACGTAACATCACTTTTTCATCTTACTCTTAAACATCAATTTAAATTTATAGTTTACCTGAGAATAACCTTTCCCATTATGATAATAAAAGTCTAAAATCTGCTTTGCCTTCAAACACCGGCTAGCGTAATCTATCACCATGAAAAAATATTACATACTCATACTACTGACATTGGCATCCACAACTAGTTGCTCGCTTTTTTCTAAAGATCCAGTGAAAGCTGAAGAAAACTGGTCGGTAGAACGGATATATTCTGAAGCAAAATCAGCTTTGATAACGGAAGATTTCGTCACTGCGATTCAATATTACGATCAATTAGAAGCGCGATTTCCGTTTGGTGACTATGCTCAGCAAGCGCTTTTGGAATCTGCTTATGCCTATTACAAATCAGACGAACCCGAAATTGCTATTGCGACCATTGATCGATTTATGCGCGTGTATCCACTTAACCCCAATATGGACTATGCGCTCTATTTGAAAGGCTTAACCAATTTTACGCGTGATATTGGACTTTTTGAAAAATACATACCTCGAGATGAATCACAACGTGATCCTGGCTCAGCTCGTTTAGCATTGGAAGATTTCACAACTTTAGTCAATAGATACCCTAAGAGTAAATATAGTGACGATGCAGCGCAACGTATAGTTTATTTGAGGAATCGTTTGGCACAACATGAAGTCAATGTTGCAAATTATTATATGCGCCGTGGCGCCTATGTTGCAGCAGCCAATCGTGGTAAATATGTCATCGAAAATTATCCAAGAACGCCAGCAATGCCGGAAGCGTTATTAGTCATGGCAAAGGCGTATAAAATTCTTGAATTAGATGAATTATCAGAGGATGCGCTTCGTGTACTTGAACTTAATTATCCTGGCTATGCCGGGGTTGCGGCAGTGCGTCAAACAACGTTCAAATAATCAATTAAACTGCTTCGCTACCTTCTTCACCCGTTCTAATACGAATTACTTGATCGACCGGTGTAACGAAGATCTTACCGTCTCCAATTTTGCCAGTATGTGCGGCTTTAATGATCACTTCAACACAATTATTGACAAGATCATCAGGAAGTACAATTTCAATTTTTATTTTAGGCAAAAAATCAACAACATATTCTGCACCACGATATAACTCTGTGTGGCCTTTTTGACGACCAAAACCTTTTACCTCTGACACAGTCATACCAGTGATACCAATCTCTGATAATAACTCACGGACGTCATCTAATTTAAAGGGTTTAATAATCGCTTCAATCTTTTTCATTGTGACTCCCTACTCTATCTTTGAATTAACAGTATAACCTGATGTTATTGGATAACGTCTATCTCGACCAAATGCGCGACGAGTAATCCGAATGCCAGGTGGGGCTTGACGGCGTTTATATTCGTTACGATCTATCATTTTTATCACTCGTGCAACTATGTCTTGATCGTAGCCTGCAGCAACCATATCTTCAAAACACCAATCCTCAGTAATATAGCAGTCTAATAGCTGATCAAGTAATTCGTATGGTGGCAAACTATCCTGATCGAGTTGATCTGGTGCTAATTCTGCGGAAGGAGGTCGCGTAATAATACGTGTTGGAATCACAGGACTGATGGCGTTGCGATAGTCTGCCAGTTTATAAACCAGGGTTTTAAACACATCTTTAAGCGGTGAAAAACCACCAGCCATATCGCCATACAAAGTCGAATAGCCCACAGCCATCTCACTTTTATTGCCCGTAGATAAAACCATAGCGCCCGACTTGTTTGAGATTGCCATCAAAATAACACCTCGACAGCGTGCTTGAATATTTTCCTCAGTAGTATCAGTTGATGTACCGACAAATTGCTCCGATAAACTATCGAGGAATTGCTCAAACAGGGAATCAATTGGAATAACACTATGTGTCACATTCAAACCTTGGGCCATTTCTGCCGCATCATCAAGGCTTATCTGGGCAGTGTAGCGTGATGGCATCATTATAGTTTTAACACGATCGGCACCAATCGCATCAACCGCTAATGCAAGGGTTAATGCGGAATCAATACCACCAGATAACCCTATAACAACACTTGGAAAATGATTTTTCTCAATATAATCTCCTAGTCCAGTGACTAAGGCTTGATAAACCATCTCAATTTCGGTTTGTTTAGGTGCCATTTCACCTTCAATGATGATCTGACCCAGCTCGTTTCTTTGTAAGGTTGTTGGGTATAAACCAGCTTGCCATGTTGGTGCTCTAGCAACTTTTTTACCGGTATGTGACAGCACAAATGAACCACCATCAAATACCAGTTCATCCTGCCCACCCACTTGATTAACATAAACTACTGGAAGACCGGTCTCAATAACACGTTGTTTTACTTCGGCTTTACGTGATTGCCACTTGCCTTGGCTAAAGGGAGATGCATTGAGATTAAGAATAATGTCTGCGCCGGCATCAGCAGCTTGTGCGGCAGGTGCTGAGAACCATATATCTTCACATATCGTAATGCCAAACTTAATATTGTTATAGTCAATAACACACGCTTCTTTACCTTCTACAAAGTAGCGTTTTTCATCAAAGACACTGTAATTCGGAAGATAATGTTTAAAATAGGTTCCGATAATTTTACCATCAGCAATGAACGACGCCGCATTGTATAAATCATGGCGCACTACGCCCGATGGATGGCCAATGACAACCGCAATACCCTCAATTTTTGACTGAAGTTTTAGTAGTGCCTTGTTGACACGCTTTAATAGCCCTGGTCGAAGTAATAAGTCTTCTGGAGGATAGCCCGTTAAGGTCAACTCAGGAAAAACAACTAAATCTGCCGCATAAAGATCACGTGCCTGATGTGCTGCTTCTATAACTTTTTTTACATTGCCTGACACATCACCTACGACAGGATTAATCTGTCCCATTACCAGGAAAAATGGTGTTGTCATCAGTATTTAGCCTATCGCAGCCAGCATGCGTTCACCCATTTCTGCTGGCGAGCGTGCAATATGAACACCAGCATCAGCTAATGCTGCAAGTTTTGCTTCTGCAGTACCTTGACCACCACTTATAATGGCGCCGGCGTGTCCCATACGTTTACCTTCAGGTGCTGTTAATCCAGCTATATAAGCAACGACTGGTTTAGTCACATGGTCACGAATATAATCAGCGGCATCTTCTTCGGCTCGACCACCTATTTCACCAACCATGACAATGCCTTCTGTTTGTGGATCCGCTTCAAATAATGCCAAACAGTCAATAAAGTTCATACCATGAATTGGATCCCCACCTATACCAACACACGTACTTTGGCCCAGACCATTGCGTGTTGTTTGATCTACGGCTTCGTAGGTTAATGTACCTGATCGCGACACAATACCAATCTTACCTGGTAAATGAATTGAACCAGGCATAATGCCAATTTTACATTCGCCCGGTGTAATAAGCCCTGGACAATTAGGGCCAATCAAACGTGCATCTGTACTATTTAAAGCATGTTTAACTCTCAGCATATCTTGCACTGGGATGCCTTCGGTAATACAAGCGATTACTTTTATACCGGCATCTGCTGCTTCTAAAATTGCATCTGCTGCAAACGCTGCTGGCACATAAATCATCGTAGCGTCAGCACCTGTTTCTTGTACTGCGTCATAAACCGTATCAAATACCGGACGATCGAGATGAGTTTGACCGCCTTTGCCTGGTGTTACCCCTCCCACAAATTGGGTACCGTATGCAATTGCCTGCTCTGAATGGAATGTGCCTTGTTTACCTGTAAACCCTTGGCAAATAACACGTGTTTGTTTGTTGATTAAAATACTCATGGTGTTACTCCTTAGATGCAGCGACTGCTTGACGAGCAGCATCAGTTAAATCTTGGGCCACATGTAAGTTCATGCCACTATTTGCTAGTAATTCACGCCCTAACTTAGCATTGGTTCCTTCTAGACGTACAACTACAGGTAAGGTCAGACCGACATCTTTTGCAGCATGAATGATGCCTTCCGCAATCAAATCACAGCGTACAATGCCACCAAAAATATTAACCAAAATTGATTTTACTTTCTTGTCAGACAAAATCAGTTTGAATGCTTCAGCAACGCGATCAGCTGTTGTACCACCACCGACATCAAGGAAATTAGCTGGTTGTCCGCCTTCTTTTTGAATCAAATCCATGGTAGCCATAGCCAATCCAGCACCATTGACCATACAGGCAACTTCACCATCTAAGGTGATGTAGTTCAAACCAAATTTTTGTGCGATAACCTCCGCATCATCTTCCTGTGTTGGATCAAACATCGCTGCTAATTCAGAATGTCTAAACAAGGCGTTATCATCCAAGTTTAACTTCGCATCAACAGCCAATAATTCATCATGACCAGTTACAACTAAAGGGTTGATCTCAACTAAACTGACATCATTCTCTGTAAATAAACGATATAAACCTTGCATGACGGTTTGAAGCTGTTTAAAGGTGTTACCCGTTAATCCAAGAAAAAATGCAGCACGACGACATTGATATGGCTGTAAGCCAACGACTGGGTCAACAATCAAATTCAAGATAGCATCAGGTGTTTGTGCAGCAACCGTTTCGATATCCATCCCGCCTTGAGCTGACACCATAAATACAACACGTTCTGAAACACGATCAACCAATACCGCTAGATATAATTCACGTTGGATATCAGAAGGCTGTTCAACCAATACTTGATGAATTGGCAGACCTTGGGCAGTAGTTTGATGTGTGACCAAATTCTGACCGATCATATCGTAAGCAGCGTCAGCAACCGCATCAAGCGTGTCTACAACCTTCACACCACCCGCTTTACCACGTCCGCCAGTGTGAACTTGAGCTTTAACAACCCAACGATGACCACCTAATTGTTCTGCTGCTTGTCTCGCTTGAGAACCATTGGTAACAGCTTGTCCATGAGGAGTAGCAATACCGTACTTACTAAATAGTTGTTTAGCCTGGAATTCGTGCAAGTTCATGTTATTTATGTGCCTTAAAGTTCATCTTTATTAATATCTAACTTACATTCAGATTTAAAAACAGTGTATTTTCTCGCAATAGAGCGATAATTACCATCGCTAGCCATGATATAGTTTGCCTCACCAAGGTTAATAAAGAGAAAAATCATGATCCCGCTTTACCCAGAGATTGAGCCATTTGCATCCCAACTCATTAAAATGGAATCACTCGGTAACAATCGTCATCACGAAGTCTATGTTGAACAATGCGGTAATCCTGAAGGTATACCAGTCATTTTTCTTCATGGTGGTCCCGGCTCAGGATGCCGTCCGATACATCGCCGCTATTTTGACCCTAAAAAATATCATATTGTCCTGTTTGATCAACGCGGTTGCGGCCGCTCTATTCCTCATGGCGAAATTGCGCACAATGATACTCATTATTTAGTGTCTGATATGGAGGTGATTCGTCAAAAATTAACTATAGATCGCTGGGTAATTTTTGGTGGATCATGGGGTGCTACGCTTGGTTTGATTTATGCTCAAACTCATCCAGATAAAGTTATGGCTATGATTTTGAGAGGTGTTTTCCTTGGAAGACAACAGGACATAGATTGGGTTTATGCTGAAGGTGGTGCATCTAACTTATTTCCAGACACGTGGCATAATCTGATAAAACGTCTACCTCTACCGGAACAACGTAAGCCCTTACAACATTACTATAAGATGCTATTGCAAGATGATGAACTGCAACAAATGAGTGCAGCTAAAACACTGCAAGCATGGGAAAGTACCATTGTTACTTTACGGGACTATGAGTACAAACCAGATAATACTGACGACCCTTCACCGCTCGCCCATTCGCGTATCCAACTCCACTTCGCCTTAAATCAGTGTTTTATCCAAGACAAACCTATTCTTGAAAATATTGATGCGATAAGAGCCATACCGTCACTTATTGTGCATGGTCGTTATGATATTGTTTGCCCTGTGCAACAATCATGGCAACTTAAACAAGTCTGGCCAGAAGCTGAGCTATCTATTATTCCATTAGCGGGTCATGCCGCAGGAGAACCCGTGATAATTGATGCTTTGGTAACAGCCACGCGTAAGATCGCTAAACTATTAGCATGATTGCATTATTACAACGCGTCACTCACGCTAATGTAGTGGTAAATGGCATTCAAATAGCTCAGATCAATCAAGGATTATTAGTCTTAATTGGGGTTGAACGTGGCGACTCAAGAATAACAGCAGCCCGATTACTTAAAAAAATCCTTCACTATCGTGTGTTTAGTGATGAAAACGACAAAATGAACCTCTCTGTTACGGATATTAATGGTGGCTTGTTACTTGTGCCGCAATTCACCTTAGCCGCTAATACTGACAAAGGGTTGAGACCTAGCTTCACCCCAGCTGAAAGTCCAAGTCAGGGTAACGCATTATTTGACTACTTATGTCAGCAGGCAAAAGCTACGTATTCAGACGTTCATATTGGTCAATTTGGAGCTGATATGAAAGTGTCTCTCACCAATGACGGGCCAGTCACTTTTTGGCTACAAATCAAACCTGATATTTCAAAGGAACCACTACATGGCTAAGTTTTTCATCGGCCTATTACTTATCGTAATCAGTATTATTGCCTTAATGTTTATGGCGAAGGATCAACAGTCACAACTTGCACCGATGCCCTGGGATGTAACAATCATGCCTGATGGTAATCCAACTGTTTTTGCAATCCATTTAGGTTCGACCAGCTATAAACAAGCCCAAGAATTCTTGCATGAATATGGTAAAACCGCTGCCTTCACTGAAGCTGAAAAAGCGTCTACTGTTGAAGCTTTTTTTGACAGTATTCATCTTGGTGGGCTTGATGCAAAATTAGTACTTAACTTAGCAGTACCACAGCACCAAATTGATCTTATGCTGACTCGTGCAGCGCAAGCACGAATACAACCAAGTGGTGCTCGTCGCTATGACCTTAGCAACCAGGATAACGCCGCTTTAATTAACGCTAAGGTAAATGCAATTACTTACATTCCCTCAGTGCGTTTATCGCAAGATATGGTGACATTTCGTTTTGGAGACCCGACAAAAATCGAACATGATAATGAAACTGATTCCGAACTATGGTTCTATCCTGAAATTGGTTTAAGCGTCAGATTTAAAGAGGGTGAGAAAACCATCTTGCAATATCAGATGATTAATAACTAAATAATTAACCTGAATACTGTTTATCACTAACAAATTGACTTAATTGTTCAAACTCTAGTGGTCGACTAAAGAAATAACCTTGGACACGATGACATTCATGCTGTTGGAGAAACGCCAGTTGCTCAGCGGTTTCAACACCTTCAGCCACCACATCTAATCCCAAGCGTTTAGACATCGCAAGAATCGCATCAACAATAGCCGCATCATCGCTATCCACATTAACATCACGCACAAAAGAACGATCAATCTTCAACACATCTAAAGGAAAACGTTTTAGATAAGATAATGATGAGTAGCCTGTTCCAAAATCATCAATGGCCATAGTGATACCCATCTCACTTAATTCGGTCAAGGTTGAAATAGCAAGTGCAGCATCATCCATTAAGATGCTTTCTGTAATTTCCAGTTCTAAATTATCTGCTGACATGCCTGTTTCAAACAGTGTTTGCCGTACTGATGAAGCCAGTTGCCCACCATGAAACTGTCTTCCCGACAAGTTCACTGCCATCTTAAAATCAGCTGGGAGCTTATCCTTTAATGCCATATAAGTCTGGCATGCTTTTGTCAGGACAACTTGCCCGACCTCACTGATCAAGCCAATATCTTCGAGAATAGGGACAAACCGTGCGGGCGAAACATCACCCCATTGTGCACTAGTCCATCTTAACAGCGCTTCAGCACCGGCTATATTTCCTGTGAACAAGTTAATTTGAGGCTGAAAATGTAATCCAAATTCGTTAAGCTCAACTGCTCTGCGTAAACTGGTTTCCATTGCCAGGCGTTCCGAAGCCTGAGCATTCATTTCTGCCGAATAGAATTGGAAGTTATTACGGCCATTTTTCTTAGCATGGTACATCGCTGCATCGGCATTTTTGATCAAGGTTTCAACATCGCGACCATCAGCCGGAAACAGACTGATGCCGATACTTGGACTGATATTAACCTCAGTGCCATCTAACATATATGATTTGGTTATCGCTAATGTGATCTTGTCAGCAACTTTGGCTACAAATTGAGCAGATCGAATTTCTTCCAATATAATCGTAAACTCATCACCGCCTAATCGTGCAACAGTGTCACCTTCACGTACACATGAACGTAATCGTTGCGCAACATCGCAAAGTAAAATATCACCCGCTTTATGACCCAGAGAATCGTTGATATGTTTAAAGTGATCCAGATCCAGGAAAAAAACAGCTAATCGTGTAGCGTTTCGATTTGCTTTATGAACTGCATGATCAAGGCGATCGTTAAAAACACTTCGATTTGGTAACTCAGTTAAGGCATCAAGACTCGCTAGTTTGAGCAGTTTTTCATCTTTTTCACGTTGGATCGTTATATCTTCATACAACCAAATTGAACCATCCCCAGGATTTTTTGGATCAATCGCTTTGCTCGATAATGAACACCAGAATTTTTCACCATTGAGTCTAAGCAGCTGAACTTCACCTTCATAATTCTCACCAAACTGCAGCACTGTATAGGCTTGTTCACCAAGCTGGTCGTATGCTTCTCGAGAAGGAAATATTTGTTCTACCGATTTGCCTTCAACCTGATCTCGATCGCAAGCAAAGATTTCTTCAAATTTGTGATTGACTCGTAAAATAACTCTGTCACGAAGAAAGGCAATTCCTACCATTGCATTTTCTAGAATAGTATCCAATTCAGTACTGGTTTGTATCAGATTTTGTTCTGCCTGTTTTCTGGCGGTTATATCTGAAATAACGCACACCCATAAATCATTATTCAAACTGGATAATGGATTGAGTGATAACCACATTGAAAATGGCTGTTTGCGATAATCAAGACCAGCAAATTCTTGACTGCGCTGCAAGCTATTCGCGATATCGGCCAGATGACTAATTTTCTCACTTGCAGCAAAAAATTGAATCAGATTAAGACCTTCCAGACTTCCCTCTTCAGCATGAAGTACACGAGCAGCTTCAGGGTTGGTAGATTTTATAATTCCCGCTGAGTTTAATGTCAGAATTGCTTCTGGCACACCATTTAAAATTGCTGTTATGTGTTGTTCTCGCACTTGAAGTGAATCTTTAGCTGAAGCCAAATCATCAATCAAACGTTGATTATTATCTGCAAAGGTATTGAAATCTTTTGCTAAGGCATAGATTTCATTTTTACCCTTGGCAATAGTCAGACGCTTGTCAAATTGCTGTATCGACAGTGCATGCATTGCTGTTCTAAGCTCCGCTAATGGGCTGGTAATACGTTGGGAAATTGCTATTACAAAGCGCGCCATCATTACTACAATAAAAATGCTAATTAAGAAAAACAGCCATTTAGCCTTGTTTGCGGTGCTCGCTGCCTGACTAATAACATCGTCACTATAGTCATTGACTATTGCTGAGAGCCTGGCCAGATCAGATACAATAACGTCAAATATAGTGATTGATTCTTGTTGTATTGATGTCAGTAATTGTTTATGTCTTAATTGCGTCAATCTAAGATCATAGATCGAATTATCTTGCCCAATAACGATATTTATCAACTGCTCACAATTGCGATCTAAGTCTACAATTAAAGGCTGATAACTTTTAATATGACTTAAAGCTCTTGCCAGTTGAGCAATATCACGCTGCACTGACAATTGGTATTGCTTGATATCATTCTCGCGAAGACTCAACAGTAAATCAACGTTATCGGCTTGAATAACATGTAAGGTTAAATTTATTATTTTTAACACATTAACTCGTGACGATTGGGCTAATTCTTTTAAATAATTTAAATCATCCTGACTTGTTATTATTTGAGTTGACTGACTATTAGCGCGTTTTTCCTTAGCAAGCTGGAGTGAAATACGGCCAACAATAGCTTCGACCTTTTGTTGAAATTGTGTCTCGATTGATTCAGCTTGTTTGATTCGTTCCTGCATTAATTCAGACGTAGCAATATCCTGCAATATTAATGTTGATAACTGGCTATCAACCACTAAAAACTGCTGGTAATTATCAAATAAGGGCGAAATATTGTGTTGGTCGAGACCAGTTACCGTAACTGATGAAGCGATAGTCTGCCAGTGCTTTTCAAATTTCTGCTCCAGTTGTTGTCGCGGCGTTATTTTATCAATCGCTTGTGTCGAATCAGCTAAAACAAGCTGTTTCTGTCTGGTAACAAAAGAAGCTGCAACTTCACTCATTTGCCTGCTAGCATTTTCAAGTGGCAATACAGTCTCTGTAAGACTTTTTTGTGTATTAACAAACTGTTGATTACTATAAATTGTGATCGATGCTAATAAAATAACAGCAAAAACTGTGACAAATGACCACAGCTGTAATAAGTTTCTAATGCTCCACAACTTAAACATAATTAACCTTTACTAACATCCCTATTTACTGGTTTTGTAATATATTCAGCTTAGACCAGCTAAAAGGCTCAAGCTCACCCTGATCAATTGTAATCATCCATAATTTATCAATAGCCTGATGATCCTGTTTACTGAAACTTATGGGTATGCCTAGACCGATATCGTTCTTATGCAATTGTTCTAAGCCATCAATAATACTTTCTTTTGTGATCTCACCAGCAATACCTATCACACCTTGATGAAAAATTTTTGCAACAATATACCCTTCCAGAGAGATATCATTGGGTTCAAGAGCTGGTGAGTATCGTTTAAGATTAGCCAGATATTCATCAATAATCGGATAGTGTGACCGCATATCCGGTACGACTTGGGTTACAACGACATGACGAGCATCTTTTGGTAACGATGCTTTCAAGGCATAACTGCCAACAAAAGATAAGTTAAAGAACCATATTTCAGGCAATTCCTGTTGCAATAATTCAATAAATCGTGCTGATGGCGCATAACTACCTGCCATAATAATAGCTTTAGGTTCGATTGAGGCATTAAGTAATGTTGCAACAGCCCCTTCTACATTCAGTGAATTTCTACTGTATCGTACATGCCATAATTTATCGGTATCGTGATAGCCATGGCGCTTAAGCGCATTTGTCGCCCCAAGATAGCCCGCATTACCAAAACCATCTTGCTGAGTAAAAAAGGCAATTTCTTCGGCCTTGATACCCGAATTTAGAATACCAGCTATCAACTTCTCAGTCTCGTCGGCATAACTTGGTCTATAGTTCATTACATAGCGTGAAGGGGGATCAGCTCGTAATACATCACCTCCCGAGAATGCGCCAAAAAGCAACGTTTTCTTTTGATTGGTGATCGGAACGGTAACAATCGCTGTCGGTGTACCAACATTACCAATAATGGCCAGCACATTATCCTGATCAATCATCTCGCGCATATTAAATGCGGCACGTTCAGGTTCATAACCATCATCTTTAACTAACAGTTTTAGTTGCCTGCCTTACACACCGCCCTGCTGATTGATGTAGTTAAAATAACTCTCAACACCTGCCCGCATATTATTGCCCAGCGCGGCTGAACTACCGGTTAAAGCGGTTGTCATGCCTAACGTGATATCATCAGCCCATATCAGTGTAGACATGCCCCACAAAAAGCTGGCAACGAGTATGTTCTTACTCATCAAGGCGTGTGTGTTTTATCTTTAATTTCTTCATCCTTTTGCTCCGTTTCAGAAACCATAACATCGTCATCCATTAATAAACGATTTGCAGCACCATCCATGTCATCGTATTGACCACTTTTAACAGCCCAAAAGAATAGTCCGACACCTACAATTCCGAGCAATAACATGCCTGGCAGCAACCCATATATGACTTCCATTTTTACCCCTTGAATATTCGTTTGATTCTGGCAGCATTAGCAATAACTAATAAGGAACTGATTGGCATCGTTACTGCTGCCACAACAGGACTAACCAGCGCCATCATTGCTAATGGAACCATAATCACATTATAAGTAATGGATAATACAATATTTTGTTTAATAGTGCTGAGCGTTTGTCGCGCTAACCGCCTTGCCTGTGCTACTGCAAGCAAGTCATTATGAGACAAAATGATATCGGCACTTTCTATAGAGACATCTGTTCCTGATGCCAATGCTATGCCAACATCTGCCTGTATCAAGGCAGGTGAATCATTAACGCCATCTCCTACCATGGCGACTACCTCACCTTGCTGTTGCAATTTTCTTACAGTATCGGATTTATCTTTAGGTAATACTTCTGCATAGCGATTGATCTCACCAAGCGGAGCAGTAACAGCAGCAACGACGGATTTTCTATCGCCACTCAACACACTCACTGCTATATTGTGCGAAAGAAGGTCAAATACTACTGTCGAGGCATCAGAGCGCAGCTCATCAGCTAAGCCTAATACACCGATAATCGTGTTTTCAACACACACAAACACGCAACTAATACCCTGTCGTTCTAACTGTTTCACATGCTGTTGCCAGTAATCAAATTCGATCAAATTCTGCGGTTGTAACCAAATTTGAGTACCAACCATTACCCGCTTATTGTCGATAATGGCTGACACACCTTGTCCAGGAAATGAGCAAAAATCATGTAATTTATCTAAGGTTAACTGCTGTTGTTTTGCTGCTTCAGTAATCGCTGTGGCAATACTATGCTCAGAATGCTGTTCAACTGATGCAGCTAATCGTAATACCTCATACTTCTCAATATTAGGCAAAGTCACAATTGATTTTAAATGTAAGGCGCCATCAGTCAATGTCCCCGTTTTATCAAAAACAAAATGAGTCACTTTCGATAAGGTTTCTAAAGCCAGTCCCTGCTTAACCAAAATACCTTTACTGGCACCAACGCCTGTTGCCACAGCAATCGACATAGGTGTCGCTAAACCAAAAGCGCATGGGCAGGTAATAATAAGTACCGATGTCGCAGCCAATATTGCTGTTTCAATATTAACTTGCCACCAAAATAGAAACGTAATAAATGCGAGTGATAATGTAACCACAACAAACCACGGCACAATTTTATCCGCAAGCGACTGAATGGGCGCTTTTGACGCTTGCGCCTCCTCCATTAATGTTACTATTTTGGAAAGAGCAGTATTTCGTAAGACCTGAACCGCTTCAACGGTGAAAGCACCCTCACCATTGATGCTGCCAGCCACTACCTGATCATTGATTCCCTTATAAATCGGTAGTGACTCACCTGTTAACATTGACTCATCTACGGCACCTTGACCATCAATAATGACACCATCAACTGGTACTTTTTCACCTGGTTTAACTAATAAATGATCACCAATATTGACGGAACGTATTGGTACAACGTGATGCTGTCCAAACTCATCTATGATGGTAGCTAATTTAGGTTGTAACTCTAATAGTCGAGTTGTTGCAGATAGCGCCTGTCGTTTAGAGATAGCTTCTAAATAGCGCCCAACCAAAATGACGAAGAGAAAATTTACAACCGTATCAAAGTAAACATGACCTACAAGTGAACCTGTCACGGTCACATAGGTAGAATAGCTATATGTCGTTATAGCACCAATTGCTATCGGCAAATCCATCGTCAAATACTGGCGCTTGAGTCCAATAAAGGCATTTCGTATGAATGGATAACCCGAGTAAAATAAGGTCGGTGTTGCAATTAAAAAACCAATCCAATGAAACCAGTGTCGAAATTCACCTTGATCGGCACCGGAATACAATGCAATAGAAACCCACATTAAGTTCATCATCGCAAAGCCAGCAAAGGCCATTCGGTATAGTAGACTGCGATGGCGTTTTGCTAATAAACCTTCTGCCGTATCTGGATCAAAGGGAACAGCAGCATAACCAATCTGTCCTAATAAAGTTAGCACCTGTGACAATGCTATTTGTCGATTATCCCATCGTAGTTTTAAACGTTTTGCTGTTAAATTTACATCCGCAGATAAGACACCTTCAACGTTCACTAAGGATTGTTCAATCAACCAAACACATGCTGCGCAGTGAATTCCTTCAACCAACAATGAAATCGTCCGTATGTCACCAAGTTGATCAACATACAGTGTTTGTACTTCATCCAAGTCAAAAGAGGCTAAATCAGATGATAATTCAGGAGGGGGGGAGAATGTCTCGCCAGCGGGCACTTTCTGATAAAAGCGCTGCAAGCCGGCACCATGAATAGACTGGCAGACAGATTGACAGCCAAAACAGCAAAATTCACGTTGCTCACCAGTAATGATTGCAGAGAACTCACCAGCCTGTTCAACGGGCAAGCCGCAGTGATAGCATTCTATAGTCAAAGTTGATTAGTTCTGATTGTTTGCCAGACTGTTAAAGAATGATGAAAATTCTAACTTACACGCTAAGGTGAGATAGAAACACGTTTTGTCACTAAAAACTCATCACCATCTTTTGTAGCAACAATGATGATATCCCATATACCTGGCAAAGAATAACTAACATCGGCTGCATAGGTACCCAACCCGACCTGAGTCATCTCAACAGAAAAATCAGCACGAGCATCTGAAGGTCGATAGGCATGTAATATGACAGAATCGGGATTCAAAGCAGTTGCATTTTTACCTTGTAACATCACCTCATAAGTTTGATGTTGATTTACGCGTGTTTGTGAAGGAGCCATAATGACACCATTCCACCCCATTGCTTTTTCTTGTTCCATGCGTTTGTGCGTTTCTTCATAGCGCTCACCTCTTTCATAAAAGTCTTGAACAACCAAATTAGGTGGTGATTGAAAAGCAAGATAAATAAATAATGCATTTGCGGTTAAAAATGTCAGTAAAAACGCTATCATTCCCAACACCCATGGATTTTTTAGCGCTTCACTATTTTTTTGAGAAATCATCATTTTTTGGGTCCCATAAACATACTCTTATAACGCACACTAATGTGATCATTTGACTCGACACTACCTTTAAACAAAATTGGTGTTAAATCAGAGGTCATATATTGCTCTGGAACACGTACTAATGCGGTGACAGGGATGACTTTACCTGGTTCAACAATCATTTCACTTAAACCATGCAAGGTTGCCCCTTCAATACCTTCGATAGTGAAATTAAGTTTAATTGTTTGTTTTGTTTTATTCAGTAACTTAACGGTGTATTTATTTTGGATAGTACCGTCACTTAATTGCACAAATAATGGCTGCCGTTCGTGTACAACTTTAAATTCAGTTGGTGACAAATTCATAAAGCCATAAACAACACCAGATAAGGCCGTCATTAAAATGAGACTATAGATGATGACCCGGGGACGTTTATACAATGCTAATGGCGCAGCATTATGATGTAACTCTTTATAAGACGCATAACGAATCAAGCCTTTAGGCTGATTTGTTTTTTCCATGATAGTGTCACATGCATCAATACACATACCACATGTAATACAGCCTTCTTGTTGTCCTTTACGAATATCAATCCCGGTAGGACACACTGCAACACAGACATTACAGTCTACACAACTACCTTTTGTATCGTCATGTTGACCTTTTTTAATTCGACCTCGTGGTTCACCACGTTCTGCATCATACGATGGTAATATCGTGTCTTGATCATACATAACGCCTTGAAGTCGAGCATAAGGACAAAGCCAAAAGCAGACTTGTTCACGCATAAAGCCAGCAAATGTATAGGTTCCGCCTGTGAATGCACCGATTATTAAATATGCTGGTAATGATGCTTCAAAATGAAATAAATCGTGCCATAGCTGATGAGATTCAGTGAACCATGCAACAAATGAAATTCCGGTTAAAACAGCAATCAGTAACCACAAGCTGTGTTTTGATACTTTCCGAACTATCTTATTCACAGTCCAAGGCGCATTATTAAACTTCATTGCTTTTTGAGGGGTATCGCCTTCAAACTTGCCTTCGATGTATGTATAAACATCTGTCCACACAGTCTGAAAACAAAAGTAACCACAAAAAACACGACCAGCGATACTGGTAACCGCAGCAAGTAAAATTGCAAAAAATAATAGCGTGAGTGACAACATCCATATATCTTGTGGATAGATAGTCACGTTAAAGAAATTAAATTGACGATTGGGTAAATCTAACAGGATGGCTTGTGATCCATTCCAGCGCAAATAAGGGCCTAGGAACAATACCAGCCAGGTTGTCATTCCAAACCATTTAAGTCTACGAAACCGACCGGCCATACGTTTTGCGACAATTTTTATACCACCAGTGTTGATATGCCAATCAGACACCTCTTCATAGAGGTCTTCAACATTTACACTCTTTTTTTCTACTTTCTCGCTCACGTATTTTCCCAGCCCAGACGATAAAAAATCGTTGTATTATAACACAACAAAACTATATTAGAGTTTACTTATTTATACGTGTATTACTGACAAAAAAGCCGACGTAAAGCCGGCTTTTAGTAACAAATTGATGTGACTATTTATCGTCAGATTTGTTGTCGATGTTTTTAATTACGTTGTAACCGATAACAGCGCCCACGATAATGGTAATGACAACGCTTGCAATGGTACCAACTACTACTGCGTCAATATGCATTTTAGCTCTCCTAAACTTAGGCCCCAGCTTAACTGCTGGGGCAAATCACATTACTACTGACCACCACCAAATTGATGAACATAAACTGTCAATTTCTTGATTTCAGTTTCTGTCAAACGTTCAGCTTCAGTGCCATCTAGCTCATCAGCCCAATCAATTTCATTTGGATCATCACCATCAGCAATTGCATCAGCTCTTACTTGTAACATGATTGCAAGTTTTTCACTCCATGTGGGCATGACGGCAACGCGTGTCAGTGGGTCAGACACATGGTTAACACCATGAAGTATTGTGTGACGAATTTGTTCAGGATCACCAGAGAAACGCCAGATTTTATCTGTTAAGTTGGCTGAACCCATGGCTTTAACACCTTTGGCATCAGCACCATGACAGGCAAAACAACCTTTAGCCATATATAAAGCCTTACCGGCTTCTGTTGCTACACCATTTGAACTATCAACGACAAATTGAACTAATTGATCAACTTCTTCCGGTTTCAAGATATCTTTGTGAGCTGTCATCATACCTTGACGACCAGCTGCAATTGATATCATGATTTCGTCAGGTTTACCACCATATAACCAGTCATCATCTGTTAAATTAGGATAACCCGATCCTGCCGCAGGTGCGCCACCAGTACCATGACATGCCGCACAGTTATCACCAAACAACACTTTACTAGAACCAATTGCATAGTTAAGCATTTCTTGATCAGCAAGTATTTGTTCAACACTCATCGATGCCAGTTTTTCTTCAAATGGTGCACGAATAGCTTCAACTTTTGCCAGATCTTCCTTGTATTCATTAATCATTGTCCATCCCAATAGACCTTTGGTGCTGTCGTTCACTAAAGGCAATGATGGATACAATATAAAGTAGGCAATGACCAATAATCCACTCAAGTAGAGTGAGTTTAGCCACCAACGTGGACAAGGGTTATTTAACTCTCTGATGCCATCCCATTCATGGCCAGTATCTTCTACCTGACCTGGGTTATTTTTTTTATCTGCCATCTTATTTCTCCGATTTCATATCGTCATCATTCATAAGCATTGTGCGATGCGACTCAAGTTCTTGTTTATTTTTAGGATTAAGTACCCAGTAGTAGACAACAACCATTAGGATGAAGATTACTACGGTAAGAATTAATCCAAACCAGTCTGTACCGGTCATCGCGCTCCACTCAGTATTAAAATACTCTTGTAGTTTAGTCACGATAATCTCTACCTGGTTCAAATTTAATCATCGTGCCTAATACCTGAAGATAAGCGACTAGAGCATCCATTTCTGTTTTACCCTCAACGGCTGCTGCTACACCTTTAATTTGCTCATCAGTATATGGCACACCCAAGACTCTCATCGCTTTAACACGTTTTTCAATACCAGCACCGTCAACTGTAGCGTTTTGCAACCAAGGGTAACTAGGCATTACAGATTCTGGCACAACCGAACGTGGATCTATCAAATGTTGGATATGCCAGGCATCTGAATATTTACCACCTAAACGAGCGATATCTGGACCAGTTCGTTTTGAACCCCATTGGAAAGGATGATCATATTTGGATTCAACCGCCAATGAATAATGGCCATAACGATCTTTTTCATCACGGAAAGGACGAATCATTTGTGAATGACACAAATAACAGCCTTCACGTTGATAAACATCACGGCCCGCCAACTCTAACGCTGTATATGGACGCACGCCTGATAATTCTTCATAGTCAGGATGCACATCATCTTCGAATGTAGTATCCAGATAAAACAACGGCACGATTTCAACAATACCACCTACTGACACAATGATTGCTGTCGCCAGAATCAATGCCCAGATATTTTTTTCCAGTTTTTCCTGAAAGGTTACTGGTTGATTTGAGTTATGTTCAGACATTCCAGTCTCCCTTAAACAGTAGCGTTAACAAGTGCTGCTTCTTTCGCAGAAGAACTAGCAACAGCTTTACGAATAGTTACAGTAATGTTGTATAACATGACACATGCACCTAAGAAGAAGATCAGGCCACCAACGGCACGCATTGCATAATATGGGTGCATTTGAGCAACTGATTCCACGAAAGTGTATGCCAAGTTACCGTAATCATCATAGGCACGCCACATCAGACCTTGCATAATGCCTGATACCCACATCGCAGTAATGTAAACAGCAGTGCCGATAGTAGCCATCCAGAAATGTAAGTTAACTAATTTCACAGAATGGATAGTTGTACCCCATAGTCTTTCAACCATGTGGTAAATAGCACCGATAGACACCATTGCTACCCAACCTAACGCACCTGCATGTACATGACCGATAGTCCAGTCAGTGTAATGTGATAATGCATTTACAGTTTTAGACGACATTACAGGACCTTCGAATGTTGACATTGCGTAGAACGCTAATGACACAATCAGGAAACGTAAGATATAGTCAGTACGTAATTTATCCCAAGCACCACTCAAGGTGAACATACCGTTGATCGCACCACCCCAGGAAGGAATGATCATCGCTAATGAAATAGCTGCACCCAATGAACCTGTCCAATCTGGCAGTGCTGTGTATTGAAGGTGATGCGCACCTAACCATACATAACCAAATGTTAATGCCCAGAAGTGAATAAC
>JARGFJ010000002.1 GCA_029210875.1 Gammaproteobacteria bacterium | reverse complement strand
AAAGAACAAGGCAAGCAATAATCGTGTGCTGATGCTGGACTGACCATCCATGGTCATAAAGTCCAACCCACGATAGGAACCCTGTAGGTCGGGTTTTAACCCGACAGTCTGATGTTGGACTGAAGTCCAACCCACGATCAGGAACCCTGTAGGTCGGGTTTTAACCCGACGGTCTGATGTTGGACTGAAGTCCAACCCACGATCAGGAACCTTGTGGATCGGGGGTCAACTCAACCAATCCTCCACACCGCATTGCGGTTTAAAACCTGAAACGTGTGTCATCAAAATATCTCGGACTTTTTGACAATCATTTTCATTGTTACATTGTTGCAATTTCTGCAAAATCGACCTTAACTCTGCCCAGACAATAATATGCTCTTGTGCTCGCATTATTTTTGGGTGTTGGGTATCTGATACTTTGTCACCAATCAATAGCTCTTCATACAGTTTTTCACCAGGACGTAGACCTGTATAAATAATTTCAATATCACCATCAGGATCCTGTTGATCTTTTTCAACAAAGCCACTCAAATGAATCATCCTTTTAGCAAGATCAACAATCTTGACAGGCTCGCCCATGTCCAATACAAAAACATCGCCGCCTTGTCCCATGGATCCTGCCTGAATGACTAGCTCGGCTGCTTCTGGAATGGTCATAAAATAACGAATAATGCGCTTATCAGTTACGGTAACTGGGCCACCATTGGCAATTTGCTCTCTAAACAAGGGAACAACTGAACCGGACGACCCTAGTACATTACCAAAACGTACCATGGTAAAGCGTGTGGATGGATTGTTTTCATTATCTTGCGCAAGTGCTTGCAACACTAACTCGGCAAAACGCTTGCTTGCTCCCATCGTATTGCTCGGCCTAACCGCTTTATCAGTAGAAATTAAAACGAAGGTTTCAACACTTGAATTAATAGCTGCTTTGGCACAATTTAATGTGCCAAAAATATTATTTTGTATTGCTTCTGTAGTGTTTTTTTCGACCAAAGGAACATGTTTATATGCTGCAGCATGGTAAATCGTATTTACATTGAATTGCTGACACACTCTTTCTAATCGTTGCTGATTTTGCACAGAACCTAGCACAGCGACAATCGTTAAAGACGATTGGTGTTGTTGCAGCTCCTTTTCAATGGCGTACAAACTAAATTCGTTAAGCTCGTACAAAATAAGTGTTGTTGGTTCAAGTTTGGCAATTTGCCGACACAGCTCTGAACCAATCGAGCCTCCCGCTCCTGTCACCATGACTGATTTATTTGTGATATTGGCATGTAATAATTCAGCTATCGGCTCAACTGGCTCTCTACCCAACAAATCACCAATATCCACTTCTTGTATATCAGAAACCTTTACTTTTCCTTCAGCCAAATCCATAAGCCCAGGCAATGACCGCACATGTACAGGATAGGCTTCCAGCAGTCTGATAATGTCACTACGTCTACTACGTGAAACCGAAGGTAGTGCTAATAACACATCAACGGCTTTATATCTGTCAATTAAATGGCTTAACTTGGTAAAAGGATAGATATTAAGCCCATTGATTTGGTTATTTTCCAATGCAGGATCATCATCTATAAAAGCAACAGGGCGAAGTTGCCGCGACATTTTCAATGCCGCTACCAACTGCATGCCTGAAGAACCAGCTCCATAAATAATGACTGGCGGTATGCATTGACTCTGTTTACCTAGTGAACCATAGTTATTTTGAATGTGGATTATCCACCATCTTGCTGCGAGGCGCGTGCCGCCAGCTAACAACAGAATTATCACCGCTTGAATACCATAAACTGTTCGAGGAACACCTTGAACGTTCGATATCAAAACAAGCAAAGCAAACAAAATGGAATACAACATGGTTGCTTGAACCACCGTCCAGATTGCACGCATGCCCAAATAACGGATTATTGCTCGATACAATCCAAATTTGATGAAAATAGGAATTGCTATTACTGGACCTGCTAGAAAAATCCACCATTGATGCTGGGGAGGATAATAAAGTTCACCAAGTCGCAAACAAAAAGCAAGCCAAAGAGAGAACATTACTGTAATAAAGTCTAAACTAGCTGTAACTGTCCTTTTGACACTCCTGGAACTCGACAACAGTTTTTCAAGTAATGCTTTCAACATAACGCTTAAAATCCATTTAAAAAAAGTATGAATTATAGCTTTTTTTGAAAATAATTCAGAGTTTTATTGGGTGATTAGATATGAAAACGGGGGTGGAAGTACAAGGTTTAGATCTAAATCAATCTAATGTTTCATGTTTTTTAGTTTGAAATGGCACGCCCGACAGGACTCGAACCTGTTACCCTCAGCTTAGAAGGCTGATGCTCTATCCGGATGAGCTACGGGCGCATTGTGTTGATGTCAGGCTGTATTATAGAGTATTTAGAATTGGTCGGGGCAGAGAGATTCGAACTCCCGACCCTCTGGTCCCAAACCAGATGCGCTACCAGACTGCGCTATGCCCCGACATCTTTTGGGACAGACATCCCTAAAGAAAGGCGAAATAATACGCTGATGATTTTCAACAGTCAATCACTGTTTTATATTTTTTGCTGAAATAGTCTTAACATGAGAATATAACGCTTTTTTGCAGTCTGGAATGAGATGATGAGCGCCAAAATTATCGATGGTAAGGCGATTGCCACAGAGCTTAAACACACATTAAAACAAGCAAATGAACAGCGCTTAGCTCAAGGATTAAGAACGCCTGGCCTCGCAGTTATTTTGATTGGGGGTGATCCAGCATCAAAAGTCTATGTCGGCAGTAAACGTCGCAGTTGCGAACAAGTTGGCTTTAAATCTGAATCATTTGATTTACCCGAGTCAACATCTGAACAAGCACTATTGGCGTTGATCGACAAGCTCAATCATAACGATGAAATTGATGGCATTCTGGTTCAACTTCCGTTACCGCAACATATCAACACTGAAAATGTCATTGAAGCAATCGCACCAGATAAAGATGTCGATGGTTTTCATCCTTATAATATTGGCCGTCTAGCGCAACGTAACCCGCAATTACGCCCCTGCACACCTAAGGGTGTCATGACCTTATTAACGTCCACTGGTGTTGATTTACACGGGCAAGAAGCTGTTGTTGTCGGTGCATCTAATATTGTTGGGCGACCAATGGCATTGGAATTATTACTTGCAGGTTGTACAACGACGGTTTGCCACCGCTGGACTAAAGATCTTGAATCCCACGTTCGTCGCGCTGATATTTTAATTGTTGCTGTTGGTAAGCCTAATTTCATTGCGGGTGATTGGATCAAACAAGGCGCCATTATTATCGATGTTGGGATTAACCGTCTTGAAAATGGCAAGTTAACTGGTGATGTTGAATTTAATGTTGCTAAAGAGAGAGCTTCGTGGATTACACCTGTTCCAGGTGGTGTTGGTCCAATGACGGTAGCAACATTGCTTGAAAATACATTTTATGCGGCTGAGAAGCTACATTTGGGATAGCATGTCAGGTTGAAACCTGACCCACATTCTTACCGTAGGTTGGACTTTAGTCCAACGTCAGGTCGTCGGGTTGAAACCCGAGCCACAGTGCGGGGATCCTTTCGTGGGTTGGACTTTATGACCATGGATGGTCGGTATGCCGAAAATGCAGGAGCAATTTTTGGTCAGTCCAACATCAGATTGTCGGGCTAAAGCTCGACCTAAACTCGGCGCCAACTCGTCTGACCGGCATTATCTTCTAAAATAATATTCATCGCGTTAAGTTGATCGCGCACTTCGTCCGCTTTTGCCCAATTTTTTGAGGCTCTAGCCTGGTTACGCTGTTCAATTAATTGTTCGATTAAAGCAACATCAAGATCATCACTGCCAGTTAACAAAAAGTCCTGCGGGTTTTGTTGGAATAAACCTAATACATGACCAAATGACACCAGTAAACCAGCAAGATAGTTTGCGCGTTCGGGATTTATTGACTGCGCTTTATTAATCGCCTGACGTAGATCAGCCATGACAGATAAGGCTAATGCTGTATTGAAATCATCATCCATTGCTTCTCGGAAGCGGACACCGAAATCTTGGTCTTGTTGCCATTGAACAGACTGTTGAACATTAACATCACGTAATGCCGTGTAATAACGCGTTAAAGCAGATTTCGCTTGTTCTAGCTGTTCATCTGAATAATTAAGTGGACTACGATAATGGCTGGTTAAAATAAAATAGCGCACGACTTCCGGTGAATATTTTTCCAGTACATCACGCACAGTGAAAAAATTACCCAATGATTTGGACATTTTTTCATCATCAATTCGTACAAAACCATTGTGCATCCAGTAGTTCACTGATTGACAACCATGGGCACCTTCAGATTGGGCGATTTCATTTTCATGATGTGGGAACTGTAAATCCTGGCCACCACCATGAATATCAAAATGTTGACCCAAACAACGAGAAGACATAGCCGAACATTCAATATGCCAGCCAGGACGACCTCGACCCCATGGCGATTCCCAAGCTGGTTCTTCAGGTTTGGCAGCTTTCCATAAAACAAAGTCTAAAGGATCGTTTTTAGCTTCATTAACGGCAACTCGTTCACCTGCCCGCAACTCATCAAGTTGACGACCTGATAATTTGCCATAACTTGGAAATTCGCTGACGTCATAATAAACATCGCCATTATCCGCAGCATAGGCATAGCCTTTTATGATCAGTGTTTCAATCATGGCAATAATATCGGCCATTGACTCGGTTGCTTTCGGTTCCTGATCAGGTCGAATAACGCCTAAGGCATCAGCATCATGATGCATTTCGGCAATAAAGCGTTCGGTCAAATCCTGGATTTTTTCACCATTTTCATTGGCTCGCGCAATGATTTTATCGTCAATATCTGTAATATTACGAATATACGTTACGTCGTATCCGCTGGCTCGTAAGTAACGTGTAACCACATCGAACACCACCATAACCCGAGCATGACCAACATGACACAGGTCATATACTGTCATGCCACAGACATACAGTTTGACCTTACCAGGCTCAATTGGAGTGAAAACTTCTTTGTTTTTAGTCAGGCTGTTATGAATTTGCAACATGTGATGTTCAATCTTTGGACATAAAATAATTAGAAAAAGACTTCAAATTAGGATGAAATCATTAGCAGTGTACTTGGTACAAATCAAGGTTTGTAGTAATAGCGCGTATTTTACGTGATGTTAGCAGTTAAAAGTAGCTCCAACTCTCCACTTAAAGCCTTAATTGCACTATCATGTAGCATTTAAGTGTTAATCATTGGAACCAAAACGTTATGACAAACCTATTCCGCTATTTGGCACCATTAGTTTTAGCAGCACTTTCTTTTACTGTTTATGCACAAGGAGACACTGTCTTGCCACAGGTTAAACTCGAAACAAATCACGGGAATATCGTGATTGAACTGAATTCTAAAAAAGCGCCAAACACGGTTGCTAACTTTTTAAGCTATGTTGAAGATGGTTTCTATAACGGTACGATCTTTCATCGTGTTATTAAAGACTTTATGATTCAAGGTGGCGGTTTCACCGAAGAATTCGTCCAAAAAAAACCTAAGGCACCGATTAAAAACGAAGCAAATAATGGTTTAAGTAATGTGACTGGCTCTATTGCAATGGCGCGTACCGGTGACCCACATTCTGCTACGGCACAGTTTTTCATCAATACAGTTGATAACAACTTTCTCGATTTCCGTGGTGAGAACGGCCCAGCGTGGGGTTATGCCGTTTTCGGTAATGTGATTGAAGGTATGGATGTTGTTAATGAAATTCGTGCTGTAGCTACTGGTAGCAGAGGTCCACACCAAGATGTACCGACAGAAAACGTTGTTATCATCAGCGCCACAGTTGTCGAATAACAAGTTAGTTACTGACACGCCCATCAATAGGGCGTGTCGAAGTAATATTCATTTATGTCCACATTATTTATTTCAGACTTACATTTAAGTCGAGAAAACCACGACTTAATCAATCTGACCATTAATTTTCTTAAACAAGAAACTAAAGATATTAAAACGCTCTATATTCTGGGTGATTTATTTAATACCTGGTTAGGTGACGATATAGTCCCAACAGAGTTTGAACCGGTAATAAGACAACTACAGCAACTCAAACAAAACGGTATCACTATTTATTTAATGGTCGGTAATCGTGACTTTATGTTAGGCGAGCAATTTGCGCTTCGAGCGGGCTGTAAGCTCATCCCTGACCCATACATCATTGATTTATATGGTACTCAGACCTTATTAATGCATGGTGATAGCTTATGTAGTGATGATGTATCCTATCAACGCTATCGACGCTGGACACGTTCCAAACTATTACAGTGGTGTTTTTTAAATCTGTCGGCAAAATATCGGCAAGGTATTTCAGATAAGATCAAACAGAAAAGCCGACAACAAAAACAGTTCAAATCAGCCATGATCATGGATGTTAATCAAAACGAAGTAAGTGCTGTCATGTCAAAATTTAATGTCACTCAATTGATACATGGTCACACCCACAGACCCGCTTTTCACCAACTAACAATAAATGGCAAACCAGCTCAGCGTATTGTTCTGGGGGACTGGGATAATAACGTTAGCTTTTTAAAATGCGATAATCAGCATATTACACTGGCCGATCATCGTCTTACCTAACAATTCAGTATGTTATAGCTGAGCCAGAGCACGCTCATCTAATAACTGTTTTAACCGTTTTGGTGGTACATAACCTGGAAGTAATTCACCACTATCCAGATACAGTGCTGGTGTACCAGTCACGCCTAAACGACGACCAATCTCATACTGGTCTTTAACAGGTGAATTACAGATTTCTGACCTCACTTTTTTATCATTTTTGGCATCAGTCATTGCCTGGTGACGATCGTTAGCGCACCACACTTCAACCGCTTTATCATAAGACACAGAATCAATACCACCTCTAGGAAATGCCATATAACGAATACGTATCCCTAATTCATTATAATCGTTCATTTGTTGGTGTAATTTACGACAGTAACCACAATCAATATCGGTAAATACTGTTAATGTATACTCCGTTTTCTTTGGCTCATAAATAATCATATCGTCTTCATTTAGACTCGCCAATGTTTGTTTACGCACATCAATACGCTTGGCCTCAGTCACATTTTGGCGTGTCTCTAATGAAATAACATCGCCTTGAAACACATAACGACCATCTGCAGAAAAATAAATAATTTCGCCATTGATAATCGTTTCATACAAGCTGGTATTATCAAGTTTAGTGACACTATCGATTTTGACCCCTGGCATGATCGATTCAAATAATGCTTTTTTATCATCACTATCTGCCGCTAAAGTAATACTACTCCACAAGAGAATCGCTATCGTTACAACCTGTCGCTTAAACATGGGCATTCCTTAATCTCTAAAATTATTAAATTGCAAGGGCATTTCAATATCATCATTGCCTCGAAGTAAGGCCATCACACCTTGCAAGTCATCTCGCTTTTTACCAGTAACCCGAACACTTTCGCCTTGAACCATAGCTTGTACTTTAGCTTTACTTTCTTTTATTAATTTGACTATTTTACGTGCCAGATCACTGTCGATACCTTCTCGTACAATTACTTCCTGCTTACGCATTTTGCCATTACCGACCGAGTCTTTAACCTCAAGACAACGCACCTCGATCCCACGTTTTGATAATTTCATTCGCAAGATATCGAGGATCTGCTCTAATTGAAAATCACTATCGGCATGTAATGTCAACGATTTGTTCGACTGTTCGACTCGAGAATCAGTTCCACGAAAATCGAAACGATTGCCAATTTCACGATTGGCTTGATCGACTGCATTGGTTAATTGATGTTTATCAATTTCTGACACAATATCAAAAGAAGGCACGTTCTAACTCCTATCAACTGGTTTAAGCGCGGTAGTTTATCATCAAATCGTCTTTTAACCGCGAGGATGATGTGCTGCATGCATAGTTTTTAAGCGTTCCTTGGCAACATGTGTGTAGATTTGTGTTGTTGATAAATCGGCATGACCAAGTAGCAGTTGCACGACTCTTAAATCAGCACCGTGATTAAGCAAATGTGTTGCAAAAGCGTGTCGTAATGTATGCGGAGACAATTCTTTAGTAATATCCGCTTGTTTGGCATAACGTTTTATTAAATACCAAAATGCCTGTCTGGTCATGGCCTTGCCGCGATTGGTTGGAAACAAGTCATCTGTCACCCTGGCTTTAAGCAAAGCTGGTCTGGCATCAATTAAATAGTCATGCAGCCATTGCAACGCAATTTCTCCAAGCGGTACCAGCCGCTCTTTATTGCCCTTGCCTATGCAACGTATTAAGCCCTGTCGCACATTAACTTGTTCAACTTTTAAGGTCACAAGTTCTGAAACACGAAGTCCTGTGGCATAAAGTACCTCAAGCATCGTTCTATCGCGTAACCCTAATGCCTGCTTGATGTCAGGTTGAGCCAATAAATCTTCCACTTCTATTTCGGTCAAACTTGCAGGAAGCGTTCGTCCCAGGCGCGGTGATTCTATTTGAGCAGTAGGATCGGAATCGCGTCTATCTTCACGACATAAATAGCGATAAAAACGTCTAAGACTGGATAGTAATCTGGCATCACTTCGAACTTTGCGACCTTCTCGCATCCGCGCATTTTGATAGCGCTGAATATCTTGCCGACTTGCCTCGACCAAATCGATATCAAACTGGCGTAACCAGCTTGAAAAAGCCAGTAAATCACGTTGATAGGCTTCAACTGTATTTTTACTTAACCCTGATTCTAGCCATAATGAATCCAGAAAGGCTTGCAAATAACGCGGTTCATTCACTGTTGATTTTGTCATAAATACAAACTGGATATTCAATTAAAGTAGCAGTCTAACAAGCCAAAACAAAAAAAGGGTATGACCGTGACAGGCCATACCCTTTTTTATTAACCAAAAGAGACCGACATCCGATCTCTATTTGATTAGAATTAAGATAATTTTTCTTTGATACGTGCTGCTTTACCAGTAAGTTCACGTAAGTAGTATAGTTTCGCGCGACGCACATCACCACGACGAATAACTTGTACACTGCCAATTGCTGGACTATGTGTTTGGAAAACACGTTCTACACCAACGCCATTTGAAATTTTGCGAACTGTAAATGCAGAATGTAAACCACGGTTACGTTTAGCGATAACGATACCTTCGAACGCTTGTTCACGTTCACGATCACCTTCTTTGATTTTTACTTTTACAACAACAGTATCACCTGAAGAAAATGCAGGAATGTCCTGTCTCATTTGTTCAGCATTTAGCTGTTCAATAATATTACTCATTGTTCTACTCCAACTTCTTCCTGCCCATATTCGGCAATAAATTGTTCTAATAACGCTTTCTGCTCATCCGATAATGCTTCCATTATCAATAAGTCAGGCCGCCGTAACCACGTTCGTCCCAAAGACTGTTTAAGACGCCACTTTCGTATCGCCTCATGATCACCACCAACAAGTACCTCAGGCACCATCTGTTGTGATAATCGTTCTGGACGCGTGTAATGTGGATGGTCTAAAAGACCCGCCATAAAAGAATCTTGCTGAGCAGATTCTTCATCACCCAATACGCCCGGTAACAATCTTGCCAGACCATCAATCATGACCATTGCAGCAAGCTCACCACCACTGAGAACATAGTCACCAATTGACCATTCCTCATCTATATTTTGTTCTATCAGACGTTCATCAATACCTTCATAACGTCCTGCAACAAAGATCATTGCTTCTCTTGTTGCTAATTCCTGCAAACCTGCTTGGTCTAAGCGTCGACCTTGTGGCGATAAATACGCCACTTTGGTTTGCTGACCTAATTGTAACTTGGCAGCTTCAATCGCGCCTTGCAATGGTTCGACTTTCATCACCATGCCAGGCCCACCGCCATAAGGCCTATCATCTACTGTTCGATGTTTATCCTCGGTAAAATCTCGCGGATTCCAATAGTCCAGTGTTAACTTACGCTGCGTTACCGCACGCCCCGTTACACCATACTGTGTTATTGCATCAAACATTTGAGGAAACAAACAGACCACACCTATACGCATGATTTTGTCACCTCAATAATCTAACTCCCAATCAACTCGGATATGTTTATTATCCAAATCAACCTCTTGAACAATCTGTTCCAATACAAATGGAATTAATCGTTCAATCTTGTTTTCTTTATCTTGCACAACAAGCACGTCATGAGCACCTGTTTCGAGCAAATTATCAACCGTGCCTAACTGTTGGTCATGAAGGTTGATAACTGTGAGACCAATTAGCTGAGACCAATAAAACTCATCCTGCCTGGTTGGTTTCATCTGTTGTCTGGTGATTGCAAGTTCAGAACCAATTAATGGTAAAGCTTGATCTGGGTCGGTTACACCGTCAATCCCCATCACTATGCCTTTTCCCTGAATGCGTCCACCCGACACTTTCAACTCTAGCCACTCACCTTTACGTAAAATGTATAAGGGTGAATAACTTAAAATATTTTGTTTGGGGTCGGTAAATGAAAACACTTTCACCCACCCTTTTACCCCAAAGGCGCCAGATATTTTACCGACCGGGACAAACTCCTCGGAAGCACTCATAACTGTTCGCCTAAAACTCTAAACGCAGATTAAGCTGCTGCTTGAGCTTGTTGAATTAACTGTGTAACACGATCTGTAGTTTGAGCACCTTCACTGATCCAGTGAGTAATGCGCTCCATATCTAAACGTAAACGCTCTTCATTACCTTGCGCTACAGGGTTAAAAAAACCGACACGTTCGATGCAACGACCATCACGTTTGCTACGTGAATCTGTTACTACCACAGTGTAATAAGGACGCTTTTTAGCGCCGCTACGAGACATTCTAATTTTTACCATATTGCTGCCTGTTGGAAAACTGGACTGAAAAACAGATGCATTTTACGCACTTATCCAGCGTTTGAAAAGCTTAACTTGACTTTATCTTTAGAAAGGCATGCCTCCGCCCATCGGAAACTTACCACCTAAACCACGCATCATCTTGGCTAGCCCACCTTTCTGACTCATTTTTTTCATCATTTTTTGCATCTGTGCAAACTGTTTAAGCAAACGATTCACATCCTGAATTTGAGTACCAGAACCGGCTGCAATACGTTTTTTGCGTGAGCCTTTAATAATATCAGGCCGCTGACGTTCACGTTTTGTCATAGAATTAATGATAGCTTCCAATTTCCCCATTTCTTTATCATTGACTTGTTGTTTGGCAGCAGCGGGAATAGCTGACATGCCTGGCATTTTTTCCAGCATAGAGCCAATACCGCCCATTTTACCCATTTGTCTAAGCTGATCGCGAAAATCTTCCAAGTCAAAGTTTTTGCCACTTTTGAGTTTACCGGCCAGCTTTTCAGCTGAACCTACATCCATCTTGCGTTGTGCTTCTTCAACTAAAGATAAAACATCGCCCATCCCCAAAATTCGTGATACCACACGATCTGGATGGAATAATTCCAAGGCAGCTGTTTTTTCGCCTACCCCCATGAATTTAATCGGTTTGCCTGTAATATAGCGAATTGATAAGGCTGCACCACCACGAGCATCACCGTCTGTTTTGGTTAAAATAACACCAGTAAGTGGCAAGGCTTCATTAAATGCCTTGGCTGTATTGGCGGCATCTTGCCCAGTCATGCTGTCAACGGTAAATAAGGTTTCAATTGGATTAATCGCTACATGGATACGTTTGATTTCTGACATCATGTCATCATCAACATGTAAGCGTCCGGCAGTATCAATAATCACAACATCAACAAACTGCAGTTTTGCTTGTTCTATAGCGGCTTGTGCTATTGCAACAGGATCTTGATCGGTCTGGCTTGGGAAAAAGTGTGCATCTACTTCGTTCGCCAATGTTTTTAACTGTTCAATCGCAGCAGGACGGTACACGTCAGCACTGGCAACCATTACTGATTTTTTTTGCGTTTCTTTAAGCCAGCGAGCAAGTTTTGCCACACTGGTTGTCTTACCAGCACCTTGTAGACCCGCCATTAAAATCACAGCAGGTGGTTGCGTATTGAGGTTCAGCGTTTCATTAGCTTCACCCATAACAGCAACAAGTTCGTCATTGACGATCTTGATCAGCGCCTGGCCTGGCGTCAGGCTTCGCAATACATCTTGACCGGTTGCACGTTGTTTAACTTTATCTACAAACTCACGTACAACTGGAAGTGCAACGTCAGCTTCGAGTAAAGCCATTCGCACTTCACGTAAGGTATCTTTAACATTATCTTCTGTGATTCGACCTTGGCCACGGAGCTTTTGAAGCGTACTGCCCAGTCTTTCACTCAAACTATCAAACATAATTCACCTTAAAACTTATGCGTTTTGCCAAAACCTCGGCTTGAATAACTATGGCATTATAGCTCATATTATTACCAAGATTGTGTTTACATCGTTTATCATGATCAACAGTTTAGATATATTATTCAGGAAGGATCTACCATGGCTCTGGCTAATGCATTAGCTATTCTGCTTTACTTAAGCTGCAGCGTGATCTTGATACGACTGTTTTTGCAGAAATCTCAAGCAGTTATTCCCCATTTACTTTCTGCAGAAATTTTGGGTCTGCTCGCGCTCATTTTTCATGCAAGTGATATCTTTTTCACAATGAAACAGCTTGGTGGATGGGATTTAGGCTTATTCACAACATTAACCATTGCCTCATGGTTAATGGCTTTTTTAGCTTTTTTATTTGGTTTGCGTACATCCTCTGCTCATCCTGGTATCGTGATATACCCATTGACCATCATTACACTTGTATTAAAAGAAAGTCTGCCAAGTGAACATGCAACCGCACTGACCGACCCTGCTCTTGAGTGGCATATCTTGCTGTCGCTTGCTGCTTATAGCCTGTTCACTTTAGCAGCGTTGCAAGCACTTGTTCTCTCATTTCAGGAACGCCAGTTACGCCAGCATCATGTTAACGTTTTTTTTAGAAGACTTCCGCCACTACAAACCATGGAAAAAGGCTTATTTCAATTGCTTGTTTCTGGTTTCATTTTATTATCAATCGGACTTATTACTGGTGCGATCTTCATCGAAGATTTGTTTGCACAGCACCTTGTTCACAAAACCGTATTATCATTAGTTGCATGGTGCGTGTTTGCCACATTATTATGGGGTCGAAAACAACATGGTTGGCGTGGCACAACAGCTGTAAAATGGACGCTTACAGGGTTTGCTTTTCTTGTTATGGCATATTTGGGAACGAAGCTGGTTTTAGAATTTATTCTAGTACCCGCAGCTTAAATCATCATGCTTGAATCCACATCACTGACAGTTTTATTTCTGATACTTTTTGTCTTGTTGTTATGCTCAGCTTTTTTTTCCGGCTCAGAAACAGCTTTGATGTCACTCAATCGCTATCGTCTAAGACACCTGGAAACTGAAGGCAATCCTGGTGCAATACGGGCAAGTCAGCTATTAGATCGACCCGATAGATTGATTGGCCTAATCTTATTAGGTAACAATTTCGTTAATATTTTTGCTTCTGCGATTGCCACTATTATCGGTGTTAAATTATATGGCGAAAATGGGATCGTTATAGCCACTTTTACTTTAACGTTAATTGTATTGTTATTTGCAGAGGTCACACCTAAAACGCTGGCAGCACTTCATCCCGAGAGTGTGGCATTCCCAGCAAGCTTTGTTTTAAAGCCGCTATTATTTCTACTTTACCCCTTGGTTTGGTTCACTAATGGCATAACAAACAGATTACTGGGACTTTTGGGCATCTCACCTGAAGAAACATCATCTGCCGCGATCAATAGTGATGAACTCCGTGTTGCCTTAATGGAAGCCGGCAGTATTATCCCGAAACGCCATAAGAAGATGTTGGTCAGCATTCTTGATCTGGAGAAAGTCAGCGTTAATGATGTTATGGTGCCGCGCAATGAAATTGAAGGTCTGGATATCAACGGTTCTTTAGCTGATATAATTAAACAACTTTCTTATTGCAACAATACTAGGCTACCTGTCTATGAAGACAGTATGGATCATTGTATTGGCATCTTACATGTTAGAAAAGCCATGCATCTACTTGCGCAAGGCAACTTCACTAAAGACACATTAAATACCATCATCAAACAAGCTTATTTTGTGCCTGAAGGCACGCCTTTAAATATTCAACTTATCCAATTTCAGCGTCACCTTCGTCGTACAGGGCTGGTTGTAGACGAATATGGCGAAATAATTGGTTTAATTACGCTCGAAGATATCTTTCGTGAAATTGTCGGTGAATTTACGGCTGATTTAATTGATCAAGATAAAGATATACACCCTCAAGATGATGGTAGTTTTTTGATTAATGGTACTGCCAATATTCGAGAAGTGAACCGAAATAATCATTGGGATTTGCCAACTGATGGCCCTAAAACTATCAATGGCCTCATTCTGGAACTACTCGAAAGTATTCCTGATCCTGGTGTCAGTTTACGTGTCGAAAACTACGTGATTGAAGTTGTTCAAACTGCAAATAATGTCATCAAAACCGTTCGCATTCGTAAAGTTGCTGAGGAAGAGGAAAATAATTGATGGCTACGCCATTGCGACTTAAAGCCTGCGGCTTATCTGAAATCGATTACACGTCACTAAAATCGATGCTTGGGCTTGCACATTCATTATTAAATCATCCATGGATTTTAGTAGATGATACCGATGCCGACCTTACTGTTTTTTCATTGGAAACTGAGCAGGGACAGGCTGCCTGGCAACAACATCAAACTGGTTTTACCGGCATCTTAACGACAGATATAAATCTGAAACAAGAAGCAGATATTATTCTTAAAAAACCTTTACGCACCAAAAATTTTTCTGATTCACTTAACTCAATTGAAAGTAAAAAGAAACTTTCAGAACCAGCACAAGCAATAACGAAAATCGCTGATAAAAAGCCGCCAAAACAAGAAAAACTGCAAAAAGAGAGTAAACCCTCATTTTTTAGTGCGCTATCAAAGAAACTGGCAGGTAACAAAGAACCCGCGTCTGACTTGCCATCCCTCACACTTTATTTACCTGAAACAAGAGATCCCAGCCCCGACACAATTCTTGAACCCAATCTGCTCAAACAATGGCTAGATGACTTGCCTGAAAATGATGTTGATAAGATCACTACTGCAATACTCGGCCATATTGTTCCTCTTAATCGCTCAAAGCTTGATAGCGATACTCGTTTGGCATTATTAGATATTTACAGGCTTCCAATCAACAAATTAATCTTTAATAGAGATATTTCGGCTATCAATAAAGAAATTCATTCTCCAGCAGAATTTTTGCGTTCGATTAAAGCATTAAGTCAATTATTAGACGAATTAGCTATTGGCTATAAAATCATTATCAATGATAAATATCAACAAGGCGAGCGACCCAATTCACACGATGCTTTTTTAGTTGCGATCATTCGGGCAAGTGAAATGTTAGCGTTGTTAATTGTTCACGCCTATCGCTATTACCGTTCTGCGCCGACTAATAGCCTGCATGAATTACATCAGCTTTATATTTATTGCGAAGCAAGTAACACCACCACTAAAACTATTAATTCGAAATTGTTCAATGCACCAGTTCCGTTCCACCATTACTACTGCCAAATCATATTAACTGGTATCAGTGATCCGTACAGTTTGCCTAAATATGAAGTGTTTAGACTATTCAAATTAATGGACTCAATGGCTGATAAAGTCATTATTAGTCCACTCAGTGAAAAACAAAAGCAATCGCCAGCCGGTTTTCTGGCTAGAGGTAGTTTTTGTGTTGACTGTTCTGGTGATCAATTACCAATTGCTCTCAACAAAGCAGCAGATAAACTTCGTGCATCTGGACTCACTCGCGTGTTCAGTACACATATTGTTTTAGAAACGATTGAAAAAATATTTAACCACTATGCAACTACCAATCGCGGTGGCTACGATCTTGATTTCAAATTATTGAAAAAAATTATCCCTCAGATCAATTCTTCCTATGAGCGTAAGTACCAGCGACTTCCGATAGCAAAGCACCGCCCTATAAATATGTCGTATGGTGTTAGTTCAACCTATACATATCTTCAACATCAAGATAGTAATCATATTGTTGAATGGCATTTAATCAATGAGGGCACTCTGGGCATGATGGTAAGTCGAGACAGCAACAGCTTGCGACGACTTAGTATTGATGAACTTGTTGGGTTGTTTGAACCAGATCAACCAGTACAACTTGCAATAATTCGTTGGTTACATACCGACAATAATAAAACAACATTATTAGGTTTAGAAATCTTTAACGGTGAGCCTGTTGCGGTAACATTCACTGCTGATGGCGATCCTCTCATACTATATGGGTTATTATTAACGGGAAATACAAATACAAAACCAGTAGTTATGACGATGATTGTTGAAAAAGGTGTTTATTCTAAAAACCGGGTTTTACGCGTCAAACAAAATCATCACACTTTTGTCATAAAAACCGATGAGCTTATTGTTAACGGTTTCAATTACGAACAATTTAGCTATAACGTCTTAACAGAGAATTAGGGAAGGTAATATGCGTACAGTATTCAAATTAGTTAGCCTCGTTGTGGTGCTAGTCATCGCAGGTCTTATAGCAATTCCATTTGTAGTTGATCCCAATGACTACAAACAACAAATATCCGATCAAGTTGAAAAAGCCACCGGACGACAACTGACTTTACAAGGTGATATCGGTTTATCGGTGTTTCCGTGGATTGCATTAAAATTAGGCCCGCTATCTCTGAGCAATGCCAAAGGCTTTAATGCTGATCCATTTGCTAAAGTTGAGGCTGCGGAAGTTCGTATAAAACTGATGCCTCTGCTTCAAAAGCAGTTAGAAATGGATACTGTCATTCTTGATGGTTTGGTGCTTAATCTGCAAAAAAATAAAGCAGGTACAACCAATTGGGATGACTTAGCAGGATCCGATAAAAAAACAGACTCGAAACCAACAGATGATGCTGCTAAAACTGATGATAATGCTGCCCCAGCACTTGCTGCAATTACTATTGCCGGTGTCCAACTCACTAATGCCAATATCCTGTGGTCTGATGCCAGTACTGGACAAACTGTTCGTTTAGAAAAATTTAATCTAAACACAGATCCATTAAGTCCGGGCAAACCAACGGCAGTTGATATGGACTTTAGTCTGGTTAGCACCAAACCTCAGGCAACAGTCCATGTTGCTCTTGACTCAAAAGTAATGGTTGATCTTGATAAACAGCACTATGCATTATCTGAGCTGACTTTGAAAACTCAGGCTGAAGGTAAAGAGTTGCCTTTCACAACAGCAGATATTGAATTATCAGGTGACATTAATGCTGACATGATAAAACAACTTGTTGCCATTAATGATTTAGTGCTCACAGCGAAAGTAAACAAAGATCAGCAAGCGATTGATGCCAAACTTACAACAAATTTAACTACAAATCTTTCAAATCAACAAACCCAGCTAAAATTAGTTGATTTGTCTGCAACTGTTACGGATCCCAATCTGCCGACAGGCAAAGCTGACGTTAAATTAACTGCAGATATTGCGGCCGATATGCACAAACAAACTCTAAGCCTGTCAGCACTCGCACTGGAAGTATATGACGTGATCATTAATGCTGATGTATCAGCAAATAAAATCTTGTCAGATACCCCTGTTTTTTCTGGCAAACTGAATGTTAAGCCATTTAACCTTCGTCAGTTAGCTAACAAGCTGGCGATTGAGCTACCACTGATGGCAGATGATTCAACGCTTGAGCTGGTTCAGCTTGATACTGATTTTATCGGCTCAAGCACAAGTTTTGATGCAAAACAGCTTAAATTAACACTCGATCAAACTAATCTGACCGGTCAATTTGCAGTGACTGATTTTGCCAAGTCTGCACTTAAGTTTGCTCTAGTCATTGATAACATTGATGCAGATCGTTATATGCCTCCAGTAACTGAGCAAACAACTGCTGCACCACCCGCAGCTTCAGCAGCGGCTGGAGCGAGCCAACTGCCACTTGAAACATTAAGACAAATCAATGCTCAAGGAACATTTGATATTGGTAAATTAAAAATCAGTGGTACCCATAGTGAAAAAATTCATCTTCAACTCAATGCAGCTGATGGCTTAATCAAACTTAGTCCAATCAGTGCCAACCTTTACCAAGGACAATATCAAGGTAACGTTAATCTTGATGCTCGCGGCAACAGTCTAAAACTTTCAATTAATGAAAACCTAAAAGATGTTCAAGCCGGTCCTTTGCTAAAAGATCTTAAAGGTGATGACACCATTTCCGGTTTAGCCAATGCCCAAGTCAAACTTTCCGGTAATGGTGCAACTATCGAACAAATCAAACAAACACTGACAGGCAATGGACAATTTTCATTCACTAATGGTGCTTTAAAGGGAATCAATATTGGTGAAAGTATTCGTAAGGCAAAAGCGGCTTTAAAAGGTGAAACAATCGCTGAATCTGAGGCTCCCCTAAAAACCGATTTCTCAGCCTTATCAGGCTCCTTTACCGCAACCAATGGCATTATCGACAATCAAGACTTATTAGCCATGTCACCACTTTTACGTATTAATGGTGCCGGCAAAGTTGATTTGCCGAAAGAAGGAATTGATTATGGTTTAAAGGTATCAATAGTTGGAACGTCTAAAGGACAAGATGGCAAAAGTCTTGATGAGCTTAAAGGCTTGACCATTCCAGTGAAAATCACAGGTACCTTCACTGAACCCAAACCAACTGTCGATTTAGCCAGCTTATTAAAAGACAAAGCAACACAAGAAGTTAAAGCAAAAGTCGCAGACAAACTCAAAGATAAAGTTGGTGGCGATCTTGGCGGTCTTCTTGGTGGCGCACTTGGCACTACTAGTGAACCAGAAACAACACAAACACCGGCTGATACTACAACTGAGCCAGCACCTGAACAAACAGAACAACCAGCTCCATCAGTTGAAGATCAAGCCAAAGACGCCTTGAAAAATAAACTAAAAAGTTTGTTCTAGGCACATGACTCACTCAATTTATACCGGGGTCAAAAACTGACTCCGGTACGCTAGTCTATTAACTGTGAAATCTGATTATTTTAGTGTCCAATTACTGAATTGGTATGATCAACATGGCCGCAAAGATCTGCCTTGGCAACAATCACCAACGGCATATCATGTCTGGTTATCTGAAATCATGCTGCAACAAACCCAGGTCAGTACCGTTATTGGCTACTATCAACGCTTTATAGATCGTTTTCCAGATGTAATAAGCCTTGCCAACGCAAATAGTGATGACGTTTTAGCATTATGGGCAGGGCTTGGTTACTACGCCAGAGCTAGAAATCTTCATAAATCTGCCAAAATTATTGTCGATGTCCATAATGGCAAAATGCCAACATCGCCAGATCAACTAATAGCACTTCCTGGAATAGGTCGCTCTACTGCTGGCGCGATTATGGCTTTGGCCCATCACCAACGTTATGCAATTCTTGATGGTAATGTAAAACGTGTACTTGCACGCTATTTTGCTGTTGAAGGCTGGCCAGGCAATAAGGCTGTAGAAACAACATTATGGCAATTTGCAGAGGGCTTATTGCCTGATAAACGTATCGCAAATTACATACAAGCTCAGATGGATCTTGGCGCAACACTCTGTACCCGAACCAAACCAAGATGTTCTGATTGTCCATTAAAACAAAATTGTCTTGGTTTCATCCAAGGAAATCCAGAAACATATCCCTTTGCAAAACCTAAAAAAATCATCCCGATCCGCAAAACCAACTGGATAATTGCGCAAAATCCCGCTGGAGAGATTTTATTGGAGCAACGACAAGCTTCAGGAATTTGGGGTGGATTATGGACTTTTCCTGAGTTTGAAATGACCGAAAACATTGAAGTTTCCTGTCAAAATAAATTGAATATTTCGATCAAATCTATTTCAACAGAAAAACAGATACGTCATATATTTAGCCACTTTAAGCTGGATATACATCCTTATTTTGTACTATGTGACCCAAGTTCAAATCAGATTGCCGAGAATAAAAATTTGACATGGTATAGAATAAACCAAGCACTGGAACTAGGCTTGCCTGCACCAGTCAAATCACTATTAATTTCACTACAATAAGAGGAACCCATGGCACATATCGTCCATTGTGTTAAACTCAATCGAGAAGCTGAAGGTCTGGACTTTGCACCATATCCAGGTGAGCTAGGTAAAAAAATCTATGAGTCCGTCTCGAAAGAAGGCTGGCAAATGTGGTTAGGCCAACAAACGATGTTAATAAACGAATATCGATTGTCGCTAGCAGATCCCAAATCACAACAGTTTCTCAAAGAAGAATTAGAAAAATTTTTCTTTGGCGAAGGCTCGGCTCCACCAGTGGATTTTGTAGCTGAAAATTAATTAAAACGTAAAAATAGAGGTAGGACATGGCAGAACAAGTAACAGGAACCGTTAAGTGGTTCAACGACGAAAAAGGTTTCGGTTTCATTGAGCAAGCATCTGGTCCAGATGTATTCGTTCACCACAGCGCGATCCAGGCAGAAGGCTTCAAATCTTTAAAAGAAGGTCAAACTGTAACAATGGAAGTTTCTCAAGGTGCTAAAGGCCCACAAGCTGAGAATGTTGTTCCAGGCTAAAATTATTTAGTCAGAAATTCTAAAGGCCGGTCAGGATAAAACCTACCGGCCTTTTTTATTGCTTAGATTTCAGACATATATTCTATGAAAGTATTTACCTTTAAGAATGTTCGCATCGTTATTTTACTAGGGCTTTTGGCTTATGCTGCAATCTATACAAAAGAGCAGAAGCTAAACTCCCGGTCTTGGTATAAACCAGTTTACGTCACAATATTTCCTATAAATGGCGATACTAGTTTAGAAACAGATCGTTATATATCTGAACTTAGCACTGCCGACTTTAAAGACATTGATAGCTTTTTTGCGCAAAATGCTGAGCAATATCAGTTGATTGCAACACAGCCAATTATCACGACATTAGGTCAGGCAATCACCGTACATCCACCAACTCCGCCAACAGATCGTTCAGCTATCTTGCAAGTCATTATCTGGAGTATCAAGTTACGATATTGGGCTTATCAAAACACGCCTGATTCATTATCCAACAAAAACCGTATTAGACTTTATGTGATCTATCATCAAGCTAAAGAAAGCCAAGCACTTGAACATTCACTTGGCTTACAAAAAGGCTTGATTGGAATTGTTCACGCATTTGCTGATCCTAAACAAAACCCACAAAACGCAATTGTAATGACACATGAAATTTTACATACCGTAGGTGCAACTGATAAATATGATCGCTTTAATTTGCCGACTTATCCTGATGGCTACGCTGATCCGAATAAAGTGCCACTATACCCACAACTCCGTGCTGAAATTATGGCGGGAAGAATGGTCATTTCTGAACACGATGCTAAAATGGCGAATAGTCTTAGACAAGTGAGCGTCGGTGAAAAAACAGCGACAGAAATTAATTGGATCTCTCAAGAATGACAAAATTAAACCCAGGTGAATTTATCAAAAGCCATCGTTACGGTGTACTTTCAACTCATTCAGTAACAGAAGCGGGCTATCCATTTGGTTCTATCACGCCCTATATCATCAGCGATAACGGTGAAATAGCTATTTTAATTAGTCATTTAGCAGAACACACTACCAATATTCTGGCTAATCCTAAAGTAGCCTTAACTTTATTCGATCCTGAAGACTCAAATAACCCTCAGGCCGGTGCTCGTATTACCTGTCTGGCTAATGCCAGAAAAGCTGATGATGAAAGTGACTTACGCCAACGTTATGTCACACACTTTGCTGATGCGGACATGATAGTACAACTCCCCGGTTTCCACTTTTATCTATTAGATTTAGTAAAGGTCAGGTTAATTGCTGGTTTTGGACACGTTAAGTGGCTTGAAGCAGATCAGCTAAAACTGGACTAACTAACCTGAATACTGGATAAGGGATAGTGCAAGACACTATTTCCCTAATGTAATCAGACTGTTAAACTCAGTAGCTCTAGTGGCGTCAACAACAAGGCGCAAAAGTGATGTAATAGTATTTTCTATTGCTCGCTTTTGCAACGACGTTATTCGCGTCACTAGGGCTGCTGAGCGCTGTTTCTTATCCAGTATTCAGGTTAACTACTCTTTCAATAAAGATAAGGTCTCATTAATTACAAGATCTTTAAATGCCGCCATGATGGCAGTAAAACGCTTTCCATGTCGATGAACCAAATACCAGTGACGCATAATTGGAAATGATTCAACATCCAGGATAACCAAACGGTCTAACGACAACTCCCATTCCAAAGTATGCTTTGACACAATCCCCAATCCAAGCCCTGCTTCAACTGCCTGGTTAATTGCCTCATTACTGCTCATTTCAATCACGGAGGTAATTTTATAACCTGCTTGTTCAAAAAAACGTTCCATTGCAATCCGTGTCCCTGAGCCAAGTTCACGCATAATAAACGTTTCTTTTTGGAGTTCAGACAGCGGGATATTTTTTTGGCTCACAAGAAAATGATGCCTCGGTGCAATCACTACTAAAGGATTCTTCAAAAACGGTGTCGCCTCTACATCACATCCTTCAGGAGGTTGTCCCATTATCACCATATCAACAGTGTTATCAGCTAGATGTTTGATTAAACTGGCTCTATTTGTTACATCTAAACTGATATTAGTGCTGGAATAGCGTTTGTAAAATTCACCTAATATTTTCAACGCAAAATAGTTTGCAGTCGTGGCAACAGCGATAGTTAGATGTCCACGTTCACTACCACGCATTTCAGATATAACATCTTCTAGCTCGACTAACTGCTGTGAGATATTACGAGCATATATCTGCAACTCTTTACCGGCATCAGTCAAAAATAAACGTTTACCCATACGCTCAAATAGAGGCATATCAATTTCTGATTCTAACTGTTTGATTTGCATTGAAACAGCAGGCTGACTCAAATACAAAACTTCTGCTGCACGGGTATAACTTAAGTGCATACTAACAGCTTCAAAGATCTGTAATTGCCTGATTGTTATATTCATACGTCATATCATAAGCATTTCTTATGACTAAAATCAAAAGTTTTGAGTTTAATTTATGTCAAAAATAACCTAAACTTCTTAAACGTCATTAGCTCGACGAAAAAATAACCTAAACAACGAAATAGCTACTTTCAGCTATTCACTGAATATAGAAGGTATTAATAATGGATCAATCAGCACGCTACTCTGATTTGAGTTTGAGAGAAGAAGACCTTATCGCTAATGGTAAACATATTCTTGTTGCTTATCATATGACACCAGCAGATGGTCATGGTTACCTAGAAACAGCCGCTCATTTTGCAGCTGAATCATCAACAGGTACTAATGTTGAAGTATCGACAACGGATGACTTTACTAAAGGCGTTGACGCTTTAGTCTATGAAATCGATGAAGCTAAAGGTGTGATGAAAATTGCATACCCTAGCGAATTATTTGATCGTAACGTGACTGACGGTCGTACTATGATCGTGTCATTCCTGACACTTGCAATTGGTAACAACCAAGGCATGGGCGATGTTAAATGCGCACAAATGCAAGATTTCTACGTACCGCCTCGCATGTTGCAATTATTTGATGGCCCATCAAAAGATATCACAGATATGTGGCGTATTCTTGGTCGCCCATTAGTTGATGGTGGTTACATCGCCGGTACTATCATCAAACCAAAATTAGGTTTACGTCCTGAACCATTTGCTGAAGCAGCTTACCAATTCTGGTTAGGTGGCGACTTCATTAAAAATGATGAACCTCAAGGTAATCAAACTTTCTGCCCAATGAAGAAAGTAATCCCATTAGTTGCTGATGCAATGAAACGCGCTCAAGATGAAACTGGCGAAGCTAAATTATTCTCAGCTAACATCACAGCTGATGATCACTATGAAATGTTAGCGCGTGCTGATTATATCCTGGAAACATTTGGTGCTGATGCTGACAAAGTTGCTTTCTTGGTTGATGGCTATGTTGGTGGTCCTGGCATGATTACCACTGCACGCCGTAACTACCCTGGTCAGTACTTACACTACCACCGTGCAGGTCATGGCGCAGTAACATCGCCATCATCTGTTCGTGGTTACACAGCATTTGTATTAGCTAAAATTGCCCGTCTACAAGGTGCTTCAGGTATCCATGTTGGTACTATGGGTTACGGTAAAATGGAAGGTGGTAAAGACGACCGTATCATCGCCTATATGATCGAACGTGATAGTGCTGATGGTCCTTACTATCACCAGGAATGGTATGGCATGAAACCAACAACCCCAATCATTTCTGGTGGTATGAATGCCTTACGTTTACCTGGTTTCTTTGAAAACTTGGGCCATGGTAATGTTATCAATACTTCAGGTGGTGGTTCTTACGGCCATATTGATAGCCCAGCGGCTGGTGCGATTTCATTACGTCAAGCGTTTGAATGTTGGAAATCAGGTGCTGATCCAATTGAATTTGCTAAACAACATCGCGAGTTTGCTCGTGCGTTTGAATCATTCCCGGGTGATGCAGACAAGATCTTCCCAGGCTGGCGTGAAAAATTGGGCGTACATAAGTAAGTCCAATCGCAACAAACAAGAGGCGACCCTGCTTCGGCAGGGCGTCCCTTTTAAACTCAAACCGCTAAATTTCTTTAGCTGACTCTATTCGACACCCCAAAAGCATTCAGTAAAACGAATGGTCTCTTTTATCGTTTATTTTCCTGAATTCTTTTCACCTAACAAGAAGTGAATACGATGACTGACAAAAACCAATATCTAATCAAGCAAGAACCTTTCTACCAACAACAAAACGACGAAGTTGAACTCTATACCGCAGCTTATAATGCACGTTTGCCCGTTATGATTAAAGGGCCAACAGGTTGTGGTAAATCACGTTTTATTGAACATATGGCATGGAAATTAAACAAACCCCTGATCACAGTTGCCTGTAATGAAGATATGACTGCATCCGATCTTGTGGGACGTTATTTACTTGATGCCAATGGTACTCGTTGGTTAGATGGCCCTTTGACTGTAGCAGCTCGTATTGGTGCTATTTGTTATCTTGATGAAGTCGTTGAGGCTCGCCAGGATACCACCGTTGTTATTCACCCTTTAACCGACCATCGTCGCGTATTACCGTTAGATAAAAAAGGTGAATTGCTTGAAGCTCATCCTGATTTTCAACTTGTTATCTCATATAACCCCGGTTATCAAAGTCTGATGAAAGACTTAAAACAATCGACTAAACAACGTTTTACTGCATTTGAATTTGATTATCCGACCACAGATGTTGAGTCATCTATCTTGCAAAAAGAAACTGGTATTGCTACAGATTTAGCCGATAAACTCGTTAAAATTGCTGCCACAGCGCGTAATTTAAAAGGACACGGCTTAGACGAAGGTATTTCAACGCGCCTTTTAACCTATGCGGCAACGTTAATTAATGGTGGTATTGAGGCCAAAGCAGCTTGCCGTATGGCGCTGGTTAGACCGATTACTGATGACACCGATATTCGAGATACCTTAGATCACGCAATTAACGCTGTATTTGGTTGAGCCAATGAGACAGACCAATGCGTGATGTAGAGCAAAATCCTTATCGCCTAAAATTAAAATGCGGGTTTGATCAAATCGAACCTGTTTTTGATGCGTGTTTAGCAGAAGCTCAGGTTTATCTAACAGAACAAGGTATTGATGACTATCTGGAAGGTGCATCATTAGTGTGCATGATAGGTCGTGGCGTTGAGCCTGTATTAAGTTATATGCAAGATATACCAGCAGTTGCAGGGCAATTAGGTGAACCAGTATTACATTTGGTTTCACAAACCGTTTGGAAAATCTCACGCACCCCGAATGGCAACGCCATTCCAACATTTTTACAAACATTGGCAGCTGTTTGTCGTCGTTTAGGCGATAGTCATGCTCTAGAAAAATATTTTGACATCATTTTCACAATGATGGAAAAAACCACTGTGTCTATTCATGGTCATCATGCCACCATACCCAGTCCAGCATTATCGGATTTTCTGGAAAAAATGCCCTACCTTATCAGTCAGTTGTCGTTAGCCGGTCTGAAAAATTGGGTCGATTACGGTATTCGCTATTACAGCACTCATCCAGAGCGACAAAAAGACTTCTTCAGCTTACAGTCGGCAGATAGTTTGGCAGTGATGCAAAAAGAACGTCATGGTGTTTTATTTTATGATCATGAGCGTAACTTAAACTTGTATATGCAAGGCTTATGGGAGCAGAGTCCGCAGCTTGTACCCTATTCGCTGGGTTTCGATGAATTACGCAAACCACAACCCTATTTCGATCATTTGGGTATGCGTATTCCTGATGTCTACGATGAGCGTAATGCTATTTCTGGCATTGATCGTTATCGTGCCACCTTAGCCCACATGGCAGCACATCAACGCTGGACACGTCCCATCATCGCAGATAACTACAGTCCATTTCAACGTATGGCAGTTGAGTTTGTCGAAGACTGTCGAGTGGAAACGCTTGCTATCAAACGTTATCCAGGTTTAAAAAAATTATTTTTAAGTCTGCACCCGACGCCAATTGAAGGTGCATGTGATCCTGAAACTCAATCATGCCTACGTCATCGTCTGGTCATGTTGTCTCGTGCCTTATTAGATGAACATCATGGCTACACTGATCCAGATCTGCTTGAATTCACCCAGCGTTTCCATGACATCATGTCAGAATCAGATTCTAATACCAAAGACATTGCCAGTTTAGGCTTATCCTTTGTCGCTAAAACACGTCGCCAAAGTGATCAGTTAGCCAATGTTTATTTTGATGATACAGAAATTGATTACCGTGATGATAATCGCCATATGTGGACATTTATCGAAGATGGCGATGAAGAAGAATCATTTGATGATAATCGTTCAAGCCAAACTGAACAAGATGAACATCAAGGATTACCACCAAGACACTACCCAGAATGGGATTATCATTCAAAAAATTATCGACCTGATTGGGTCAGCGTTTATGAATCATTACATCCCGCTGGCAATGCCAGTGATATCGATCGGCTTTTACAAAAACACAGTGCATTACTAAAACGGCTTAAACAGATTTTAGAACTGCTTAAACCTCAAAACTTCGTCCGTGTTCGTTATCAGGAAGAAGGGTCTGAATTAGATCTTGACGTTGCAATACGCTCTTTAATCGATTTAAAAAGTGGCAGTACACCCGATCCTCGCATCAATATGAGTCACAAACATGATGGCCGCGATATCGCTGTGATGCTGTTACTTGATCTGTCTGAATCAATTAACGAAATACCACGCGGTTGCGAACAAACTATTTTAGAATTATGCCAAGAATCGGTATCATTATTATCGTGGTCGATTGAACAACTCGGTGATAAATTTGCGATTGCAGGTTTTCATTCCAACACACGTCATGATGTACGCTATCATCATGTTAAGGGGTTTAGTGAGAGCTGGAATGATGCGGTCAAGTCTCGTATTGCTGGTTTAAAAGCGGGCTATTCAACTCGTATGGGTGCAGCCATGCGTCATGCTGCTCATTATTTAGAAGCACAAGCTGCTGATAAAAAATTATTGTTAATTTTGACTGATGGTGAACCCTCAGATATTGATGTTAACGATGAACGTTTACTTATTGAAGATACTCACCAAGCAGTAAAAGAACTTCAACAAAAAGATATTTACAGTTATTGTATAACCCTAGATCCGAATGCAGATGACTATGTTAATGATATTTTCGGTAATCAACATATGGTGATTGATAACGTCAATAAACTGCCTGAGAAACTACCCGCGCTGTTTGCGAGCTTAACCAAATAATTTGAGGAATCGTCATGACTAAACCGAGCGCTGTAATACTAATAATCAGTATTATTTTTAGTAGCTACATGATGCCAGCATCGGCTGATTGGGGCAGTTTGTTTGAGGATTTAAAATCAACCGGGCAATCATTACTTTCCAATTCAGACAGTTCAGCCACAACGCTGGATAATCAAACGATCATTTCCGGCTTGAAACAAGCCTTAGATATTGGTACTCGCCATGCGATTGAAAATGTCAGTCAGCCCGATGGTTACCTTGCTAACGAATTAATTCATATTGCGATGCCACCCCAGTTACAACAAGTGGATGGCTTAATGCGAAAATTTGGTCTTGATGCCATGGCCGATCAATTTGAACAAAGTATGAACCATGCTGCTGAAAAAGCGGCACCTGAAGCGACTAATATTATCGTTAACGCAATAAAAAATATGACGATTAATGATGCTAAAACGATTCTAAATGGTGAAGACGACGCTGCAACTGACTATTTCAAACAGCAAACCAGTGACAAACTGACTAACTTATTTCGACCTGTTATTACTGATTCGCTCAATCAGGTCGGTACAACAAAATACTACAACGACTTAACGGGGCAGATTGCAGCAGTACCTTTTGTTGGTGAAACAGTGAATTTAGATTTACCTGATTATGTGACACAACAGGCTCTAAATGGTATGTTCACGATGATTGCTGCTGAAGAGAAGAAAATTCGTCAAAACCCTGCAGCAAGAACAACCGAATTACTTAAAACCGTCTTTAAAGCCCAATAACATGTATATCAGACTTGGTGAACAGGTCCAATTTGTACTACTATGCCCATTACTTTCAATTTTAGGATAGAACATGGCCCAAGCACATAAACTCAATCTTTGTAGCCAAGGTATTGCCCTTAAAGCCCTTTTTAGTGGGTATTTGATCGTGGTCGCGATTGGTTATCTAATGGCGGTAGTACAAATTCAATTTACGCATGGTATGGCTGATGGTGAAATGGGTTTATCGGTTGATGATATTGTTTATAGCTATTATGGCAAGCGTTCTGGCTCAGCTCTGGAAGCAAAACTAAATGGCTCAATGAAACTGATGGCACCGGAAGCAGACCGTTTAAAAATAATTAACTGGGTTCATAAAGGTGCTGATGAAAAAGCATTTTATGACACCGGCATTCGTAAAATTTTCGATACAAGCTGTGTAAGTTGCCATAATGCCTCATCAGGCCTTCCAATTCCCGATTGGACCAAATTTGAAACTATTGCCAAACGTGCCGAAACCGATACAGGTGCAAGCTTTTCAAACCTGGCTCGTGTATCCCACATACACTTGTTTGGTATTGCCTTTATTTTTATGTTTGTGGGTTTGATCTTTAGTCTGGCAGCCGGTGTACCGAAAGTGCTTAAAGCATTAGTAATTGTTATGCCTTATATCTTCTTGATCATCGATATTTCATCGTGGTGGCTTACCAAATTAAACCCTAACTTTGCTTATCTTGTTATTTTTGGCGGTGGTGCGATGGCGCTGTCATTTGCTTTTATGTGGGTTGTTTCGATGTACGAAATGTGGATCATGCCTCGTCTACACGAAGATAGCCGTGATGCCCTGTTGGATGAATAAGTTGAAACTGATTTATTAACATTAAAGCCCCCCTTTAATTTTGAGTAATTAAAGGGGGGCTTTTATCATTTTAAAAAAACGTCAAATCCTTTCATCCTGAAAATAGGATTTTGTCAGTTTAAACACAACTGGGCTCAACAATAACAATGCAACCAGGTTTGGTAATGCCATCAATGCATTTAGGGTATCCGCCACCAGCCAGACAAAAGACAGTTTAGCGGTAGCACCAATCGGCACAGCCATCACCCAAAACACTCTAAATGGAATAATCGAACGCACTCCAAATAAATATTCAACACAACGTTCACCATAAACACTCCAGCCAAGAATGGTGGTGAAGGCAAAAACACTTAAACCTAAGGTCACAATATAACTACCCCATCCCGGTAACACTGATTCAAATGCTAACGATGACAAGGTGGCACCTGTTTCACCACTGGTCCAAACACCTGACACAATAATAACTAAGCCGGTAATTGAACAAATGACGATGGTATCAATAAAGGTACCAATCATTGCAACAGTACCTTGACGCACTGAACTATCCGTGGTTGCAGCGGCATGAGCAATAGGTGCACTACCCAGGCCCGCTTCATTAGAAAAAATGCCTCTGGCCACACCAAAACGAATTGCCGCCCACACTGCCGCACCCGCGAAACCACCAGTTGCTGCAACTGGTGTAAAGGCTGATTCAAAAATCAGGGCAAATGCAGCCGGTAACATGTTTGCATTACTAATCAGGATAAAGCCGCCAGCAACTACATAACTAATTGCCATAAATGGCACTAATTTACCAGCAACTTCAGCAATACGTTTAATACCTCCGATCAAAACCAGACCAACCAAAATGGCAATAACTAACCCTGTTGCCAACGGAGGAATTGCAAATTTGGAATGTAATACGTCAGCAACAGAGTTAGCCTGAATGGTATTACCAATGCCAAATCCTGCCAGTGCACCGAAGATAGCAAATACAGTACCCAACCATATAAACCTGGGACCTAATCCATTTTTTATGTAATACATGGGTCCACCGACTTTGTTACCTTTTTCATCGGTTTCTCGAAAATGAACAGCTAATACGGCCTCTGAATATTTGGTCGCCATACCAACTAACGCCGTCATCCACATCCAAAACAAGGCTCCGGGACCACCTAAAAAAATAGCGGTAGCAACCCCGGCAATATTACCTGTTCCAATCGTAGCTGATAATGAGGTCATCAACGCATTAAACGGTAAAATATCACCTTCACCTCGCTGATTTTTATCGCGGCCTCGCCACAACATTGAAAAGCCATAGCCTAGTTTTAGCAATGGCATTAGCTTTAAGCCCAGCATTAAAAAAATACCCGTACCAAGAATCAGTATAAGCATTGCGGGACCCAACACGATATCATTAAGCTGCGTCATCAGATCGATAATTGATTCGATTATGTCCATTGTTATTGTGTCCACGAAAATAAGATGGATTTATCTTAGCACTCTATTGAGTGATAACCCTGCTAGAAAACGCCACTATTTTTAGGATTATCTTTAAGCATTTGTTGATAAAATTGAGTGAACTCAATTCCCCAAGCCATTTCAAGTTCAGCTAGTTTTGAGCCAATATCATCATCTAAAAATGAAGGTTTATTTTTAAAGCCCATCACCACAATATTGCGATAATTGGGCAAAGACAAACATAGCGTGCGTCGTTCAAACACCTTGCGTAATACCGCCAGGCTATGCATAAAGCTATCGGCATTATCGACCAATAAATTAAATGCAATATGACCTTGTGTCGTCAGTAATGATCGGCAGTGCTGTAAAAAAAATTGTTTGATTAACCATGTTGGCGTTTTTTGGTCGACAGCAATATCGATGACAATTAAATCGTATTTTTGCTGACAATCTTGCACGTAGTCCACAATATCAGCGGTGATGAGCTGCCAGTTATTAAACGGGAACTCAAAATAATCTTTGGCAAGTTCTACAATTGTCTCTGAGATCTCAACCGCATCGCCAATCACATCAGGAAAGCGATCGGCAACATAACGTGCCATCGCCCCACCGCCCGTTCCCGCCAGCAAAATTCGCTTAGGTGGTCCGACAAATAACATGCCTGCTAACATAGCTCGATTGAGTACTAGCGGCAAAATATCAGGCTTTCCCAAAGTGATTTCTGACTGAATCAAACCATCAGCAAAATCTAACCAACGTCGTTCATCTTGCTGCCAAACACGAATATTTTTATCAGCCGTTTGCTGACTAAATATCAGGATGGGCACAGATGGATTCATTACGCGCCCTGCTTGGCTTCCAATGCTTCCCATTTTTCATAAGCGGTATCTAATTCTGCTGTTACCTTAGCTAATTCAGCCTGCGTGGCAGCAATCTTATCTTCTGATTGTTTATAAAATGCAGGCTGGCCGATAGTGTCATGTAACTCGGTTTGTTTTTTATCCAATTCTGCAATCTTTTTGGGGTATGCAGCAAGATCAAGTTGTTCTTGATAGGTCAATCTCGATTTTTTCTTAGTGGATTTTATCTCAGATTTTACGGCTTTAGTCACGGTTTTGGTTTTTTGTGCCTCATACGCTTTATCTTGTTGACGTTGTTGCTGCCAATCGTCGTAGCCACCAATATATTCACGGACTTGTCCATCGTCATCAAATACAATCGTGCTCATAGCAACATTATTTAAGAAGCTTCGATCATGGCTGACCAGTAATAATGTGCCTTGGTAATTCATCAATAGATCTTCCAGTAAATCTAAGGTTTCAGCATCAAGATCATTAGTCGGTTCATCCATCACCAATAAATTAGCTGGTTGCGTAAACAACTTTGCCAATAACAAGCGATTACGTTCGCCACCAGAAAGTGATCTTATCGGTGTACGCGCCCGTTCAGGTGAGAACAGAAAATCTTGTAAATAGCCCATAACATGTTTACTGGCACCATTGATTTCAATGTAGTCTTTACCCTGACCAACATTATCGACCACACTCATATTTTCATCTAATTGACTACGTAGCTGATCAAAATAGGCAACGTCGATTTTAGTACCCAGTCTAACGTGGCCTGTTTCAGGTTTATTTCGACCCAATAAAATTGATAGTAAGGTACTCTTACCACAGCCATTTGGCCCAATCACACCAATACGATCACCGCGTTGAATAACAGTGCTGAAGTCCTTAAATAACACCCTTCCATCGTAGCTCTGTCCTATGCCTTCAGCTTCAACTACCAATTTGCCACTGCGATCGGCTTCTTGCAATTTCATTTTGACATTGCCCTGCACTTCTCGTCTGGCTTTACGTTCACGACGCAATTGTTCCAAGGCGCGGACACGGCCTTCATTACGGGTTCTTCGGGCTTTGATTCCTTGGCGGATCCACACTTCTTCTTGTGCCAGCTTTTTATCAAACAAGGCATTTTGTTGTGCTTCTTGTTCCAACATAGCTTCACGACGCACTAAGAAATTAGCATAATCACCTGGGAAACTGACTAAATTACCGCGATCAAGCTGGACAATACGTGTCGCCAATGCTTGTAAAAAGCTGCGATCATGGGTGATAAATAACACGGTGCCTTCGTAGCTTTTTAAAAAGTCTTCCAGCCATGTGATCGATGCGATATCAAGGTGATTAGTCGGCTCATCCAGCAATAATATATCGGGATCTTTAACCAAAGCCTGTGCCAATAAAACACGACGTTTCATACCACCTGATAAGCCTGAAAAATCAACGTCAGGATCTAAACTCAAACGCGATAAGACACTTTCAACACGTTGCTCAACCGACCAACCATCAACGGCTTCTAATTTGTGTTGCGCTTTTTCGAGTTCGGCCAATACTTTCTCAGAATAGTCTGTTTCCAGACGATGGAGTACCTCATGGTAGGCACTTAATATTGGTGCAATATCGCCCAAACCCTGAGCCACCACATCAAACACTGTGCCATGCGTCCCAGCGGGTACTTCTTGTTCAAGACGAGCAATTTTTAGATCTTGTCCGACAATTTCCCCTGAATCTTGTTTAATCTTACCCGCAATCAGTTTCATTAATGTCGATTTACCTGCACCATTGCGCCCAACTAAACAGACTCGCTCACCATGTTCGAGTTGGAAATCAACTTTATTTAATAAATTCGGCCCGCCAAAACTCACGGTAATTTGTTTTAATGACAATAACGCCACGTTTTATTCCTCAGCAGCTTCTGCCGCTTCCAATTGTTCACTTGCTTCAAACCAGTCTAGTTCGGCTTGTTCCAAGTCTGATTTATGCGTTGCTTGCTCTAATAACACCGCTTTTAATTGATCTTTATTTTTATCTTCATAGAGACTGTTATCAGCTAATTTTTGTTCAACATCAGCTAATTTAGCTTGTAACTGCGTCATTTTCTGCTCAGCTTTTTTGACAGTATTGCGTAAAGGCTGAAGTTTCTGGCGGGCAGCCGCTGCTTGACGTCGATCCTCTTTTTTTGTGTTTGAACTTACATTTCCTGACGCTGTTTGCTCGACAGGTTTTTTATCTTTATTAGCCAACCATTGTCGATAATCATCCAGATCACCATCAAACGCTTTGGCTTGGCCATCGGATACCAGCCATAGATCATCTGCCACAGTTCGAAGTAAATGGCGATCATGTGACACTACAACTAATGCCCCTTCAAACTCCTGCAAAGCCATAGTCAAAGCTAAACGCATTTCTAAATCAAGGTGATTAGTTGGTTCATCTAACAATAATAATGCCGGACGCTGATAAACTAATAAGGCCAGCACTAATCGTGCTTTTTCACCACCAGAAAAAGGAGCAACCGGTGCTAAAGCATCATCACCATGAAACCCAAATCCACCGATAAATTTACGTAACTCATTTTCACTGGCTTGCCGATCCAGACGTTGCAAATGCTGTAATGGACTTTCATCCATCGTTAATTGTTCTAATTGATGCTGGGCAAAATAGGCAACACGAATATCTTTGGCCTCTTTGCGTTTGCCCTGCAATGGCTCCAGCACGCCCGCAATCAATTTAATTAAGGTTGATTTACCTGCACCATTTGGCCCTAACAAGCCAATTCGATCACCTGGCGCTAATGATAGTTTGACACCAGAAATCAATGGCGTTTCGTTATAGCCAACAGCGACTTTATCCAAGGACAATAATGGTGCTGTTAAGCGTGTTGGTTCAAAAAAACTAAAATGAAACGGTGAATCAACATGAGCTGGTGCAATCAACTCCATTCGCTCTAATGCTTTAACCCTGCTTTGTGCCTGTTTAGCTTTGGTGGCTTTTGCTTTAAAGCGAGTCACAAAACTACGAATATGGGCAATTTCACGCTGCTGTTTATTATGCGCTGCTTGCTGATGCGCTAAATGTTCAGCTCGTGCCAATTCAAAATCAGAATAGTTTCCACTATAGGATTTGATCCGCTGTTGTTCGATGTGCACAATTTGCGTAACCACACGATCAAGGAAATCCCGATCATGTGAAATCAATACCAGGGTGCCTTGATAACTGCGCAACCATTCTTCTAGCCAGTAAACCGCTTCTAAATCTAAATGGTTGGTCGGCTCATCAAGTAATAATAAGTCCGAACGACACATTAAGGCTTGTGCCAAATTGAGCCGCATCCGCCAGCCACCAGAAAAAGAAATGACGGGATGATTTTCTTGTTCAGCAGTAAAGCCTAAACCATGTAATAAGCGACCAGCGCGACTACGTGCAGAGTAACCATCAATTGCCGCTAATTTATCATGCAGTTCACTTTGGCTATGGCCATCGTGTTCCAGTTCGGCTTTTTCTAATTTTTGTTGTAACTGAATATAGTCACTGTCACCCTGTAATACATAGTCAATGGCTGGGATATCAACTGCTGGCATTTCTTGGGCAACATGAGCAATAACCCATAAATCAGGTATCGACACACTACCTTGATCAGCATGTAACTGATCTTGTAATACCGCAAACAAACTGGATTTTCCAGTACCATTCGCACCAGTTAACCCCACTTTCTGACCAGGATGCACAGTCAAGTTTGCAGATTCAAACAGCAAGCGAGCGCCACGACGTATTGAGACATTATTAAGCTTTATCATGGCGCGCATTGTACCTGAAGAGTGATGAACAGGTGAGTTAAACCTTTGAAATCAGTCTGTCAAAACCTGCTCTGGTAATTGCCAGTCAATGTCAGTTTTACCATGTAGTTTTAAATAGGCATTAGCCTGACTAAAATGTTTACACCCTAAAAAGCCACGATGTGCTGACAAGGGAGATGGGTGAGGCGCTTTCAAAACAAGATGTTTCGATCTATCGATCATTGCACCTTTTTTCTGGGCATAACTGCCCCACAACATGAACACGACATGGTCACAATGTTGATTGACTATAGAAATAATTTTGTCGGTAAAACGTTCCCATCCTTTGCCTTGATGCGCATTAGCATTAGAATCAACAACCGTTAATACCGCATTTAACAGTAATACACCTTGTGTTGCCCATGATTCTAAATAACCATGGTTTACCGGTTGAATACCTAAATCAGTCTGTAACTCTTTATATATATTGACCAGTGAAGGCGGTATTTTAATATCGGGCAAAACCGAAAAACATAAGCCATGTGCCTGCTTAGGCTGGTGATAGGGATCTTGACCCAGAATAACGACTTTTACATTATCTAATGGCGTTGCCTCTAATGCGTGAAACCAGTTAGACGAATGTGGATAAATGACTTTGCCTTGATCCTTTTCAGAACGAAGAAAGGCTTTTAGTTGTTGCATATAGCTTTGTTCAAATTCACTATTTAAGTGTGCTTGCCAACTGGCTGCGTTTTCTAAAGCCACATCGTTTCTCTTTCGGTTTGTTATTAATCGACTATATTACGTTAAGCTACTATTCTATAGAACTATTCCACCGTTTATCCAGGCTATCTCGTGAACCTCACCCACGATCCCATTCCACATTTACTCAAGAAAATTGCGATTCCTGCAAGTATCGGTATGTTTTTCAACACTATGTATTATGTCGTTGATAACTTCTATGCGGGCATGTTGTCATCAACAGCACTGGCAGGAATATCGTTAGCTGCGCCTATTCTATTTTTAGGTCTAGCTATCGCTGTTGGTGTAGGACAAGGTACCAATGCGTTAGTTGGTAATGCGCGTGGAGAAAACAATCATCAGCTTGCGCAAAAATATGCTGGGCACGCCTTGTCGTTTGCATGGCTATCGGCATTAGTAGTTGGCTTAATCATTTGGTTGTCAGCACCGATGTTATTCTCTGTGATGTCGGCACAAGGTGATTATACGGTTGATGCATTTAAGTATTTATCCATCATTTTGCCGACCTTGGGCTTAATGGCCTATGGCATGGCTGCCAATGGTATTTTGAATTCCCTGGGTGATACAACCAGTCTGCGTAATAGTTTAGTGGTCGCCTTTGTTGCCAATATTGTGCTCGATCCCTTATTGATGTTCGGCTTTAATTGGGGCATTTATGGGCTTGCGGCGGCAACAGCACTGACACAGTTAGGTAGCGCACTTTATCTGACTTATAAACTTAGTCAAAGTCAATTATCAGGCTGTCTGCTGTTTGCTAATTTAAAACCAGATTGGCTGCATTACCGCGCACTGATAGCACAATCACTGCCTGCCAGTACCAATATGTTTTTGGTGGCTTTAGGTTCACTGTTAATTACTTCAGCTGTTGCTCGTTTTGGTGAAGATGCCGTTGCCGGATTAGGCATCGCTTTACGCATAGAACAACTGGTTTTACTGCCAACAATCGGTATCAACATTGCCGTTTTATCTTTGGTCAGCGTTAACTATGGTGCTAAACACTATCAACGTATGCAACAAGTAGCCCTGGACTCAATCAAGATCGGCACATCGTTAATGGTGATGGGTGGCGTAGCACTCTTTATCTTTGCTCGCCCACTTTTAGCTTTGTTCACTGATGATCAAGCGGTGATTACTATCGGTGTTGGTTACTTACGAATTGGAGCGGTTATTCTACCTGCCTATCTGTTGTCATTTGTAGCTGGTGCGGTGTTACAAGGCATGAAACGGCCCGTTATTCCTATGTATTTCAATATTGTGCGTCAACTGGTTTTGCCTCTTATTTTTATTGTGATCGCACTTGGTATGTTTGGCGTAGGTATTTATGGTGTCTGGGGCTCAATTGCCATTGCTACCTGGATAACGGCCAGTATGCAATTTTTGCATATGCGCAATTTAATCAAACAGACTATTTAAACCATGATCTTGACTAATCCTTTACGCACTTTTAGCCACGATCAGCAATTATCAGTTAAAACTATCCGGCCTATGTTATATTTATTGGAAATTTATCATTCATAGCTAAGATGGATTGTCCATTGTGCAACATATTGCTAGCCGTAAAACACGCTTTATTATCATCATTTCAGTTTTACTGATCATTGGATTTTCATCCACGAGTATTATTAGCTATTTTGTTGCCAATAATTCATTAGACAGCTACATTCGCACCAATTCACTGCCGTTGACCAGTGATAATATTTATTCTGAAATTCAACGCGATCTTCTCCCCACGATCGTTATCTCATCATTAATGGCTCAAGATACGTTCGTACGTGACTGGATCCTGGATGGCGAGAAAGATCCTGAGCCAATTGTTCGTTATTTGAAATCAATACAGGATCGTTACAAAACAACAACCGCCTTTTTTGTTTCCGACAACACACACGCTTACTATCACTCATCAGGGGTACTTAAACAGGTAAACCCAAGTGATCCTCAGGATAATTGGTATTTCAGAATCGCCACGTTAAAAAGTGATTTCGAAATAAATGTCGATAGCGATACAGTAAACAGTCAACAAACCAACTTTTTCGTGAATCATAAGATAACTGATTATAAGGGCCAATACCTTGGTGCTATTGGCGTTGGCCTGTCATCAGAAATAGTGGTTAACATGATTGAGTTCTACCAAAGCCGTTATAATCGCCAGGTTTATTTCATCGAACCCAGTGGCAACGTTGCGTTAAGTGGTAAACAGTATCAAGGCGCAGATACGATTCATCGTACCCCTGGTCTTGCTGAAATAGCGACTCAAATACTAGTGACTCCAGGGGGGTCATATACCTATTCCAGAGATGGTCGGGATGTATTTCTAAAAACCCGCTTTGTACCTGAACTCAGCTGGTATCTATTGGTTGAGCAAATAGGTAACCCTGAATCGCATATTCAAAAAACGCTGTGGGTTAACTTGGCACTTAGTTCCGCGATTACAATTATCGTACTTATTCTTGCTAATTTTACGATCAGCAAATACCAACAACGTCTCATCATTATGGCGACTAAAGATAAACTGACCGATGTTGATAATCGTCATGCCTTTGACCCCGCATTTCAACACGCCATTAAAAATGCAATACGTTATAAAGAACCTTTAAGTGTTGTATTAATTGATCTCGATCACTTTAAAATGATTAACGATGAATATGGTCATATTATCGGTGATACGGTTCTCACAAATGTCGCCACGATCTTAAAAAACAATCTGCGTGACTCCGATCTTCTCTGTCGATGGGGTGGAGAAGAATTTATGCTGTTATTGCCAAAATGTGACTTGGAGGCAGCTACACTATTGGCTGAAAAAATACGTCTTAAAATTGAACAGGAAACCATATTTACGCAAGAGCAAAGTATTGCTATCACAGCCAGTTTTGGTGTGTGCCAATATACTATCGATGAATCACAAGATGCCATATTTAATCGCGTCGATAAAGCCTTATACAATGCTAAAAAACTCGGAAGAAACCGTGTCGAACAAGCCTAAATTTAAGTTTCAAACCTAGCCTAGTCCTGCCTGTCTGTAATATAGTTGCCATTAAGAATTCAATCTAAAAACCAGACACTAACGATAGTTTTGCTTGAGGTGAAAATTCAACATGACACAAAAAATCATCAAAACTGATTCACAATGGCGTCAACAGTTAAATGAACAGCAGTACAAAGTAACACGTCAAGCAGCAACTGAACCGCCATTTTCAGGAGAATATGTCGATCACAACGCACCCGGTGTTTATCACTGCATCTGTTGTCATCAACCACTATTTTCGTCCGAAACCAAATTTAATGCTGGTTGCGGCTGGCCCAGTTTTAATGCTCAAATTGAACATGGCGTCGTCAGTCATCATGCTGATCACAGTTTGGGTATGGATAGAACAGAGGTACGCTGCCAACAATGTGATGCACATTTAGGTCATGTGTTTGATGATGGCCCTGCTCCAACCGGTTTACGTTATTGCATTAACTCGGCAGCACTTGAGTTTGATGACTGAACAATCATGGTTTGTTTATATCATTGAAGCTGAGAATGGTCATTTATATACTGGGATCACTACAGATTTAGCACGTAGATTGACACAACATCAAACCAAACAAAATGGTGCTCGCTTTTTTCATACCAGTGCAGCCAAACAATTTGTCTACCACGAAACACATCCAGATCGCAGTAGCGCCTCGAAACGTGAAGCCGCCATCAAAAAACTATCACGTCAAGCCAAAATTTCACTTATCAATCAACAGTAAGACCATGTATAATGGCGAGTTTTCTGCAAACTCCCAAGACAACAGGATTACTCTCTTGCTTACTACTGCAAATATCACCATGCAATTTGGTGCTAAGCCACTTTTTGAAAATGTATCGGTAAAATTCGGCGATGGTAATCGCTATGGCCTTATCGGTGCCAATGGATGTGGTAAATCAACATTCATGAAAATCATTTCCAAACAGCTGGAACCAACATCCGGTAATGTTAGTTATGATGTCAATGAAACCTTTGCTGTGTTGAAACAAGATCAGTTTGCTTATGAAGATCAGCGCGTTATTGATGTTGTTATCATGGGTAACAAAGAATTATGGGAAGTACATCATGAACGTGATCGTATCTATAACCTTCCTGAAATGTCTGAAGAGGATGGCCTAAAAGTCGCTGAGCTTGAAGGTATATACGCTGAAATGGATGGCTACACTGCCGAATCGCGTGCAGGTGAGTTACTATTGGGTGTAGGCATTCCAACTGAGCAACATTACGGTCCAATGAGTGAAATTGCTCCTGGTTGGAAGTTGCGTATATTGCTTGCTCAGGTCTTGTTTGCTGAACCTGACATCATGTTACTCGATGAGCCTACTAACCATTTGGATATCAATACTATTCGTTGGTTAGAAGACATTATCAATCAACGTAGCGGCACCATGATTATTATCTCGCATGATCGCCATTTCCTAAACAGTGTCTGCACACATATGGCTGATATGGACTTTGGTGAACTGCGTATTTATCCCGGTAACTATGATGAATACATGCTGGCATCAACGCAAGCACGTGCTCGCCAAGTCGCCGATAACGAAAAGAAAAAAGCGCAGATCCTTGAACTCCAAGATTTCGTTCGTCGTTTCTCTGCTAACGCATCTAAAGCCAAACAAGCGACTTCGCGCGCTAAACAAATCGACAAGATCCAACTTGATAACATCAAACCGTCAAGCCGGGTAAATCCTTACATTCGATTTGAACAAGAAAAGAAATTATTCCGTAACGCACTTGAAGTAGAGAAAATAAGCCAGGGTTATAACGATGATGAGTTGTTATTCAAAGACTTTAGCTTTATGGCTGAAGTCGGTGAACGCATCGCGATCATCGGACCAAATGGTATTGGTAAGTCAACCTTTGTAAAAACCCTCGTCGGCGAAATGCCACCTAAATCTGGTATGATTAAATGGTCAGAAAATGCTAACATCGGTTACTATGCTCAAGACCATGAAGCCTTATTTAACAATGATTTAGATCTATTTGAATGGATGCAACAATGGGCTAAAGCAGAAGATGACGAACAAGTCATTCGTGGTACTTTAGGTCGCCTGTTGTTTTCTGGTCATATGATTGATAAAAAGGCCAGAGTATTATCAGGTGGTGAAAAAGGCCGGATGATGTTTGGTAAATTGCTTTTACAAAAACCAAATATTTTGCTTATGGACGAACCGACCAACCATATGGATATGGAATCTATCGAATCATTAAATATGGCTCTCGGACAATACGACGGCACATTATTCTTTGTCAGTCATGATCGTGAGTTTGTATCATCTCTAGCAACACGTATATTTGATATGACGGAAAACGGCATTATTGATTTCCGCGGTACATACGAAGAATATTTGGTAAGCCAAGGTATCAAATAAATCCACCAAGAGTCCATTTTGAATGGGCTCTTTTTTAAGTACTTCCTTGAATTAGATAGTCATGATACCGTGTATGAATAAGTTCAAAGGAGATACGACATGTACACTCGACATTTAACTCTAGCCCGATTTTTCACTCTTTTTATCAGTTTTTGTATGCTGTCGCTTTCAGGCTCTGTTTATGCTGATTCCGCTGCAGAAATAAATATTGGTGTCAAAGAAACCCTGAAACGTTTTCGTACCGACATCCGTGGTGGCGATGAATTTTTAGCACAAGCTAAAGGTGTACTGGTTTTTCCAACCGTGATCAAAGCCGGCTTCGGCATCGGTGGTGAATATGGTGAAGGTGCCTTGCAAGTTGGTGGCAAAACCGTTGCTTATTACAGTACAGCAGCAGCCTCAATCGGTTTTCAGATCGGTGCTCAATCAAAATCTGTTGTAGTCATTTTCATGACCAACGATGCATTAAAAAACTTTCAAAACAGTGATGGCTGGAAAGCGGGTGTCGATGGTTCGGTAGCAGTAGTTGAATGGGGTGCAGCTGAAGATATTAATACCATCGACATCAAAGATCCTATTATTGGCTTTGTTTTCAGCAATAAAGGCTTGATGTATAACTTAACGCTTGAAGGCTCAAAATTTACTAAACTCGTGAAATAAATAATGGCAACTGAACAACACTACCCAGAAAAAACCTGTGATATTACGCGCCTTGTGACGCATCAAAAACTGGTTGAAGCGGCTTTAAATGGTCAAAAAACCGAACAACGCCGTGATGGTGTTTATGCCTATCCCGGTGAAACCTTTGAATTAGAAGGTGTGTTGTTTACTGTAACAGGACTTGAACGCCAAACTCTGGGGGATATGACCGATGCCAGCGCACAAGCCGAAGGTTATCCAAATATGGCAGCATATAAAGCCCTTATTTTAAGAATGCATCAAGGCATGGAATGGAACCCAGACCACAAAGTCTGGGTTCATCAATTTCAAAAAGCACTGCCTTAAAATTTAGACATCTTAAGAATGTCGCTCATTTCCTCGCATTAGAGCAAATGATACGCACTGTTCAAATAGTTTTCTCTTAATCTCAGAGACTCTATGTAGTTACTTCATTAAAACTTGACCACTACACTTTTATCCCTTTTATCCAGACAATTGTGCGTGAATCAATTCTGCCTCAAACTCTTCAATTGGCACTGGTCTACCAAACAGGTAACCTTGAAAGTGATTGCACCCGCACTTTTTGAGGTAAGCTAGTTGGTCTTCAGTTTCCACACCCTCGGCAATCACGTATAGATTCATGTTTTGTGCCATTGAAATAATGGTTTTCGAAATGACTTGGTCGTTATTATCGGTATGAATATCGCGTACAAACGACTGATCAATCTTCAGTCGAGACAAAGGCAATTTCTTGAGGCAATATAAAGATGAATACCCCGTACCAAAATCATCCAATTCAAAACGAACTCCAATGACTTTCAATTCATTCATTTTGTTAATGGTGTGTTCAACATTATTTACCAGCATACTTTCCGTGAGTTCTAATTTAAGCATCGCTGGATTAATGGCATGTTTTTTTACTGCGGTATGTACTTGAGCTACAAAATCCGGATGTTCGAATTGTTTAGCACTAACATTGACTGAAATTGTAAGTTCACGCGTCAGTGCATTTTGTTCCCATGTTTTGATTTGTGCGCAAGCAGTTTCTATTACCCATTGCCCAAGATCTAAAATCAGATCTGTTTCTTCGGCCAACGGAATAAACTGTAGTGGTGGAATCATACCGCGTTTGGAGTGTACCCAGCGAATTAACGCTTCTGCGCCAAGTGGATGATTGACGCTATCTACTTGCACTTGGTAGTACAGTTGAAATTCATTATTCTCAATTGCTCTGCGAATATTGTGCTCCATATCTGTTCGGGCGTTTAGTTTTTCCTGCATGATTGGGTCGAAAAAGCACACGTTGTTTCGGCCCATATGCTTAGCTTGATACATCGCAATATCAGCTTGTTTGAGCAAATCTTCAATTGAAGATTTACTTTCACTGAATAGCTTAATACCAATACATGCACTACCATGATACTTGAACTCTTCAAGGTAGAAGACATCCTTGAGATTGCCTTGAATTTTTTTAGCTACGGCCTCCGCTTGAACGGCAGCTTGTGTACTTTCACTAGGCAAACCTTGCAGAATAATCACAAATTCATCGCCTCCCAGCCTTGCTACAGTATCACCTTTTCGCACACAGTGCTGCAGACGTTGCGCGACTTCTTGCAGGAGTAAATCACCATATTTATGCCCTTTAGTATCATTCAAGGTCTTAAGGTTGTCTAAATCGATGAATATTAATGCGCCATATTGATGAGCTCGTTCGCTAGACGTTATTGTCTGTTGCAGACGATCAAACAACAGCCGTCGGTTTGGCAGATTAGTGAGTGGGTCGAAATAGGCAAGCCGATGCAGATCTTTTTGCATTTTTTTATTGGGTCCTATGTCGGAAAACACACCAACATAATTGACTACTTCATTGTCTGGTCCGTATACCGCATTGATATGCAACCATTCTGGATAAATGTCACCATTTTTGCGACGGTTCCATAATTCACCCTCCCAACAGCCCTTTTCTATCAATGTGCTCCACATGGATCGATAGAATTCTTTGTCCTGATATCCAGAATGTAAGATGCTGGGGGTCTTGCCCGCTACCTCTTTTAGTTCATAGCCAGTGGTCTTGGTAAAGCTGGTGTTAACATGAATGATTGCGCTTTAACATCAGTGACTAAAATGCCTTCAGATGTATTTTCAAATACCAGTGTTGCCAATTTACGGTAGTTAAGTTCAACTTCCAGTTTTTTTATCAGTGAATCGCGTTGATGCTGTAATTTTCTCTCCTGTGTAATTAAAGCAGTTATCAGACTTAAGTTGGAGATAACACCAATAAACTGGTCGTTATCGACTACTGTAAGAAAGTCGCATTTTTCAGAATCAAACCGTGCTTGTACTTTATCTAAAGGAGTGTCTAGCGATATCGGATCGGCCGCTCTCCGCACCAATAAATCAGAAAATACTCGTCCGGGAAATAGTGCAGCTTGATTTGCTTTTACTATATCTAAGAATAGATCTTCGTCATCGAATACTGCAAAGACCTCCGTTTTATTTTTATCTTCGATTGCTATATCGTGGTACCTTTGTAGCGCATTCACCCTGAATACGTGCGAGCTAAGACAGTCTTTGACTTGCAAACTACTGGTCATGATTGTTTTACTTCCAGCTGCACCTCAATTTTAAGATCAAGATGAATAATTTCTTCAGAGCCCATCAATGGTTTTATTTCTTGAAGCACAAATTTAATAAGTTGCTCTTGTGACGCTTTACGTAAAATCGCTGTGCGTATCAAAACATCGCTAATCACGTCATCGTCAATTTGCAGATGTTCAAAAGCTGTTGTTGTGAGCAGGCTTAATGCTTTGCCCACCGCTACGTGGCCAATAGGTGAATGTTTGCCAAGTACCAGACCATCCGTGATAGGAGGTAAAGAAAACTCAGATAACTGAGCACGAATGACGCTGCTTATTTTTCGGTTATGCATAAGACATATTTTAATTGTTTTCCTGCAAAATTCTGTATTTTTTTAGTCATATTCTCTTGCGCTAGTTCAGCTTGATGAAAATTCTATCGAATGATGAGATGATGAATTGCGTTATTTAATCTTCGATTCTAAAACCAACTTTGATCGTAACCTGCCAATATTTGACACCACCTTGTTCAATATAACCACGAGTTTCAACAACTTCAAACCAATGTAAGTTTTTGATCGTTTCAGATGCTTTAGCAATAGCATTTTGAATAGCTTGATCCGAGCTTTCTGCCGAGCTACCCGTCAATTCAATCGTTTTGTACGTATGTTCAGTCATAACAATACTCCTTCATTTTATCATTTGCGTATATAAATAAACCAATAAAACAATCCAACAAAGACACTGCCACCAATAATATTGCCCAAGGTAACTGGTAATAGATTATTCCAAAGAAAACCACTCATAGTCAGGCTATCTAATGGCACGTTTGCTACTAACTGTGCTATTTCAGGTTGTTGCTTAGCCAATAAACCCGCACTTATAAAGTACATATTTGCCACTGAATGTTCAAAACCCAAGGCAACAAATGCAGTAATAGGGAAAATAATCGCAACGACTTTATCTACTACTGTTCGTCCGGCAAAACATAACCATATAGCAAGACATACCAGAATATTACATAAAATACCTCTGGTGAATGCTTCCATCCAGGTTAAATTAACTTTGTAGTTAGCTATGGTAATGGCTTTAGCGCCAACAGCACCTTGGCCGATAAGCCAATGCCCACTCAAATAAATCAGCACTAATACACCAATAGCACCGACAAAATTACCAAGATACACGATCACCCAATTTTGTACTAACTGTGACAAGGTCACCTTTTTATCAACATAGGCCATAACGATTAAATTATTGCCAGTGAACAATTCAGCACCGGCAACTACAACCAAAATCAAACCCAAACAAAAAACAAACCCACCTAACAATCGCGTTACACCAGCTGCAATATCGGCACTGTCGTAGGTAACCAAAGTATAAAGTAAAGCGCCAAACGCGATGAAAGCACCTGCCAAAATAGCAAGGGCAAACACTCTTAATGGGTCATTACCACTTTTAACAATACCCGCATTTTCTATGCGAGCAGCAATTTCTTTGGGGGCGTAAGCATCTACTGAAAAGTTATCCATATCCACATTAAATTGTTAGAAATACACAACGCTATTCTGCATGATTTTGCTGGCTGTGTGCATAGTTACAGCTAAAAATATTTAACAGACTGATTTAACTGTATTTTATAGTTAAAGATGCGTATAATTATTGGATTAGTTTCCTCCCCCCATATCAGTTTTATATTTAAACTGACTTTCACAGGTTTATACATGTCCACATCAGAACAAACTCCAACACTCTCCTTTGCGGAGCTAGGCCTCGCTGCACCCGTTTTACAAGCCGTTAATGAAGCAGGTTATGAAACCCCTTCACCTATTCAAGCACAAAGTATCAAGCCACTTTTAGAAGGTAGAGATCTTCTAGGTCAAGCGCAAACGGGTACAGGTAAAACCGCCGCTTTTTCATTACCGCTACTTAGCCGTTTAGATACAAAATTAAAAATGCCGCAAATGTTGGTGTTAGCACCAACTCGCGAATTAGCAATCCAGGTAGCTGAAGCAATTCAAAGTTATGCCAAACACATGAAAGGTTTCCATGTATTGCCAATTTATGGCGGTCAGAGCATGGGCATTCAATTAGGTCAATTAAAACGTAATCCACAAGTAATCGTTGGTACACCGGGTCGTATTCTCGATCATATTCGTCGTGGCACCTTACAATTAGGCGAACTCAAATCTTTAGTATTAGATGAAGCCGATGAAATGTTACGTATGGGTTTCATTGATGATGTTGAAACTATCTTGAAAGAAACACCAGCTGAACGTCAAGTTGCATTGTTTTCAGCAACCATGCCTGGCCCCATTCACCGTGTTGCCTCACGTTATTTGAAAGATCCCGTTGAAATTCATATCAAGTCAAAAACGACAACGATAGAAACGATCAATCAACGTTATTGGCAAGTAACGGGTATGCATAAACTAGATGCCTTGACTCGTATTCTGGAAGTTGAAACATTTGATGCGATGATTATTTTTGTTCGCACAAAAAATGCTACTACTGAACTGGCAGAAAAACTTGAAGCCCGTGGTTATTCCAGTTCACCGCTAAATGGTGATATGAATCAAGCTGCACGTGAGAAAGCTATCGATCGCATGAAAAAAGGCAAACTTGATATTCTAGTTGCCACCGATGTTGCTGCACGTGGTTTGGATATCGAACGCATGAGTCATGTTGTTAACTACGATATTCCTTATGACACAGAATCCTATGTACATCGTATTGGTCGTACTGGCCGTGCTGGTCGCAAAGGTGAAGCAATTCTGTTTGTATCACCTCGTGAAAAACGGATGTTATTTGCAATTGAAAAGGCAACACGTCAACCGATTACCTTAATGAAATTACCGAGCACGGAAGACATTGCTGATCGTCGTGTCAGTCAATTTACCCAACAGTTAAGTGAAACGATTGAATCTCAAGATTTAAACTTCTTTGAAACCATTATTTCCAACTACACACAAGAGCATAATGCTGATCCAATCGAAGTTGCAGCGGCATTGACTTATCTTGTGCAAAAAACACGTCCATTAAAACCTGTTATTCATAAGACAGAACGTCCTGCCCGCGACGATCGCCCGCAACGTGATTTTCGTAGCGAACGTGGTGGGGAAACAAGACAAGATCGTGAACGCTCACCTCGACGTGGTGCACAACGTAGTCAGCATAAACCAGAACAAGATATGGATAGCTTCCGTATTGAAGTCGGTAAAAATGATGGTGTCGAAGCCAAAAACATCGTCGGTGCAATTGCCAATGAAGCCGGTATCGACAGTAAAGATATTGGTCGCATTACTATTAATGAAACGCACAGCATCGTTGATTTACCCAAAGGCATGCCACGCGATTTATACCAACAACTTCGTAAAGTATGGGTTAATAACAAACAACTCAACATTACCTTGGCAACGGGTGACATCGAGCATGGTACGGATACACGCGAACGTAAACCGAGACGTACCGGTAAAGCACGCACTCGTCCGCGTGATGCAGCACGACGTCCAGGTTTAAAACGTAAATCGGTCTAAAAATTAAAGCCTCCAACTCTGGGGGCTTTTTTTATTGACTAGATGACTTTATCTCTTGCATAGCTAATGTAAGAATATGCTCTATGCTAAATTTCATTTGGATTGCTTTTTTCACTATCGCCTTTATTGTGGCGCTGATAAAGCTATTGGTGTTAGGTGATACTGAAATATTCGGTCAATTAATGACCGCCATGTTTAGTCTGTCCAAATCCGCATTTGAAATCTCACTTGGCCTAACGGGTGTCCTGGCATTGTGGTTAGGTATTATGCGTATTGGTGAACGTAGCGGCTTTATTGACTTACTGACCAGAGGTCTGACACCACTATTTGCAAAGTTAATGCCTGATGTGCCCCGCAATCATCCTGCTTTAGGAGCAATGGTGATGAATATTTCAGCTAATGCATTGGGCTTGGATAATGCCGCCACCCCACTTGGCATTAAAGCCATGCAAGAACTGCAGAAATTAAATCCATTAAAAGATACTGCAAGTAATGCACAAATCTTATTCTTAGTGATTAATACATCGGCAGTAACCTTATTTCCCGTCACCATTTTCACCTATCGAGCACAAATGGGGGCTGCAAATCCAACCGATGTGTTTATTCCTATTTTGATTGCCACCTATGCCTCAACATTAATAGGTCTATTAGCTGTTGCGACAGTACAAAAAATCAATCTCCTAGATAACGTGATCCTCAGTTATCTCGGCGGCTTCACCCTGTTCATCGCAGCCTTATTAGGTTACTTTGCTAACTTATCTCAAACAGAAATGCTGGCACAATCCGCATTAATAAGTAACGTTATTCTGTTTTCACTCGTTATGCTGTTCATTGCTGGTGCCATTGTCAAAAAGATCAATGCGTATGAGGCCTTTATTGACGGGGCGCAAGAAGGCTTTGCAACTGCAATCAAGATCATTCCTTACCTTGTGGCAATGTTAGTGGCAATAGGTGTCTTCCGTGCCAGTGGCGCCCTTGACATGCTTGCAGGTGCAGTCAGGCAAGTTGTGTTAACGTTGAATCTGGATGATAGGTTTATTGATGCGCTTCCAACGGCCTTGATCAAACCACTCAGTGGCAGTGGCGCTCGAGCAATGATGATCGATACCATGCAAGCCTATGGCGCTGACTCCTTTTCTGGACGATTAGCATCCATTGTTCAAGGCAGTACTGAGACAACATTTTATGTGCTTGCCGTCTATTTTGGTTCTGTTGGCATTAAGAATATTCGTCATGCTGCAAGCTGTGGACTTATCGCAGATTTTGCAGGCATAGTCACCGCAATCGCGGTTGCTTATTGGTTCTTTGCCTGATTTTATTAGGCTATCCGATAATCCCTGATTTTTCCTGTCCTTCACTCGACCAAATCTGGTAAATTTCATCACCCGTTCAGTATCTTGAACTACAAGTTATGCAGTAATGACTTTGGTTGAGAACGTCGGCCTATTCTGTCTGGAGATAACATGCTTGAACACTTTCTCATATCTAAATGCAGCTCTTTTTGAGCAAATTACCGAAACGCTAACAACACATGGTTATTGCGTATTAACTGATTTTCTAAATCCAGAATTAACCGCATCATTACAACGCCGTGTTATGAATCTTGATGATGATGACTTTAAAGATGCTGGCATAGGTCGTGAGCATGGTTTTCAGGTTGAAAACACTATACGTACCGATGAAACACGTTGGTTACGTGATCAACACCCTGTTGATGCTATGTTTTTACAATATATGTCTAAGTTCAAATTAGCGTTAAACAGACGGTTGTTTTTAGGTTTATTCGACTATGAATGTCACTATGCACACTATGCGCCTGGTGCATTTTACAAAAAACATCTCGATGCATTTAAAGGTGAAGCTAACCGCGTTCTAACTACCGTAATGTACTTTAATAAAGACTGGCAAAAGGATGATGGCGGTCAGTTACTGATTTATCATCCTGAGTCTGGTGACATTATTGAGTCTATTGATCCGGAATATGGTACGTTTGTTATTTTTATAAGTGAAGAATTTCCACACGAAGTAGTAAAATCAGAACGCGACAGATACAGTATCGCTGGTTGGTTTCGTATTGATCGACCATTATTACGTTGATTGGATTAACTTATGTGCCGTGATTTCGATATCTTAAAGCTAGGTCATCCCCACCTGAGATTAACTGCAGAGGCAGTTAATGATGTAGCAAGTGATAATAATCAAGTCTTATTCAGGCAGTTACTATCATTTGTAATAGCACAACAAGGCATGGGGATAGCTGCTCCACAGGTGGATATTTCTCAACGCTTTTTTATCATGTCATCTCATCCCAACTCACGCTATCCACATGCACCTGTTATGGAACCAACGGTTGTTATTAATCCGGAAATACTCTGGATGTCAGATCGCAAAGAAAAAGATTGGGAAGGGTGTTTAAGTGTTCCAGGTGTTCGGGCATTAGTGCCACGAAATACAGAAATCAAGGTTCGCTATACACTGCCAACAAACAAAATCATTGAAAGCGCTTATTCTGGCTTCATTGCACGTGTATTTCAACATGAATATGATCATTTAAATGGTCTTGTCTTTCTTGATCGGATCGAAACCAGCCATGACATTATGGTTGAAGATGAGTGGCAGAAACGCATTGTCAATCAAGACCAACATGCTAGCAATACTGCGTTCTAAACCGTCGAGAATTTTATAATGCTTGAATATACTGAGTACACCAAATTTCTAATATCACTACTTGCCGTGGTCAATCCAATAGGTGTTGTGCCTATTTTTATTACTATGACTGCTGATCTAAGCAGTGATGAACAACGACGCATCGCTAAATTAGTGGTATTGGCTACAGCAACCGTATTGTTGGTTTCATTATTTTTCGGTGAATTATTACTAAATTTCTTTGGAATTAGTATTAATTCATTTCGTGTTGGTGGTGGCATCATGTTGCTGTTAATGGCTATTTCAATGCTACATACCTCACATACAACAATCAGACAACATCGTGAAATTGCAGAGCAGGCAAGTGAATCAATGGCCGTAGTGCCATTAGCCATTCCTTTATTAGCAGGTCCTGCAGCAATCAGTACTGTGATTATCAATGCCTACAAAGGTCATGGTGTTGAACACTATGTATTGATGTCCCTGGATATTATCGCCCTGACCGTAATTCTAGCGCTACTTTTCTTGCTGATGCCCTGGATTGCTTCTCGCATCAGTACGTTAGGGATCAATATTTCAACCCGTATCATGGGGCTGATTTTAGCAGCGATTGCAGTAGAATTTATTGCTAATGGTTTGAAAGGTTTGTTCCCAGTGTTAGCTTAGCTCAACGCTTAAACACTAAATAGTTTACCCATAAAACGGGTTAACTTTTCTGAACGCGCTGGAGAACGCATCACCTTCATGATATGCCCTCTCATCTTTGGCATATACATCGCATCAGCCAATACTTGGCTAAAACCAGCATAGCCTGCATCATTGTGAGCAAGCTGTTCCAGATAAAGCTTGCAGATATGTTCTTGCTCTAATACACGCCATATCCGGCCCGAAATAGTGGCCAATATTTCAATATTTTGACTGCATGGATGTTGAAGTACACGTGTCACCATCCGGTCAACAAGCCCTTTCGCCGGACTATTTGAGGCGGCACGTAAACAAGCACAGACACGTAAGATATTAGGTTGTTTTTCTTGTAATTCGGTATCAACAAACTGACTTAATACTTCAACAATTCCAGTCGCGGCTTCAGCATTTTCCAGAAAGGTACACAGCAATTGGAATGGCTGTTCCGGTAGTTTTGGAATTGTCTCTATCAATCCTAAGGTTTCTTCATCATCATCTAACCTGACAGCAACATCAGCAACACCCTGCATACCTAATGTTGCCCAATCAGACAGGTCATGTTTACCAGTAAAGTAGTTATAGGCCTGTTGATAAAAACGAGAAGGCTTGGCTGCTAAACTTTTTGTCGCTTTCGCATTAAACGCCGCCATTTTATCTTCACGTGGTGTGAATGTATAAGGACTGTCTTTCAATGCGCCCTCAATATTTTGTCCATCAGCCGCAGCCAACATGCATTCACCAACGCGATCGAGCAACATAACTAAAAACTCGTCACGGGCTGCTTGAATTAATAAACCTTGTTCATCCAAAGGAAATTTTAAAAACCAGACATACTGCTTATCTGGTAAGTTTGGATTCCAAAAAATAATACCAAATAATGCCGTTTGCTGGAACGGATAGGGATAAGGTGCTTTTGCCCATTCAAAGTCAACAAACTCAGCAGGTGATATTTTAACAACACGTCTGCCCATATCGAAAACACGGTATTTCGCACCGCTATGATGAAGGAACTCGCTTAGGGTTGTTATAGTATTGCTAGTCATAGCTGTACTGCTGCTTGCTACGTCCGATATTCAGCGTTGATTTTGACATAATCATATGAAAAGTCACAGGTCCACACTGTATCACTGGCTTGACCGCGTCCTAATGAAACTCTGATTGTAATTTCATCCTGAGCCATCACCTGTTGACCTTTTTGTTCAGTATAAGTTGAAGCGGGTTGACCACCATCAACAATACAGACATCACCAATATGAATTGCAACTTTATCTAAATCAAAATTGCTAATGCCACTTCGGCCTACCGCAGCCAGAATACGTCCCCAATTAGGATCTGATGCAAATAATGCTGTTTTAACAAGTGGAGAGTGGGCGATAGTGTAAGCCACTTGGCGGCATTCTTCCGAATTCACACCTTGTTGTACAGTGACTTCAATAAATTTGGTTGCACCTTCGCCATCACGCACAATAGCATGCGCTAATAACTGACTTATTTCTGCAATAGCTGTATATAAAGTCTGACCCTCTACCGAATCTAAATCAGTAATAGGTGTATTAGCTGCCCGTCCTGATGCCATTATGACAAATGAATCATTAGTTGAAGTATCACCATCAACAGTAATGCGGTTAAATGATTGATTGGTCGCTTTAATAATCAATGCATCAAGTGCCGATTGTTCAATAGCAGCATCGGTCGCGACATAGGCTAACATCGTTGCCATATCAGGACGAATCATGCCTGAACCTTTAGCCATACCCGTTACAGTCACAGTCTTGCCATCAAATTCAATCTGCTTAGACAAGCCTTTAGCAATAGTATCCGTCGTCATAATGGCATGTGCTGCAGCAAACCAATTGTCAACTGAAAGTGCTTGATAAGCATTGGGGATCGCTGCTTCAAATTTTTCGAGTATTAATTGTTGCCCGATCACACCGGTAGAAAAAGGTAACACCGTATTTGCAGCAACATGTGCTACATCGGCAACATACTGACAACAGGTTTTGGCATTTGCCATACCTTGCTCGCCAGTTCCTGCATTGGCATTACCAGAATTAATTAATAAATAACGTGGTGATGTTTCACTTTGATGTTGTTTGCATAAATGTACTGGCGCAGCACAAAATGCATTTTTAGTGTAAACAGCCGAGGTGGTTGTTCCCTCTGCCATTTCAATTAAAACAATATCAGGACGACCGACTTTTTTAATGCCGGCACTGCTAATGCCCAATTTAATTCCAGCTATTGGTAATAAAGCTTTTGCTTGCGGCGCAGAAAGATTAACTGGCATTAATTAATCGCCCCATGGCATTGTTTGAATTTTTTACCTGAACCGCAAGGACATGGATCATTACGACCGACTTTACGACCATCACGAGTAATTGGTTCTTGGTGTGTCGGCATAGCATCTTGCTCTGAATCATCGCCCATAGCATCGGATTGATCATGTTGATATTCAACTGCGCCTGCTTGGCGACGTTGTTGTTCAACCGCTTCAACATCTTCTTGGGCACGCACTTGTACACGAGAAATCAATGAAATCACATCATGTTTAATGCTTTCAAGCATAGAGGTGAACATATTAAATGCTTCACGTTTAAATTCTTGTTTTGGATCTTTTTGGGCATAACCACGTAAATTAATGCCTTGACGTAAATAATCCATTTGAGCCAAATGCTCTTTCCACTGGGCATCAAGTGTTTGCAACATGATCGCTTTTTCGAAGTGACGCATGATTTCAGCGCCCACAAATTCTTCTTTTACCAAGCATGCTTGCTCGGCCGCTTCCAGAATACGTTGACGTAATGATTGTTCGTGTAACTCGTCATCATTTTCCAACCAATTGGCAATATCCAAATCTAGAGCAAAGTCATCTCGTAGTGCTTGTTGTAAACCATCAATATTCCATTGCTCATCAATACTATTAGGCGGAATATAGTTATCAATCACATCATCAATAACTGTTTCACGCATAGAAATAACGGTTTCAGATACATCGTCAGCCGCCATAAGCTCATTACGTTGTTCATAGATCACTTTACGTTGATCATTAGCAACGTCATCAAATTCTAATAATTGTTTGCGAATATCGAAGTTATGGCCTTCAACTTTACGTTGTGCATTTTCAATGGCACGTGAAACCCAAGGATGTTCAATCGCTTCACCCTCTTCCATTCCAAGTTTTTGCATCAAGCCAGCCATACGCTCTGAAGCAAAAATTCGCATTAAATTATCTTCTAATGATAAATAGAAACGACTTGAACCCGCATCACCTTGACGACCTGAACGACCACGTAATTGGTTATCGATACGACGTGATTCATGACGTTCTGAACCTATAATATGCAAACCACCCGCGTCTAAAACGTGTTGATGTCGCTGTTGCCATCCATCTTTAATCGCTTGTTTTTCAGCATCAGTTGCAGATTCATCTAATGTCGCTAATTCAGCTTCTAAGTTACCACCTAAAACAATATCAGTACCACGACCAGCCATATTTGTAGCAATGGTTACTGCAGCTGGTTGCCCAGCTTGAGCAATAATATGCGCTTCACGTTCATGTTGTTTTGCATTAAGCACTTCATGTTGAATTTTTTCTTTCACTAATAATTCGTGCAGATATTCTGAACTTTCAACCGATGATGTACCGACTAAAACAGGCTGTTTGCGTTCAATACAATTTTTAATATCATTGACAATCGCATCAAATTTTTCTTTTTGGGTTAAATAAATTTGGTCAGCTTCATCTTTACGCTGCATTGGGCGATGCGTAGGAATAACAATAACTTCAAGTCCATAAATAGACTGTAATTCAAACGCTTCTGTATCGGCAGTACCGGTCATGCCCGATAATTTGTTATACAAACGGAAATAATTTTGGAATGTTATTGATGCCAAGGTTTGATTTTCATGTTGAATTTCAACGCCTTCTTTTGCTTCTACCGCTTGATGTAACCCTTCTGACCAACGGCGACCAGGCATAGTACGCCCCGTAAACTCATCAACAATAACGATCTGATTCTCTTGCACTATGTAATCAACATCGCGCTGGAATAAAACATGAGCACGTAATGCTGCTGTGACGTGATGCATTAAGCCTATGTTGGCAGCATCATATAAACTTGCATTTGGATCTAACAGACCAATTTCAATTAATAGATTTTCGATTTTTTCATGACCAGCTTCAGTGAAATGAACTTGCTTGGCTTTTTCATCTAAGGTGTAATCACCAGCAACTTCTACTTCATCACCTTCACCAATTTGTTGGCTTAAGTTAGGAATTAAGACGTTGACGCTTCTATATAAATCAGAGCTATTTTCGGCCTGACCAGAAATAATAAGTGGTGTACGTGCTTCATCGATTAGGATTGAATCGACCTCGTCGACTACAGCAAAATTAAGGCCTCGCTGTACCTTTTCTCCAAGACTAAACGCCATATTGTCACGCAGGTAATCAAAGCCAAATTCATTATTGGTGCCGTAGGTAATATCAGCAGCGTAGGCTTGGCGACGTTGATCTTGTGGCATACCTGAAATAATAACGCCAGTAGATAATCCTAAAAAGCCATAAAGTTGCCCCATCAAAGCGGCATCACGTTGGGCAAGGTAATCATTAACTGTAACTAAGTGAACCCCTTCACCTTCAAGCGCGTTCAAATAAATTGCCAGGGTTGCGACTAGCGTTTTACCTTCACCAGTACGCATTTCAGCAATTTTACCGTCGTTGAGCACCATACCACCGATCAATTGCACATCAAAATGTCGCATTCCAAGTACACGTTTACTTGCTTCTCGTACTACTGCAAAGGCTTCTGGCAAAATCGCATCGAGCGATTGTCCGTCTGCCAGGCGCTGTTTAAATTCGGCTGTTTTAGCTTGTAAAGCAGCATCATTCAATTGTTCAATTTCGGGTTCAAAACTATTTATTTGATCGACAATTTTACGTAACTGTTTAAGCACTCGCTCATTTCGACTGCCAAAGATTTTACTGAAAAACTTGCTTACCATTACTCAATACTACCTGTATTTTGACAGTCAATCTGCCTGAAATTATTCGAAAAAATCGCGTGATTATAACGTGTGTGACCTGTCAGGTCTATTTAGACATGTGGGGAACATCAGAACAGAATGCAAGCCTTATCGCTTAACAAACTTGTAGGGATTAACCTGTTTTCCATCACGTAACACTTCAAAATGAACATGAGGGCCGGTAGAACGCCCGGTTGACCCCATCAGAGCAATAGCCTGACCTTTTGACACTTTCTCACCCAGATCAGCTATAACTGTTTTATTATGAGCGTAACGCGTGACATAACCGTTACCATGATCAATTTCTACTAGTTCACCATAACCACTACGTCGGCCTTTCCAACTGATAATTCCGTCAGCGACAGTATAAACTTTACTGCCTTCCTTGCCAGCAAAATCCACTCCTTTATGAAATACTTTTTTGCCGTTAAATGGATCAGTTCGATATCCAAAATAGGATGAAATCCAACCACCTTTAATTGGCTTGCCACTGGGTATCGCTGATTTAATAGTATCTTCAGTTAGCAAATAATTCTGTAAATGACTCAATTGCAAAGACTGTTTACTCAAGGTTTGCTCAAGTGAGGTAAGGTTAAGCGCAAAATCGTCTTCGTTAAAGGAAATACCTTCCTGATCGAGACCACCTTGACCGGGCTCTTCATCTAGCAAAAATTCACTGGTATCAAATCCTGACATCATCGCCAGTTTTTCTGTAAGCGCCTTCAATCGTATTGTTTCAGCCTGCAAGCCACCTAAACGTTTTGCAAAATAAGCTTGCACTTGATCATTTTGCTCGGTTGTAGTGTCGGTATTATTGCTGACTAAATCAGGAATCGCTTGAACACGTGGTAGTGTTATATTGCTATCTGGAGTCTGAAGCGTTAATTTATTGATGAATGATGCTGAGGCGAAAACAATACTTAAACAAATGAGAAATACGGTGGCTAATTTGAATGGCGTTAAATGCCAGTGTTTAGGAGTCTTGCCATTGGGTGAGATAATGATAATTTGCATGTTTGCCCTTATTATTGGTTCACAACTACCATGATGAAAAATAGACTCAATCATATAAAAAATGTCTATCAACAAAACGATATATTGAAAAGGTTATCCCAACATACTCAGCTATTAGCTCAGCTTAATCACGTACTTCAACAATCTTTACCGCCACAGTATTCAGCACATTGTCGCCTTGCAAATATCAAAGACGACACCCTGATCATTCACACAGATAATGCATCATTGGCCAGTATGGTTAGATTTCAAGCACCTATCCTTTGTAAAACCCTATCAGATCAACTTGACCGATCATTTAGTAAAATCATAGTCAAAGTCAAACCGCATCATATACCACTTAATAACCCTAATACAAATATGCTTTCGATGCCTGAAAATGCAGCTAGGACCATACAACAAACTGCACACGATCTTGAAGATGGCTCACTCAAAACTGCACTTGAAAAACTAGCTAAGCGTCACTCTTAAGATACTATTGAAGCGGCAGGGCGACTAAATACAATAGGCGCATCTTTTTCATCTTCAAACGTGACCAATTCCCATGCATCTTCTTGGGCTAACAACTTGCGTAATAATTTGTTATTGATCTCATGGCCAGATTTATAGCCACTAAATGAGCCAATCAAGCTATAACCAAGTAAATATAGATCGCCAATGACATCTAATACTTTATGACGTACAAATTCATCTTCATAACGAAGACCATCTTCGTTAAGAACTCGGTAATCGTCAACGACAATGGCATTATCAATACTGCCGCCAAGAGCAAGGTTATTTTCTCTTAACTTTTCGATGTCCTTCATAAAACCAAATGTACGTGCTCGACTCACTTCACGTACAAATGATGTTGATGAAAAATCAACTTCTACCTGCTGGGGACGGCCAGTAAAAGCGGGATGTTTAAAATCAATAGTGAAATTCACCTTAAACCCATCAAATTCTTCAAACTTGGCCCATTTATCACCATCTTCATACACAACAGGCTGTTTAATTCGAATAAATTTTTTGGCGGCAGCTTGCTCTTCAATACCAGCGGATTGAACTAAAAATACAAACGGGCCTGCACTTCCATCCATAATTGGAACTTCAGCGGCATTGAGATCGATATAGGCATTATCGATACCTAAACCTGCAAATGCTGACAATAAATGCTCAACTGTCGATATTTTGTGACCATGCTCGATCAAGGTCGTTGACAGTGCTGTTTCACCAACATTTTCAGCTTTGGCACGAATTACAACAGCAGGATCGAGATCAACCCGTCGAAATACTATGCCTGTATCAGGGGCAGCAGGCCGCAAGGTCAAATAGACCGTATCGCCACTATGCAACCCAACACCGGTCGCACGAATCACATTTTTCAATGTTCGTTGCTTAATCACGGCGCAATCCCCCATATTCGTTTAACAATGAACGACACATAATATCACATGCTAGCTCATATCAGCGATATAGATATAGCCTGAAATCATTAATCAGCCTGACGGCGTAAAAATGCGGGCACATCAAGATATTCCATATTCACATCACTATTCGCGACCTGTTTATTTTGAGCTAAACCTTTCTGACGAATTATGGTTGGTTCATCATAGTTGATATCAACAGGTTTTTTGACAATCTCAATCTGACTTGCAATTACTTCAGGAGTCACAGCCACTTTAGCAACATGTGGCGAACCTAAACCTGTTGCTACTACCGTCACCCGTAATTCATCGGTCATTTCAGGATCAATGACTGTTCCAACAACAACGGTTGCATCTTCAGAGGCAAAATCTTTCACGATATTACCGACAGCTTCAAATTCACTGATAGTCATATCCAAACCAGCAGTAATATTAACCAAGACACCTCGCGCACCTGCCAAATCAACATCTTCTAATAGTGGGCTTGAAACAGCATGTTGTGCCGCTTCGACAGCACGATTTTCACCTGTCGCACGACCAGTACCCATCATCGCCATACCCATTTCTGACATTACTGTTCTAACGTCAGCAAAGTCAACGTTAATCATACCTTCACGTGTAATTAATTCAGCAATACCTTGCACGGCACCAAGTAAAACATCATTGGCTGCTTTAAACGCATTCAACAAACTCATCTCTTTGCCTAATACCGCAAGCAATTTTTCATTTGGAATGGTGATTAATGAGTCAACATGCTGACTTAATTCAGCCAAACCAGCATTTGCAACTTTCAGACGTTTGCTACCTTCAAATGGGAAAGGTTTAGTCACAACTGCAACAGTTAAAATTCCCATTTCTTTAGCAACCTGAGCGACAACAGGTGCAGCCCCTGTACCTGTGCCACCGCCCATACCAGCAGCGATAAATATCATATCAGCGCCTTTAATGACCTCCATGATACGTTCACGATCTTCTAATGCAGCCTGACGACCAATATCAGGGTTAGCTCCTGCTCCCAAACCTTTAGTAATATCAGTACCTAATTGTAAGTGAGTCGTTGCAGCGCTTTTGCGTAATGCCTGGGCATCAGTATTGGCACAAATGAAATCTACACCTTCAATTTCATTGAGTACCATATGTTCCAAAGCATTACCGCCGCCGCCGCCAACACCTATTACTTTGATGACCGCATTTTGTGTATATGTGTCGATAAGTTCAAATGTCATTTTTTCTCTCCCCAGAGTTACTACTATTTAATCTAAATTTAGTTTGTTATTGTTTAAAAATTACCTTGAAACCAGCTTTTCATCCTTGCCAGCATAGATTTCATACCACTGCCTTTTTTTACTTCAGACTGTCCGAGTGATTCTTCTTCGCAACCAAACAACAACAATCCAACACCTGTTGCATGAATAGGATTACGTACAACCTCTACTAATCCACCGACATGTTGTGGCAGGCCCAGTCGAACCGGTAAATGAAATACTTCTTCTGCCAGTTCAATCACACCTTCCATTTTTGAGCTACCGCCGGTTAGCACCACACCAGCCGCTAACAGCTCTTCAAATCCACTTCGTCTTAATTCTGCTTGCACTAACATTAATAGTTCCTCATAACGAGGCTCAACCACTTCGGCTAATGTCTGTCTCGCTAATTGACGTGGTGGCCTATCACCCACGCTTGGCACTTCAATCGTTTCATCTTCACGAGCGAGTTGAGTTAACGCACAGGCATATTTCATCTTGATTTCTTCGGCATATTGCGTCGGCGTTCTTAATGCAACCGCAATATCATTAGTGACCTGATCGCCAGCAATAGGGATCACAGCGGTATGACGTATAGCACCATCAATAAACACCGCTATGTCAGTTGTGCCGCCACCAATATCAACTAAACACACGCCTAATTCTTTTTCATCATGTTCTAATACTGAATAGCTTGATGCCATTTGTTCCAGAATGATGCCATCAACTGATAAACCACAACGCTCTATACATTTACTAATGTTTTGAGCCGCACTAACCGCACCGGTAATAAGATGGACTTTTGCTTCCAGGCGCACGCCTGACATGCCAATGGGCTCACGAATACCTTCCTGATTATCAATGATGTATTCCTGTGGCATCACATGCAGTAATTGTTGATCACCAGGGAAATGCACCGCTTTTGCAGCATCTAATACACGATCGATATCACCTTGTGTTACCTCCTTATCTCGTATGGCAACAGTGCCATGTGAGTTCAAGCTACGAATATGGCTACCTGCAATCCCGGCATAAACTGAATGGATTTGACAACCGGCCATCAACTCAGCTTCTTCTACTGCACGTTGAATTGATTGCACAGTCGACTCGATATTAACGACAACGCCTTTTTTCATGCCTCGTGCAGGGTGCGAACCTATACCAATAATCTCCAGCTTCGGCTCACTCGGACCTGGATTAGGTATCGGTGCTGCCACAATTGCAACCACTTTAGAGGTGCCAATATCTAGTCCGACGATTAAATCTTTATCATTCTTTTTTGTCATAACCATCACACTGTTCCATTAAAATCAGGTTTTTTATCGTGTTTCCACTGTACTGCCAGACCATTGGTATAACGCATATCCATGGTTTGTATTTGGTGTTGAAAATCTTTTAATCCATGTTCAAAAACACGTATGAATCGCTCAAAACGTTTTTGACTATTATCACGTCCTAACTGAACGCTAATGCCATTGGTAAAACTAAGAGACCATGCTCTTCTTCCATCCATTTCTAATCGTTCAATTGTTAAATCTTGCTTGCTTAACATTGCTTGCATTTGCTGATATCGCTGTGTCACCAACAGATGATTTTGTTCTGGACCACTCAACACCGCTAAGCCGGAAGGAAAACTGTCTGCTGGTGGGAAAAACAATGAACCATCACGGCTAATTAATCCGCCATCACCCCATTGTGCTAGAGCCTCATGTTCCTCAACAATAAAATGTAAGCTATCAGGCCAAACGCGTCTGATCTGCAGTTGTTTAACCCATGGTAGTGATTCACCCGCATGTCTAAGACTAGCCACATCGACACTCATGAAACTGCCTCGGGCATAAGGGCTTACTGCAGCGACAAAATCATCACGATCAACATGATTAAACTCACCTTCAACTGTCACATGCAAAATGGGCAAGGTATCGTCTTGAACCAGATAAAAAGCACCTGTCAAAGATACCAGCACAAACACAACAGCAAACGTATGTTTAATAAAATGTTGCCAAACAATCGGTTGACGTTGTTTACGCACCGGCTTACGGCTGGCACCACGTTTTGTTGTGTTGTTGAAGATCATCTCGTCACCCCAACACTGGATTCTAAAATCTGCCAAACCAACTCATTAAAACTACGCCCAGATTGTTTTGCTGCCATCGGGACTAAACTATGATCGGTCATTCCTGGTACGCTATTGGCTTCTAACAGATAAAACTTACCTGCTTGATCTCGCATAAAATCAATGCGACCCCAACCTTTCATTCGTAAAGCATTAAACGCATCCAAGGCTAACTGCTGACAGTATTTCTCATCATTTTCAGCTAAACCACATGGGCAAAGATATTGCGTGGTATTTGCTTTATATTTAGCATCAAAATCATAAAACTCATGTGGCGTTTTCAATTGAATAGCCGGTAATGCCTGCTGATCCAAAATGGCAACTGTATATTCTTCGCCTAAAATCCAGGTTTCAACGATAACTTCAGCATCATAGTGTGTTGCTAAGGCAATTGCCTTAGCCAAGTCATCTTTCGAATTAACCTTGGTCATACCGATACTTGAACCTTCATTAACCGGTTTCACCATCAACGGCAGACCTAATCGTACGACGATATCGTTAACATCACTATCAATAGTGACCTGTTCAAATGCAGCTGTTGGCAAACCTTGTTGCAACCAGATTTGCTTGCTAATCATCTTATTCATCGATAACACTGCGCCAGTGACATCACTACCAGTGAATGGAATCGCTAATGACTGTAATACACCCTGAATTTGACCATCTTCACCACCACGGCCATGTAACACATTAAAGGCACGATCAAATTGACCTGCTACCAGTTGTTGACTGATATCTAATCCAACATCAACTTTATGAGCATCAACTCCTTGCTCTAGCAAAGCAGTTAACACAGCTTGACCACTAATTAATGAAATCTCGCGTTCAGCAGATAGTCCGCCCATCAACACCGCAACTTTGCCAAAGTCACTAGCAGACATTACGCGCTTGTTACTCATGCCTGCTCGCCTATAATGTGGACTTCGGGTGTTAAACGTATGCCTTGTGCTGTTTCCACTTTTTGCTGCACTAACGCTATTAATGTCTCAATATCTGCCGCTGTTGCCGTCGTATCACTCACGATGAAATTGGCATGTTTTTCAGAAACTTGAGCGCCACCCACTCGCAAGCCTTTAAGTCCCGTAGTTTCAATTAACCGACCTGCAAAATCATTGTCAGGATTTCTAAACACCGAACCTGCACACGGTTGGTTTGTGGGTTGACTGAGATTACGTTTTTTCAATAAGGTTTTAATCAAATCAAGTTCAAGCTCAGCATCACCTTGCTCAAGCATCAATGTTGCAGATATAAACCATTCATCTTCTGGGCCTTTAACGTATCTATATGCAATCTCAAAATCACTTGGCTGATGTTGTTTGAATTCACCTTGTCTATTGACTGTGGTGACAGATGTTACATACGACCATGTGTCTGCTTGATGAGCACCTGCATTCATCGCTAAAGCACCACCAATTGTGCCTGGTATTCCAGCTAAAAATGCTGCGCCAGACAAACCTGCTTTTGCTGCTTTTTTGGCTAATTTACTACAGTAAACACCCACTTCAGCTACAACCGTCTGCCCAATAACGTCAATATCTTGTAATGCACCAGCCGTTGCGATAACCGTTCCAGGAAAACCGCCATCGCGTATCAATACGTTACTACCTAGGCCTAACCATAAGATCGGTTCGCCTGCTGGAAGTTGTGCCAAAAACACAGCAAGGTCCTGACGGTCTTTGGGTTTATAAAAACGATGAGCAGTGCCGCCCACTCGCCACGAAGTATATTTTGATAATGGCTCATTAAGACTTAATTCGCCTTGTAAATTATTAAACAAGGCCACCATTAGCTTTTTTCTCCAAGTTTTATTTCTAACTCACGCGCTATTGCACCAATATCACCGGCACCCATTGTTAGTAACACATCATTATTTGTTAACAAGCCGGGCAAAATATCGAATAAGGCCTCACGGCTTTCAACAAACACTGGTTCAACTTGTCCACGTAGACGTATTGCGCGACATAAACTCTTACTATCCGCTCCAGCAATTTTGCCTTCACCAGCTGGATAGACTTCTAACATCACCAACACATCCACTGTTGATAAGATCTGGGCAAAGTCTTCGAATAAATCCCGTGTACGACTATAGCGATGTGGTTGAAATACCACTGCTAAACGCCGATCAGGCCAGCTGGCACGGGTCGCAGCAATGGTTGCCGCCAATTCGGTTGGATGATGTCCATAATCATCGATCATCAACACCTTATTATTTTGAACTGATAATTCACCCAAAATATTAAAGCGACGTCCAACACCTGAAAATTTGCTCAACCCTGCCTGGCAAGCTTCAACAGATACGCCTAAATTCCGTGCAATAATGATGGCTGCAGTCGCATTTAACGCATTGTGCAGACCGGGCATATTCAGCATTACATCAAAACGTTCATTTATTCTGTTATCTGTCACCGTGAAATGACTTTGACCATTGGCTTGTTGTAAGTCCGAGATCTGCAAATCGGCATCATCAGCCATGCCGTAGGTCAATACTGGACGTGTCACTTCGGGCAAGATAGTTCTTACAACAGGATCATCAATACACATCACTGCTAAGCCGTAAAATGGCAAATGATGTAAAAACTCAATAAATGTATCTTTTAATTTGTTGAAGTCACCGTCATACGTTGCCATATGATCTTCATCAATATTGGTCACTACCGAAATGACGGGCTGCAAATATAAGAATGACGCATCACTCTCATCTGCTTCTGCAACCAAGTAACGTCCACTGCCTAATTTTGCATTACTGCCAGCACTGTTTAATCGTCCGCCAATAACAAAGGTTGGATCTAATTCGCCTTCACTCAATAAGGCGGCAACCAGACTTGTTGTAGTGGTCTTACCGTGAGTACCTGCTACCGCTATGCCATAACTAAAACGCATCAGTTCCGCCAACATTTCAGCACGTGGCACGACTGGGATCCGTGCGTCTTTCGCTGCCACCAATTCAGGATTTGCCTGATCAATGGCTGTCGATACAACAACAACATCAGCACCAGCTAAATAACGGGCATCATGACCAATTTTCACCGTCGCACCTAATTCTCGCAAATGTGCAATCAGTGTGTTTTCACTTAAATCTGAACCTGAAACCTGATAGCCCAAATTCAATAACACTTCAGCTATGCCACCCATACCGACACCACCGATACCAATGAAGTGGATATGTTTAACTCGACTTTGCATTGCTGATGTCAATTTATCCATGACAAACCTCTTCACACTTTTGAGCAATTGTTTTGGCTGCTTCTGGTTTGGCTTGCGTTCTTGCAGCTTTTGCCATGGCTAATAAATGTGTTTTATCTGTTAGTAATGAACGGATATGTTCAGCTAATTCGGTCGCTGACAGTTCACTGTCTTTAATTAAATGTGCGCCACCTGCCATCACTAATGCTGAGGCATTATGTGTTTGGTGATCATCAACCGCATAAGGATATGGCACTAACAATGATGCAACGCCAATAGCTGAGAGTTCAGCAATAGTAAGGGCTCCCGCTCGACACACCACTAGATCAGCCCATTGATAGGCTTCAGCCATATCATCTACAAATGTTGTAATGTGAGCATTCACACCTGCTTTTTCATACGCTTTGTGACATTCTTCATAATGTCTACTGCCACATTGATGTCTCACATGTGGACGCTGTTCTTCGTCAAATAAGGCCAGTGCTTCAGGTAATACTGTATTTAGGGATTTAGCACCTAAGCTACCTCCGAGTACCAATAAGTTTGCGCTAGTTTGGTGTTCTGCCGAACTAAAACGCTGTTCTGGTGGAACCGAATTAGCAATCGACTCTCGAACAGGATTACCTACCCATTTTGCATCAAACCCGCTATCAAAGCTATTTGGAAACGCCTCTAATACACGTTTTGCCAAGCGAGCTAATAGCCTGTTTGTAAGACCAGGGATGGCGTTTTGCTCATGAATCACCAATGGTTTTCTTAATAGCCATGCTGCAACGCCACCTGGACCTGATGCAAAACCACCTAATCCCAATACAACATCAGGCTGAATTTTTCTGATTGCAACTATCGCTTCAATCACTGCTTTTAGTAATTTAAATGGGGCAAGCAACCAACCTAAGATACCGTTTCCACGTAAACCAGTTACATGTATCAGAGATAGCGGATAACCAGCATCAGGGACTAATTTTGCTTCAATTCCTCTGGCTGTACCCATCCAATGAACGTCAGTACCTTGTTGCGCCAATACCTGTGCAACCGCCAACGCTGGAAACACATGTCCACCTGTACCACCCGCCATAATCAAAATACGAGGAATCATCGTTTCACCCTCACTGCTGCTTGTTCAGGAAAACGGGTTTCAAGATCAACACGAAATAATAGCGCTATTGCGATACATACCAACACCAAACTACTACCACCGTAACTCATTAACGGTAGTGTTAAGCCTTTAGTTGGTAAAGCGCCCATATTGACTCCCATATTGACGCAGGCTTGTAGCCCTAGCCAAATACCAATGCCATAGGCAATCTGAGCACCGAAGATCTGTCCAGCACATTCAGCTGCACGACCAATTGCCAATGCTCGCCATACAAAAACAGCAAATAGAATGAGCACACTGATCGCACCTATCAGCCCCAATTCTTCAGCAAGAATCGAATACAAAAAGTCAGTATGGGCTTCAGGTAAATAGAATAGTTTTTGCATGCTACTGCCTAAACCAACGCCTAGCCAATCACCACGTCCAAATGCAATCAATGCTTGGGTGAGTTGAAAACCACTACCATAAGGGTCGGCCCATGGATCCATAAAACTTTGCAAACGCTGCATTCTGTATGGCGCGACCCACACCAGCGCTGCAAATAACATGGCAAGAATACCTATTAACGTGGCAAACACATCCAAACGAGCACCACCAAGAAATAACATCACTAACACGGTTGATAAGATAACAACCACGGATCCCATGTCTGGCTGTATCAACAATAATAATGCCGCTACTGCTAATAAAAATAATGGCGCAAAAATTTTAAAGAAAGAAACCGTTAACTGACCGTGATTACGCTGTAAATAATCAGCGATATAAATTATCGAGAATAGTTTTATTAGTTCAGCAACCTGGACATTGACGGGGCCTAAAGGTAACCAGCGACGACTACCATTTACTTCTCGCCCTATACCTGGAATAAGCACCAGAATTAACAGCACAACCCCTATCATTAACAACATAGGCGCTATTTTTCTCCAGATCGACAGGCGAATATTAATCACGCACCAAGCAGATGCTAAACCAATGCAGGCAAAAACTAACTGTCTGTTAAAGAAATAAAATGGCTGATGTAATTTATTATCAGCAATTGAGATCGAAGCGGATCCAACCATGACTAACCCAATGCCAAGCAGCATCAGAACGACAAATATTAAACTGCGATCCATAGTGTATGTTGGCAACATCATGCAATCACATCCTTGACTGCTTCATCAAATTTTTCACCACGCTGGGCATAGCCTGAAAACATATCAAAACTGGCACAGGCTGGTGATAGCAGTACTATGTCGCCTTCTTGAGCAATTTCATTGGCTCGCTCAACAGCATCCTTCATATCACTAGCATTTACTTTGATCAGGCTTTTTGGCACAAGCTGTTCAATTAAACTGGCATCCTGGCCTAGTAATACAATGGCACGAACATGTGCTTTTAAAACGGGTGTCAATGCAGAAAAGTCCTGATCTTTACCAACACCACCGGCAATTAAAATAATGTCACCGCTATCGGCTAAACCTTCTATAGCTGCTATACACGCACCAACATTGGTTGCTTTTGAATCATCAATCCAACGGATACCGTGCTGTTCAGCCACTAGGTTACAGCGATGTGGTAAGCCACGGTAACTTTGTATCGCTGTTAACATAGCCAACATCGGCAATTCCATCGCATAGCCTAATGCCAAAGCTGCTAGCGCGTTTGCGACATTATGCTTGCCTGATACCTGCATTTCATTGACCGCTATCAGTGCATGATCAGACTGTGCCAACCACAATTCTCCACCACGTGAAATGACACCAAAGTCGTCATTGTTAGGTTGCGCAAGTGTAAATCCAAGATCATACCTGTCATCATTACTCCAGGTATTTACAATGGGATCATCACGATTGATTACTTTGACACCGCTACCGCTGTAAATTTTTGCTTTAGCATCCTGGTATTGTGCGACGCTATCATAACGGTCCATATGATCTGGACTGACATTAAGTACAACTGAAGCATAGGCATCTAATGAAGACACTGTCTCCAATTGGAAGCTTGACAGTTCAACGATATAAAAATCTGGAGCGGACTCGGTCAGCAATTCCAGTGCTGGCACACCTAAGTTACCCCCAACCTGTATTTTTTTACCTGCTGTTACAGCCATTTCAGCAACCATTGTTGTGACGGTACTTTTGCCATTTGAACCAGTAATTGCAATCACTGGCGCATTGGCATAACGTGCAAATAGCTCTATATCACCAATAATTTCTATGCCAGCATCTCGAGCTGCTTTAATGTCAGGCAGCCGTGGGTCAATACCTGGGCTTAGTACAATAACATCGCTTCTAAGTAACCACTCACTCTGAATACCACCAGTCAAAATCAATACTTCAGGTAGTTCTGCTTGCAATATGGCTAAAGCAGGCGGTTGATCTCGTGTATCCATCACCGCTACCGCAAAACCTTGCTTGACTAAAAATCGCGCACACGACAAGCCTGTTTGGCCTAAACCAATGATTAAAAATGACTGTGAATGCTCACTTTTATTCATAAGATCGCTCATCGAATTTTTAAGCTCGCCAAACCAACTAATACAAGAAACACGGTAATAATCCAGAATCGAACAATAATGCGTGGCTCTGGCCAGCCTTTTAATTCAAAATGATGATGAATAGGCGCCATTAGAAATACGCGTTTACCACGAAGCTTGTATGAGGCAACTTGAATCACGACTGATAAAGTCTCAATAACAAACACGCCGCCCATAATCAGTAATACCAGTTCTTGTCGAACTAACACAGCAACAATACCCAAAGCTGCGCCTAGTGCTAACGCACCGATATCGCCCATAAAAACTTGAGCAGGATACGTATTAAACCAAAGAAAACCTAAGCCAGCGCCAACCATCGTTGCACAAAAAACGGTTAATTCACCAGCACCAGGTATATATGGAATAGATAAATAACGTGCAAATTCAACATGGCCTGTAACGTAACTAAATATCGCTAATGCGCCCGCAATCATTACTGTCGGCATAATGGCTAAACCGTCAAGTCCATCGGTTAGGTTTACCGCATTACTACTGCCAACAACTACCAAATAAGTCAGTAACATATACCAGCCGCCAAGTGGAATAATGATGTCTTTGAAAAAAGGAACTATCAACTGGGTTTCAGCAGGAACTGTTGCAGTGAGATATAACGCAATAGCGGCAACAGCACCGACAACTGATTGCCAAAAATACTTATAACGACTCAGTAAACCTTTAGGATCTTGACGGACTAATTTAATGTAATCATCGACAAAACCAATTACGCCAAATAGTAGCGTAACCAGCAAGACAACCCATACATAGCGACTGTTCAAATTAGCCCATAAAAGTGTACTTACAGCAATCGCAACCAAAATCAAAGCACCACCCATCGTTGGCGTACCTGATTTACTTAAATGTGATTCAGGACCATCGTTACGCACCACTTGACCAATTTGTTTAAAACTCAAATGACGGATCATGGTAGGCCCAACAATCAAAGCAATGCCAAGTGCAGTAACCACACCCAAAATCGCTCTTAAGGTTAGATACTGAAATACATTAAAACCACTGTAATATTGTGCCAAATAGTCGCTCAGATATAACAGCATTAGTGATCTCCTACGTGTGTTAACGCATCGGCTAACTTATCTAAACGCATAAAATGTGATCCTTTGATCAAACAGGTCACACCCTTTTTAAGTTCTTGCTTTAATACTGCTTGTAAAGCTTGTTGTGTCTCAAAGTGACTCGCACCGTCACCAAAGGCTTGGCATGCCTGTTTACTTGCAGTTCCAACCGTAAATAGGCGAGATACGCCGACGTTTTTGGCATCTAAACCTAATTGTTTATGAATATTTTCACTGTCTGATCCGAGCTCACCAAAATCACCCAGCACCAACCAATGCTCATCATTAAACGCCCTTAAAGCATCTAATGCCTGTGCATAGGATGTAGGGTTTGCATTGTAGGTATCATCAATCAAACGAGCACCGTTGATTGCAAGACGTAATTGCAAACGGTGCGGCACGACTTTCATCTTAGATAAGCCACGCACTATCGCTTCAACGGGAACAGACAATGCGTTAGTCACGGCAATAGCAGCAAGTGCATTGGCTACATTATGTTTGCCCGGAAGCGGTAATTTAATGAAATGCATGACATTATCAATCTTGATCATAAATTGACTGGATGAAGGCTCAAGCGTTAGATCCAATGCCTTAATATCTGCATCATTGTCTAAAGCAAAACTGACCGTATCATTAGGTTGGCACTGTTGTTTCCATTGCGTGGCATACGGCATATCGGCATTAATAACGGCAATACCGCCACTTTTCAAACCATCATAAATAGATGCTTTTTCAGTAGCCACACCATCAATATCAACAAAACCTTCCAGATGAGCTGCACCAACATTGGTGATAACAGCAACATCGGGTCGAACTAATGCCACTAATTGTGCGATTTCACCTGGATGATTTGTACCCATTTCAATAACAGCATAATCACATTCTTTCGCAATTCGTGTCAGCGTTAACGGAACACCGAGTGCATTATTCAAATTACCAATTGTTGCGATCACACTGCCTTGCTCAGCCAAAATAGCTGTAATCATTTCTTTAACCGTTGTTTTGCCATTACTACCTGTGACTGCAACACATTTTGTTTTACAGTGTGATCGCCAAAATGCTGCTAACTGGCCAAAAGCATAAACAACATCACTCACAAGCAGTTGCGGTAGTTCATCATCTTGATGTTCCGAAACAATGGCAGCCACTGCTCCGGCCTGACGCGCTGCAGCGAGGTAATCATGGCCATCAACATGCTCGCCTTTAAGTGCAATAAACATATCTCCAGCAGTAACATTTCTGCTATCAATAGTAGTGCCTGTAACGACAGTATCAATGTCTGGTTTAACACAGTCTAAGACATCAGCAATTTGCGATAATAGTAAGTGCATGCTCATCACTGAACCTCCGCAATACTGTGATTATCATCATTTGCTGCCTGTAATGCCTTAACCACGGCGTTAGCATCGCTAAATGGAATTTTGTTACCTGCTATTTCTTGATAATTTTCATGGCCTTTGCCTGCAACTAATACGATATCTTGTTGTGAAGCATGAGTAATAGCGAAAGTAATTGCTTGCTGACGATCATGTTCAATATGAATAGTTTCAGGCTTTGTTATACCCATTAAAATATCAGCAACAATTTCGTGGTTGTTTTCGCTTCTAGGATTATCGGCTGTCAGTACAATTTTATCGGCATAAAGCTCGGCACATTGTCCCATAACGGCACGTTTGCCCTTATCGCGATCTCCACCACAACCAAACACACACCACAACAAACCTTGTTGAGGTAAATGAGTACGTAATGACGTTAATGCTTGTGTTAATGCATCTGGCGTATGAGCAAAATCAATAACAACTTCTGCCTGATTTTGAGCAGAATACGTCTGCATACGACCTTCGACAGCATGACATTGTTGAATTGCCTGACAAGCTTGATCAAATCCAACATCTATTGCAACCAGTCCGGCTAGTGTTGCAAGTAAATTATCAACATTAAAGCGTCCTAATAAGCTGCTTTTAATCTGTGCTGTTTGTTCTTGATACGAAATAGTAAAAGACATACCTGACAAATGGCTTTCGATAGCAGTTGCTGACAACGTGCTGTTATCTAGTGTATGCGCGTTATAGCTGATAACACGCACCGTTTGATTTGCTACTAAATCTTGAATCAATGACTGACCAAACACGTCAGCAGTGTTGAGTATTGCTGTTGATAAGCCTTCAAACATAAATAGCTGTTTCTTGGCTAACGCATATTCTTCCATCGTGTTGTGATAATCAAGGTGATCACGACTTAAGTTCGTTAAGATAGCAATATCAATCGCCACACTATTTAGTCGTCCTTGTGCCAAGGCATGAGACGATGCTTCAATCACAACATGGCTACAACCCTGACTATACAATTCAGCAAATACAGCTTGCATCAAAACGGGATCAGGAGTGGTCATGCCTGTTGACGACAAGTTGCCGATTTTTCCAACGCCTAATGTCCCGATAACGCCACATTCAACGCCAAGATAATCAAGCGATTGTGCTATGAATTGACTTACTGATGTCTTGCCATTAGTGCCTGTTATGGCAATAACCGTCATTTTATCTGAAGGGAAATCATAATATCGTGCTGCGATTTCACTGGCATTTTGAGCTAGTTGTAAAATGGGATAGGCTTCAGCCTGGGCGCTTTCAATCAACTTAGATTCAACCAATGTTAAACCAACGCCAACATCAAATAAAATGACAGTTGCACCCAAATCTAACGCCTGTTTTAAATAAGCTGTACGTTGTTGATCGTTTTGAGCCAATGATAAAAACAGCCATCCAGACTCAACTTTACGGCTGTCAAGGCTTAAACCTGACACTGTTTGTTCTGGAACATTTGCTACCATGCCTGCGATCAAAGCACCAAGGTTTTGAGTATAGTTCACTGGTAATGTCATTTCTGCGCCACCAGTAATTGTGTTGTTGGCAAGCTATCAGGTGCTATATTCAAAATACGCATAGCGCCGGTCATCACTTCTGAAAAAACAGGTGCGGCAACTAAGCCACCGTAATAGTCTTTACCTTGTGGGTCATCAACCATAACAACCATTGATAGGCGTGGATTATTGGCTGGGATAACGCCTGCAAATACTGAGATATAACGATCATCTGCATAACCACCCGCTACCGCTTTTTTGGCGGTACCTGTTTTACCTGCCACAGAATAATTTGCTACTGCCGCACGTGTTGCCGTACCACCCGGTTCGATTACTTTTTTCATCATATCAACGACGTTATGCATGATATCAGTGGAAAAAACACGTCGACCAACGGGTGCCTCCTCACGTGCAATAAAACTCACTGGTCGTAAAATGCCACCATTACCTAATACCGTGTACGCACGAGCTAATTGTAAAGCACTTGTTGAAACACCATAGCCAAAGGCCAATATTGCTCTATCTAAGGTACGCCACGATTGTGGATCGGGTAGACGACCAAGTGCCTCACCTGGAAAGTACGATCCTGTCGGCTCACCTAATCCAAATGAGGCAAAGCCCTGCCAAAAATAATCAGGTTTTAACGCTAAAGCGATTTTACTTGAACCAACATTACTTGATTTTTCGATCAATGTTGCAAGATCGACTTGGCCATAATTACGGTGATCTTTTATGGGCTTACCACTCACCATCATGTAACCCGGACGCGTATCAATAATGGTTGAAGTCGTAAATTCGCCTGACTTCAACCCTGTCGCCACCGTGAAGGGTTTCACCGTTGAGCCGGGTTCAAATAAATCAGTTACTGCGCGATTACGGAAATCACTACTTTTTAAACCATGACGATTATTTGGATTAAATGATGGTTGATTAACCATCGCCAAAATTTCTCCAGTATTGACATCAAGAATAACTGCTGTACCGGAACGCGCTTGATGTTTATTTACAGCCGCTTTAAGTGATTGATAAGCTAAATATTGCAAACGTAAATCGATGCTTAGCTTAATGCTTTCACCATGCTTAGCTGCTTTTAATTGTTCACCACCTTCTACGAAATTACCCTTACTATCTCGTACCATCCGTTCCAGGCCTGGTACACCAGTTAAAATATCATTATAGGTAAGTTCTAAACCTTCCTGACCATGATCATCAACATTAGTAAAACCAATGATATGAGCAGCCACTTCGCCAGCGGGATAATAACGCTTGTATTCGCGTTGAAGTGATACACCGGCAATATTCAGTGCTTCTACTTTTTCAACAATTGCAGGGGTAACACGACGTTTTAAATAAACAAATTCTCGATTTTTATTTTGTTTAAGCTTACGACTGATAGTTTTACTATCAAGATTTATGGCCTTGGCCAAGGCCTTAACCACCTGTGTATCTTTGGTCATTTCTTGCGGATTCATCCACACTGAAAATACAGGCGTACTAATGGCGAGCGGCTCACCATGGCGATCTACAATCATGCCTCGATGAGCAACAATCGGTACTTTTCTGAGATGACGCGCATCACCTTGATTTCTTAAAAAATCAGGGTGAATAACCTGAATATCTGCAAGTCGATAGCTAAGACCCAATACCAAGCCAACAAACACGAGTTTAACGAGGTTCAAGCGCCAAACATTGGTGTGGTTGGATGACTGATTGTGCCGACTCATGGTTGCACCACTACAATCATGTCAGCAGAAGGTACAATCATATTCAAACGTTGTTGTGCTTGTTGTTGGATTCGACCCGGAGTAGCCCATGTACTTTGTTCTAACAGTAACCTGCCCCATTCTTCATTGAGGTTGTCACGATGTTGTTCTAATTTCTGAAGGATGACGAACTCTATCCGAGTTTTATGCTTGGTATAAATCACGGATATTGCCGAAACTAACAATAAGGCAATCATGATCACTATAGGAAAATGAGCGCGAAGTTGTTCGATAACATAGCCAAAACTCATGCTAATTTCTCCGCTATGCGAAGCACTGCACTACGGGCTCTTGGATTTTGGGCCAGCTCAGCATCACCAGCCTTAACAGCCTTACCAACCAGGCGAATTTTAGGATTAAGTTGATCCGCTGTAACAGGAAAGTTAGCAGGTAAATCATCACCGCGCGCTTGATCACGGAAAAAACGCTTAACGATACGATCTTCTAAAGAATGAAAACTAATCACAGCAAGTCGGCCACCAACAGCCAATACATCAACAGCCTGCTGTAATGCCAACTCTAATTCACCTAATTCATTATTAATAAAAATACGAATAGCTTGAAAACTACGTGTTGCCGGATGTTTGTGTTTTTCACGAAATGGACTGGCTTTATCAATCAGGTTCGCTAATTGTTTGGTTGTGGTTATAGGTGTGTGTTCACGTGTTTCGACAATTGCTCTTGCAATCCGTTTTCCAAAACGTTCTTCACCCAGCGTTTTAAGCACCGTGGCAATCTCGTCCATTTCTGCAATTGCCAACCATTGCGCTGCACTCATACCGGCATCAGGATTCATCCGCATATCAAGCGGACCCTCTTTTTGGAAACTAAAACCGCGTTCAGCAACATCAAGTTGAGGTGAAGACACACCGATATCTAACAGAATGCCGTCGACCTTGCCTTGCCAGAGATGGTCATATACCTGTGAAGAGAGTTCAGCAAAAGAACATTGTTCAATGCTAAAGCGTTGATCAACTTGAGCTAATTTCTGACCTTCTGCAATTGCAGCAGGATCTTTATCCAAGCCAAGTAAACGACCTTTATCAGATAATTGGGCTAAGATAGCGCGAGCATGTCCACCACGGCCAAAGGTACCATCAATATAAATACCATCAGGTTTAACCGCTAATGCGGCAACTGTCTCGTTCAACAGGACGGGTAAATGTTCTGAGTAGCTCTCGGTCATACATTTTGCCCTAAATGGATAGGCTTTCTAGTTCGGCCGGTAAAATACCGTCAAAATCTTCTTCCAGACATTCATCCATCAAGGTGTTCCAAGTGTGCTCATCCCACAACTCAAACTTATTACCTTGACCAATCATGACCGTATTTTTTTCAATACCAGCAAATTCACGTAGCTTGGCTGGAAGCAAAATACGGCCGTTACCATCCATCTCACACTCTGTTGCATAACCCAACAACATTCGTTTCAAACGACGAACTTGCGGATTTAAACTTGGCAGAGCAGATAATTTTTGTTCTACTGCCTCCCACTCGGGCATAGGGTAAAGCTGTAAACAGTGATCAGAATGATCAATTGTCACGATCAATCTCCCTTCACAACAGACGTCAAGATGCTTACGGAACTTGGCTGGAATGGCCATCCGTCCTTTTGCATCCAGATTGAAAGTTGCTACGCCTCGAAACACATATTGTCCTTAGTTTGTTTGATCCACTTTGATCCACTTTTACCCACTAAATGACACTATAGGAGTGACAATAGTCGCTGTCAAGCATCTGAACAAACAAAATCCTCTTTTACGGACAATGACTTAGCTTGATTTTGTTAAAGTGGGAGATAAGCTAAAAACAGCTGAAAGGATGACTACTTTTTTATCAAAATGGTGGCGTTGGAAGTTAAAGTAAATTCTAGATGTAAGGCTGATATATTTTTTTAAAATTAACTTTTGATATTGCTCTCAAGCATGAGGATTATCTTAGCTTAGTATTTTCGGATTCGCGGAATCACTTATATTATTTCTGATGGTTGTGTAAGCGCTGTGTTGCCATTGAGGTCATGTTAAATACAGCTCATATTTCAGATTTGGTATTGAACGTCACTTTGGGCAAAATTAAACAAGCAATGGTCAACAGTGGTAACAAAGGTATGCGTCTCTTTGATGATGCCTTGCTTGATCTGTATAAAGTTTGCCGTATTACATTAGAACAAGCATCACACAATGCTGATTCTCGCAACGATTTAGAAGCTAAAATTAATTTTAGTTAACCTGTATATGGAAGAACAGAGCCAAGTCTTTATTAGCATAAATGGAGTTAGTTAACCTTTAAACTTCTGTTAACCAATAAAATGTTAGTGGTGGAATAATCAATGTCTTTTTAAATAAGTCAGGTTTTTGTCCACTGTATAAATCAACCAACTGCCCTCGCTGACCACTCGCCCAATTTTTCACATCAGTTAGGGCAAGTGATTGTGGTTTCACATCAAAATTAGCCACAACCAACACTTCTTCACTTGGTTTAATTAGATTATAACGACCAAAAACAAATAAATGAGGATTATTCGATTCGATCAGCTCGCGATTATTAAAATCAGCAAACACTTCAATTTCTTTTCGAACAGCAATCATTCTCTTAATTGCACTAAATAGCTTGTATTCAATAGTGCCTGATGTGTGTCTACGATTGGCTTTATTCCAATCTATGGTCGGACGATGCACCCAGCGACTATCGCCCATCTTTTCAGGCTCGTTAAGATAGTTTGAATCATTCCATGTACCAATTTCATCACCATAATAAATCAACGGAATTCCACCGAAGGATAAGATTAGACCATGTAACAGCAATATCGCTTTAATAGCATTCTCAATTGCCTTTTCATCACCCAATTCAATGGCATATTGCAGACCGATTAATGATGCTAATGAGCCAGATATTCTGGCATCACCGGTTTTATCATTTTGGCCAAATGGCACACCTCTGGCATGTGAATCATCAAACTTACCGATGAAATAATCAATAATAAATTTGCGGTGATTAGCCGGATTATAACCAGCCAAAACAATGTCTTGGTCATCAAATCCTAAGCCAATATCATCATGACAACGTATATAATTTAACCAGGTTGCTCGTTCTAATTTAACCGGCAGACTTTTAATACCTTGATTTAATAATTTGGCATTTTTAGTTGCAACGGCATCCCACATTAATGCCATGAAGGTGGCGTTATAAGCAATCTCACACTCTTTAGCTATAACAGCATCTTCACCGAAGTATTTAGTCACTTCTACCGGTGCCACAATCGCTTCCGCAATAAACAAAACACCGGGACAGGTTACCTGACAACAGTCTTTCAACAACTGCAAAATCAAATGTGCCTCTCGTTCATTTTGACAGGAACTGCCAATTTTTTTCCACAAAAAAGCAACAGCATCCAAGCGTAAAATATCAGCCCCTTGATTGGCCCAAAACAAAATAATATCCAGCATTTCAATAAATACAGCCGGATTACTGTAATTAAGATCCCATTGGTAGCTATTAAATACGGTCATTACCCAACGACCCATTTCTTGGTCCCAGGTAAAATTACCGGGTGCATTTTCCGGGAAAATTTCAGGCATGCTTTGTTCAAACATATCGGGGATATTACGACTGTCGAAGGTGTAATAATAATCTTGATAATCAGGGCTACCAGCACGCGCTTGTTGTGCCCATTCATGTTCATTTGAGGTGTGATTTAAAACCACATCAAGTGTTAGCAACATATCACGCTGCTGCATTGCCTCGGCTAAGTCATGCAAGTCATCTAAGGTACCTATCCTTGGGTCAATTTCCCGAAAATCACTGACAGCATAACCACCATCACTGTGGCCTTCTGGACAACGTAATATTGGCATTATGTGCAGCAGGTTGACACCTAAGTCTTGAACGTAATTTAAATGTGATTTCATGCCTTTTAAATTACCAGCAAAACCATTGCTATAAAGTGCCATGCCAACCCATTTCTGACTTAAAAACCAGTTGTAGTCTTTTTCTCTAATGATATCGAGCTGTTTTAATTTATCTGAACGATTGAGATATTGTCTGGCCATCGTTTCAACCAGACGTTGTGCCTGTTGTTCAAAGTCATCTCGCTGACCATATAACTTGTAAAATAATGAATGAATCGCATAAAAATTAGCACCAAGCCGCGTATAAAAATGGCGCAAATCCTGTCGTGAAATTTCAGGTTTAATGTGGTTGAGAATATCATTTAATAAAGAATGTGAGACTTGTTCGTACATACGTTTCTCATTGTATTATTTTATTTTATTTAACCTGAATCCTGGATAAGGGATAGTGCAAGACTCTATTTCCCTAATGTAATCAGGCTGTTAAACACAGCAGTTCTAGTGAGCGCTGTTTCTTATCCAGTATTCATATTAGTTATGGTGTAGCATTCAGAACGCTTTTCACACAACGATAAAGTCCTTATAAAAATCAGGATCGGTTGAGATTGCACCGCGTAAACCTATTACCTTGATTGCAAATTTCTGGGCTGCATCAATGGTGTCATCTATAGCTTCATCAGACACTAAACCATGAATATAGCGTGCCGTAAAAGCATCTCCAGCACCGACTGTATCAACAAATTTATTAACATCAGGTGGCTTCACATTATGAAATTGATGATTTTTCGTACAAACAAGTGCACCCAGTTCACCTCGTGTAATAATGACCTGATCTAACTGAAATTCCCTTTGTAATTGAGCTATTGCTAGTTTGATGTCAGCTTGATTGAATCCAATCAAACCTAACTCGTCTTTATTTAACTTAGCCCATGTTGCCCGATATAAGCACTGTTCAATTTTGTGTTTATTCCACCACGGTGGACGTAAATTAACGTCAACAAATACGGGTAAACTGGTATGTTCAAGCAAGTGCTCGAAGGCATGATTAGCGTGTTGATTACGTAATGCCAAACTGCCATGATAAATAAGGCCTGTGCCCAGAAAATTTGGCTTGTGTATGTGTTCAATAAAATCATAAGCAACATTTGAAACGATGTCATAGTGAGGCTCATTATCAATGACAGTGACATCCACCCTTCCTGTCGGGTATTGATTATCGACTTGGATATAGTTGGTATCCATACCCCAGTCAGTCATTGCTTTGACAATGGTGTGACCTTGTTGATCGTCACCAACCCTGGAAATAAATTTAGGATCATCACCAAATGCATTTAGATGCCATGCAACATTAAACGGTGCTCCCCCTAAAATTTGTTCTTCTGTTGCAAAACAGTCGAATAATACCTCTCCAAAAATAACTACCTGCTTATGATCGTTCATATTGAACCTCAATCTGATCGTAGTACATCATGAAATTGGGGGGCAAAATGCCAAATTCCTTCTAACACACCAGCAGAATAATTAGCATTCATGTTAAACGCGTTAGGTTTAGCAATATACAATGCCTGTTCATGGCCATTTTCCCTGGCTAATTGCTGTGCCGTTGCTTTGATTTCAGCGGTGGCATTATCAACCAAAATAGATTGGATAGGACTGACCAATACCGGTAAATCATTACCACTATCCCCTGCAAAAACCGTTTCTTCGAGGGTATAACCTAAATAGTGTTGTAAAAATTCAATTGCATGTAACTTGTTAGCATTTTGAGGCAATACATCTATTAAGCCTATTTTCTTAAGTTCATCAATGCTCCAAATCACACTGGCCTCAACACCACTATCTTTTAAACACGTTCTCATTTGTTGGATCACACCCTCTTTATCACTATAAAGTGGCAAGTAATAACTGACTTTATGTGTATTTTGTTTCGTGCTCTCCTGTAACAGCAGTTCAGGAATATGGCTTAAAATCTGTTTTATTTGATAATGATTTTTACCATTCCAGCTTTTACCAATTTCAAATTCCCACGCATCTAATGCGACCCAACTACCGTGTTCTATTACATAAATCTTAGTACCAACATCTGTAATGGCATAATTAGCAAGTGGTAAGTGATAATTTTTAATCGCTTGCTGTACCAGCTTTTTATCACGCCCAGTCACATAAACCAGTGCCACACCAGGATGCTGACAAAATTGTCTAAATCGCAGCCGAGCATCTGGGTGTTCTGACTGAGTACCATTTGGAATAACCGTTCTATCCATGTCTGTACATAATAGTAATCGACGTTGCTTCATAGGGAATGGCGTTGCTTCGGATCTCGGCACTGATTAAAAAAGTCGTAATACTCAATCGCCTCTAGAATACCAGCAGCAAAAGGTTTGCTTGAAAAATAGATTTTTTCAACATCGGTCAATTGTGATAATTCTTCATGATGTCGATTTGCTACAACGGCAGCCAACGTATTGCCTCGCATCATGTCCTCATCAGCACCAGAACCGCCAGCGACAAAAACACGCTCAAGTGGGATCTGCCAACGGTCTGCCACATAGCGTAAAGCCATTCCTTTTGATGCTCGCATCGGCAAAATATCAAGAAATTGACCAAATGCCATTTGAACATGAACCGACTGTTCCTCTTGCAGTAATAACCGTTTTATTTCGTCGATATCCGCCACATTAGGGTCAATGTAATAACTGAGTTTAAACCGACTTTGTTCTAACTTTGCTTGTTTTTCTAGCCCGGGATAACCGTCTAACAATGCCGTTATTTTATGAGGTGTCCATTGATAATCGATATGTCTGGCCCAAGCTGTATCAGCACTTAATTCCGGTGCATGATAAATTTCCGTGCCACCACTGGTAATCAGAATATCTGGTTCTGGAATCGCATGCTTACGCATAATTCGTAATGCCATATCCAGCCTGCGACCGGTGCATATAGCAAATTTTGTTGTTTTACGATGTTGCCGGATCTTATTACAAAGCTGCTGCAATGCATCATCATCACCAATCAAATTTAAGTCTAATTCGCTGACAATAGCACGGTCAGAATACAATCTGGTTCTTCGTTTTACAGGTTTGTATGGTGACTCTTTTTCTATGGCGAGTTCCACGTTCAATCTAGCCCGACGCTCGACAGGTTTTCCATGCAACAATTCTGAATCAGCAATAATAGGCTGAACCATCTCCAAATATGAAACTGCATGTGCCTGCCATGAATAGTGCTCGCGTACGCCTTTCAAACCATTTTTGATATAGCCTTGTCGTAACGAACTATCTTTCAGTAACAGTAATAACACGTTACTGATGTTATTCGCATCAAGCGGATCGATTAAAACACCGTTGCGGCAGTTACCAATAATATCTTGTGGGCCACCATCTTCAGTTGCAACGACTGGTAATCCAGATGCCGCTGCTTCGATCAATGTCAATCCAAATGGTTCTGTCAAAGCAGGATTAACAAATATGCCACCACTATTGGCAGCGACACTATAAATCATCGGTACCTGTTCACGCTTATGATGTTTGGGCATTGCTACTTTGCCATAGAGGTTATAACGATCAATTGCTACTAACAGATCATGAAACACTTCTTGCGCACCCAGCTCAAGATCGTCAATATCATCTCTGTTGCCAGCGATAATGACCAAATTAGCTAATTTTTGTAACTCAATAGATTGCCCAAACGCTTCTATTAAAATACCTATATTTTTCCGTATATCAGGTCGAGATAGAGCTAAAATCATTGGTTTATCAGGTTGATTTAGATATTCAACCAACAGTTGATAGACGGCCGATTGTGCTTCATTGCCTACCGGAGGTTTAAATTTAGTCAGATCTGTGCCGGGAGGAATAACACGCATTAAATCTGGCTGATAATAATCATATAATTCGTATTGTTGTTCAATTTCCTGATGTGTACTAGTGATAACGCGTTTCGCTGTAGCTAATGTCAGCTCTTCCGCTTCAATACGACGCGACATATTATAGTCGTGTTCAATTTCATCCGGTTTCAGTCCGCTTGCCAGCAATCGACTGCGTTTTACTCTGCCAAGAGAATGCCCTGTATGAATCAAGGGTATAGCAAGCAAATTGGACAAGTGAACTGCAACTAGCCCGGCATCAGCATAATGACTGTGGATTAAATCTGGAAAAGCATCATTCTCGTTAAAAAACTGGGCTAGATTATCGGCAAAGCCATCTAAATAATCCCATAATTGTTCCTTGGCGATATAACGCTCAGGCCCCGCTTCTATTCGCACAATACGTAAATTATTAGAAAGCGGCTCTATTGGAATCTGATAATCAGTAGCAACAGACTCATCAATCACCAGCCGTGTGATCAAATCAACTCTGGCTACCTCAGGATGACGACTTAAAGCGTGAGCCAACTCAAGCACATATAATGTTTGACCGCCAGTATCCGCATCACGACCCAACTCAAGATTTTTACCTCTAATCAAACCGTGAATGCTAATTAACGCAATATACAATTTTCTAGATGGTGTGCTCATATCGGCATATTGGTTTAACTACCCTTATCAAAAAAGTAAAACGCTAAGCCCTGACAAATAGCAAAGCTGTTGCTATTTGAAGTTGTAATCACCAATCTCACTTCAAGTATAAAAAAGCAGCTGTGATATTTAATTAAACATTATTGATTGGTGTAATCCTAAATTGATACTAGCACCAAATTGGTTTATTTCAAAACCCAATAATAGCTAAGAGCTGTTATATCTTTGATTGGCGTTTCTGTTTTCAGAAACAACCCTAAGCACGCTTTTAGCAAAAAAACCATATCAATCCATCAATACAGTAAATAATCCTTTTTTATAGCAGAGATATTCCCTATTCAGTAGATAGGGATTGATGGTGTAATTCGTCGCATCTTAAATGAAAGTAACTATTTCGGGATAGTGATGTCTGAAAACGAATTGACACAATGGCGCAACAGGGCCTTACAGTATGAAAAAGAGCTAAACAGCGTAGTTTTAGGACTGGCGCCAGCAATACGCTCATTAACTATCGCAATTTTTGCTCGTGGTCATGTTCTGTTAGAAGGTAATGTGGGAGTTGGAAAGACAACACTTTTGCGTGCTGCAGCCAGAGGCTTGGGTGGTGGCTATCAGCGTGTTGAAGGCACTATTGATCTGATGCCTCAAGATTTAATTTACCATACCTTTATTGATATGGAAGGTAAGCCTCGTGTTGATCCTGGTCCTATCCTGAAACAAGGTGAAGCATTGTCCGTTTTTTTCTTCAATGAAATTAATCGGGCTAGGCCGCAAGTGCATTCGCTTCTATTGAGAACAATGGCTGAACGAAGTATCAGTGCATTTAATAAAGAGTATCAGTTTCCCCATTTATTAGTTTTTGCAGATCGTAATGCTGTCGAAAAGGAAGAAACATTTGAGCTGCCTGGAGCCGCACGTGATCGATTTCTAATGGAATTGGAAATTAACCCGGAAACGGATAGTGACGTGTTGAAATCACTTTATTTTGATCAGCGTTTTCATGATACTGACACACTTATCTCATCGATTTCATCATCACATATTCCATTTGACAAACTGACGGAATTTGCACCTTTAATTCAGCAATCTGTTACGGCAGGTAATGCCGTTAAACAGTTTGTCATTCATTTACGCCACGCAACACATCGACCACAAGATTATGGTATAGCGTTACCTGATATTGAAATGGATGAATTAATGGTGGCAGGAATGGGACCACGTGGTGCCAGTATGTTAATCCAAGCAGCCAAAGTGTCAGCATGGTTGAGCGGTCGACTTACATTAACGCCAGAAGATATCGCCAATGTGTTTCATCAGGTTGTCGCGCATAGGCTGTTTTTTACGCCTGTTTATGAATTGCAGCGAAGCCGGATCGCCAAGGCATTTACTACAGCTATTCTTCAAAGCGTGCCAACGGCATAAATCGTTTGATCATGTCACAGCAACCGTTAATTAATTATCATACCCACTGGCGTCCATCAGGTTATCAGCCAGGATCTGGTCAAGGTCATGTTGCAGGAACAGGTGAGCAATTACGTTCTGTTGTGATGCTAAGAGATAATCCTGATCCCAGACGTCTGGCTCTTCTTGCCAGCATTCGTGATCCATTCGAACAGTTGTGGGTAAAAGATTTTTATCTCAATACGGCTACCAAAGTTATTGTATTAATCGACACGTCAGCTTCGATGGGCTATATCGGAAAAGTCAGTCGCTTTGAAGTTGTTCAGGATATAAGCCGTCAATTAGCTTTGTCAGTCTACCGCTCGGGTGATGCGTTTGGCTTATATATGGGTGCAGAAAAACTGAATAAAATACAAATGTTACCGCCCAAACCAAATAGAAGTGCATGGACATGGATCAATAAGCACCTACCGACTATCAGACCGCAAGGGCATCATGTTGAAGGCTTATTAAAAGTTAGCGCCTATTTACCCAAAAAACCTTGTCTTGTCTTTGTTGTTTCTGATTTTCGTTGGCCCCAAGATCAGTTAAAACATCTATTAAAAAAAATTAATCATCACCATGTTGTCCCTATCATGTTGCAAGATTCTGCCGAAACAGATAGTGCACCCAACCATGGTTTGGCCATCCTTAATGATATAGAAACAGGCGATAAACGTTTTGTCTGGATGCGACCAGCGCTTAAACAAAAGATCGAAGCAGTTCGAAACAAACATACCTCCGAGGTGATAAGTGATTGTCGTCGCTTTAATATCAAACCTTTTGTTGTGCATGATCAGTTTAAGTCAGGCTTATTAACTGAGTATTTTAAGAAATTTACATGAAAACGATCATATCCAACATGTTTGTTAGTTTATTGCTATTAGTGTGCTGGCAGATGACGGCTGCCGCTAATGCAGCTGACGAACAGGTTAAATCTATTGTTCCCGTCTCTGTTGATATGCGTGATCATGGCTATATGTTAGGTGATTTTATTTCGATGCAGATACGCTTCACATTACCTGAGCCGTTGGTGTTAGATCCATTAAGTGTGCCACTCAAAGGCCCTATAAACGCCTGGATTGATCTGCATGATATCAAAGTAAAACAGCAGAAATCATCTGAAGGCATTGATTACGAAATTACTTATGTATGGCAAGTGTTCAGCACTGTAGAAAAGGCTCAATACATAAAGTTACCTCAGATTGTGTTACAAACGCTACCGATTGTAAGTAAACCTAGTCAAATGGAAAAACCCGCTTATATTTTTCCAGCAGAGCAAATGATTTATCTTTCACCCGTCCTACCTGAATTGATCACGGATGAAAAGCCAAAACCACTGTTCTATCCTCCTAAGTTTGACGATGTGACACCATTTTGGCTGACAATCATCAGTCTATTGCTTGCAATAGGGTTGGTTATCTTTTGGTTGTGGTTACACGATAAAGTAACCGTTTGGCCCCGTAATCCTGGCCCTATCACACAATTGTTACGTCAGTTATCAAAACGCACCTTAAAAACTGAGTTTAGTCTGGAAGACTTGCATCTTATCAATAAAGCACTTGCGGCCTCTGCAAAGCAGAGCCTTTATCCCGACACACTAACAAGGTTATATCAACATGCGCCTTATTTGGCAGAGTTTTCCAATGAAATTGAGTTATTTTTTGAACGATCCTGGCGAGCAGCTTATGTTGATGCGTTAGCCTGCAAAGTAATATCTGTAAAAGATACCTTGAGCTGGATTCGGCATGCCGGCATCAAAGAAAGGTTATATCGACATCGATGCCGGAGCCAACATCATGGCTGAGTGGCATTTATATAAGTCTGAATTGTTGTGGTGTGGATTACTTGCTGTCATGCCATTGCTTTCATATGGCGTTAAACAGTTCAACTTTCCAGGACTGCAAGACTGGCCTAAAGATCTGCTTTCAGACAATTTAAGTTGGTTAGTAAGGGCATTAGCGGCAACGACTGTTATTGCCCTTACTATTGCGGCAGCAGCGCCATTTACAGAAGGAGGAACGGAGACAAAAATTGGTAATGGTGCCGAAATTGTAATGGTGTTAGATCGAAGCGGCAGTATGTCAGAAAACCTGGTACGGCAGGATCCGCTGATTCAAAAAAAATCGACTACGCGGATACAGGCGTCGCGAGACGTGTTGCTAAAATTTCTCGATCAACGTCAGGCAGATACGTTTGGATTGGTGGCCTTTAATGCCTCTGCCATTGCTGTTGCGCCATTATCCTCTGATCGTGAGTTAGCGCGTGCTGCACTAAAAAGTGCTGAAAGCTATAGCTCAGGTAATACCGCGTTAAGTCAGGCCTTAGAAGTTGGGCTTAACTACTTTAAGGATCGTCCACTAACAGCAACACGAGTATTGCTATTGGTTTCTGATGGTGATGCCAAAATAAAGACAGAAGAAAAAGACGTTTTGCAACAGCTATTTCACCAATACCAGGTGCAATTGATGTGGATTTATGTACAAGATGATGACGATCATTTTCTCGATGTCGCTGACTTAAGTCGCATGGATGGTGCTATTGATACTGATGTCGCACTACATCAATCATTTCAATCACTTGGCGTACCTTATTCCGCCTTTGAAGTCAGTAGTAAACCAGGCTTGCAACGTGCTATTGCAGAAATTAGTCGTATGACCAATCAGTCAACCCGATATGAGTTTCGATTGCCCAGACAAGATTTTGCATCCTATTTTTACTGGCTTGCACTAATATTGCTATGCCTACTATTTTGGTTGAAACAGCATGAAATCACACAATGGGTATCGAAATGATTCCATCTGATAAGCTCCGCCGTTTGCTATGGTCAAACCTGCCTCATCTCATTCTATTTATGGCCTTTTCCCTGATGAGTGTAGCGATCTATGGGGTTGTCCAAACCTTTCAGGCCAGGCAATTAAATCGGGCTTTTATCGATCAATCCATCCTGCAACATGAGTTGCGTCAAGATGATTTTCTTCATGCCTACAGTATCGGTTACTTGCTAACGCAACAAGGACAATTAGAACAAGCAGATAAAGCCTTTGAAATTGCCGAAGTGACAACCGATCCAACATTGCGGGCAATCACACAATTTGCGATTGCGAATGTACATTTTCATCGTATGATGAATGATTTTGGAAAAGAGCGCGGCAGTCGTCGAATTGTCGAGCAAGTGATACTAGCGCGTGAAGCCTATAAAGCAGCATTAAGACTAAAACCGGACATGTATCAGGCAAGATTTAATCTGGAATTGCTTGATAGACTCAGTCCTGAAAAGCGCACCCAGGGTTTCAAAACAGGTGATGGTTATACCTATCAAATCACACCCATATTACAAGATGGCCGAATGCACATGAAGGATAATACTATTCGAGGCTTGCCTTGAATCAACAGTTACAACAACTGCTTAGCTACAGTTATACCTACATTACACGTGCGATAAATAATGGCGCTTTTTGTTATGTGATAGCTGTCTTGATTTTGATACCCGTCTGGTTTGAGCCACAAATGCGACTGAACAGTCTGGTACAGGACACGCTATTTATCATTGATATTAGTGAAAGCATGTCGGTTCGTGATGTTCATTATCCAACACCCCGTAGTGATCGGCTCACATTAGCAAAACATACAGTACAAGATAGTATGGCCAGTCTACCTTGTGGCTCAAGAGTTGCTCTTGGTCTCACTGCCGGCGAAGAGTCCGTATTGCTGTTTGAACCGCTTGAAATCTGCCGACATTTCCCTGCAATCGAAAAAGTGATATCCAGCCTGAATAGACGAGCCCGTTGGATTGGCGACTCTAAAATTACCGATGTGACGATCAAAGCTATCCAACAAGCACAGGAACGCAATATGAATCTGGTGTTACTGACGGATGGCGATGAAATGCCACGCCGCACATCCTTATATATGAACAAATTAGCCAAACATAGGGGCGAAGTAAAAGGTGTGTTACTAGGACTCGGTGGAGACACATTACAACCTATACCACTATTTAATGAACAAGATGAGGTGGTTGGTTATTGGAGCCAGATAGACGCATTAACACAGGGTAACTATCCAGACCTGATTGCCTATGCCCATGCCATTAAACGTGGTGAAACCATCCCTGAAGGCGTATTAGACCAGGTAAATGAACATCTATCGTCATTTAACAAAACCATTATGGAGAGTCTTTCTAAAGCATCTGGATTTGAATTAGTGCGTGTTCAAACACCAGATGATGCCATTGCCGCATTAAACAAAAAAGACTATCAACGAAAAGCGTTAGCAGATCGAGATGCCCGTTGGATTTATGCATTAATTACCATAGTAATAACGATAATCGGTTGGTATTGGCAGTCACTAACTTCCAAATTAAGGGTTTTTATAGTGAAGCAGAATTTAAAAAAATAACAATCATTTTGATTGGCATAACTCAATTAGCCGAATGGAGATTGTGTACCATTCTATGCTCAATCAGGCATTGTCTCGTAACTGGGATCAACATTAAGTTGATGGGCTGATTAAAAGTGCAGGAACTTCTTGATATTTTATTGATAGGGACGTAAAATGCCCTGCTTCACATGGCTATGTAGCTCAGCTGGTTAGAGCACATCACTCATAATGATGGGGTCACTAGTTCGAATCTAGTCATAGCCACCACAAGATATTAAAGGGTTGTCAATTTTTGGCAGCCCTTTTTTGTTGCCTGTAAGTAAGTCTGTGCTGTGTGCATTCAAATAACGATATTTTACCTTATGTGTATTAGTCTTATTGCATCGTGTTTGCATTAACCACTCGTTTAACTACTGATCGTGTCCACAACATTCCCTTCGTTGTTGTTATTTCTGTAGCTTCTGAATTATCACACGCTGTGAATTTAACCTTCGATTCCATGAACCTCGACAGAAAGGCAACACTGCGTGATAAGCGATCTAGTTTTGCAATCACTATGAAAAAAGGACAGATTTATTCTTAATCGTTGACAATCATGGGGCCCTAGTCGCCTTTGTACTTTATCCTCAAATCGGCCAGGGTTCGATTAATTGATCTCATTGTGATGCTTTGTGTAGCATTTCAAAGCTAAGAACACGATTAAGCGCTTTATTATTTTAGATATAAAAACGAGATGGCCGATAAGCCGGGTTCTGTCGAGGACAATCATTCATCTGGGACAAACGTCACCGTTTGCCTCAAGCAACCTACCCAGGAACCATGCGGGCCGCACGTGTTTGCAAGCAAACTGTTCCTCTATTTGGTCTTGCTCCAGGTGGGGTTTACCCTGCCACGTCTGTTACCAGCCGCGCGGTGCGCTCTTACCGCACCATTTCACCCTTACCTGATTTCGAAAAATCAGGCGGTATATTTTCTGTGGCACTTGCCGTAGGCTTACGCCTCCCAGAGGTTATCTGGCACCCTGCCCATTGGAGCCCGGACTTTCCTCACAATTAGTATTCTAAAAGCGCGATTGCCTGGCCATCTCAGCGATAAATTTTACCTTAAACCAACTATTTTTGTTGAAGTTTAAGCGCCATGTCATAGGCAGTATTTTTACTAACATCTAACAATGATGCTGTAATCGCAGCTGCTTTTTTAACGGGTAATTCTTTAAGTAATAGCGCCAGAACCCGATTAATTTCTGTTTCGCTGGTATCTTTTTGCTGTTTGATACCTTCAACTAATAGGACACATTCACCTTTTAACTGATTGGTATCGTCTGATACCCATGCTACTAATTCGCCAAGTGGTTTGGTTGTGATGGTTTCATGTAATTTAGTTAACTCTCTTGCGATACAGGCTTGGCGAGACTCACCAAACACGTCAACCATGTCATGTAAGGTAGCTTGTAGGCGTCTTGGTGCATCATAAAAAATCATGGTACGACTTTCAGCAAGCAACAATTGCAAGGTTTGCAGCCTCGCTCCTTGTTTTGAAGGTAAAAAGCCTTCAAATGTAAAACGATCTGATGGCAAACCCGATGCCGATAAGGCGGCAATAAGGGCACAACTTCCCGGTACAGGTACAACGGCAATACCATGCTCACGTACTAATGACACCAATCGATAGCCGGGATCACTGATTAACGGTGTTCCTGCATCACTTATTAATGCAACAGATTCACCTTGTTTAAGTCTTTGCAGCAGCACTTCACTACGTTGTTGTTCATTATGCTCATGCAGTGAAATGCTAGGTGTTGAAATAGAAAAATGTTTAAGCAGGTGGCCACTATGTCGTGTGTCTTCAGCAGCGATAATCGATACGTCTTTCAATGTGTCAATCGCACGTTGTGACATATCAGACAGGTTGCCTATAGGGGTTGCTACTATATAAAGCGTCGCAGTTTCGAATTCAGTCACACGTTTAACCTATAATCAATCACGGAGTTCTGGTCGTAATATACGCGAACAGGTAAGATGTTTGTCACTATTATCCACTATCCGATATAAATCTATGAAGTTATCTATTCGTCTTATTTTTGTCACTGTGTTGCTGCTGACTCTGAATGCTTGTGGCCCGGTCAGCGACCCTACTCGTATGACAACGGCAGATACCGCATTAGAAGCACAGGCTGTTATTGCTGAACAATCAGGTGATTACAATGCTGCTGGTCAATTCTATCTTGAACTCGCAACATCAACAGTCGGTCAACTACAAGCGCAATCTTATTTACGTGCTGCCCTTGCTTTTTGGCAGGCAAAAGACGAGCTGTTATCGTCAGATAGTTTAAGTAAAGTACAGCGTCAAGTATTAAGTGCCGCGCAGCAGATTGATGCTGCTATTTTGGAAGCAGAAATAGCGCAATTTAGACGACAAACCGAACAAAGTCTGACCTCACTTGCCAATGTCGACTTAAATAAAGCAAGCAAAGCACAAACGATTCAAGTCCTAACCTTACGTGCCAATGCGTATCAAATAACTGAAAACTGGTTAGAAAAAGCCAATAGTCATCTTGCCTTAGCCAAACTATTACCTGATGATCAGCAAGTTCAAAATCAAGTCGATCTTTGGCAAGCGTTGACATCACTGACACCACAAGCTTTGGATTTGTTTAATCCAGGCATACCTCCTGCTGTTGATAGTGGCTGGTTTGCACTTGCATATGCCATTACTGCTTATCAAAACAATCCCGAAGCACTCCTTGTTGCGCTTGAAGACTGGAAACGTAATTATCCCAATCATCCTGCCGATCCTGCGCTTTATCAAAAAAGTATTGAATCGGGTACGCAACTTCCCCAACAACTTGCTGATATTGCTGTTTTACTGCCCTCAACAGGTCCCTATGCCGAAGCAGCAGCAGCAATTAAACAAGGTATTATCGCAGCGCATTATTCGCAAAACACACCGACTAAATTACACTTTTTAGATGTCGAAACCGATGCTGGAACCGGACAAAGTAATGTTTGGCAACGCTATCAGCAAGCGATAGCGATGCAGGCAAGCATTGTTATCGGGCCGTTGAGCAAGGAGTCAATTCAAGCTTTGGTTGATGCCGATACCTTGGATATTCCAGTGCTCGCACTTAACCGGGTCAGCAATACGATTCATAAAAACAATTTATTCCAGTTTGGTTTAGCTCCTGAGGATGATGCAACCACTGCCGCCGATTTTGCATTAAATCAAGGCTATAGTCGTGCAGTTATCTTGTCGCCACAAAATGAGTGGGGTAACCGCATTGCATCGACCTTTAGTGATCACTGGATAGCAAATGGTGGCACGGTCTTAAAACAAGCGTTTTATCAGGAATCTGACAACGATTTTTCTACGACTATCACTTCGTTATTCGGATTAGATGCGAGTCAACAACGTTATCAGGCTTTAAAACAGCGCTTGGGGCAATCACTAGAATTTGAGCCTCGTCGCCGCCAAGATATTGATTTTGTTTTCCTGATTGCGCGTTCATCTAAGGCCAGACAATTAATGCCTCAACTAAAATTTCATCGTTCTGGCAGTTTGCCTATTATTGCAACATCACATGCCTATGCTGGCTTTGCCAATAGCCAACAAGATATCGATCTTAATGATCTTAAGATTAATGATATTCCCTGGATATTTGAACAATCAGCAGCGAGCGATCCTGCTTATTTGGCTTTAAGCACTAATAAAGACACAAACTTTAACAGCATTGTTCGACTTTATGCTCTGGGGGCAGATGCATATCGTCTTATCCCTAATTTAAATGGACTCAGCCGCTCACCATCAACCACATTTAATGGGGCAACTGGCGAACTATCGATCAATGAAAACGGTCAGATTAACCGTAAAATGTTACCCGCTACTTTTGAAAATGGCTTTATCAAACCAATAGCGATCACTAACCAGTAATACAAAGAGTATTGAATGGACTCACATCATATTGGAAAGGATTTTGAACAACAGGCGTTAAGCTATCTCAAACAACAAGGTTTGAGTTTGGTCAGCCAAAATTTTCATAGTCGCCAGGGTGAAATTGACCTGATAATGACTGATGGCAAGTGTTTGATTTTTATTGAGGTACGTTTTCGAAAGACGGCTACCTATGGTAGCGCAATAGAAAGTGTTACTCGTCAAAAACAGACACGTATCATTCATACAGCGCAGGTGTTTTTACAACAACATTCAGGATCCTATTTCAGTTATCGCTTTGACGTGGTTGCAATTAACCCTAGTGCATCACAAAATGAGATAATTTGGATCAAAGATGCTTTTCAACTTGGGTAGCAATGACCTAATATCTTAACTTTAGCTATGTGCAATTAGCGTTCAATCTTTTGGGAAATATCATGTCAAAAATTAAATTAACGTTTATCTTAATGGTAACCTTAATCACCTTGCAGGGCTGTGCCACTGCCGTTGTTACAGGAGCGGCAACCGGTGCTTCAGTCTTGCATGATCGACGCACAACTGGTGCAGTGATTGACGATCAAGGCATTGAATTTAAAGCATCTCATGCCTTATTCAATAACAAAACTATTTATGATCAAAGCCACATCAATATAACCAGTTACAACGGTGTTGTTTTAGTAACAGGTGAAACATTAACTGATGAACTTAAACAACAAATAACAGCTGAAATCAAGCGTATTCCGAAAGTACGACGTGTTCATAATGAATTGTTGATTGCGGCTCCCAGCGCCTTACCATCACGCTCAAGTGACGCTTGGATAACATCAAAAATCAAAGCCAAACTAACAACAGATATGGCCATTGATCCTTTCTTTATTAAAGTTGTGACCGAACATGGTGTCGTTTATTTGATGGGCTTAGTCAGTCGTGCTGAAGCAGATAGAGTCGTTAGTATTGTGTCTAGTTCATCCGGCGTACAACGTGTTGTTAAAATATTCGAATACACTGACTAAACCTACTCCTCTCCTGGCTGTTGTTAAACTCTAATTAAAACGGTTTAACAACAGCCAAAATCACTACCGTAATTAAAATTAAAACCGGTAATTCATTAAACCAACGATAAAAAACATGGCTGCGCTGGTTGTCATCATGAGCAAATTGTTTAACTAATTTGCCGCAATAACCATGGTAGCCAAACAACAACAAAACCAGTGTCAGCTTTGCATGTAACCAATGCATTGAGGCCAAGGTTTCCATGTTGTAGTAACTGGCTAACCATAAACCAAATACCAAGGTTGCAATTGCACTTGGTGTCATAATGCCGCGGTATAACTTTCTTTCCATTATTTTAAAACGCTCATTGCCAGGTTCATCATCACACATCGCATGATAGACAAATAATCTTGGCAAATAAAATAAGGCTGCAAACCAAGTTACCATCGACACTATATGAAAGGCTTTAACCCACAACATTGATCACTCCTACTAAATCAAAAAATGTTAGTATCAGTGTATCTCAAAATGGAGGTTGCCATGTCAGATAATAAGCCTGATGAACGTCGACAATTCTGTCGTATCCCTTTTCATGCTCAAGCCCACCTGCTTGCTGAAAAAGGTGAAATGCATTTGAATTGCGATGTTTTAGATGTTTCGTTAAAAGGAATTCTAGTGAGCAAACCTGAGGGATGGCAAGGCCTATATGATGATAAATTTCAAGTAGACTTACTACTTGAGAATGGCGAGCTTGTTATTAAAATGTTAGCTGCCGTAGCTCATGTTGATGACCACAGTATCGGTTTTATTTGTGAGCATATCGATCTTGATAGCATTACTCACTTAAAACGATTGGTAGAATTGAACTTAGGCGATCCTGATTTATTACATCGTGAATTATCAAGTCTGATTCATTAAGGCATCAATCGCATCAGATAGATGTTTAACTGCAATAACGTTAATACCTTTAATTGATTTTCTCGGTGCATTAGCAGCCGGCACTATCGCATGACTAAAGCCGTGTTTGGCTGCATCATGAATCCGTTCTTCGCCTGCTTGTACCGGTCGAATTTCACCGGTTAAGCCCACTTCACCAAATAAGATCCAATCACGCGGTACCGTTTTATTACGTAGGCTTGATAAAACAGCAGCCAATACTGCTAGATCAGCCCCTGTTTCACTTAATTTAACACCACCCACTACATTAATAAATACATCTTGGTCGGTACAGGTGATGCCGCCATGACGATGTAATATCGCTAATAACATTGCCAGACGATTTTGTTCCAAGCCCACGGACACCCGTCGCGGATTACCCAAAGGACTATCATCAACCAAGGCTTGCACTTCAACCAACATGGGGCGACTGCCTTCACGAATCACCGTGACCACACTACCTGCCAATGATGTTTCGCCACGGGATAAGAAAATGGCTGATGGATTACTGACTTCTTTCAAACCGAGTTCCGTCATCGCAAACACACCAAGCTCATTGACTGCACCAAAGCGATTTTTGACAGCGCGTAATATGCGGAAACGAGTAGAAGTATCACCTTCGAAATACAGTACGGTATCCACCATATGTTCTAACACACGTGGACCAGCAAGTGCACCTTGTTTAGTAACATGACCAACTAATATCAACGTTGTGCCACTCGACTTGGCAAAGCGAACTAATTGAGCCGCACTCTCACGTACTTGCGCCACTGTGCCAGGAGCAGATTGCAATAACTCGGTAAAAACAGTCTGAATCGAATCGATTACCATCACTTGCGGTTTACGGGCATGAGCGGTCGCAATCATTTGTTCGGCATGGGTTTCAGCTAATAGATCTAAAGGCGCTTGTTCTAATTGCAGACGTTCGGCACGCAAACGAATTTGCTGTAACGATTCTTCGCCACTTATATAAAGCGGATTAACACCAGAACGTTTAGCCATACTGGCCATGGCTTGTAATAGTAGGGTTGATTTACCGATGCCCGGATCACCACCAATTAACACTACTGACCCCGTGACTAAGCCACCACCAAGCACGCGATCTAATTCTTCCAGGCCAGTCGTCCAGCGTATAGCTTGTTCTGATGTAACTTGACTTAATGCTTGCACTTCACTTTTTTGTTCGCCAGCATAGCCAGTATGACGGCTAATCGTAGCCTGATTAGTGGCGGAATTTGAGCTAACAATTTCTTCTTCCAAACTATTCCAGGCACCACAATCAGAACAACGTCCGGCCCACTGAGGCGTCTGAGCACCACATTCTTTACAGCGATAACTGCGTTTAACTTTAGCCATGTTTATACACCCTTGGTACACGCTCAGTTAACTGGCACAGTAACTCATAAGAAATCGTTCCTGCTTGCTGGGCAATATGATCGATAGATACTGTATCTGTTCCCCATAAAACCACTTCATCGCCTATTTCTACTTCCGTACAATTGGTTAAATCAATGGCAATCATATCCATAGAAACCCGACCTAATACATTGACAACGGTGTCATGGATTAAGACCTGTCCATTATTTGATAAATGCCTGCTATAACCATCGCCATAACCGATACTGACTATGCCGATTAGAGTTGTTTTATCAGCGATCCAATCACCGCCATAACCCACTTGATCGCCGCATTTGACAGTTTTTATTGCCGTGATCGCAGACAGCAATCTCATCACTGGTTTTAGATCTAACTCTAGTGCTGTTTGAGACTCAAAGGGCGATGAACCATACAGCATAATACCTGGACGCACCCAATCACCATGACTGTCAGGATAAGACAAAATCGCTGCTGAATTTGCCATGCTGGTGTCTAAATTTAGTCGCTGACAACATATTGTTAACACGTCTAGTTGTTGTTGATTTCGCTTGTCACCAACCAAGTCAGAATTAGCAAAATGACTCATTAAACCTGGTGCGCCAGAAATATTGGCATTACTGCTAAGACAATTAACAACTTGGTCGATATCTGCTTCAGCAAAACCTAGTCTATGCATACCCGTTTCAATCATCACCCAACAAAATGTAAGTGGTGTAGCTAATGTAACGTCATCTAACAGACTAATTTGTTTATGATTGTTAAATACCAATGAAAGTTGGTTGTCAGCAGCACTATGCAGCTCCGAAACTGAATGAATACCTTCGAGTAACACAATGGGATGGGTAATGCCAGCTTGACGAAGGTGTATGCCCTCGCTCAAACGTGCCACAGCAAAGGCATCACTTACGTGCAACGCATTAGCTGCTTCAACCATGCCATGACCATAGGCATTGGCTTTGATTACCGACATTATCTTGCTGCATGGTGCGAGTTGTTTTACTCGCATAAAATTGTGTTGAAGTGCGGCTAGATCAATATAGGCAATTGGTTGCAATGACATGTTTAATCATCACCGTAATCGTCATAGTTTTGGTATGCAAAATTATCAAACCGTGTGTATTTACCTTGGAAAGTCAACGCTACAGTACCTATAGGACCGTTACGTTGTTTACCAATAATAATCTCTGCTTTGCCTTTTTCCGGTGAATCTTCGTTATAGACTTCATCACGATAAATAAAGACAATTAAATCGGCGTCCTGCTCAATCGCACCCGATTCACGTAAATCGGACATAACAGGTCGTTTATTAGGCCGTTGTTCAAGGCTTCGATTAAGCTGTGATAACGCAATCAAAGGTACATCCAACTCTTTAGCCAAGGATTTCAATGATCGCGAAATTTCCGAAATTTCAGTGGCGCGGTTTTCACTAGCCTTACCACTGCTACCCTGCATTAGCTGAATATAGTCAATTACAATCAGACTTAGACCATGTTCACGCTTTAAGCGGCGTGCACGTGCACGTAATTCAGTAACGGTAAGTGCCGGTGTATCATCAATAAACAAAGGGGCTTCGTTCAATAAGGCAATGGCTGAGGTTAAACGTGGCCAGTCATCATCATTAAGGCGACCTGAACGCAACCGATGCTGATCAATTTGACCTAATGAAGATAACATCCGCATTGCCAATGAATCAGCTGGCATCTCCATACTGAATACTGCAACAGGTTGTTTACTTTTAATGGCTGCATTTTCAGCCAAATTCATTGCAAATGTGGTTTTACCCATGGAAGGTCGCCCCGCCACAATAACTAAATCAGCAGGTTGCAAACCCGATGTTTGCAGATCAAAATCAGTGAATCCGGTAGATAAGCCGGTAATCGGACTATCTTGTTCAAATAAAGTATCAATACGATCAACAACTTTGCCTAATACTTCTTTAACCTGAACAAAGCCACCGCTACGTTTGGCACCTTTTTCAGCAATTTCAAACACTTTACGCTCAGCCATATCCAGCATGTCTTCACTGCTAAGACCTTCAGGGTTAAATGCAGAATTTGAAATTGATGTGCCGATAGCAATCAGTTGACGCAAAATTGAACGCTCACGCACGATAGATGCATAAGCCAGAATATTTGCCGCACTTGGTGTGTTTCTGGCTAAAGTACCCAGATAAGAAAGTTCACCAACTTTATCTAATTCACCACGCTTATCGTGCCACTCTGCCAAGGTAATAACATCGACAGGTTGTGAATGTTCGAATAAATCAGCAATGCCACGAAAGATCAGTTGATGATCCTGGCGATAGAAATCATGATCGACTAATAAATCAGCGACTTTTTCCCAGCTGCTGTTATCAAGCATCAGACCACCAAGCACAGATTGCTCAGCTTCTATTGAATGTGGCGGCACCTTTAATGCCTCCGTAGCAGTATCTCTATAGGAGTCAGGATAGTAGTCTAAATCATCATCCACAACAGTCGTCACCCAAATGATTCCATCGTTAATATACCCGTAATCAATGAATTTACAGATTTGTAGCATACATACTGACCGCGCTATCGGCGTTATATTTAGTGAGCAATAGCATGACTATTACATCACTAATATGCCTTGCTATCACACCCATTACACACACTAGAAAAACAGCAAATCCAATGACCACAGGTATAGACAGCTAAGGCCACTAACGTGACCTTTAACTAAATAGAAAAATGTGAGCTGTAGTCATTACGATTACAGCTCTATGATTTTCTTTTTTTAAGCTTGTTCTTGCGCCTTGGCAATTGCTTCAGCTTCATCCAAAGCAGCAATACGTGCTTTATCTGCTTCAGCAGCTTCAGCTTGTGCCTGGAGCTGAGCTTCAGAAGTAATGTTCACTTTAACAGTGATAACGACATCTGAGTGCAATTGAATATCGATATCATACTCACCAGTATGACGTAATGGGCCTTCAGGAAGACGGACTTCATTACGTTCGACATCGGCACCTGCAGCGTTAAGTACATCAGCAATATCTGACGCACCAACTGAACCGAACAATTTACCTTCAATACCAGCGTTAGCCATGATGTTAACATCACCGGCTGCAACCAATTTGACTTTACGTTGTTCTGCTTCAGCTTGTAGTTTGGCTGCTGCCGCTTCAAGTTCCGCACGACGTGCTTCAAACACTTCGCGGTTACGCTTGTTTGCAGGCAATGCCTTACCTGTTGGTACCAGGAAATTACGACCGAAACCAGCTTTCACTGATACTTCATCGCCAAGATTACCAAGTTTCTGCATTTTTTCTAGCAAAATTACTTGCATCGTTCTACCCTCATTCGCAGTGTAATACTGCTCTTAAAGTCACTCGCATCATTCAATTGAATGTTTACGAAAATTTAACCATTGTTCCAAAACACCTATCACCGCGAGTAATACCACCATTTGTGGCATCATCACGACAAGTAGCACATACATCGCTACTAACCAAAATGATCGTTTTTGCTGTTGTTTAACAAGTGCATGTGCAATTGATAAACCTTGCAATGCAAACACTGCCAACAGTACTGGTAAGCATTCACGTATCACTATCAAGCTCTCGCTTAAAGGTGATGTTGCTACTGCTATTACCGCAACTGTCAACATTGCCGCCGGTTTCCCTAGCCTAAGCTTTCGAAACTCAGTTGCAAACCCACCCGGGTTATACAGTTTTGCCTGCCATGCTCGCCCAATCAATAAACCCAACATCACATTCATACTGATACCGGCAGCGATGAGTCCTGTCATCATTGATGACATTTCTACTATCAATGCCTGTGTCTGTGTCTGATCTAGTGTCCAGCCTTTTTGCTGAGTCACTACATCAAAAAATGGTGTCATCATTTGTTGCCACCATTGTGCTGGATTCGGTAAAACTAAATAAGCTCCGAACACACATACAATTGCTAGTCCACTTGCAGCCAATAAACTCACTGCTAGCGACCGGGTATAACCTAATACCAAAGTGATGCCTAACATAGGCAACCAGCTTGATATCAAAAACAATCCAGATATCATCAGTTTATTGAGCAATAAACCAGTGATTAACGTTAATATCACCGTTGCTGCCGCAACAACTGTAATTCCTTCTTTCGGTCCCATACGCAAGGTAGAGAGCGCGATAACACCACTCGCAATATAACTAAGTGGTGGTAACATCAAAGCTGCTAACGAAAACAGTGCAATCGCGAGGGCAGCTTGCCATCGTCCTTGCATTGCAAATACTGCTATACCTTGCAGCATCTTCGTTACGCTTTATTTTGGTTTGATGTTTGGTCTAATAACACCTTTCTTACTTATGCATATCACAGTAAGGAATTAACGCCAGGAAACGCGCACGTTTTACACAGGTTGAAAGTTGACGTTGGTAACGTGCTTTCGTACCTGTAATACGGCTAGGAACAATTTTTCCTGTTTCTGTGATGTAGTTTTTCAAAAGGTTTACATCTTTGTAATCAATTTGCTTAACACCTTCTGCGGTGAAGCGACAAAATCTTCTACGTCTAAAAAAACGTGCCATTGTTATGCTCCTCGTGAATTAATCGTTATTGCGATTACGTGATTTATCTTCATCATCTTTACGCATCATTGGAGATGGTTCTGTAACTGCTTCATCAGCATTTACAACAAGATGACGGATAACCGCATCATTAAAACGGAAAGCAGTAGTCACTTCATTTAACTGAGCAACGTCACATTCAACGTTGATCAAAACATAGTGTGCTTTGTGTACTTTATTGATTGGGTAAGCCAATTGACGACGGCCCCAGTCTTCTAAACGGTGGATAGAACCACCTTGGCTCGTCAATACTTGCTGATATTTTTCAATCATCGCAGGTACTTGTTCGCTCTGATCAGGGTGGACCAGAAACACGATTTCGTAATGTCTCATTTGAGCTCCTCACGGTTTAAACAGCCACTAACCAATGATTAGAGGCAAGGAGTTTTACCCTCAGCGTCGAAGGCAATCGGTAATTTTACTTTATTTGTTTATACAATCACAAGTTACGTTGTCTTACTGCCTCAAACAAACAGACGCCAGCAGCCACCGATACATTCAAACTTTCGGCACCACCTTGCATCGGTATATAGATAACCTGATCGCAGTTTTCTCTTGTTAAACGGCGAATACCGCGCCCTTCTGCACCTAAAACTATCGCCAATGGGCCTTTCAAATCAGCACCGTAAAGAGTCATGTCACTATCACCTGATGTGCCTACCAGCCAAACTCCTTTTTGCTGCAATTCGCGCAAAACACGCGCTAAATTAGTTACTTGTACAAATGGCAGTCGCTCTGCTGCACCGCTCGATACTTTCAATGCTGTAGCGGTTATTGATGAAGCACGATCCTTAGGCGCAACAACAGCATGAACACCAGCGGCTTCTGCAGTACGCATACACGCACCCAAATTATGTGGATCTTGTACACCATCTAAAATCAGCAGAAATGGTGGTTGATTTAGGTTATCAATTAACCGAAATAAATCTGCTTCATCTAAATTACCTAGTGGTGTACATCGTGCAACACCACCTTGATGCCGCCCTTCTGGTACCATTTCATCTAACTCATCTCGGTCAACTTTATGTGGCGAAATCCCGTGTTTTCGTGCTGCAGCAATGATCGCTGCTATTCGGGCATCATCACGTTCATCTGCTAACCAAATTTCTTGCACTCGCGTTTCAGTCACCTCAAGTGCAGCTTGAATCGCATGCAAACCAAAAATTAAATCATTTCTAATCGCTGGACTTTCTGATTTAGTATCCCTGCGGTGTTTGGTATGCTTCTGATTCTTGCCCTTCGATGACTGGTTTGACATATAGTTCTACTCGACGATTTAATTGACGGCCTGCTTCGGTATCATTGCTTGCACGGGGTTCTAATTCACCACGGCCCACTGTAACCAAACGATTTGGGGTGATACCTTGTCCTGAAAAATAATTGACAACTGATTGCGCACGTCTTTCAGAAAGATCCCTATTATAGCTTTCTGAACCTACACTGTCGGTATGCCCTACAACATGAATCACTGTTTTTGGATAACGAGCCAAAATATCGGTTACTTTTTGTAAGGTTGGGATAAATGCTGGTTTAAGCGCTGCACTTCCAAAATCAAATGAGATTTCACTAGAAATATCGATTTTTAACGTTTCATCCTGTAGACGTTGCACTTCAATATCATGTTGCGCTTGTTCATCTGCCAAGGCCGCTTCCATTTCTTGCTGTTGTTTATCCATATAGTGACCAATACCAGCGCCAGCTGCTGCACCTACTGCAGCACCAGCCAAAACACCACCAGCACCATCATCAATCGCATAACCAATGATTGCACCTGCTGCTGCTCCAATTGCCGCGCTTGTTTTTGCTTTTTGATTAGGATCATCCGTGGCACAGGCACTAATCATTGTAACCATTGCCGTCGCTAATATTGCTTTTTTCATTCCAGGTACTCCTATGCGTAATAATCGTTCATATTCTAGATATAAGTCAGCCAAATAACTATACTTAGCTTTGACTATCTTCACTGAGAAACATTTCATGGAAAAACAATTTATTCCTGTCAATATCGCTTTACTGACTATTTCTGATACTCGTACTAGTGACGATGACACTTCAGGTCGATTATTAAAACAACGTGTATTAGATGCAGGCCATTCCGTTATTACACAACAGATCGTGGTTGATGATATTTATCAAATTAGGGCTATTGTATCCCAGTGGATTGCAGATCCTAATATCAATGCGATTATTAGCACAGGTGGTACAGGATTAACTGGTCGTGATGGTACACCAGAGGCTGTAAAAGTATTATTTGATAAAGAAATTGAAGGGTTTGGCGAATTGTTTAGACAAATCTCATTTAGAGATATTCGTACATCAACCATCCAGTCTCGTGCCGTTGCCGGTGTGGCTAATGCGACCTTTATCTTTAACTTGCCAGGTTCTTCAGGTGCATGTAAAACCGCATGGGATGAGATCCTGAAGGATCAACTGGATATACGCCATCGTCCCTGTAATTTTGTTGAACTCATGCCGCGATTATTAGAAAAATGATTGCAGTCACCTTATATACCACTGCCGGATGTCACTTATGTGAGCTTGCTGATGCTATATTGCAATCGATCTCAACTAATAATCCCTTGGCAATAACCCATGTAGAAATTGGCGATGATGATAGCTTAACTGAGCGTTACGGCATTACGATTCCCGTTGTGCAGTTTGAAGATGACACCGAATTTAATTGGCCTTTTTCTGAAGCCGATTTAGAAGCAAAACTAATAGACTTGTCAGAGTGAGAATCTATACCCACATTACTTGATGTTGCTTGATTCAAGTAATAATGCCCAACACATCAAGCCAATCAAAATTAATGTTCGCATATTGCTAGTCCATGATCATGTACTTCGATTAAATTGGCATGAATCGCACGTACTGCCGATTCATATTCGTCTTCGTTAACCATAAATTGCATTTCAACTTGTCGTGTATTTTGATGTATGGCTTCGATATTAATGCCTTGTTCATACAACGTGCCGATTGAGCGCGATAATAGACCTTGAATTGCCATATCACTGCCCATAGCCGAAACTAAAGACAATTTACGGGTACTGACTGTGGTGCCAGTCAAAGTCTGCTCAACTTGTAGCGCTAATGCCTGCACTTTGCTCAAACTGGCATTAACATACAGCGTAATCGTATTAGCATTAAAATCTTTGGTGACCACTCGGCAATTGAGACGTTGGACAATGTTTAATAACTCTTTTTCATAATGAGCTTGCTGACCCAACATGTCCTGATCAAATACTTCAAGTGCAATCAAATTTTTCATACCGGCAATGATTTCAACCTGTGGTTGTTCTGACACATAATCATCGGTAATCAACGTACCATGATGATGTGGTTCAAAGGTATTTTTTATTCGTAATGGAATCTTTGCCTGACGAAGGCCTTTCGCAGCACGAGGGTGAATAGCTTCCATGCCCAGGTTAGCCAACTGATCAGCAATGTCATAATTGGTTTTACCAATTGGAATAACGTTACTCTCACCAACCAACCGTGGGTCGGCACTACTTAAATGGTATTCCTTATGGATTACAGCTTCACTGGCATTGCGTAAAACCGCAATACGACTAAAGGTCATCTCACTATAACCACGATCAAAGGTATTCATCAGGTTTTCCTGACAATGTGCATACCCCGTCACAATAGGTAAAACCTGGCTTACATCGAGTGTCCCTATTTGGTTTTGGATTAGTTGATCTAATGGCAGTGTTTCATTGGTTTCCCAGCCAGATAGATCAATAAAAACAGCATTAATTCCTTCTGTTTGTAACAAATGAGCTAAATTCCACGCGCTATGTGCTTCACCAATACTGGCTAATAGCTCTCTCACGGTCAATAAGTGACTTTCAAGGGCAAAATGACCATGGCTACAGACTTCCTGCAAATGATTAAGCAATTGCTTGGTTTTAGCGATTCGTTCACCAATAAACTGATCTGCCTTGGCTCTTAGAGAAGCATTTGTAAATAACTGTGCATTAATTTTAGTGAAGTTAATACTCAATTGATCAAGCGCTTGTTGCCAATCACTATCTACATCATCATTAGCAAACAAAGCATAAACACCGGGTTGTCCAGTTTTCTTTTGTTCCAGCAAAGCATCGGTTATGCCAGCATAAGCTGACACAACAAATATCCTGTTATATCGATTCTCTGGATATAAAATAATATTGTCTTTGACAGCGTGGTATTGACTCATCGACGTCCCACCAATTTTTTCAACGGTTAAAGTAGTCATGATTCCTTTATTTGTATGTTTATTTATTGAGCAAGATAATTGGTTCAATCTTCAACCAGTGAATACGAACCATCTTCATCATGCACTTCACGTCCAGTCACTGGGGGATTAAACACACACACCATCCGCATATTTACACCTTTATTCGCTCGTAAAATATGCTGATCATGCTCATTCAACGCATAGACGGTACCTTCTTTAATGGGATGAACCATGCCGTCATTTTTCTCGACAATCTCACCTTCACCTTCAATGCAATACACCGCTTCAAGATGGTTTTTATACCAAAGATGTAAGTCTTCACCTTCTTTGATAATAGTGTCATGCAATGAAAACCTCATGCCATCACTTGCAAGCAATAAACGACGACTGTTCCATTGAGCAGTATCAACATCGGCGTCGGTGTTAATCACATCATCATATAAATTTTTAACGATCATGCTGTCACCTCCATATCTGATAACGCCTCAGTGATTGCCTCATCTAAAATACTAAATCCTTCTTCAATTAATTCATTGCTAATGATCAGTGGCCCCAGGAATTTAACAACTTGATCTTCTGAACCAGCCGTTTCAATAACCAAGCCATTATCAAATGCAATACTGCATACTTTTGACGTAATATCGGGAGACTTAAACTCCAACCCCCAAATCATACCGCAACCTCTGACATCCACTACGTACTCAGCATATTTACCCGCCAAATAACGCATCTTTGATTCAACCAAGATCGCCTTTTGTTTAATTTCATCTGAAAATTTAGTATCAGACCAATAATGATTTAATGCTGCTGTCGAAGCGACAAAAGCCAGGTTATTACCGCGGAACGTTCCTGAATGTTGGCCGGGACTCCATTGATCTAATTCAGGCTTAATCAATACCATTGACATTGGATGACCCGCACCAATTGATTTAGATAAAGTCACGATATCAGGTTCAATACCAGCCCGTTCAAAGCTGAAAAAGTCGCCTGTTCGTCCATTACCTGTTTGAATATCATCAACAATCATCAGAATGTCAAAATCATCACATATTTTTCTGACTTCACGCAGCCACTCTTCACCAGCTACATTGATTCCACCTTCAGCCTGAATTGTTTCCAAAACAATAGCTGCTGGCAAATCGGTACCACTAGAGGCATCCTCTAAAATCTTCCGAAGGTAAGCAACCGTATTAACCTGATCGCCTAAATAATTGTGAAATGGCACCTGAGTGGTATAGGCCGGCACACCATAATTGTCATCATGATAATAACTGTTGCCGGTAATACTGAGCGATCCCATTGACATGCCGTGAAAGCCGTTGGTGAATGACATGACTTGCTTACGTTTTTTAATTTTACGAGCCAATTTCAAGGCACTTTCAATTGCATTGGTGCCAGTCGGCCCAACAAACTGTAATTTGTAATCTAAGTTTCTAGGTTTGAGGATATTGTTAACAAACGCTTCGATAAAATCATGCTTGGCTACTGTTCCCATATCTAGCGCATGACCAATGCCATCGCTTTGAATGTACTTAATGACCGCATCATTGATAACGCTATTGTTATGACCGTAATTGAGTGCACCTGCTCCAGCAAAGAAATCGACATAGCGTTTACCATCTACGCCCCATATTTCTGCACCTTTGGACTTTTCAAACATGGTTGGAAAAGCACGCACATATCCGCGTACCTCAGATTCATATTGATCAAAAATGGCTAAAGACATTGTTATACCTTGTTTAATTCGGTTGTTAGAAGTAATGGTAATGGTTGATTATTAGTCGCAGAAATCAGATATAGCTCTTCTGCTTCATGACCTAAGTCAGCAAAATGACACTCTAGAAGATAAGGCTGTTTTGTAATCATCAAGTTATGACGATTTGTAAATCGCTGAAAAAGTTTTTGTGATGCAATGTTAGAAGGGCTGATTGTTGCCGATATGCTTGTTACCTCAGCAGACTGTTGTTGAACGACTAATTGTTCAAGCAATTGCAAACCTGCTTGTTTTCCTCTGATCGTGGCATCCACAGCAACTTGCCAGACAAATAACTGGTTTTTATTTTTAGGATGTCTATATGCCGAAATAAATCCAACAACCTTGTCATTACTTAGCGCAATGACACATGTATCTGAGAAATGATCGGCTTGTAAAAAATAAAGATAAGACGAATTTAAGTCGAGTGGTGGACAGCGTTTTATCAATTGATAAATAGCATAGCCATCATCAAGTTTGGGGTGACGAAAAACTAATTTATCATCGGTCCTGCTAATTTCGGATTCCATGTGGACTCTTGTTTTGTTGTGATGAAAACAATCAACGCTTGATTACGCTGAAAATATTATAAAATTAAAGATATCGTAAATTATGTTACGTGCTGATGAATCACATCTAGAAGCGTGTAGCATTCTAAACGTATAAATCACGTTTAATACGTCTTAAAAGAGGTGGAGCAGTGGCTTTGTACGATCGAACAAGATCGCAATGTGAATTGCTACAAAAAACAGATAAAAATGTCGTAAATACAGCGGGGTAAGAGATAGGACTAACCTACTAAATTATTCAATGAAGAGCACATTATACACAAAATATCATTATTTATCAATAAGTTGAAAATTTAACCCAACAAAAACCTTAGCTTATCTCCCACTATAACTAGCTTTAGAGGCGATTCCAACTAGTACCTTTTTATTGTTTTAAATTGCCGGTTTGCAAAAAAACAGTCGCACAGTAGTTAGAATTAATCTTACTGATCCTCTTATCTTTCATAGTTGCCATTTCAGCTAAGATGAACTTTGTTCAAGCTGATGTATCTATATTCAGGTAACTGTAAAAGGGGACATTATGAGCATAATCGTGAGTTTGTTGTTGCTTCTCATCGAGCTGCCAGCTGTAGCTTTAGCCAAGGAACTGCCTCCTATTCTAGGGACTCGCTACGATATTGGGGGCTATAAAGTACATCTTTATTGCCAAGGTCACGGTGCTCCAACGGTGATTATCGATGCTGGTCTTGGTGATGATTCATGGGATTGGCAAGATATTGTCAAAAGTGCATCTAACAAAACTCAAACCTGTGTATACGATCGTCCCGGTTACGGCTGGAGCGATGTTGGTCCTAGACCACGGACCAGTCGGCGCATTGCTCACGAACTAAACTTACTGTTACACAAAGCTCGCTTATCGCCACCTTATGTTCTCGTCGGTCACTCATTTGGTGGTTATAACATGAGACTTTTTGCTTCTGAACATCCAGACGATGTGGCAGGTTTAGTGTTAGTTGAAGCGTCACATGAACATCAATACGATCAGCTTGATATCAAGTTACCACCGCCTGATAAAGGTCAACGTAATATTTTTGTAACGATACCATTGGATAAAATGAATGCTGGCGATCCTAAAGACTATAGTTTGCGTGATCGTGCATTTCGATCTGCAAGTTATGAAATAGCAGCTTTATCTCAAAGTTCACATCAAGTCGAACAGTCAGGCGCGATTCCTACTGTGCCATTGATTGTTATCAGTAGAGGCCAGCCTGAGTGGTATGGCAATGAAAATGCAACAAAGCGAGAAAAGATTTGGATAAATTTACAACGAGATCTAACGCATTTATCGCCGATCAGTCAACAAATATTTGCCAATCACAGTGGACATGATGTGCCGAAAGATCAACCTGAGATCATTGTAGATGCTATTGCAAATGTGATTGACTTGGCTCAGCTCATAAAATCGCCCTAAAACGCGTATACTGTCTTATTTTTGCAAGTAGAGCCTTCATGACAGTTGAATATATCAACGAACAAGCACACCTTATCGACTTCTGTCAGCGCATTGCTCATAGTCCTTGGTTAGCGGTTGATACTGAGTTTCTTCGTGAAAAAACATATTATCCACAGCTTTGCCTAATTCAAGTGGCAAATGATGACTATATTGCCTGTATCGATCCATTGGTGCTTGATGATTTAAACCCCATTCTCGACATCTTTTATGATCCAAATGTCACCGTTGTTTTTCATGCAGCCAGACAAGATCTTGAACTATTTTACTTACTTCGTGACAGTTTACCTGCCCCTATATTTGACACTCAACTAGCCGCCACAGTGTTAGGTTATGGTGAACAAGTGGGCTATGGCAACTTGGTCAAAATGTGTCTTGATGTCGATCTTGATAAAGCCCATTCACGTACCGATTGGACCAAACGTCCACTTGATCCGGCACAAATTGACTATGCTGCAGATGATGTACGTTATTTACGTGATGTATATAAGTTACTCAATCAGGAATTAGACCAAAAAAACCGCCTTCATTGGTTAGATGATGATTTTGCTACCTTAACCAATAGTGATTCATTTAAACCAGAACCAGAAACAATTTGGCGGAAAATTAAAGGGGCTGGTCGTTTAAAAGGTATTCAACTCGCTGTCCTGCAACGACTTGCGGCCTGGCGCGAACAGCGAGCACTTCAATCAAATCGTCCACGTCGTTGGATAGTAAAAGACGACGTTTTAATTGATCTTGCCAAACTCGCTCCTGATTCTCTTGAAAAATTCAGTATGGTACGTGGTTTAGAAAATAATGTTATCGAACGCCATGGTAAACGTCTATTAGATGAAATCAAACACGCAAAAGCATTACCCCAGGAACAATGGCCAATATTGAAAAAACCACAACCTTTAACCAATCAACAAGATGCCGTCGTTGATGCATTATTAGCATTACTTCGTAAACTATGTGATGAACAGTCAATTGCGCCCAGCGCAGTTGCTACACGTAAAGATATTGAGCGTTTAGTTTCAGGTGAACACGATTTGCCTATCACGCAAGGTTGGCGCAATGAGATTGTCGGGCATCATCTACAGCAATTCCTAAATGGAAAACTGTCAGTTACAGCTGATACATCACAACTATACACACACCAACAATAGCTATAACCAAGCAACAATCAGAAAGTCACATCGTCGTAGGGCGAGTTTTAACCCGACAAAGCCAGAACAAATACCAAAGGACAGAATGTTGGAATACATTCCAACTCACGGTTAAGAGCCTTGAGGATTGGGTTTTAGCCCAACACAATAGTAGAATAAATCCCTGTCGTGTATCTTTATCAGAGTAAAATACCAGCCTACAACGAAATCCAAGGAGAATTCATGTCAGCACTCATTTGTGGCTCTTTTGCCTATGACACCATCATGGTGTTTCCAGACCAATTTAAAAATCATATTCTGCCAGACAAAGTACACATGCTTAATGTGGCATTTTTAGTGCCTGAACTACGTCGTGAGTTTGGTGGTTGTGCAGGCAATATCGCCTACAACCTGAAATTATTAGGTGATGAGCCAATTCCAATGGGTACAGTAGGCAGTGATTTCACAAGCTATGCAACATGGATGGATAAACAGCAAATTAACCGTCGTCATGTCCATGTCAAACCAGCTAATTACACCGCACAAGCTTTTATTACTACCGATATGGACGATAATCAAATCACCGCATTTCATCCGGGCGCAATGAATTTAGCCCATGAAACGCATATCAATGAAGCAAAGGATATTAAACTTGCTATTGTTGCACCGGATGGTCGAGATGGCATGGTTCAACATGCTCAACAATTGCATGAAGCGGGCACTCCTTTCATCTTCGATCCTGGTCAAGGTTTACCGATGTTTGACGGTAATGATTTGATCAAATTTGCTGAACAGGCAACGTATATTGCCCTAAATGATTATGAAGCGCAGCTCTTCCAAGACCGTACAGGCTTATCACCAAACGAAATTGCACACTATGTTGAAGCTCTGATTATCACTCGCGGTGCCAAAGGTTCACATATTTATACCGAGGGCAAACGCATTGACATTCCCTGTGCTAAAGCTGAAAAACTAGCAGACCCTACTGGCTGTGGTGATGCGTATCGTGCAGGTTTAATGCACGGTATTTTGCATGATAAAGACTGGGAAGAAACAGGACGTATTGCATCATTATTAGGTGCAATTAAAATCGAGCAGCATGGTACGCAGAATCATAGTTTTACTGCTGAAGACTTTGCTGATAGATTTGAACAGTCTTTTAGCTAGAACACACTAACACTCGAAAAAGTGCCTTCCTCTCCAGCACGAGAGGAAGGCAAGATAAAATCCATCGAATTCAGCTCTCGCAACAAATGCGATTTATTATTCATCACAAATTACTGCATCCACATTTGTAACAGGTCCTGTAATATTTGAATTATTGGACAGTGCAGCTGAAACAATAACGCCAGTTGTCGCAATATTAACGGTAATATTTGCTGTCCCTGGGTCAGGTATACCGCTACACGTCAAAGTCCGACTATTAGCACCGTTACCCGTTACCACACAAATTCCATTACTCGAGCCTGAGTAAGTCACTACTCCTGTTCCAGCAACAGCACTTAATAAAGCCGCTTTTCTAGCATTTTTATCCGCTCCAGTAATGCTACATAACCCAATTTGGCCGGATACATCAAAGGTTGCTATAGCTGGACTGACTGTTGCAACCAAACTATCAGAGATTGGTGCACCAACAGTAGCTTCACCAATAACGCCAGAGTTACCTTGATTCAAGCTAGCGGTTATTGTTGAGGTAGCTCCAGAAGCAGTTGCGGCTGCCGCGGTTACAAGCCCTCTACTATAATTGTTCTCTGTAGGGCCCTCGTCCACTATGTCTTCATTAGTAACACAAGCACCATTTGCTGCGCCTGTAGCAGGACTGGTGCAATCACTAGCAGTCCAATTCGCAAGTTTAGTCAAGTTAATTTCAAAGAATGGAATAAATTGCAGGGTATCGTCAGATCCATTCGCAATTTTTGACGCAATAAAATCGACATATGTCGGCGCATTATTGGTCGCATTGAACACAGTATCAATATAAATAGGTCTAGCCTGTAATTGATTGTTACCACCTTGAGTTACTGTGATATCTCTATCCGTTAAGGTTGCTTTAGTCGTATTATTATTCTTTGCGAAAGCAACAACATAGTCTTTATAGGCTTGTTGGCTTGTTGGTGATGAATCTGATACATAACTATCTGAAAATACAGTCACCGTTTTCAAATTCCAATCCTGGAATACGCGTAAATTTCCATTTATATATTTCAACCGACACGCTTCAGCATAATTTCCCGAGCCAGTATAGTGATTATCCCCATATGAAATAGATGCACCAGCCCCATCGGTAGGCAATGTAGCAGGATCAGTACGGTCACGACAACAGACAACACATTCTGCTGGTTGCTGATTATTCACTACTACACCTGTATTTTTTGAAACCACAAAACCTTCAACGTCATGAATTGTTTGAATATCGTTTTCAAATACGGTGTATGCAGGCGTAAATGAATCTCCAGATCCTGCAGTACATAAACAATTGACATTGATAAACGTTTCTCGCCTTACAACTGAGTTGTTATTATTACTGTTATACGTCACAACATCGAACGTAACTTTATTATAATCGCCGTTATGAAACACATCAGGTAACGGTTTACTTGTTTCTTTTTTAAGACCATCTCCGGTATCCACGTCTATATTTATAACTTCTGGTGCTATACCTGGATTGTAAACGATCGATGGCGCATCAAATGTTAGTCCTGTTTCCCCATCTACCGGTGATGAAATGCCTGGATCGGTGGCACTAATAATTTCTGTTAGTTGAACTCGCTGTGGCTGACCTTTTTGATCTGTCCAAGCAACAGTAACTAAGACTTCTTTTGCTCCCACAATAGGGGCGGCTTGTAATGTCCAAGTTAACGTCAGTTGTTCACCAGAACCAGTAACATATTCAGATTGAGCCAAAGGATCTAGTCGGCCACCTTGGTTGTCAGCAATATAATCAAAAGCCATCACAACTGAGTTAGTTTGATTAGTTGTACTATCCCAAAGAATATCATTGCCGCTACCATCCTTCGGTGCACTTACCCGAGCGAAGCTTCTTAAATCTTCAATTTTCTGTTCTGCTAAAGCTAAAGCAGCAGCACGATCTTTTGTAGCGGAGGCACTTTTTGTCAATTCAGTTTGAAATTTTGCTAAGCCTAGCAACCCAATCGCTAATATGACGACAGCGACCATGACTTCAATTAAAGTAAACCCATGAGTGTTATTTCTAGTAATAGTTTTCATCAGAAATCCCTCCATGAGCCAACATTGCGACTTAAAAAGCTCGAATTCGTGCTACTTGTTAAGTTTTTAAATACATCTTCGTTATACATAGCGTTAAAGGTTCCTGCACCTAAATTCAATGCACAATCAGAGATAAGTGCCCCATGCATACTAAATCCGCCCACGACTTGAATATTTGTTTGATTTGCACATGATGAAATTGTGGGTGGCTGTTCACTGGAATCGATACCCATCATTATCCCCCATACATGGGCCTGACCTTGAAAATTCATATCACCGACAACAATGACAATAACAGGATCATTTAATGATCCTATTTCACCACCGTTTTTCTGACAATCGCCCGTTACCCAATAAATATTTGATTCGTTAGCTGTCATTTCTCCTGAATTTTCATCCAATGCATCACAATTCGGCACTATAGTTGCCAACGACTTTAGTTCTTGACGGCTCATCGCAAAAACATAGTCAAACGTATCATCAAAGGCATCATTTCCTGGACTTTCAACCACATCTTCCTGTACTGTCCCACCAACATTGGTAGAGCTATACACATTAGTACAAGCACACTGATTCCATGTAGGTAAATTTCCAAACTCATCCGGAACTGTTGGCCCGATGCATTTTGTGCCCGCGTTATCTACAAAATTGCCACCATAACAAGTTTGTAATGAGCCGCCCAGATTCTGAGGAGCCTCACTCCATGTTGAAAACAATTGGGATGATTGGCTGTTTCCATTAGCATCTTCAAAAACTGAATCAGTTTTTACATTTGGATTACCAATAACTGTAAATGTACCACCAGCTGTTACGCCAACAGCCATAACTGGTGGAACGGGACCTGAATTCAACACACTACGAACTGAGATCTGCTCTCTTAATACTGCATTACCTGTACCATCGTCAGAGTTACCAATACCTATAATCGTTATAAAATTGTCTGGAGAAAGAAGATAGCCAGCATCAAATGTTTCGCCTGAAGCGAGAGTATGAAGTCCAACACCATTTAAATCATTGTATTGCCAATCTGATGCTGTCGCAGTCGTTGCATAATTACATGGAAACGTAATCAAATCAGGACATATCGTCATGGCACTTAAAAAAGTACCTGCATCTGCTTCTGCCTGAATAAATGCCTCACCATAGTCCAAACCAGCTTGCGCGGCAGCAAAAGCTGTTTTAGCCCTATAATCATTGCCTGAAATCTTTTGATCTTGCACGCCGACTCTAGCCGCATAAATTGTCACCAGCGTTAGTGTAAACAGCAACACTATGGCAATGACTAATGTCGCGGCCCCTTTTTGAAATTTAGATTGCATGTTCATAGACCATTTCCTACTCAATAAACTACGTCATTGCGAATACGGATTGTTTCTTTTAAAGTTCTAGATACAGTAGCATCAGTAGATAACTCTCCTGTTAAAACAATATTGACCGTTCTAAGCTCTGTTTTAACTGGAGCCGCACAAGATGGATTAGCTGGGCACCAGATAGCTACATCAAATGTTAATCCAGTTATTTTAACCACTGTCGGATCTGTCAGTGGCTGCCAATTATCAGCCACATCTAACATATCAACCTGGCTTCCATTCAAGCGGAAACCAAAATTTTCTGATTGTCCATCATCAACACCGTAGTTATCGGCATCGTATCCAAAAGATAGGGTATTAACCGCACCTGACGCGATTGATGCCGCCGTAAAGGGATTAATTGTTCCTGATATATTATCACCCCAATAACCTACTCTTCTGATATCCCTGGTTATTAGGGTCATAACAGCTTGGAGTTCTTGATTAAGTCGGATCATTTTCAAGGTATCACTGTTAGATTTTATCGTCGTGACAAAAATGCCAATTGTTGCAGCCATAACAATCAAGCCGACTAAAATAGCAATCATTAATTCAATAAGCGTTATACCGTTTTGCTTTTTTTGTATATGCATCATACTAATCCATCTCAATCCGACCAATAGCATTTACAGCTACCGTTTTAATTGTACCCGCAGGTCCAATTCTAAAAGTATATGTTTGCGTAGCGTCGGGCATGCCCTGACGGGGATCGAACTCAATATCATTACCCGTAACCATCTCGATGCCGATGTATTCTGAAGCACTTGCTGTTTTCAAAACACCACCAGAACCATCATCAACTTGATAGGACCAGTTTGCCCCTGTCGTTACATCTAGCTCTATAGTTGAATTGCGCTTAATCGCCTCTGAACGGGCATATTGTAAATCAGCAAACAAATTTTCAGCTGCACCTGCTAATCGTCTTTTTTCTATTATGGATTGGAATGACGGTAACGCTAAAGCCGCTAAAATTGCAATGATTGCTATTACAATCATCAATTCCATTAACGTAAAACCTTTCTGTCTTACTATCATCGCTATACCACCATTATCTACACACTTGAAGTATATGCTCTAATACACTTGTTTTTATATCAATATAATACACCTTCAGTATTTTTTGTGATCTACAACACATATATTTGATGACGTATTGACCAATTTGGTTTATGGTTTTAGCATAAATATTTCTGTCAGAGGTTCGGTTATGAAAAATAAAACTATCAACGGTTTTACACTTACTGAATTAATGATTGTGATCGCTGTGATTGGTATTTTGGCAGCTATTGCCTTACCTGCTTATCAAGACTATGTGAAAAGAGCAAAAAGAGCGGATGCCAAGGCTGGACTTCTCTCCGTACAGCTGGCTCAAGAAAAGCACAGAGCTAATTGCCCTGTTTACGCTTCTGGATTCCGAGCAACAGCACCTGCCGACCCTGATGACTATTGCCCAGACAACCAAATCATCCATCCAACTACTTCGCCAGATGATATATATACTCTTTCGCTATCGGGAACATCAGCAACAACATATACTGCAACAGCAACACCAACAGGTACTCAGCTGGCAAATGACACTGAATGTGCTAATTTTATAATTAATGCCGATAACGTTCAGTCCGTTAGTGGAACTCTATCCGCTAACCCAGAAAGTTGCTGGGGAAGATAATTAACTACACATTAAATTACTACCACCAGCATCCTCATAAATACCATCACCATTGGTATCTTTAGGTAGCCGCACTCGAGCGGTTTTACTAATTATTACCGCTCGTGCATATCGTGCATCACCATCGCCAGGGCAAAGTTTAAACGAACCATTTTGTGACAAGGTTAAGCCTTGCGGTGTAAACCGAATATAATTGTTAGAACCAAAAGCTGTCCAACTTAGTTGATAGCCATAACCTATTGTCCCAGAAGAAATTAACGTTTCGCCGGCATCGCGACTACCGTCTTTATTATTATCCTGAAATACTATCCAACCGTCTGACCAGTTACCGCCACATTGATTAGCATCATTACTTTTGCAGATGGTAACAACACTGTTTCGTTTAATGGCCTCAGTTCGCGCAAGGTGAACAAGTGAAAACAGCACGTTTGCTTCACCATTAACCTGTTGCTTGCGTATCAGCGCATAAATGAAAGAGCGGCTAATGAAGCAAGAATTGAAATGATTGCAATGACGATCAGCAATTCGATCAAAGTTAGTCCTTGTGCACACGCATATTGAAAATCCTTTTTCAATTAAACTCGCTTAAACAATGCCTTAGTTTTCATTTTGATGCAAGAGTTGACATATATCAACATACTGATACAGGCACTTACAGAATGATAAAAACCACGTTAGAACAACAAGAACAAATTATTGGTGCTAATGCTCTGTTAATCGCTGCGCATTGTCTTGCTCTCAATGCAACATTAGTTACAGCAAACTTTGATGAATTTAGTCGAGTCAAGAAACTAAAGATTGAGAATTGGTCAGATTAAACCCACACAAGGAACTGTAATGCTAACCAGGCAAATACTCCCGCCACCACATCATCAACCATAATCCCTAAGCCGCCATGCAGGTTGTTATCAAACCAGCTGATTGGCCATGGTTTCCATATATCAAATAATCGAAATAACACAAAACCGACAATTATCCATTGCCAGCCCGATGGAGCAGCTGTCATCGCGACCAGATAACCTACAATCTCATCCCATACTACCGCCGAAGGATCGTCTGAACCTAGCCACTCCGCCGATTTTTGACAGATCCAAATACCCACAATGAATGCGATTAGGGTTATGGCCAAATAAATAGTTAATGGTAAATCTTGCATTAACCAATAAATAGGCAAAGCGGCTAAAGTACCAAACGTCCCTGGCGCCCTGGGTGCCAGGCCCGAACCAAACCCCAGGCCAAGCAAACAGACTGGCCTTTTTAATAATTCACGGAAATTAACGATTGGCGGAGAAGTGGTCATAACCTGTTCCAGTTAATTGGGTTAATTGATTTTGGTGGTTAATAAAATAGATTCCATTGTCATTGGTAATCGTACCGATGCATGTACATAATCCTGCTAAATCCTGTTCGATGTCAGCACTATCGTGTGGAGCCACAGTAAAACATAATTCGTAATCATCGCCAGAATGTAATGCAAACTGCTGTGCTGTTTCTCTATCGATTTCTGATAACACGCAAGACAAGGGCAATTTAGCTAAATCAAGTCGTGCACCGACGTTGCTTCGTTCCAGAATATGACCCAAATCAGCTAACAAACCATCTGACACATCAATGGCTGACGATGCAATACCCAACAATTTCTGACCGATCGCAACTCTAGGTGTGGGCGTTTCCAGTCGTTGTTGTAAATAGTTTCTATCCGGAGCTGTCAACTTGGCATTATGCCACTGCTTTGATTGATACTGTAACGCTGCACCGGCATCACCTAAAGTGCCCGTCACATAAATCAAATCACCAATTTTAGCGCCATCCCGCTGCAAGGCTTGGTCTGGTTTGACAAATCCATGCACTTGAATACTGATACATAATGGGCCTCGTGTGGTATCACCACCCACTAATTGGATGTTATGTTCAGTCGCTAACTTAGCTAAACCTTTAGAAAATCCTTTTAGCCAAGCGTGATCCACTTCAGGTAAGGTCAGTGCCAAGGTAAACCACGCAGGGGTTGCACCCATGGCAGCTAAGTCACTTAATCCTACCGCCAGGCTTTTATGTCCCAATTTAACCGGCTCAACATCAGCAAAGAAATGGATCCCCTCAACCAAGGTATCGATTGAAACGGCAATAACCTGATCGGCAGGGCACTGCAACAATGCACAATCATCACCTATGCCTAGAATGACATCGTCTCGTTGCGATGTCAGTTGCGAGAAGAACTGCTTGATGAGGGAAAATTCAGATGTCACAGGCATAAGGCTTTTGAATAAATGTCGTCAGCGGTTACTTCGTTTCAAACATTATTGTTGATAAACATGGGTTGGGTTTTAACCCGACAAAAAACGCACGGTCCCATTGTTGGACTCAAGCCCAACCTACACGGATTGACAGTGTTGGATTTTAACCAGATAGATACTATTTCTTCGCTCTTCCTGCCTTGGCAGCCTTATATTCAACTTCACGAAGTTTTGAACCCATTTTGTCCAACACACCATTAACATATTTATGACCTTTCTCACCACCAAAGGCTTTTGCGAGTTCAACAGCCTCGTTAAGCACGACGCGATAGGGTATTTCTGGTCGATTGATAAATTCATACACAGCAATACGCAAGACTGAACTCTCAACAGGATCAATATCTGCCAAATTACGATCAACAGCAAAGGCCAATTCAGCATCTAATGTTTCAATGTCTTTTGCCACGCCATTGATTAACATCGTGAAATATTTGACATCCATCTTGTCAGAATTTTCAGCGGTAATGAAATCAATACCATCTTTAACTGGCATCTGACCATTAACTAAAGATTGATACAGCGCCTGAACAGCTGCACGACGGGCATGAGATCTAGGAAGACCGCCTGCCATGTTATTTAGCTCTCTCAATTTGACGCAATACATTGACCATTTCAATCGTACCCATCGCTGCTTCAACGCCTTTATTACCTGCTTTGGTACCGGCACGTTCAATGGCTTGCTCGATTGTGTCAACAGTCAACACACCAAATGAAACAGGAATATCGAGCTGCAATGTTAATTGACCAAGCCCTTTAGCACACTCGCCTGCGACATAATCAAAGTGAGGTGTACCACCACGGATAACAGCACCTAATGCAATAATTGCATCATATTTACCTGTGCGGCCCATACGTTGAACTGCTAAAGGAATTTCAACAGCACCAGGAACACGAGCAATTTCAATATCAGTTTCGTTAGCACCATGACGTACTAGACAATCAACCGCACCTGAAATTAGATTATCAACAATAAAATCATTAAACCGTCCTGCAACGATACCAATACGAAGCCCTTGGGCCGAAAAATCACCAGAAAAAGTCGTGATATTGCTCATGGTTATTTAAAATTCCGAGATATATGTAAATAGTGACGTGTATTGTACTTTGTTTTAACGCAATAGTCCTAACATGTCATTATGACCAGCGTTTAACATAAGGGGTTTGTTTCTTTTTGCCATAAGGTAACGCTTTACTTTCTGCCTGTATGGTAAACCATTGATATGGATGTTGATCGATTCTGACTGCAGTTAATGTCTCGCCCCACACCGCACCGCTGTCAAGTGAAAATACGTTGCCATATTGCCCAATTCCCAACGTAGACCAGTGACCAAAGACAATCTTATCCTGTTGTGATTGTCGTTTAGGCATATCAAACCACGGTTTTTGATCCGAAGGTTTATCTTTTGGCGCACCTTTAAAGCGTAGTGCCAAGGCACCATCATCATGACAATAACGTAACCGGGTAAAACAGTTGGTGATAAAACGTAATCTATCCCAACCAGTCAACGATTCAGACCACCTCTTAGGCTTATTTCCATACATATGCTTAAAAAAGTCAGCCCAATTGTCACTTTGTAAAACAACTTCAACTTCTTGTGCCAGACGCAATGCATCTTCAATTGTCCACTCTGGCGGTAATCCAGCATGAACCATACTAAAACCAAGATTTGGATCATGATGAAACAGCGGTTGGTGGCGCAGCCAATATACTAGCTGCGCACGATCTTCAGCGTCCAACACCGAATCCATTGTGTCCAGATGATGTTGATGTTCGACAATGCCAGCTGCATTAGCTAATAAGTGAAGATCATGATTACCCAAGACAACTTTGATTCGATTTGGACCAAGATCCATAGCTAATCGAAGCACATCTGCCGATCGTGGACCTCGATTAACCAGATCCCCAGCCAACCAGACTTGATCTGCTAATGGATCAAAATCAATATGATCCAATAACCTTAATAGCTCGTCGAAACAGCCTTGGACATCGCCGATAGCATAAACAGCCATGGTAAGCGTCTAGTAATTAACGTCTACGGTATAGCGGTTCAGGGCGCAATACTGTCGCCTGATAACTTTCTGAAAAATCATCAAACGCCTTGATTGCCTGTGTTAATCGATTGGGATTAGCTAATTCAAAACTGTTAATACCACATTGCGACATAAAGAAAAGTTGATCATACAGCACATCACCTTGCGCACGAATTTCACCTTTAAAGTCGTAGCGATCACGCAATAAACGGGAAAATGAATAACAGCGTCCATCAACAAAAGCAGGGAAATACAATACAACTAGAGAAAAGTATGCTAAATCAGGCACGATCTCTTCAAGTGGATCATCACCCGTCAAACGTATACCCAAGCCACCTTCATGCTGTGTCAGCATTTCATGCTGTTCGTGCCAGCGTGCCAATGACACAGTGATATTGCCAGAAGCTAATTCTGCTTCATCGTCTAAATGTAACCAATTATCCTCGACGATTTCACGATCTTTAATTATCTGCATATACACGCTCCTTGAATGGATCCACACCGATACGACGAACCGTTGCCAAGAAAGGTTCATCTTCAAGGCGTAATTCTTTATAGGTTTCTAATAATGTCGCCACAGTATCAACGACATCTTCTTTAGGAATAGCACGACCTAAACGTTCGCCTAATGAGGCATCGGCTTCAGAACTACCGCCCAGAGTAAACTGATACCATTCTTCGCCTTTTTTATCGACACCCAAAATACCGATATGACCTACACTTTGGTGGGCACAACCATTCATACAGCCTGACATTTTAATTTTGATGTCACCTAAATCATATAAATAATCCAGGTCATCAAAACGTTCATTGATTGCTTTTGCTAATGGAATCGAAGTTGCATTAGCTAAACCACAAAAATCCAAGCCTGGACAACAAATTATATCTGTTAAGGTGTTGATATTAGGCGTTGCCAAACCTTCCGCCTCCAAACGCAACCATAAGGCATATAAGTCACCTTGCTTAACGTCACTCAACAATAAATTCTGAGTGTGGCTGGCTCGAATTTCGCCCATACTAAATTCATCTGCCAAATCAGCAATCACATCTAATTGTTCCGCCGTAACATCACCTGGAGGACTGGTTGGCGCTTTCAATGAAATATAGGCAATCTTATATCCTGGAACTTTATGATCAACCACATTTTGTTTTACCCAACGGGCAAAAGCAGGATCGTGTGCTTGCATCTCAGTAAAAGACTGTTCATCGGCTGCTGTCGCATCGTAATCAGGTTCGGTGAAATACTGTTTCACACGCTGGATTTCTTTATCATCAAGTTCTAATTGTTTGCGAATCTGTACCCATTCCGCTTCTACCAATTCACGGATATGATTAATACCGTGCTCACGAACAGTGATTTTAATACGTGCTTTAAATTTATTATCACGCCGACCTAAACGGTTATAGACACGTAAAATCGCTTCAAGATAAGACAATAAGTCTTTTTTCTCAAGGAATGGACGAATTTGCTGACCAATAACCGGGGTGCGACCTAAACCACCGCCTACTAATACTTCAAAACCGACTTCACCTTGATGATTTTTGACCAAATGCAAGCCAATATCATGAACTTGCGTTGCAGCACGATCATCAGCAATGCCCGTGACTGCAATTTTGAATTTACGTGGCAGATAGGCAAATTCTGGATGAAACGTTGACCACTGCCGGATAATCTCACACCAGGGACGAGGATCTTCAATCTCATTCGCACACACACCCGCCAACTCATCCGTAGTCGTGTTACGAATATCGTTACCGCTAGTTTGTATAGAGTGCATTTGCACAGTGGCTAATTCAGCCATAATATCAGGTACATCTTCCAGCTTTGGCCAGTTCATCTGAAAGTTTGTGCGAGTGGTAAAGTGCACATAACCTTTATCATAACGACGTGACACATCGGCAATTTTACGCACTTGCTTTGATGACAATAGTCCGTAAGGCACAGCGACCCGATACATTGGTGCATGGATTTGTATATACAATCCATTCATTAAGCGTAATGGACGAAATTGATCTTCTGTTAATTCACCTGCTAAAAAACGACGTGTTTGATCGCGGTATTGCGCTACTCGCTGTTCAAGCATCGCTTGATCGTAGTTATCGTACTGATACATCTAAGCTCTCTAAACTAGATAAATAATTGATGGATTATAACGCCCACAACAATTATTCGAAACACAAAGCCATGGTAAATTGAGCTAAATCAACCTTTATAGCCCTATATATCACCTGTTACATAACTATCTTACATCTAAAATACAGTTAGACTTTAAGGTATCATCTTCTCTTTTGCGATTACTATACCCTTATGTCACTCACTCCTCGTCAAAAATATCGCCTTTGGCTCATCATTGCTTTTTTAGTGTTAAGTTATGCAGCCAGTAAATACGAGCCTGCATCAACGTCCAATTCAGTTAACCACACCGTTTCATTCCAACAGCTATTTGAACAACAACAAAGTAATGTTCAGCTTGAGGTCAATGCAACCGTTGTAAAACTATTAGCTGATGATAATAACGGCAGACGCCACCAGCGCTTTATTATTCAACTCGACAGTGGTCATACGCTTTTAGTTGCTCATAATATCGATTTAGCTCCACGCATTGACGATCTTAAAGTCGGTGATCAGGTCAGTGTATTTGGTGAATATGAATGGAATGAGAAAGGTGGTGTTTTGCATTGGACACACTATGATCCTGCAAAAAAACACATTACTGGTTGGATCCGTCACCAAGGCAATCAGTATCAATAATCATGACAGCTAATAGTCACACATCAACCTGTTTCACAGCTATTGCTAATGACGATGCCCATATTTTAATTCTAGGTTCCATGCCAGGTGTCGAATCACTTAATCAACAACGCTATTATGCTCATCCCAGAAACGCATTTTGGCCAATAATAACAACGATTCTCGAACTGGAAGCGGGCTTGTCTTATCAACAACGCTGTGCCAGTCTGATTGCAAACAAAATTGCACTGTGGGATGTGTTACAAAGCTGTCAGCGTCAAGGTAGCCTCGACAGTAATATTGAACCTGAAACTATCATTGTGAATAATTTCACTGCGTTTTTACAACAACATCCAGCACTAAAAGTGATTGTATTTAATGGCGCCAAGGCTGAACAGATATTCAATAAATATGTATTACCGACCTTATCTGAAAACCAGCTAACCATTACGAGAAAGCGATTGCCATCAACCAGTCCTGCTCATGCAGCTATATCGTTTCAACAAAAATGTGTATGCTGGCAACAGTTGCTGCGGGAATACGTCGGCTTAGATTATGTACTACGATGATATCGTAAGATTTGACCGTGATACGTCGGCTTAGATTATGTACTACGATGATATCGTAAGATTTGACCGTGAAAAGTTTTGCTCTGCTCACTGACAATAGTTGGTTTAGTCTGACTATGGCTATAACCCAAAGCAACCATCTTCTTACTAAATCGTGGATGATTACCTCGACCAGGATCCACTAAAATCACGTCACAATCCGAACTCGCATGACGATGAATAAACCCTGATAATAATTCAGCATGATCTGGCTCATATAAGATATCGCTACCAATGATCAGATCAAATTGACCTAACTCGGCATTGTCATCTGC
>JARGFJ010000029.1 GCA_029210875.1 Gammaproteobacteria bacterium | reverse complement strand
AAAAGGTCGTCATAATTGCCCAAGGGGGTCAATTTTACTACGGTGCTAGGGGGTCAGTTTTGCAGTGTTGGTGACATCTATAACCCTTTGGAAAAGGGCGGTTTGTAAAATGAGCAATTAGTACGAGCACACTGCCAGCAATTATGGCACGCAAAAAAGCTGTCAACATAACGGGAGCGTAAGGCAGGCTGAGCTTAATAAGTGGGTAGCATAATGCCCACAGCATCATCACGGTGATTGCAGTAAGACTAACAAGTCTTAAATGAGTGTTCGGTGACATAAAATTATCCGTTCATTACTGGTGCTGCAAACATAATAAATTGATTTGATAGTGAGTTATTCAATCTCACTAACGAGTGAGTATACTGATAACCAGATTTATGAGGGATATGAGATTGTGCTGTTTAAAACTCACCTTTTCATAAGCACTTCTGCATATCTACTTGCTGATAAGAAAATCAAATCAACGTTTTTAGGTTATCAATCAATGATCATGACGGCTGTTTTCATCATCTTTTGAGGTTAGGATCTGATATTGAACAAGTGAAAGCGTCGGTAGTTTTTTTAGAAAAGCAACCATATCCCAAATTCGTTCATCATCATGACCATAAGCCCATGAAGGCATGCCAGATGCTTTGATACCATGTTTGATTATCCAGAAGCGACGCTGATCACGTTGTGCCTCATTTAACTTCTGATCAGGTATTTCAATTAGATTAGGTGGTGAGGGATATAGCCCTTTTGTAAAGTCAGTTTCCGACTTGCTGGGACTCAAGTGGCAGGAAACACACATTTCGTTGTAATCAGGCCCGCCTCTAAGTAGTCGTGCTGGCGAAGATAAATTTTCTGGTAGCTTAACATTAGAGGCCGCCCTTGTTATGGAACGATCTCGAAGCGTTTCCAAAACCCAATAGGTGAACTTGTTATGCGGTGTGTCAGCCCCCATTGGATATACGCCAGAATAGATGAAAAACAATGAGGCGATGACTGTCACGACGATGATAAACGCTAAATATTTTATAATACGCAAGGGGCAAGATTTCATACTATCTCCTGATAAATCAATGATCCTGAGCAGAATTTTTAAGCATTTTTAAATTATGCGAATTGTTTTCATGCCTGTCATTTTTCATGCATTTTTGCATCATTGCCTGCGTGACAGGATCATTCATATCCATTTTGCTATGATCCATATTTTTCATGGCTTCGCAATTCGGCTTTTCGCGATTAGCTGACGTATGCTCTTCTTTGTCATGGGCATAAGCAATAATAGGAGCTTGAAGGGTAAAAAGCGTCAAAAGTACATGTATTACTTTTATTTTCATTGTGTTTTCCTCATAAAATTAAATTTACAGCTATCCAAAGTAATTTGGTTTTGTAGCATAAAGTCGAGGATAGCGCATCATGGATTACGCTGACATGACCTCTTGATGACAAAAATGTAATCAACATCAACTGTGCAGCGGGTATACTCAGCATTACACTTATGACCAAGTAGATTTTACCATTAGATTTTCGGGAGAAGCGAATGCGTATACTCGTTGTTGAGGACGAACAAAAAACGGGTAATTACATTAAACAGGGCTTAACTGAAGCGGGCTTTCTGGTAACACTATCCTCAAACGGTCTGGATGGGCATCATCATGCAATGACAGAATCTTTTGATTTGATCATTTTGGATGTGATGTTGCCAGATGTAGATGGTTGGAAAATTCTTCGGTCTCTGCGTGAAGCTGGTAAGCAAACATCAGTGTTGTTTTTGACTGCCAGAGACAGCATCACTGATAGGGTAAAGGGTCTGGAATTAGGGGCAGACGATTATTTAATTAAACCCTTTGTTTTTGTGGAGCTTTTAGCTAGAGTGAGAAACCTGCTACGCCGAGGGAGTCTATCGAATGTGTCTGAACAAGTCAAAATCGCTGACTTGCTAGTCGATATTCCATCAAGAAAAGTGAGCAGGGCTGGCAAAAGAGTCTCATTATCCCAAAAAGAGTTTTTATTGTTAGAACTATTTATCCGAAGACAGGGTGAAGTGCTGCCAAGATCGTTGATTGCCTCTGAAGTGTGGGATATGAATTTCGATAGTGACACCAATGTGATTGATGTGGCGGTGAGAAGGCTGCGTGCAAAAATTGACGATGACCATGATCACAAATTAATTCATACCATCAGGGGGATGGGCTACAAGTTTGAGGACGAGATCGAGGCCGATGAACAGTTATAAGCTGAGCACACTATCACTGACCTTAAGGTTGATGATTTTTGCTGGTTCAGCGATTGGTCTGAGTTTGATCATAAGTGTTGTTCTGGTCCAGGAATCAGTCAAAAACCATTTTGCAGAGCAAGATTTTGGAGAGTTACTAGTAGTCACTGGTAGTGTCGAGCGTTGGCTCGACAGCATTGATGGTAATATGCGCCTGGCTCAAGATGCGCTATCCAATGCGGTATCAGGGCATCACGGTGTCTATTTCAGGGTCGACGCCGATAGCGGAGAACAACTATTTCTTTCCCAAGGCGGTGATTTTTTATCTCAGCTCAACCATGTTGATGCCGCCAAAAGCACCAATAAGACGCAATTAAAAAATTGGCAACTCGATGATGGCTTCTATCGAGGGCTTGCCACAGAAGTGTCTGTCGACGGTCAGAGTTATCGTGTGATAGCCGCGATGGATATGTCTTTCCATAAGCAATTTCTTGATAAATTCACAATAAAAATGTGGTTGATGATGTTGGCTATTGGCGTTATCACAATCGGGGCAACCTGGTTGGGCATATACCAAGGCTACAGACCTCTTAAGATGCTGAGCAAACAAATCAGAAATATTCAAACGCATCAACTGGATGAGAGGCTCAATCTCGATATTTTACCTAAAGAGCTTCGAAACTTGGCCATATCATTCAACGAGATGCTACAGCATTTAGAAGGAGACTTTGAACGATTATCAAATTTTTCTGCTGATATTGCACATGAACTGAGAACTCCACTAACTAATATCATTACACAAACCCAAGTCGGATTAGCCCAAACTCGGTCGCTCAATGAATATCAGGAATTGCTCTACTCTAATTTAGAAGAGCAAGAGCGTCTGGCCAAAATGGTAAGTGAAATGCTTTGGCTAGCCCAGAGTGATAACAACCTCATTAAACCTGTATTTAACGTGATAGATTTAAATAGTGAGGTCAATGAATTATTCGAATTTTTTGATGCTTTGGCTACTGAACATCAGATCAATCTTGTGCTCATAGGCGAGAAAATATCTATGCATGCAGATAGAGCGCTTTTACGACGTGCATTCTCAAATCTACTTTCAAACGCTATTCGCCACACACCCCCTGGCAGTACAATTCAAGTAGTAATCAGCCAACGTGAAAAGAAATGTGTTGAAATTGACTTTATTAATCCAGGGAAACCCATTTCAAGTCATCACCTCTCAAGAGTTTTTGACAGGTTTTATCAGGTGGATAAATCCAGAAGTAGTGATAGTCAGGGCGCGGGGCTTGGACTTGCTATCACCAAAGCAATTATCGATACTCATGGAGGACAAATAACCGTTGCTTCAGATAGTGTTCATACAGTATTTACAGTCAGGATGCCGGTTTAATATTGATAACTCATTGCATGATTCAAGTAAATTTGATTTAAAGACCCAGAAGCATTCTTCAGAAGAAAAAATAAGTAATGACGCACACAATACAGCTCACTTTCAATTTAGCTAAAGTCGTTTAATAAAAAGCGACAGTAAATTAAAAGCGCACGTTGTTAAATCAGAGCGAAAATGGGTGGCCGTAGCAGGGGAAGGGACTGTTGATCTAGCGTACTGATATGTAATATCGCGTACTGAGGTTGTGCATAGTGACTGATGTTTAAATTAAAATTCTGGGCGGGAATGCCTAAGTTGGTAGAGCAGCTACTATGAGTGCTTTTACAATTATGCTGATCTGAACAATGGCTACATTTATTATGCATAGTCTCGTGATCATGATGGGCGTTCATACCCATAGTCATAAACGTTTGCGTTTTGCACGATACTACTCTATCGGTTATTGAGATAGGTAGCCTCTAAATATATAAGGCTACACATAGACAGTTTAAATCAGCAAAGCAGTTTAGCAGTTTGGATCTTTAGCGTTTAAGCCTTCTTTTAGATCTTCACAGGCATCTTCGACTTTATTGCCAAAATCTGTTGTTGCTTTATCTATTTTTTCACCGGCCTTTTCCATTGAACCATCATTGGAGTCACAGGCTGTGGTTGCGAAAATTACTACGGTAATAACGCTTAATAATTTAATCAATGTAGTTAACATGTTCATAGTCTTCCTTTTTTACTAGCCAATGCATATGGCGGATGTTATTTATATTCTACGACCTTGTATCACCCTAATCAGGATGATAACAATCGCTAAAACAAGAAGAAGGTGGATAAAGCCACCAATGGTTACTGAGGAAACTAAACCAAGTGCCCAAAGAATGACTAATAAAATTGCGACAGTTTCTAACATTTTAGCTCTCCTTTTTGGCCTGATTCACAGAGTAAATAAAGGCCTTATGTAGCTTTAATGATGATTTTTAATAAAAAATACTAAACCATTAACGTGTACTTATTAGTGAAATTAAGTCTGAATAAAATCACTTAATCGTCATTGAGTTTTGTACATTTTTCACACCTTTGATGTTTTGTGTGAGCTCTAAAGCTGTAGTAATATCAGCTTGTGAACTAACGAAGCCACTTAATTGAACAGAGCCTTTGAACGTCTCAACATTTATTTCAGCCGACTTCAAGCTAGGTTCATTGAAAATCGCTGCTTTAACTTTGGTTGTAATAGTTGCGTCGTCAATATACTCGCCAGTACTTTCTTGAGTTGACGATGCCGCACAACCAAGCAATGCTAAAAATAGCAAGGCGATCATGATCGTGATGAATTGTTTTGAGTTTGTCATATCAATTCTCCTTTAGAGAATAGAAAATTTGGGGCGCTTCTTCATGTGGTTTAACCGGTTTGGAATAAAGATTATCTTTCCATAAGGGGAGGGGAAGAGAGCGGTGCATCAACAGTTATTTAATATTGATAATTTCATCCTATACCTATTTGTTAATGCTGTACAGTAATGATTTTATTAGATAAATTAGACAAATTTGGTAGCCTCAGCCTTGCTAAACACTTGTTTGATTCGGGAAATACAGTCATTCATACTCATTGAGCATGAACTCTCTGTGATTTTGTTTCATAAACTATAAGTCATTGTTCTAATCAATCACAACTATGTTCATGCTAGTAAAAATTAGTCCACTTCGTATGAGTAAAAGTCTATGATGCTAGTTTGTAGTATATGATTGCAAAACACACGTTACACTTTGATTGTTAAAGGTTTAATTACATTAACTAGATTAAGGATACAGTGATGAATAACAGCGAGGATGTAGTTGTACAGTATTTTGATGCATGGAATTCTCACAATGGTTACGCCATTATCAGTACCTTTATTGATGGTGGCCTCTATCAAGATCCAATTATGACAGCGCAGGGTGAAGCAATCGCACTTTATGCCCAAGACCTGTGGACTGCTTTTCCCGATCTCTATATCGAAATTATCAATAAACTAGAAAATGAACAGGGCGATACCATCGCCGTTGAATGGCTCATGACAGGAACAAATACCGGACCAATAAACGGCCTACCACCTACAGGGAAATCAATTGCTGTAGCAGGTGCAGACATTATTAAGATTGTTGATAACAAAATCTCGTCAGTAAAAGGTTATTTCGATAGCTATGCCGTCCCTAAACAATTGGGATTACAGCTTCTAGTACAATCAAATACCATCTAACTATTCATTAGCAGAACGATAATTCACGGAGCTAATTATGAATATTAAGAAGAATGACATGTATAAATTATGGTAATTAGCAGGTATATTGGAATCTAAATACGTGTGAATCACTAGCAAGATAGCTCCTCAAATGTTCAGGTGACGCGACCATGGATCAATCTGATCAGAACTTAATTAATCAAGTGCCAACAGCAGTTGATAAAGACCTAGCGAATAAATCAGCTACGAATAATATTGGTTATGTCACTGCCGTTAGGGGCAGTGTTGTTGATATCCGTTTTGCCGACGATTTACCTGCCATTCATACTTTGTTAACAGTAAGTGACCAACAGCAGCTTGTCTTAGAAGTTCGCACTCATCTGGATTCTGATTTAGTACGAGCCATTGCATTGACTCCAACTCAGGGGCTAGCTCGTGGTATGTCAGTATTGGACACAGGTGAACCATTAAAAGCACCTGTTGGAAAAACAATTTTATCTCGTATGTTTAATGTGTTTGGTCAAACTATTGATCAACAACCTGCTCCTGAAAACGTTGAATGGCGCTCTGTACATCGAAATCCTCCAGCACTCGCAAATCGTTCTACAAAATCTGAAGTGTTTATTACAGGCATTAAAGTTATTGATGTTTTAATGCCATTAGAACGTGGCGGTAAAGCAGGTTTATTTGGTGGTGCAGGTGTTGGTAAAACAGTGTTACTCACCGAAATGATTCATAACATGGTCGGACACCACAATGGTGTTAGTTTGTTCTGTGGTATTGGCGAGCGTTGTCGGGAAGGTGAAGAGCTTTACCGAGATATGCAGGCGGCTGGCGTATTACCTAATATGGTAATGCTGTTTGGTCAGATGAATGAATTGCCTGCTAGTCGTTTTCGAATTGGTCATGCCGCATTAACCATGGCGGAATATTTTCGTGACGATGAACATCGTGATGTCTTATTGCTAATAGATAACATTTTTCGTTTTACTCAAGCTGGTTCAGAAATCTCAGGCTTGATGGGTCAGATGCCTTCACGTCTAGGTTATCAGCCAACAATGGCAACAGAATTAGCTCAATTGGAAGAACGTATTGCCAACACGCAAACAGGTGCAATTACGTCAATACAAGCAGTGTATGTTCCAGCAGATGATTTCACCGATCCGGCTGCTGTTCATACCTTTTCGCATTTATCGGCATCCATTGTGTTATCACGAAAACGGGCGAGTGAAGGACTGTTTCCTGCTGTTGATCCATTGCAATCTAGCTCAAAAATGTTAACGCCAAATAGTGTTGGGCAACGTCATTACACACTTGCTCAAGAGGTGCGAAGAACATTAGCTCAATATGCTGATTTAAAAGACATTATTGCAATGCTTGGTTTGGAACAATTATCTCAGCAAGATCGAAAAATTGTATTTCGTGCCCGAAGATTAGAACGTTTTTTAACCCAGCCTTTTTATACCACTGAACAATTTAGTGGTATGGCCGGCAAAACAGTTAGTTTGGAAGACGCATTATCGGGGTGTGAACGTATTTTAAATGATGAATTTAAAGACTATCCTGAAAGTTCACTTTATATGATTGGTGCTATTGACGAGGCCAAAATGTCAGACTCAGCCAGTGTTAAAACAGATTAAATCATGCATTTGCAAATTTTATTACCGTATGAAGTCTTTACAGATGTCGATGATGTACAACACATTATCGTAGACACGATAGAGGGTTCATTTGGTTTACAGCCTAAACGACTGGATTGTGTTGCAGCAGTTGAAGCTGGCATTCTTAGTTATATAGCTGACAATGGTGATCTAATTCATATAGCCATTGATAAGGGGATATTAGTTAAAGTTGGTAACGAGGTTACTGTGTCAGTCAGACAGGCTAAAAAGGATGTTGATCTGGAGCAACTCTATACAGCAATTCAAACTGAATTTTTAATCATGGATGAACGCGAACGCGAAATTCATTCGTCATTAGCTAAATTAGAAAGTGGCTTTATTCGACGGATGACAGGCTTACAAGGTTGATTTATGGAACCAATTAAAGATACGCAGTTTATGGATAAGGTTCATCAAAAGGCTACGCGTAAAATTAAGGCCCAGAAACAGGCACAAAGCCATGTCTGGTTAGGTCTTGGCATGATAGGTATTGTTGGATGGTCGGTGACCATTCCTACATTAGCAGGATTAGCATTGGGTTTGTGGTTGGATAAGTCCTTCCCTGGCGCCTATGTTTGGACACTGAACTTATTATTACTTGGCTTAATTATAGGATGTGTCATTGCTTGGCGTTGGGTGTCAAAAGAATATAACGCGATGAATAAGAATGAAAGGTCTAAAAATGGCGATTGAACTAGTTTTATCTTTACTAGCAGGAAGTGTTTTAGGCCTAATGTTCTTCGGAGGATTATGGTGGACTATACGCAAAGCCATAGCTGCTGATAATCCGGCATTGTGGTTCTTTGCTAGTGCCTTATTACGTCTGTCAATAGCACTAACTGGTTTTTATTTTATTATGGATGGGGACTGGCATCGCTTGTTAGCTGCATTATTTGGCTTTGTTATCGTTCGAATGATTTTGACACGATTTAAGCCATTGTTTAATCAGAATAGTGAAAATAAACATGCAACTTAGTTCTGATCAAATCATCTTTTGGCAATACGGATTTGCCAAACTTAACCTGACAATTGTCACAACATGGGGCTTGATGTTAGTGATGACATTAATAGCATGGTTAATTACCAGAAGGCTGGAGCATAGCCTGCATATCTCACGTTGGCAGCATGTGTTAGAAGTCATTACGCTAACTATCAAAGCCCAAATTGAAGAGGTAGGATTAATACATTCACGTCGTTATCTTACATTTATTGGCACCTTGTTTTTATTTATTATCATGGCGAATTTATGTGCCATAGTGCCGGGCTATGAGCCACCAACAGGATCGCTATCAACCACCGCAGCCTTAGCATTTTGTGTATTTATTGCGGTGCCACTTTTTGGTATTAGAGAGCAGGGTATAGCCGGCTATTTGCAATCGTATATGCAACCAACCATGATCATGTTGCCATTTAATATTATTAGTGAGATTTCTCGTACTCTTGCTTTGGCGGTACGATTATTTGGCAACATGATGAGTGGCGGCATGATTATCGCCATTTTATTAACAATTACCCCCCTTATTTTTCCTTTAGTATTAGATGTGCTGCACTTGATAACAGGTGTTGTTCAAGCTTATATTTTCAGTGTATTGGCTACTGTCTACATTGCAGCTGCAACGCGAAGTATAGAAGGATAATAAATGACTATTTTGAATGAGGATATATTATGGATAGCATGACTTTAATAGCCATAGCTTCAATTTTTACTGCAGGATTGACCATCGCTATCGGTGGTATTGGACCAGCATTAGGTGAGGGTAAAGCAGTGGCAACAGCATTAACTGCACTTGCTCAACAACCTGATTCGGCACCGACTATTACCCGAACATTATTTGTCGGATTGGCCATGATAGAGTCGATAGCTATTTATTGCTTTGTAGTATCGATGATTTTAATTTTTGCCAATCCATTTTGGAGTCAATCTGTTGCTACATTAGCCGGAAATTAAACATGCTCATTGATTGGTTTACTGTTGTTGCACAAATAATCAACTTCTTGATTCTGATGTGGTTGCTCAAGCATTTTCTTTATAAACCTATACTTAATGCTATTGATGCACGAGAAAAACGTATTGCCGATCAGCTGGCATTAGCTAAAACTATTGAAGCGACTGCAACCCAGCAACGAATCGAATATGAAACTAAAAACAAAGAATTCGAACAAAAACATGCATTGTTATTAGAATCTGCCAGTTCAGATGCGCAATTATTACGACAAAAGTTAATACAAGAAGCACGTAATGATGTCACAAACTTACGTAATCAGTGGCAGGATGCCTTACGAAAAGAGCAGCAAAATTTGAATATAGGTGTTGCACAAGGTGTTCAACAGCAGGTACTTGATATAAGCCGAAAAATGCTGAAAGAGTTAGCTGACAGTCAGCTTGAAGCATGTATCGTTGATAAGTTTATTAAACAAATACAAACCTTGGATAATGAGCAAAAAAAACAGTTATGTCAGTCAGAACAACATGATTGCCCTGTATTGATTCGTAGTGCATTTACGTTGCAACAACAACAGCAAGATGCGTTAACGCAACAACTAAAAAACGTTTTATCGCTAACTCAAATGATCAAGTTTGAACTGGAACCTGGTTTAGTCAGCGGTATTGAACTTATTAGTAATGGTCATAAATTAGCATGGAATGTGGCTGATTATTTATCAGCATTAGAGCAAGAGCTTACAAACCTCCTCACTAATCATAAAGTAGAGAATGAGGACAAATCGAATGTCTGATGTGAGTCTAAATAGTACATTACAACAAACGATCAAAGTCATTTCAGAAAGTAATAAAAAATTTAAGACATCACTTCAACCGACTGAAATTGGTAGAATTAGTAGTATTTCATCTGGTATTGCTCGCGTAATAGGTTTACCCGGGGTTGGTTATGAGGAATTAGTTAAATTCCCGGGTGGGCTTTATGGCATGGCGTTTGATTTAACCGAAACGGATATTGGCGTTGTTCTGTTAGGTGATTATTGGCATTTGCAATCTGGTGATGAGGTAGAGCGAACAGGGCGTGTTATGGATGTTCCCGTTGGTGATGCCTTGATTGGTCGTGTGATTAATCCACTTGGCGAAGCGGTCGATGATCAAGGTGTATTAATTTTTAATCAACGCTTGCCGATCGAACGACCTGCGACAGCAATAATGGACAGATCATCAGTAAATGTACCGTTACAAACGGGTATAAAAGTGATTGATGCTTTAGTGCCAATTGGCCGTGGTCAACGAGAATTGATTTTAGGTGATCGCCAAACAGGTAAAACAACCATTGCGCTTGATACGATTCTTAATCAACGTGATCAAAATGTCATCTGTGTGTATTGTGCTATTGGGCAACGTGCATCTGCCGTGGCAAAAGTTGTTGATCAACTACGTTTACATGGCGCTTTGGCCTATACCACCGTCATTGTCACCGAAGGTAATAATCCACCCGGACTGAGTTATATCGCACCGTATGCTGCCACGAGTATTGCTGAATATTTTATGGAGCAGGGACGAGATGTATTGATTGTCTATGACGATTTAACCAATCATGCCCGAGCATATCGTGAGCTGTCTTTATTATTGAGGCGACCACCTGGGCGAGAAGCGTTTCCTGGTGATATTTTTTATATACATTCACGCTTGTTGGAACGCGCTACGCATTTATCAGAAGAATTAGGTGGTGGTTCATTAACTGCATTGCCAATTATTGAAACGGAAGAGCAAAATTTATCGGCTTATATTCCTACAAATTTGATATCGATAACGGATGGACAACTTTATCTATCGCCTAAGCTATTTGAATTAGGTATTTTACCTGCTGTCGATGTAGGGCGCTCTGTGTCACGTGTTGGCAGTAAAGCGCAACTACCTGCGTATAGTAAAGTTGCTGGTAGTTTAAAACTTGCTTATGCACAGTTTGAAGAGCTGGAAAATTTTGCACGCTTTGGCACGCGATTGGATGATAATACCCGGCACGTATTAGTTCATGGCAGACGTATCAGAGCCTGTCTAAAACAAGCTGAACATGAACTTGTACCGGCAGCAGCACAAATTAGTTTGTTAGAAGCACTGGTTGCAGGCGAGTTTGATGAAGTGCCTCTTGATAAAATGCCTGAAGCTGAGCACGCATTGTATGTTAACGCTGGCTTTAGATAACAGCAATGAGTGAGAGCATTGAAAATTTACACCGCAGAATTGATGGTGCTGAAGACTTGCAATCTGTAGTGAGAACGATGAAAGCTCTGTCTGCAAGTAATATTAATCAATATGAAAGAGCAGTTCATGCTGTGGATGTGTATGCCAATACGGTTGAATCAGGTTTGATAGCGTGTTTGCGCCAACCCAATATCGAATTATCAAAAACACCATCTCAACAACAAAACGATAGTCATACTGGCATCATTGTTTTTGGTTCTGATCAAGGTTTAATCGGTCAGTTCAACGATGTGTTGGCACACTCGTTACGTGAGAAATTGACAGAATTTACAGATGGCAACATCCATGTCTGGGCTATTGGTGAGCGCATGGGCGATCAACTTAAAGAGCTTAAAATACCGTTAGCCGGTTTATTCAAAGTACCCAATTCAGTTAATGCAATTACACAATTAGTTGAACAGTTACTAATAGTGACTGAACTCGAATTCTGTCAAAACGAAATTAGTCAGTTATATGTTTTTTATAACGGTACAAGTACTGATATAAGCGGCTACACCATAGAGTGTCAACGTCTGTTACCACTGGATGCACAGTGGCAACACACTCTGGCAAAACAGAAGTGGAAAACAAATAACCTGCCTGAAACCTTGGGTAGTCCTCAACAAACCTTACAAAAACTGATTAGTGAGTATCTGTTTGTGTCACTATTTCGAGCCTGTGCTGAATCACTTGCCAGTGAAAATGCAAGTCGACTGGCAACAATGCAACGCGCAGATAAAAATATTGGTGAGATGCTTGATGAACTGACCCACAGTTACCATCAATTACGCCAAGAAGGCATTGATAATGAAATGTTTGATGTGGTGACGAGTTTTAGCCCATAAAATTAATTACGCTATGTTTTGGAGTAAAAACGAGCTTTGACGATGATCTAGATTATCTTACTATTTTCGATGCTTGATTGTTACGTATGCCAACTATCATTATGCTTCCGATAATCACTTCTCGTTTGAATGTGTCAGTTAATCCTATTTACGCCATTTAACAATGGCGAGATCATCAGTATAAACGAGCATGTCGCGTACAAAACACTGAGAAAACTGATCAAGTTTGCAGGCAGGTGTCTGAGATAAGTAAGCGAAGAATAACCAGTGCCAAAGTCATCTATGGCGAATTTTACCCCTATCACTCATGGTTGTTGATACATGCTGTACATTATCTAAGGCACTTGTTTCCAGTACTTCTAGTTCTAAATGGTGAGGTTCAACAAAGATAATTTGTCCAAAAAAGACACATTAAAGTACTATCAACTTTTGCACATAAAATGGATCACAACAGATGGATCAAACCGAACAACAATTTCTAAACGAACTCGAAAAGAAACTCTGGACCAGCGCCAATAAACTTCTGCCTTCACTCGATGCCTCACAATACAAACACGTTGCCTTAGGCTTAGTGTTTCTCAAATATGTATCAGATTCATTTGAGCTACGCCGTAAACAACTCACCGCCCAATTCAAAGATTCGGAACATGAGTATTATCTCGATCCAGAAGAGTTTGATGGCGGGGTAACCGGTGATGAATATCAAGCTGAACTCAGCGCTGAATTAGAACAACGCGACTATTACACCGAAGCCAATGTGTTTTGGGTGCCAATGCAATCTCGCTGGCGTTTTCTGCAAAACCAAAACAAAGTCGTGATCAATGGCGTGATTTGGCTCAATAAACAAGGTGAGGTATTAACGCAAGCACCGAGCGATGAAGCCGAAAAACGCCTCTGTACTCGCATTAGCTCTGTCGGCCAACTGATTGATAATGCACTGGAAGTTATCGAACAAGACAACCCGAAACTCAAAGGCGTACTCAATAAACGCTACACCCAATTACAAATCGACCAAGCTAAATTAGGCGAACTGATTGATTTAATCGCCACCATTCCCTTTGTCCATGCCACCATGAGTAGCAAAGATATTCTGGGGCATGTCTATGAATATTTCCTTGGCCAATTTGCCTTAGCCGAAGGTAAAAAAGGCGGACAGTTTTACACCCCTAAATCCATCGTTAGCTTGATTGTACAAATGCTCGAACCCTTTAAAGGTCGCGTTTACGACCCTGCAATGGGCAGTGGTGGTTTTTTTGTGCAATCCGAAAACTTCATCCGTGAACATCAAGGCCGCATTGGCGATGTGTCGATTTACGGCCAAGAATACAACCACACCACCTGGCAACTTGCAGCCATGAATATGGTGATCCGAGGTATTGATTTTAACTTTGGTAAGGAACCTGCCAGTAGTTATACCAACGACCAACACCCTGATTTACGTGCTGATTTTGTGATGGCTAATCCTCCGTTTAATATGAAAGAGTGGGACACCGGCGTTGATGATAACGATCCCCGTTGGATTTATGGCAAACCACCATCAGGCAACGCCAACTTCGCTTGGTTACAACACATGCTCTGGCACCTCGCACCCAATGGCAGTTTAGGTTTATTACTCGCTAACGGCTCGATGAGTTCTAACACCAGCGGTGAAGGTGATATCCGTAAAGCCCTAATAGAACATGATTTAGTTGAATGTATGGTGGCCTTACCCGGCCAACTATTCACCAATACCCAAATTCCCGCCTGCATTTGGTTTTTAACCAAAAACAAAACCGAACGGACTAATGCTGCAGGTAGAAAATTACGTGATAGACAAGGCGAAGTGCTGTTTATTGATGCCCGTAACTTAGGTTATATGAAAGACCGTGTATTACGCGACTTCACCCAAGATGATTTAAACAAAGTCACCGACACCTTTCACAACTGGCAAACAGACGAAACTGTAGGTTGGGTTAGCGATAGCGTAACCCAACAATCAGAGCTTGATGGTGACACCAATGTTGGGTTACGCGATAAAGCCGCTAACCCAACCTACCAAAACATCGCAGGCTTCTGTAAATCCGCCACACTTGCTGACATCCAAAAACACGACTACGTACTGACACCGGGTCGTTATGTCGGCGCTGAAGCCGAACTCGATGATGGCGAACCCTTTGCCGACAAAATGGCACGTCTGACCGCACAGCTAAAAACTCAGTTTGAACAGTCAGATCGTTTAGAAGCCGAGATTAAAAACAACTTGGCGGGGTTGGGTTATGATTGTTGATTGGCCAATTTTAACGCTTGGTGACGTTTGTGACAAAATCACAGATGGGGCCCATAACAGTCCAAAATCAGTCGAAGATGGCAAACCAATGGCATCAGTCAAGGACCTAACAAGGTTTGGTGTCAATTTGAGTGAGGCAAGGCTGATACCACAAGAGGACTATGATAAGCTCGTAAAGCAAGGCTGTCAGCCAGAAGTTGGCGACGTTCTTATTGCGAAAGATGGAAATAGTGCGCTTGATACGGTCTGTACTGTTGATAAGCCCTTAGATGCTGTTATGCTTTCGTCAGTTGCGATTCTCCGGCCTAATAAAGAAAAATTAGACTCGGATTTTTTGAAATATTACTTTTGTTCAAAGGATGTAATTGATTATTTAAAAAGCAATTTTATTTCTGGAGCTGCAATACCAAGGGTGGTTTTAAAAGATTTTCGAAAGGCTACAATTAAAACTCCTCCGATAGAAAAGCAGAGAGAGATCTCAAGAGTGTTGAGAAGTTTAGATGATAAAATCGAACTCAACCGCCAAACCAATCAAACCCTCGAACAGATCGCCCAAGCCATTTTTAAAAGCTGGTTTGTGGATTTTGAACCCGTAAAAGCCAAAATCGCCGCCAAACAAACAGGCGCAACAGCCGAACAAATCGAACGCGCTGCAATGTGTGCCATCAGCGGCAAAACCTTAGAGCAACTTGAACAACTCAGCCTCGATACCCTACAACAACTCAAATCCATCGCCGCCTTATTTCCCGATGCCTTGGTTGATTCTGAGTTGGGTGAGATTCCGGAGGGATGGGAAGTAAAAACATTTGGCGATGTTTCTCAGTGTTTTGATTCAAAACGCGTGCCTTTGTCTAAGAAGCAACGCGAAGAGAAAAAGCCAGGCAATATTCCTTATTATGGCGCGACTTCCATTATGGATTACGTCAATGAATGGATTTTCGATGATATTTATTTGCTGTTAGGTGAAGATGGTTCAGTTATTAAAGAAAACGGTACACCTTTTATTCAATATATTTGGGGTAAAGCATGGGTTAATAACCATGCACATGTGCTGCAAGGTAAAAATGGTGTTTCAACTGAACAGTTAATGATATTTATTCAAAGCCAAAATATAGCCGCTTATATAACAGGTGCTGTTCAGCTTAAGCTGAATCAAGGAAATATGAATAGTATTCCATTCTTAGATAGCGGCGAAGTTATCAATTTGAGGTTCTATGACCTTATAAAACCTTTGTACGAAAAAATGAGAAACATATATGAAGAAAATAAGGCATTAGCTATAACGAGAGATACTTTACTGCCAAAGCTTCTTTCTGGCGAAATTGTATTAAGTAATAATGAACATATGGAGGTTGCCGCAAATGACTGATGATCTTTCTGTTTTACGAGTAGAACCACTGGCTACAGCATTAAATGATATGGAGGAATTGCTTACACAGAGTGGCAGAGCTTTTCTACTTGGTGCTGGCTGTAGTAAATGCGCAAACCTTCCCCTCACCGCTGAGTTAACTGAAAAAACACTTGAGAGTGATAAGATTGGTGCAGATACAAAGAACATTCTCAATGCTATCAAACAGCTATTTGATGGCTCCAACGATTCAAATATTGAAGATTACTTGAGTGAATTGGTAGACCTCAATGCGATAGCTCAGCGTCGACAAGAGCGAGGTGCTGATTCAGCAACAGTAGAGCTAGGTGGTGCTTCTTTTACAACTGACCAATTGCAAAGCGCTGTCGAAGAAATTAAGCGAGCTATTGCGGCAATAATAGATACTGAAATAATTATTGATACACACCAAAAGTTTGTTAGAGCAGTTCATTTGCCATTGCGCCCAGGAAAATCTGGCACTAACCCACCTGTAGATTATTTGATATTGAATTACGATACATTGATTGAAGATGCTTTGGCTATTGAAAAACTGCATTACTCAGATGGACTAGGTGGCGGCACTACTGCTTGGTGGGATATGTCGCAATTTGAAATGGCTGGATTAGCTGCGCGTGTACTAAAGCTGCATGGCTCTATCGATTGGTGCGAACTCCCCGATGATCCTTTACCTAGACGCATATCGAAAAAGCTAACGGGGCACGAAATCGAGAATCGTAGAGTTATTATTTGGCCTGCCTCAACAAAATATCGAGAAACACAGCGCGACCCGTATGCTCAGCTTGCTTCACTAGCAAGAAGAATTATGCGCCCTTCGAAAAGCACCCAGACTGTTTTAACAGTCTGCGGGTATAGATTCCAAGATTCACATATTAATCTAGAGATAGATCGTGCGCTCAGAGAATCAGATGGTCGCTTAACGATTGTTGCGTTTACTTCAGATGAAGTTCCAATAGGCCAATTGAAGATATGGCATGAAGATCCAGTAGTGAGTGATCAGGTTAGAATTTATGCAAAAAAAGGCTTTTATCATGGAGCCACTAATTATGAGCATGAGGCAGAGCTTCCATGGTGGAAGTTTGAAAATGTAACGCGACTCCTAGAAGGTGAGAGATGATTTCATTATCACGTAATCCAAATACTCCTATCGAAAATTTAGCGATTGGCAAAATTATTGAAGTAGACGGGCCACGTATTATTGCTGAACTTGATAGGGAAATATCTGAACTATCACGTGTTTATGCGGGTGATACATATCCAATCGGTCAATTTGGTTCGATCGTCAAAATACATTTTGGTCGGCGCATTATTTATGCTTTTGTGGGTCGGCTACGAATGAAGTCGGAGTATGAATTGGAAAGAGGTGTTTTGACTCATTCATCACCAGATGAGCGAATTATCGAAGCAGATTTGTTTGGTGAAGGTGAATGGTTACTAAATTCTACTGATGATGCATCAAGTTGGTTACTTGAATTTCAGCGTGGTGTTGCGACGTATCCGCTACCGCAACAAACAGTCTATCTCGCACCAAAGGCGGAATTAAAATTCATATATGGTCATTCAAAAGGCGCCGTTGTATGCCTCGGTGATCATGTCGGTTCTTCAGGTACCCCTTGCTATGCTGATATGAACGAACTCCTTGGCAAGCATACAGCAGTGCTCGGATCAACAGGGTCTGGTAAATCCGGGACTGTTGCTGCGATCATACATAGCTTATTAGAACGTGGAGAGCAATCCGAGCATGAACAGTGGAATCCACGAATTATTATTTTAGATCCACACGACGAATATGGCAGTGCTTTCCCAGAGCATTCTAAGCTTTCAACAGATGATGGAAGTTTGACGTTACCTTACTGGCTGCTCAACTTTCAAGAGACTGTTGCGTTACTTATAGGTAAAACAGAGTTTGTGGCGACGTCGCAAGCTAATATTATCAAAAGCGCATTAATGGCTTCTCGTAAGGAGGGTGCAATAGAGCTTGGGCTTGATGGTGATGCCATTAATGTTGATTCACCTGTGCCTTATAAGCTCACAAAATTAAAGGCACTTATTGAGGCTGATAAACCGCCGCAGGCCAGCAAACAAGATGCACATAATTCAATTTTACAAAAATTAGAAGTGCTAGAAACTGATGCTCGGCTAAAGTTTCTTATGTCTGAATGGGCCGGCGGGAATGAAGATCCCTTTCCATCTGTTTTATCTCAACTATGTAATCAAAATCAACAACCTCGAATTGTTGATCTATCGGGTGTCCCTAATGAGGTGGCTGGTGTATCAAGTGCGGTTATAGCAAGAACACTTTTTAACATGAAAGTCTGGCAAACTTCAGATGAACGAGCTAATGATCCTGTATTACTCGTTTGCGAAGAAGCGCATCGTTATGTTCCAAACCGGGGTGAAGCACAATATGAAGCTGCACAAGAAGCGATACGGCGTATTGCTAAAGAGGGTAGAAAATATGGAGTTGGATTGTTACTTGTTTCACAAAGACCAAGCGAAGTCGAGGCAACGGTTCTTTCACAATGTAATAGTTGGATTGTGATGAGAATAACAAATGACGCAGATCGTGAACATGTTAAGTCAATATTGCCTGATTCAATGTCGGGGCTTACGAAAATGCTTTCGGGATTGCGTAGGCAAGAAGCAATATTTGTTGGACAGGCAGCCATGTTGCCATCCAGAATTGTTATTAGAGACTTGAATGAAGAAGAGTTACCAAGATCGAATGACATTGATTTTGATAAAGGCTGGCAACAACCATCAATGACAAATGATCAATTGCAAGAAGTTGGTAACCGCTGGCGCTATCAAAGGAAATAGCCCATAGGTGTTGGGGCGAGGAACGAACCCCAACAAAATGATAAAATGAATAAAACCGTTGGGCTACGTGGCGGCACGGTTGAGCAAAGCGATATTCTGTAAGCCTTATGGTTATGTGCAGTTATTGAAGGTAGAAAAAAACAAACAATCGAAATTAGTTCTGATATTTATAGGGTCATTGTAGTGAAAAAAGAGATTCAAGCATCTGTGGCAAGAATGAGAGATTCGACTGAAAAGCTATTTTCAGAAAATCGTTTTGTCGTATTCTTGTGTGGTCCAACTTTAGATGCTGCGAAGCCTAAGGCAAGTTCTGCTCTTAGGAAACAAGTGCAGGAATTATTAATTTCCGAAGGATTCGAAGTTGTTTTGGGTGAAGACGATGGTCTCGAAGAGCTCAGAAAAGATTTTGCAGGAATGGCGCATGAAAATGAATTGAGTTTTATCCAACAAGAAAGTAGTGCGGTTGTGCTAATAGCAGATAGTGTCGGTTCTTATTGTGAACTCGGATTATTTTCATACCACCATTATGTAGAAAATCCTAATCAATATGACTTTATTCTGTTGATAGACAAAAAATATGAAGGGATAAAGTCTTATCTAAATGAAGGTCCAGCCAGAGCAGTTGATGTTATGGGGGGGAAGGTATTTCATGGCGATTTTGGTTCATTTGATCTATCACCTGTTTTGGAACGTTTAAAAGCTAGAAGAACGGTTTACTTCACCCATGGAAAGGGTAGGCCAAAAGGCAGTGGAAAATGAGAAACACGTTTAATTCCCATCTTTTCCTATGGGGGCTTGGTGTTATACAGCCAGCTACAACAGAAGAGGTTATAGCTTTTTTACACATGATTTACGTAGATGTTAATCAGTGGCCACACGGAGATGAACTAAAAAGCTTAGAAGATAGCTTATTGAAACTTGACTACATTTATCCTGTACATAAGAAATTAAGGTTGTATAGCCTTACATCTCAAGCCAATAATAATTTAGATGTAAAAATAAGGCGGCAAAGAGATAAAGCCCGAATCACATTGCTCAATGTTGCTTATGATGCTAGTCTTACATCGTCGGGAGCGGTGGTGCAGGAATTGGATGGCGATTCGCCATCTTTAGATACTAGATCTACCACACAAGAGGCGCGGCCAAAACGTTCGGCCGATACTTCGCCTCTTATAAGTCGAACCATCGGCCGAACGTTTTGGCCGCGGGTCGTCGAGCAACTGAATTTACAGGTTGGCCTTGATTACCACCCTTCCGACCCTTTCTTTAAATATTGCTCATTTCCAAATCTTCGAACTATTCATCTAGCTAGTGATAGCCAATCGCAGGAAAAAGACATGACTTTGTCTGAACTAGCGCTTTGTATTGGTGTTACACCGAGATTACTTACATCATTCATTCACAAACCAGAAAACCACTATCGTACTTTTACAATAGGTAAGAAAGACGGTGGCGATAGAGTAATATCTTCACCAAGATTCTTTTTAAAGACTATCCAATATTGGATTAAAAGTTATTTCTTGGGCTACCTAAAGGTGCATGATTGTTGTCATGCATTTGAAAAAGGCAGATCAATTATTTCAAATGCAGAAAATCATGTAGGTAAAAATTATGTAGCTAATATTGATATAGAAAATTACTTTGGAAGTATAACCAAAGACCACGTATATCAATTACTTATTAATAATAATTTTGGCCAGAACCTGGGAAGTGCAATTTCTCGACTTGTTACATTAGATGATTCACTTCCACAAGGTGCCCCAACTAGTCCTGTTATTTCAAATGCTTTTTTATATGACTTTGATGAGAAATTATTTGAAGCTTCTTGTGAAAAAAAACTATCTTACACAAGATATGCGGATGATATAACAATAAGCGGTGATTCAAGAGAATCGATTATTGAAATAATCCAGCTATGTTCAAAATTGCTCCGCAGTTTCGGGCTACGATTAAAAGACAAAAAAACACGGATAGCAAGCCGCGGTGGCAGTCAACGAGTTACCGGATTGGTGGTTAATGAAAAAATACAACCACCAAGGGTATATCAAAGAAAAGTCAGATCAATTTTTCACAATGCCAATAATCATCCTGATCAATATTTTGAACGGCTTAGCGAATTGCAGGGTCATTTAAGTTATTTGTCATCTTTCGTTGTACTAAAGGACAGTCGAGCATTACGTAGATACAAAATGGTTATTCAGAAAATTATCTCTGGAAAATAAAAATGATTGAAAAGATTACCATCGTTCCCACCCCAACCTACCATGTTATGGAATAAACAATGCGTTATCGGCGAATGGATGTACTGGGTACGACTTATTTTTTACGGTGAATATTGCGGAGCGGCGCAGGGCATTGCTGGTGGATTATGTTGATGTGTTGCGTGAAGCGTCACGTAAGCTAAAACAGTCATAAAAATAGGCCGCAGCCGTTACCTCATTACCGAGCCGGAACAAGCACATTTTATGACGTGTACGGTGATGGAGTGGTTGCCCGTTTTTACCCGCCCAGAAACCATGCAGATCATTTTGGATTGCTGGCAATATCAGCGTGAGCATCAGGGCTTAAAGTTATATGGTTATGTGATTTTAGAGAATCATTTAAATTTTGTTGCACAAGCGCCTGATCTTAATAAGTGTATTCGTAGTTTTAAGTCATTTACTGCGTCACCATTAACGCGTTTAAGGTTTGCTAAACGGGCGCATAAAGAGGATAGAGAGTATCAGTTTTGGCAGGAAGGTACGCATGCCGAGATGGTGTTTAGTGAGGCTATTATGCGGGAGAAGCTGGATTATATACCCAATCAACTTGAAGATGCTTACTACTTTTACCGTTCGTGGTCGACTGCATGGATGCAGGAGGTAGAGCAACGCAGGACAGGAAACGTTCCTGACGTTTCTTCTGCATACACCACATCCATGTGGATAAGCAGTTGCCTAGAATTTATCGAATGCCGTTCGTGGTGCTTATTGAATGCCGTTCGTGGTGAGCTTGTCGAATGCCGTTCGTGGTGAGCTTGTCGAACCATGAACCTAAGTAAGCTAACCCTTCGACTCTTCGACGAGCTCAGAGCTCAGGGTGAACGAAAATTTTTAGCCATATCTGCATCTTCAATGATTACGGGTATGTTCATCAGAACCCGATTAAGCGTGGTTATGTGGCTAAGGCGGAGTATTGGCGTTATTCTAGTGCTGGGCATTATGAGGGTGGTGAGTGTTTGATTGATATTGATGCTTGGTAGTTGACGCTGGAGCGTCTGGGGCTGCGTTCCCACGCTGGAGCGTGGGAACGATAAACTCGAAAGTGGCAACGATGAAGGCGGTGAGGGAACAATGAATGACTGGGTGTGATGTTAGTACATATGCAAATGAACACGGTTTTTTAAGAAGAAACACTACTTTTTTCTTAAAAAATAGTAGATACTTAATGCATGCAATCTATTGAAGATAAAGTTATTTCAAGAATATATGGCCGCGGTAAGGGGTGGGCTTTTACTTCGGCTGATTTTTCTGCTGAGTTTAATCGAAATAGTGTTGATGTTGCGCTATCTCATTTGGTCAAAGCGAATAAAATACGCCGTGTGTGTCGTGGTGTTTATGATTACCCTAAATACAGTGAGCTATTAAAACAAATATTAAGCCCTGATATTGACCAAGTAGCTCAAGCTTTGGCGCGAAAGTTCAATTGGCGGATTCAGGCTTCAGGTAATGCTGCATTGAACTTATTAGGTTTATCCACTCAAATACCGGGAAAGTTTGTTTATCTGTCGGATGGACCGGATCGCGCTTATCAGATCGGTTCATCTGAGCTTTTTTTTAAGAAAGAGGCGTTAAAAAATATTGGTTTTAAACTTCGTGAAAGTGGGTTGATTGTTCATGCTTTGAAAACGCTAGGGCAGAAACATGTTAATGACGAGGTGATTGAAAAGATTCGGACACAAATTGATGAAAATAAATACAAGCCAATCATGAAGGATACCCAAACGGTGACGGGGTGGGTGTATGAGGTGATTAGAAAAATTTGTTTGGATAGCAACTGATGGATGGTGTCGCCCAACTGCCACGGCAGAAACGAGAGGAACTGTTTAATGAAACAGCGGCTCGTTTAGGGATGACACCGTTTATTGTAGAAAAAGATTTTTGGGTTTGCTGGACGTTAAAACAAGTGTTCCAAGATGAATCTTTGTCAAAATTGTTGATGTTTAAAGGCGGCACGAGTCTTTCAAAAGTATTTAATTTGATCAAGAGATTTTCGGAAGATATTGATTTGATCTTAGATTGGAACGTGGTTATTGGGGATGAAAACCCGCTAGATCAACGTTCAAAGACCAAACAACGTACCTTAAATGAAGCGATCAACGAAGAGGCCGTTCGTTATATTGCCGCTCAATTATTACCTCAGTTAAATCATGTTGTTAAGCCAGTCTGTGAATGCCAAATTGATGATCATGATCCATTGGTCGTTAATGTGCTTTATCCCGCCCTGTTTTCTGATGATTATTTACGGCCGGTTGTTCGACTTGAAATAGGACCGTTAGCGGCATGGTTGCCATTTGATGAATACAGCATTAGGCCATATTCTGCAGATGTTTTCCCCAATGTGTTTGATAAAAAAGAATGTAGAGTTAATGCAATTGTTGCCGAACGTACATTTTGGGAGAAAGCAACTATTTTGCATCATGAAGCTCATCGACCTGAGGGCAGCATTCAACCACTGCGTTATTCCAGACATTATTATGATCTTGCTATGATGGCGGGGAGCGATGTTAAGCAAAAAGCATTATCTAATTTAGATATGCTTGCAGCCGTAGTTGATTTTAAAAAACGATTTTATGATCGTGGTTGGGCACACTATGATTTCGCAAAGCCCGGCACTTTGAGGCTAATCCCTGAAGATCATGTGCTACGAGTGCTGCGTAAAGATTATGTAGAAATGCAGCAAATGATTTTTGGTGAAAGTCCATCTTTTGATGAAATGATGACGATATTGGCTGAATTAGAAACAGAAATAAACAAAGAGAATCACTCATGATCACGGAAGACCAATTAGAACAACGCTGTCTCGACTGGTTTAAATCCATCGGTTATGACTATGTATCTGGCTATGATATTGCCCCTGACAAGCGAACGGTGAAGCCATAATGGAATTGGATCAGGCATGAGCAACAATAATCAAATCCAAAATTTTCAAACAAGTGATGGGCAAGTGCAGCTGGATGTGGCATTGCAAGATGAAACCGTGTGGCTGTCTCAGGCTCAGATGGCTGATTTATTTGGCACTAAAAGACCTGCGGTGATTAAGCATTTAAGTAATATTTTTAAAAGTAGTGAACTCTCTGAAGAGACCACAAGTTCCATTTTGGAACATGTGGCTGATCATGGGCAGCACTCGTTAGCCGACGGTAATAAGCGTAGTGGATCATTTTTGTTTTTATGGTATTTACGACTCAATCAGCATTTATTAGCCAAGCCTGTTGAGCAGTTAATCAATGATAATACTCTGGTAGCACTGGCTTTGTTGGTAGCGGAAAGTGTGCCAGAGCAAAAGGCCTTGATGATAAGGCTAATAGAGCACTTTATTTTGCTAAGGAAGCTTTAACATGATCACCGAAGACCAATTAGAACAACTCTGCCTCGACTGGTTTAAGTCCATCGGTTATGACTATGTTTCTGGCTATGCTATTGCCCCTGATGGTGCTACGTCTGAACGGAGCGATTATCGGCAGCTTGTGTTGCATGATCGCTTGTTAAGTCGTTTAGCTGTTATTAATCCTCATATTCCTTCTGATGTATTAGAGCTGGTTGCTCGACAAGTCGCCAAACCAGAAACCCCCATTTTGATTAAAAGCAATAAGGCCTTTCACCAGTTTTTGTTAGAAGGTGTGAAGGTTGATTTTAAGTTGGCGGGTGAAGATAAAACCGATTATGTGCAGTTGCTTGATTTTGACCATGTTGCGAATAATCAGTTTTTAGTCGTCAATCAATTCACCATTATCGGTACTAAAGGCAATCGTCGTCCTGATCTGATTGTGTTTATTAACGGTTTGCCATTGGCGGTGATTGAGCTTAAAAATCCAGCGGATAGTCATGCTGATATTTGGTCAGCCTATCAGCAGTTACAAACCTATAAAGACGAAATATCAGATTTGTTTGTCTTTAATGAAGCTTTGGTAGTGAGTGATGGTTTAAGTGCGCGTGTCGGTTCATTAACGGCGAATAAAGAGCGTTTTCTGCCGTGGCTTACTTTGGCTAATGAAGAGGATAAGCCGCACTTTGAATATCGCTTAGAGACGTTGGTGAAGGGCTTTTTTAAACCTGAATTGCTATTAGATTATATTCATCACTTTGTATTGTTTGAGCAAGATGGCGATAACACCATTAAGAAGATTGCCGGTTATCATCAGTTTCATGCAGTACGTGAGGCGGTAAGAGCCACAGTTATTGCCGCTCAACAACAAGGTGCGATTGCTGAGCCTCGTGCAAATTATGCTAATAATGTGGTGCCAGGTTCGGGTAAAGCAGGGGTGGTGTGGCATACCCAAGGTTCGGGCAAGTCAATTTCGATGGTGTGTTATGCCGGTAAGTTATTGGCACAGCCAGAAATGAATAATCCCACTATTGTGGTGGTGACGGATCGTAATGATCTTGATGGCCAATTATTCAATACCTTTAGTATGGCGAGTGATGCCTTAAAGCAAACTCCGATACAAGCACAAGATCGCGATGATTTGCGTGAGATCTTGGCCTCACGGCAATCAGGCGGGATTATTTTCACGACAGTACAAAAGTTTGCTTTGATTGCTGATGAATTGAATCATCCCATATTAAGCGAACGTCATAATATTGTGGTGATAAGTGATGAAGCTCATCGCAGTCATTATGGTGATAAAGCCAAATTTAATAGTAAAACTGGACAATATACCTTTGGTTATTCCAAACATTTGCGTGATGCTTTGCCGAATGCTTCGTTTATTGGTTTTACCGGTACACCCATTTCAGCAGAAGACAAAGATACCCGTGCGGTGTTTGGTGATTATGTTTCTATTTATGATATTCAAGATGCGGTGGATGATGGGGCAACCGTACCCATTTATTATGAATCACGTTTAGCCAAACTCGATATTAATCAGGCGGGTATTGAAGCTTTGAATGATGAGGTCGAGGAGGTTATTGAAGATGAAGAAGATATGGCTTCTCGCGAACAAACCAAGTCACAATGGGCGGCTTTGGAAAAGCTGGTCGGCAGTGCGCCAAGAATGGAGCAAATCGCCAATGACTTAGTGAGTCACTTTGTGAGTCGAACGCAAGCGATGCCTAGTAAAGGCATGATTGTCTGTATGAGTCGTGAAATATGTGTCGATATGTATAACGCTATCATTGCCCTTAAACCCGAATGGCATGATACCGATACCGCTAAAGGCGCAATTAAGATTGTGATGACGGGATCGGCTGCCGACAAGACCAAGTTACAACCACACATTTACAGCAAAGAAACCAAAAAACTATTCGAAAAACGCTTTAAAGATTCAAATGATCCGCTACAACTGGTCATCGTGCGTGATATGTGGCTGACAGGTTTTGATGCGCCTAACTGTCATACCATGTATATCGATAAGCCAATGAAAGGGCATAATTTGATGCAGGCCATTGCACGGGTTAATCGGGTGTTTAAAGATAAGCCGGGTGGTTTGGTGGTTGATTACATCGGTATTGCTAATGAATTAAAACAGGCCTTAAGAACCTATACAGATTCTAAAGGCAAGGGTGCACCGACGCTGGATACCCGCGAAGCCTATGCTATTTTGCTGGAAAAAATAGATGTCGTTCATGGCATGTTACATGGCTTGGATTACAGCGAATATGAAACAAAAGCTTTGCAATTATTACCTGGAGTGATGAATCATATTTTAGCTTTAGACGAAGGTAAAAGACGCTTTTTGGATGTCATGGCTGCAATCAGCAAAGCCTATACCTTATGCGGGACCCTTGATGACGCAGAAGCACTAAAAAAAGAAATTGCCTTTCTGTCAGCCGTAAAAGCCGCCATTAGTAAATTCACCACGATTGATAAACGCCGTACTGATGAAGATAAAAATACCGCTTTAAAACAAATTATCGACAATGCGATTGTGGCAGATGGTGTGGCGGATATATTTGCACTGGTCGGTTTAGATAAACCCAATATCGGTTTGTTATCGCCTGAGTTTATGGAAGATGTTAAAAATCTACCTCAGAAAAACTTAGCGGTAGAACTACTGGAAAAACTGTTACGTGATGAAATCAAAGCACGGATGAAAACCGATGTGGTATCCGAGAAGAAATATTCTGATCGGATCATGGAAACCCTGCGTAAATATCATAATCGTGCCATTGAGACGGCTCAGGTTATCGAAGAGTTAATTACCATGGCTAAAGAGATGGAAGCCGATTTAGCTCAAGCTGAACACTTAGGATTAAATCATGATGAGGTTGCTTTTTATCGCGCACTGATTCAAAACGAATCCGCTGTGCGTGAATTGGGTGATCATAATTTACGTGAACTGGCAAAAGAAGTGACGGCACAGCTGAGAAAATCAACTACCGTTGATTGGCAAGTCAGAGACAGCGTGCGAGCAAAATTACGCAATTTGGTTCGTCGGGCACTTCGTAAATGGAAATATCCGCCAGATAAAGCAGACGATGCGCTTGAGTTATGTATGAAACAGGCTGAGGCACTGTCTGAAAGCTGGTCTAATATTTTAGTATAGGTGACTGAATATGTTGCAGCACCTTCAGCGTTATAAAAAATGCAAAAGTTAGATTCCTTAACATTACCCAAAATTCTACCTCATGAAAAAGCCCTGAAATCATTGGGACAGAATGTTCATAATTACGAACCAGAATTTTGGGAATTTTTTTATGAAACAGATAGATACCTAAAGAATGTTGACGAAAAGAAACTTATTAGTAGATACAGCGATTTATGTAGAAATTTTCGAGTGTTAACCAGCGCTGAACGTCATATTATTCCGATAAACTCATTTTTAAGCTCATGGTATTGGTACCTTAAAGAGCATCAAACAAGATATGAGTTTTACTTAAGAGGTATTCCTCTTCCAAATGAACCCCCAATACCTAGAGATCAAGCTATAAAGCCTTATAGCTCCAAAAGCCCAAATGCTTGCGATATTATATTCAGGTATGGACATCTAAAATTTATGAAAGAGTTTGTTGAAGAAGGAAAAATTCGAATTAGTCCCGCATCAAAATATAACGATGGTAAGGCTTTAGATCCTAGGACTGATGATGAATTAAATAAACATCGGTGGCAACGTGGAGATAATATAAAAATTGTAACCAAAGATAACAATGAGATTTCCATTATTGGCGACTTACAGAGAAGTGTTTCAACTCTGACTAATTACTACACTTTATGCCTATCTTGCGATTTTGAGCCAGTGATTTTTGAAGAGTTTGAATACGATGCATGCGTAGTAATTAAAAAACCAGATGAATTTGTCAAGAGGTTAGAGGAACAGACGAAAAGACAATTGCCCAGTTGGTTTTTTCATCACAACCCAATTGAATATTTCGATTCACATGAACCAAGTAAAAATCAGTATTTTAATGCAATGATGTTCAAAGATTTCTCATATGCGTATCAGATGGAATACAGATTCATGTGGATTCCGCCTAATAAAGGTAATGCCAAGAGCCACATAAATGTAACTCTCGGTTCTTTAGATGACATATGTGAACTATTTGTATTCAATTGAACGTCCACAATCAGCGTAAAGCTAGTACGTATTTTATTGTCAGCAAAGCCTACAGCAGCAATCAAATCTTGAATCTTAAATTCAAACTTAATATAAACCTAAACCTTTAATCATTATTTAACATAACAATCATTTATGCGTACCGCTTTTGATATTGAATTTTGATGACCAAATAAAGGTTCGTATAATGAACCTGTTTATGTTCAGTGTCATAACGGAGAGCTGCAAGCCAACGTTTGACCGTATAAGCCCTGATTCGGATAATAAAAAACCCCGATATCGGGGCTTTTTAACATAGACTGGTATTATGCGAATTTTTAACAATTAACCAGAAGTTATGAGCCTGTCAGTTGGATCGATCGGTTTTTTGATCGATTCAACTGACAGGCCAACAAGCATTAGCGCGTTAGCTTTTTTAGGCTTATTTATTTTCAAATAGTGGATCACTTATTTCGTTTCCGAATTCGTCATAATCAATAACTTCACCAGTTTCTGGAATGAATGCCGAGTTTGCTGGTTCGTAAGGTATACCTGCATGCTTTCTGAGTTTTTTAATGAAGTCATAATCGCTTTCAATGTTTTCCCATATTGTTAGCCCAATTTCAAAGTCGTTTGCATGTGTCAACAACACTTTAAAATTGACCCCTTTTGGCTTTAAAACACCGGTT
>JARGFJ010000028.1 GCA_029210875.1 Gammaproteobacteria bacterium | reverse complement strand
TCGCTGATTCACTTGGAAGTACAATCAACGATAATTTTCAGCAATTCAAACCTGCATTTTGAAGATGTTTGGGTATAACAGATAAGTAGAAAGCGTGTTGATTAAATATGAGGGCGTTTTTGAAGAGAGAATGGGGTGAATGATGGGGCTCGAACCCACGACAACCGGAATCACAATCCGGGACTCTACCAACTGAGCTACACTCACCACAATGATTTTCGTTTTCTAAAATACGTGTTTGCGTTTTAGAAGCGGTAATTCTACTGCCTTTATTTTATAGGTCAAGTTAAATTCGAAAAAACAGGCTTTTTCTCTGTTATTTTTGTATTCAAGATAGAAAATAAAAACTAAACGATGTCTAAATCTATCTTCTTATCATCTAAATTAACTCTGGCGACTTTCACTTTAATTTTATCGCCCAAGCGATAAATTTTTCTTGTACGTTCACCAAGTAAACGATGTCCGTTAGCATCAAACTGATAATAATCATTTTTCAATGAGGTGATATGTACCAGACCTTCAATAAAGATATCACTTAACTCAACAAATAAACCAAAGCCAGTAACACCACTGATAACACCATCATGGGTTTCGCCAACACGTTCTTGCATAAACTCGCATTTTAACCAATCACTGACATCTCGGGTTGCTTCATCCGCACGACGACTTGTCATCGAACAATGTTCACCGAGTTGTACCATATCTTCATGTGAATAGCGCCATTTTGACACTGGCTTTTTATCAGTAAGATGCCGAATGGCGCGATGTACGAGTAGATCAGGGTAGCGGCGGATTGGTGACGTGAAGTGGGCGTAAGCCTCTAATGCAAGCCCGAAATGCCCCTGATTATCAGGGCTATAAACAGCTTGTTTTAAACTGCGTAGCATGACTGTTTGTAACAGGTGACTATCAGGTCGTTTGCTTGCAGTATGGAGTAATGATGCATAGTGACTAGATTGAGGTTCGTCACCACCGCCCAGCGTCAGACCTAATTCGCCCAGAAACTCTCGAAGACCAGTGAGTTTTTCATCAGATGGTGTTTCATGAATACGAAATAAGGCAGGGATTTTATTTTTTAATAAATATTGAGCAGCACAGACATTGGCGGCAACCATAAATTCTTCAATGAGACGATGCGCATCATTTCTGAGTCGTGGTTCGATAGATTTTATTTTGCGGTTTTCATCAAAAAGAAATTGCGTTTCAGTTAACTCAAAATCAATAGCACCACGTTGTTCACGGGCATTGAGCATCACTTTATATAAGTCATACATTGTTAATAAACCAGGTAACACGTCTTCATATTTCTGACGTAATTCCGGATCGTGATCGACTAACATTGCCGCGACCTTGGTGTATGTTAGACGCGCTTTAGAGTTCATGACTGCCTGGTGGAATTGATAAGACTCTACTTGACCCTCAGTATTGATGACCATTTCAGAGACCATGCACAGCCGATCTACTTTAGGATTTAAAGAGCATAATCCATTCGATAATGCTTCCGGCAGCATTGGAATGACTTGGCTAGGAAAATAAACTGATGTGCCGCGGTCTTTGGCATCGTTATCTAACGGTGAGTCAGGTTCCACATAGTATGAAACATCGGCAATGGCGACCCATAAGCGCCATGAGCCAGATTGTAATGGTTCAGCATAGACAGCATCATCAAAGTCGCGCGCATCCTCACTATCAATGGTGACAAGAGGCAAATTCCGTAAATCTAAGCGTCCTTCAATTGCCGAGTTTGGAATTTCGTTACCATAGGACTCAGCTTGTTTAATGGCATCAACAGACCAGACATGCGGCAGATCAAATGCACGTAGAGCAATATCTATCTCCATACCTGGTGCGAGATGATCACCTAGTACATTAACAATTTTGCCTAATGGAGAACGATGACGATTAGGGTGTTCAGTAATTTCAATTTCAACGATTTGGCCTTGTTTCGCATCCATCAGGTTTTCTGGTGGAATCAAGATATCTTGGCTGATACGGCGATTATTGGGTACAAGAAAATAAATGCCAGCATCGATAAATAGCCGACCCACAATGCGTTCGTTACTATGTTGGATAACCTCAACGATTGCGCCTTCTTTACGTCCACGTCGATCTACGCCAGTAACGCGAGCAATGGCTTTATCACCATGAAGTACAACGCGCATTTCACGTTCGTTTAGAAATAAATCATCGCCACCTTCGTCAGGGATCAGGAAGCCGTATCCATCGGGATGCCCCATGATACGACCACTAATTAAATTCATTTTTGCGATAATGCCATAAGCATTTTTACGGTTACGTAATAATTGCCCATCTCTTTCCATCGCACGCAAGCGTCTGCGTAACGCTTCTGTTTGCTCTTCACCTTTTAAGCCAAGTAGCCTTGCGATGTTTCGACCGGTTAATGGACGATTATTTTGTTTCAGTAATTCAAGGATAAATTCACGACTTGGAATCGGGTTTTCATATTTATCCGCTTCGCGGGAAGAATAGGGATCTTGCATTTTATCTTTGGACATTGACAGCGATTTTCTCGATATAGGTAAATTGTCATGCTTAGAATTTAAACACATTGTTCAAATGCTAAGTTGACGTAATTGGTAGATCATGTCTGCTTTAGGTATGACTGAACACGTATGGAGCGCGTTCAATTCTTTGTTGATACCATTTTTTGTCTACCATCAAAGGATTATTGTAACCTTAAATAGTTTCAAAGATGTTAATTTCTAAATTTAGCTAGCTGACGAAAGCGATGTGTTAGATTTTATAAACAAGATATTCTTAAAAGTAGGCTTAAAATTTGCTGTGTTCAAAGATACCTAGATACCGGGCTCAAAATAGAATTGTAAGTGACAAAATTGACCGCTTTATAACAATAAAACGGCAATCTGTGTTCTAGTTGAGCGTATTAAAGTATATAGTATTGAAACATGATGTTAATAAATTAGGAACATATCATTATGGCCACACTGATAGACTCAATTGATGAAAGAACGAAGCTGGCGGGAACAAATCATTTAGAAGTTTTACTGTTTAGTTTAGGTACGAGCGATAAAACCGGACGTAATGAAGTGTTTGGTATCAACGTATTTAAAGTTCGTGAAGTGCTAAATATTCCGGAAATTACAAGTGCACCAGAAATGCCAGACGGTGTTGAAGGGTTTGTAAGTTTACGCGGTGATATGGTGCCGATCATTAATTTACAAAAGTTCTGTAAATTAGAAACTAATGATGAACCTAAAATATTGATGATTACAGAATACAATACACATGTTCAAGGTTTTTTGGTGACAGCCGTAGATACCATTCAACGTTTGAACTGGGAACAGGTTAAAGAGCCACCTCCGTTATTATCTAAACGTTTGGGTGGTTTGGTCACCGCTGTGTCAGAGCTTCCAGATAATCGGCTGGTAATGATTATGGACGTTGAAAAAGTATTGTCTGATGCTGGTGACTTCTATGATGAGGCTCTATTTGAAGGTATTCACAAACTAAGCTCTGATCAAGTACATACGGTACTGTTTGCTGATGATTCTGCCGTTGCCCGTAAACAAATTGCCAAAGCGCTAGATCATATGGGTGTTAATCATATTTCAGCAAAAAATGGCGCTGAAGCATGGGATTTACTCAATGATATCGCTAGTAAATGTGAAGCAAAAGGTCAAAATATCACGTCTGAAATACAAGTGGTATTGACTGATGTTGAAATGCCGGAAATGGATGGTTATGTATTAACCCAGAAAATTAAAGCAGATCCAAAATTACAACATTTGCCTGTGATTATGCATTCGTCGCTGACTGCCGTTGCAAATATGAATATGGGTAAGAATGTGGGGGCCGATGCTTACGTACCTAAGTTTCAACCGCGTGAATTAGCTGCGACCCTGCAAGAATTTTTTGAAAAATAAACATAAGTCACATTGAAAAGTTTGTTTCGGAGCTGAAATGACATTACGCCACTATACCATTCTAGATAAGTTTATCGTTGAGTCTGATAAAGCCATTAAAACTGTATTTGGCAAACCTGAAACATCAGCTAGAGAAATACCGGGCAACGATCTGGGCGAAACAACACTTTCGCAACAAGAAGCTAAACGATCAATTGGTTTGATGAGAGTTAATCATTCAGGTGAAGTATCTGCTCAAGCCTTATATCAAGGACAAGCACTGACAGCAAAATTACCCAATGTTAGACAAGCAATGGAACAAGCAGCCATTGAAGAAAATGATCATTTGGTTTGGTGTGAACAACGCGTTCATCATTTTGATGGACATACCAGTCTTCTCAACCCTTTTTGGTATGTTGGATCTTTCGCAATTGGCGCTTTAGCTGGAAAAATTGGCGATAAATGGAGTTTAGGTTTTGTTGCGGAAACTGAAAAACAAGTTATTAAGCATCTTGAACAGCATCTAGACCAAATCAGTAAAGATGATCTAAAAAGTAGAGCCATTTTGCAGCAAATGAAACGTGACGAAGCCCATCATGGAACGGTTGCATTAGAAGCTGGCGGGGCAGAATTACCCCCACCAGTTAAACTTGTTATGCGACTGATGTCGAAAGTAATGACGACGACCAGCTATAGAATTTAATTACTTTATTGTGTGGTTACGAGCTCGACTGACACATTAAATAAATGTGATTTATCTTGATTAGGTTCACTTCGAATTACTTTTCCTGTTGCAACAAAGGGGGGTAACCGGTCACCGCTTGGATTCATCACAATTTCAATTTGGTCACCAACGGAAGGTTGAAATTCAGTCACCATAAAAAGACCTGTCGCACTTAAATCCATGCTGGTTCCATGATGTGTTACATCGGGATTACCGTTGAGAGAATAGGTTACTTGTGTATCAATGCGCATTCGAACGAAGTCACGTTTTTCTTCATAATCATTACCAGCCATTTGTTCGTTACTCCAAATTATGGTTAAAAACTTATGTTGCCTAATCTGAAGGCTTATCCTAAGCTAAAAGTACCTTTCAAGGCTAGAGAAAAACATGGCAAAGATCACTAAATTATCAATTAGTCAGCTTTCACAGCAGTGTGATAGTAGTCAATTCAAATTTAACTCCACGGCTGAGTTAGAAATCTTACCCACCATTATTGGTCAGACTAGAGCATTAGAAGCGGTTGATTTTAGTGTAAATATGAGTGGTGATGGTTATAACTTGTATGTGATGGGCCCAACGGGTGTTGGTAAATACTCTCTAGTTAGACGCTTTCTCGATCAGCAGGCACAATCTCGATCACCAGCAGTGGATTGGGGGTATTTACATAACTTTGATGATCCTCAAAATCCTACCTATGTGTCTTTGTCTGCGGGCGAAGGACGACAATTACGCGATGACATAGAAAGTATAGTCTTGAATTTATTAGATGCATTACCTCGTGCTTTAGATGATGAATATTACCGAGGCAGAATGCGATCGATTGATGAAGCGTCTAGAAAGCATCGTGTACGTATGTTTGGTTCTTTGCAATCAGAAGCCGATAAGAAAGGTATCTTGCTATTAAGAATGCAAGATGGCACCTATGCCTTTGCGGCAAAACGTGATGGTGAACCTATGACTGCTGATGAATTTGAGCAGTTGCCAGTTGATCAACAGGAACAAACGGAAGATCTGATTGCCAGTTTGCATGAGGAGCTGCAACATACTTTATTAGAATTGCGTGAGTGGGAGAGAGCCAATCATGATAAGGTGACTGCACTTAATGATGAGGTCGCATTAGAAGTCATCAGCCGTCAAATAGACACGTTACGCTATGCCTATCCTAAAAATGATCGTCTACAGCGCTATTTCGATACCATGCAAAATGATATGCGAAATAACGTTTCCGCTTTTATCAAATCTGAAGATGTAATTGAAGAATCCTCTATCAATAGCTCTGAATCGTTACAACGCCGTTATCAAATAAATTTAATTGTTGATAATCATGATTGTCATGGTGCACCTGTTATTTATGAAAATTTGCCGAGTCATCAAAGTTTATTAGGTTGCGTAGAAAATATGGCGATGATGGGCGCTTTGGTAACTGATTTTAGCTTGATTAAAGGTGGTGCTATTCATCGTGCAAATGGTGGTTATTTAATACTGGATGCCGAACAATTACTGATGCAGCCTTTTGCTTGGGAAGGGTTAAAACGTGCCTTACATGCTAAAGAAGTTCGTTTTGATACCTTAGAACGAATGTACAGTTTAGTGACAACCGTTTCACTAGAACCAGAACCTATTCCGCTGGATCTAAAAATTATCTTGCTTGGAGATCGTCAGCTTTATTATCAATTACACCAACTCGATCCTGAGTTTGGCGAATTGTTCAAAATTGTTGCGGACTTCGAAGAAGAAATGCTTAGAAATGACGATAATCATCTTCTGTACGCACGACTGCTAACCACTACAATTCAGGCTGAAGGATTGCTTCATCTAAACAAACAAGCCGTTGCGCGCATTATTGAGCATAGTGCGCGTGAAGTTGAAGATGCATCAAAATTATCCTTACATCAAGGCAATATGACTGACTTATTGCGAGAATCAAGCTATTGGGCCAAAAAACATGGTGCAAAGTTAGTCGCAGAGCAACATGTGCAACACGCAATACAAAGTCGCATTTCAAGACTTAACCGTATGCAAAATGAATTGTACGAGCAAATTAAACGCGCAACGATTCGGATCGACGTAACGGGTGCAGTGGTAGGACAAATTAACGCTATTTCAATTTTATCAGCAGGTGATTATAGTTTTGGTCAACCATCGCGTTTAACTGCAAATTGCCGTTATGGCGAAGGTGATATTCTTGATATCGAACGTGAAGTCGAGTTGGGCGGTGATATCCATTCTAAGGGTGTGATGATTATGAATGGTTATCTTGGTGCAAAATATGCCAGAAATACGACCTTATCAATGACAGCGAGCTTGGTGTTTGAACAAAGTTATGGTGAGGTTGATGGTGACAGTGCCACCGTAGCTGAATTATGTGTATTGCTTTCAGCAATAGCAGAGGTGCCTATCAATCAGTCTATTGCGATCACAGGTTCGATGAATCAGCATGGACATGTTCAAGCGATTGGCGGGGTTAATGAAAAAATAGAAGGGTTTTATGATGTTTGCCGCCACCTCAATTTCACAGGCGAGCAAGGGGTTATTATTCCACAAGATAATGTGCAACATCTCATGTTACGACAGGATGTGATTGATGCGGTTGAACAGGGTCAATTCCATATTTATGCAATTGAAACGGTTGAAGAGGCAATGGCTATTCTCGCTGGGCTTGAGATTGGCGAACTTGATCAGGATGGAAACTACCCTGAAGACACACTCAATCATAAGGTAGTCAATCAAATCCAACGCTGGGTTGATGTCCATAAACATGAAAAAGACTCACATTCTGACGAAGATGACTAATTAATCTATTTTTTGGGTCGATATAAAGATTAAGCTTTTTGTATCGAGAGTCAGAATAAGATGAAACTATATGTAATCACGCTATTTGTTGCCATAAGCCAATCACTGGGTTCAATTGCAAACGCGGTAATTTTACCGCCTGTTCCAACTGAACCAATTTATTTTGAGCCACCGATAGTCGAGGCGACTGATACTGTTCGACAAATGAGTTGTGTGACGCTTGACAATACTATTCACTACTTACATCCATATCGCTACAGTTATAAGCCTGGGTTTTATCAGGATGAAAGCAATCAACTTGCTACAGCTTTTATTATGTTTGATAGCGTGCCAGTAATTAAAGGCTTATTCGGCTTTGTTTATTTAGGTTATTCTTCATTAATTGAGGAAAAAGAACAGCGACGGACATTGCTTATTGAGCAACAAATCAGCATGCTTCAGCAAGTCAAGGCTGAGAAGCATTGTTTTGAGTGATTTCTTTGATTTAAATTACTATTGTTGTTGTGATGTTGTCTCAAACTCATGTAATATCGAATTAAAAAAATAGTTGAAAATGAGAGGAGTAAAGGTATGAGTACAACAATTGATATCAAAGCAAAGTGGTACGAAGCAAACCTTAAAACAGCAAGAGAAAGTCGTAAAAAATGGTATCAGGCTAATAAAGAACCCGCGACTAAAACCACAGAAGTACCTTGGTATGAAGCTAATAACGTTGCTACAGATACGTCAGGTACACCATGGTACAAAGCCAATGCTGAGCAACATTTAGCAACTAAGAAGAAATGGTACGAAGCAAATCTTAAAGCAGCGGTTGCCTCAGTGCGTGCTAATCGTGCTAAGTGGTATCTTGCCAATCAGCACAGCGATACCAGCAATTCTATTCCATGGTATGAAGCTAATATGCATGTTGATCCGCATGCTGATGCCAAGAAAAAATGGTACAAAGCCAATTTAGAAACTGTACGTGCTAATCAAGCTAAGTGGTATGAAGCAAATCAGAAACACATACCTTGGTATGAAGCTAATATGCATGTTGATCCACATGCCGATGCCAAGAAAAAATGGTACAAAGCTAATTTGGAAATTGCACGTGCTAGTCGCGCTAAGTGGTACGAGGCTAATAAAAATCAAATCAAAAGCACTACCATGCCTTGGTATGAAGCCAACATGCACGTTGATCCACATGCCGATGCCAAGCAAAAATGGTATGAGGCTAATATAGAACTTGTCAGGACTAAGAACATCAAGAAAAAGTGGTATGAAGCCAATACTGAAGCTGCCCGTTCGAGTCAAAAAAAATGGTACGAAGCTAACAACGAATAACAATAGTTTAAATGTAAACTGATATGACACTATTGCAGTCGTTATCACTGACTAAGCCAATGGGCTGGTCAGTGTGACGGTTGCCGATAATCAAAATTAACCATCTATTGGGAATACACTATAATCCTAATAGGTTTTTCCTATTCTCTCTCTTCATTGAACATCATTTGCCTAAGTGAGGAGAATGAATAGCGCCTTTCAATTAACCGGCGATAATCTGATTTTGACTATATTTATTATAAAGTATTTGGAATAAAAACATGGCAAGCACAAAAAAATTATTAGATGGTTTTAAACGTTTTCAACAACAGTATTTTGGTGATGATAATCACTTATACCAAAGCATGAAGGATGGTCAGCCAGCCAAGACATTGATGATCGCATGCTGTGATTCTCGTGTTGATCCGGCTATTTTGACTAGCTGTGATCCTGGCGATCTTTTCATTGTACGCAATGTGGCTAATTTAGTTCCTCCCTGTGAAAGCGGTGGCCATTATCACGGTACTAGTGCCGCATTAGAGTTCGCGGTAAATGGCCTTGAAGTCGAAAACATCATCATCATGGGACATGCAAACTGTGGTGGTATCAAAGCACTTTGGGAAGATGATGGTACGGTGAGATCACAATTTATCCATCCGTGGGTATCAATTGCAAATACAGCCAAAGAATGGGTTAAACAGACCTTGTCCAATGCATCGCCAGAAGAGCAGATCAAGGCGTGTGAACAGCGGGCAATTCTGCAATCGTTAGCGAATTTAATGACATTCTCATGTATCCGTGAGCGTGTCGAAAATGGCACATTGAGTTTACATGGATGGTATTTTGATATTTCAGCTGGAGAGCTATTTTTCTTTAATTCAAAAACAGGCTCATTTCTACCGGTGTCAGCAAAACAGTAATAATAAACCAGCCCAAATTATTTTGGGCTAGTCCTTAGTTGTTTCTTGGGGTTGAGCTTTATCCGTTTTAATAAGGTCAGGCTCGTCATTACCGAGTCCAATGCTGTTCATTATACCTTGGAAAAATCCGGTTTTTTTGTCGTTTAACGGTACCACAACATTTTTATCCGTACGCACTGTTTGAGCCATGTCTTCACGAGCGACTATGCGGGTATCACCTTCAATATGATCTAATTTGTCTTCAACGAAAAATAAGGTTATCCGACGTTGTTCGCGCTTTCCGTTGCCTGGGTGAAAGCTATAAATATAGTCCCAACGATCAGGGTGGAATGTGTCAATTACAAGTGGTGTGCCCATAATGAAGGCTACTTGACTTTTAGTCATATCTGGCTTGAGTTTATTCAACATGTCTTGGGTAACATCGTTACCTTGCTGGATATCGATGCGATAAACACCAGGAATTTTATCTTTGCTACATGCACTAATTAACAATAGAAATACTGAAAAGGTGTAAATGAGAAAGGTTTTCATTTATATTTACTGTCTGTATTAATTAACCAGTGTGCGATGATACGCTAATCGCTCGATTTCGACGAGGCATCAATTATGGAAAGTCAGGATTTAAGAAAAGCAGGTTTAAAAGTAACCTTACCCAGGATTAAGGTACTTGAAATACTTGAATCGGCACAACAACGTCATATGAGTGCTGAAGATGTCTATAAAGCGCTGCTGGAAATGGGTGAAGAAATCGGTCTGGCGACAGTGTATCGCGTATTGACCCAATTTGAAGGTGCAGGTCTTGTTTCGCGATTAAGCATTGAAGGTGGTCATGCCGTTTTTGAATTAGAAGATGGATCACATCATGACCACTTATTATGCGTCAGATGTAACCAAATTGAAGAATTTATTGATGAAGTAATTGAGCAACGCCAACGTGCGATTGCCGCGGAAAAAGGCTTTCAAATGACAGATCATAGTCTGTATATCTATGGTATATGTCGTAACTGTCAGTCATAGACCAAATCAATTTTGGGCTTGTTCTAACATCTCTTGTGCATGTTCACGGGTTTTGTCGGTTAACATAACCCCACCTAACATGCGCGCAATTTCTTCAATGCGTTGCGTGTTATCCAGACTGGTTAGTTCAATATGGGTACTACCATTGTGTTGTTTTTTAGTTACTTGAATTTGCTGATGTGCTTGCGCTGCAACTTGCGGTAAATGAGTGATACAAATCACTTGTTGCGTTGAACCTAATTTTCTCAAATGTTGCCCAACAATTTCTGCCACACCGCCACCAATACCAACATCGACTTCATCAAACACCAGCGTTGGCACACTCCGAGTCCCCGCAGTAACAACTTGAATGGCAAGACTGATACGAGCTAGCTCACCGCCTGAGGCTACTTTGGCTAATTCTCCCGCTGCTTGCCCAGGATTAGTGCTTACTAACAGCTGAATCGAGTCAGCCCCTGTCTCTGTAAAACGATCATGAGCAAGCGGAGTCACCTTGAATTCAACACGGCCACCAGAGATAGCCAGTTTTTGAATTGTTTGCGTGATTTGCTCTGATAAAGGTTGTGCTGCTTGTTGGCGTTGTTTGCTTAGTTGTTCACATAAGGAAACACAGATATTGCGCTGGTTTGATACTGCTTGTTCAAGCTCAATTGTTCTGGTGTCTATATTGCTTAACGTGTCGAGTTCATCGCATAATTTTTGATAATGCGCTGGTAGATCTTCGATTTCGATATGATGTTTTCTGGCGAGGTTATGCAAAATTGATAATTGAGATTCAACAGCATCAAGTCGAGCAGGATCAAGATCGCTATGTTCAAGATAATGACGAAGTTCGCTGCCTGATTCATCCAAATGGACAATCGCTGAGTTTAAGCTTTCAATAATAGTGTTAAATTTAGGTTCTATATCGCGTAATTTTTCTATTTGCGATAACACGCTACTAACGAGATCATAGGCACAGCCGGCTTCTTGTTGATAGAGTTGGTGGAGTCCTGATTCTACGGCATTAATTAGTTGTGATGCGTGTGCGAGTTGTTGTTGATCTTCAATCAGTTGCTGAATGTTTTGTTCGCGCAGATCCAATGGTTCTAATTCTGATTGTTGATATTTGAGTAACTCCAGGCGAGCCGTTTGACCGTGAGCGTGTTGTTGTAATGAATTTAATTCGGTTTGTAACTGTTGCCACGTTTGATAAGCCTGATGCAATTGCGCTAATAATAAAGGTTTGGTTTTAGCAACAGTATCAAGCAATTCGCGTTGTGTGTCTGATCTAATTAAAGATTGGTGAGCATGCTGACCATGAATGTCAATCGTACGCTCACTTACAGCGCGAAGTAGGGTAAGAGGAACTTTCCTGCCATTTATATATGCCTGAGAACGGCCATCACGTGAAATAGTTCTTCTCAAATGGCATTGATCGTCATCATCCAATTCTTCTTCAACTAACCAAGCGCGCAAACTATCATTAGCATCAATATTAAAGCTTGCTTCAATTTCAGCACGCTCACAGCCATGTCGCACCATGTTTGAATCAGCACGATCGCCCAGTACCAGACCTAAGGCATCAACCAAGATAGATTTACCTGCACCTGTTTCACCTGTTAACGAGGTCATTCCCTGATTAAATGACAATTCAATATCATCAACAACGGCGAGATGACGAACACTTAAATTGCTTAGCATGTTAGCTTTCTTCCCCACTCAAGTTTGGCACGTAAAATTGAATAATGATCATGATCCTCTAAATGCAATAATTTGATACTGTTAGCGTGACGCTCAATACGAACTGTATCACCAGGCTCTAAAATATGTCCTGGTCTGCCATCGCATGTCACCATCGCTGTACTTATGTTATTTTCACTAATGATAATATCAATAATGCTATTGGCGGCAATCACGACCGGACGATTGCTAAGGGTGTGGGGGCAAACTGAGGCTAGAACTAATGCATCTAAGTTGACATCTAAGATGGGGCCGCCAGCAGACATGGCATAAGCAGTCGAACCCGTAGGTGTGGCAATAACTAAACCATCTGCTCTTTGACTGTTAAGAAAGCGTCCATTGATATAGGTTTCAAACTCAATCATATGTAAGCTTTGATGTGAGTGAATGACGACATCATTCATTGCTTTACCAACAAAATGATCAGAATTATGTATGGTTGCCTGCATTAAAAATCGTGTGTCTTCGCGATATTCACCGGCTAAAATTCGTGATAATTGTTGCTCAAGTTTGACTAAGGTGACATCAGCTAAAAAGCCCAACCGACCAAGATTAATACCAACCAGGGGTAGTTCAGAACCAGCGAGTGCGCGTGATGCTGATAACAATGTACCGTCACCACCGATTGCTATTGTCAAATCACAGTTTGAAGGAAACACACTGATAGAAATAACCTGCAACTCGGGCAGAAAAGCCAACGGTTCATTAACAAACAATGTTAATGACTTTGAGCGCAGAAACTGTGTTATTTCAAGCACCGCATTTTCCATGACTGGGTCATCCTTACGGATATAGAGACCAATGCGTTTGAATGGTGAATTCATCGTCTATTGAACCTGCGATTTAAAGTCAATCTAGCCATGATTTATAACTCACGTAGTTAGGGTATGAATATTAATTCTATCGTAGTGCTATCACTACAGCCATAAGATGCTAAAATGGATGAGTTTAACTCAACTTTTCAACTAAGGAACAATAATGGCAATTGAACGCACAATTTCAATCATTAAACCAGATGCAGTAGCAAAAAACGTAATTGGTGATATTTATTCTCGCTTTGAAAAAGCAGGTCTACAAATTGTTGCTGCGCGCATGATTCATTTAACACAAGCACAAGCCGAAGGTTTTTATGCAGAGCATAAGGAACGTCCTTTCTTTGGTGCGCTTGTTAGTTTTATGACATCTGGTCCAGTGATGGTTCAAGTGTTAGAAGGCGAAGGTGCAGTATTAAAAAATCGTGATTTAATGGGCGCAACTAATCCTGCTGATGCCGATGTGGGCACAATTCGCGCTGATTTTGCACAAAGCATTGACGAAAATGCTGTTCACGGTTCTGATTCGGTAGAAAGTGCTGCACGTGAAATCGCGTACTTCTTCACTGAAGATCAAGTGTGTGCTCGCACTCGATAAATATCCGAACAATTAACTGACACTATGATGCGTACGAATCTCTTAGGATTAGACCTTAATGGTCTTGAAACGTTTTTTTCCGACATGGGTGAAAAACCGTTCCGTGCGCGTCAGTTGATGCAATGGATGCATCAATATCGCGTGACGGATTTTGCTGAAATGACAAATTTCAGTAAAGACTTACGTCAAAAATTATCAGAAAAAGCACACGTAACACTGCCAGAAGTATTACAAGAACATATTTCCAAAGATGGCACACGTAAGTGGATCATCCGTCTTTCATGTGGCAACTCAATTGAAACAGTTTATATACCAGAAGATGATCGCGGCACCTTATGCGTATCGTCACAAGTTGGTTGTGCATTAGCATGTACGTTTTGTTCAACAGCGCAACAAGGGTTCAACCGTAATTTAGACGCTAGCGAAATTATTGGTCAATTATGGTTGGCTAATGAATATCTGGGCAAAGATCCTAAAGGTAAGCGCGTTGTTACCAATGTTGTGATGATGGGCATGGGTGAGCCTTTAGCTAATTATAACAACGTCATTGCGGCGATGAATTTGATGCGTGATGATCTGGCTTATGGCATTTCATGGCGCAGACTGACATTGAGTACTTCCGGAATGGTGCCAATGATCGATAAATTACGTGAAGATTGCCATGTTAGTTTGGCTATTTCGTTACATGCTGCAAACGATAAACTTCGTAGTGAAATCATTCCTTTGAATGACAAATATCCAATCTCAGAATTATTAGCGGCTTGTAAACGTTATGTGGCAGGTGCCCAACAAAAACGTCATATCACTGTCGAATATGTATTATTAGAAGGGATTAATGATTCAGATCAAGATGCACGTGATTTGATGCGCATCTTAAAAGACTTACCAACTAAAATTAATCTAATTCCATTTAATCCCTTTCCTAAAACCCCCTATCGCTGTTCTTCGAAGCCAGTAATGGCACGATTTAAAAAACAATTGGTCGATGCCGGTTTTGTTGCGACAATACGTAAAACACGTGGTGACGATATTGTTGCAGCTTGTGGTCAGCTAGCCGGTGAAGTTCAAGATCGTACACGTCGAACACAACGAATAGCAGAAGCGGAGGCATTACTAACACGATGAAAAAGCTATGTTTCAGAACTTTGTTGATGCTATTAGCCGTGATAATGGCTGGCTGTGTTGCTAATGGCTCACGTCCCACTACATATGCTGCACCTGATCCTAAGGCTGCTGAAATTAACATGCGTCTTGGTTTAAACTATCTTCAACGCGGTGACTATGAAATCGCATTACAAAAATTGCAAAAAGCCTTGCAGCAAGATCCCAATTTACCAAGTGCACATAATACAATTGCTTTACTTTATCAGCGATTAGGTGAAAATAATAAAGCCGAAAAACATTTTAAAGAAGCTGTTAATCGCGCGCCAGATTATTCTGAAGCACAAAATAATTTTGGTGTGTTTTTATGCCAGCAACAACGCTATGATGAAGCGGAACAACGCTTTTTAAATGCTGTGAAAAATCCTTTATACAATAGTGCTGCACTTGCTTTAGAGAACGCTGGTATGTGTGCCAGCCGTAAACCTGATGTAGAACGTGCCGAAAGCTACTTTAGAAAAGCCTTGCAGAAACAACCAACATTAAGTAAATCGTTATTGCAAATGGCACAAATAAGTTATCAACAACAAGACTATTTGCAAGCAAGAGCCTATATCGAACGTTATCAGTCGGCTTCGCAATGGAGTCCACAAGCGTTATTATTAGCAATAAAAACAGAGAATAAACTGGATGATCAAAATGCAGTTTCAAGTTATATCTTATTGCTAAGATCACGATTTCCTGATTCGGATGAGGCACTACAGGCTAAAAAGGGGCAATACTAATTATGTCTGATCTGCATGACGAAGAAATAGCAATTCAAGAGCCAACACCATCAGTCGGTGAGCAATTAAAGTTGGCACGTGAAGCAAAAAAAATGACTGTTGGTGAAATTGCCGCTCAATTAAGACTAACCCAACAAATCATTAACAATCTTGAAACTGAACAGTGGGAAGCACTCCATGGTCGACCTTACGCGCGTGGTTATTTTGTAAGCTATGTCAAATTTCTGGGCTTACCGGAACATGAAATGTTGGCGGCATTTAATCTTGACTATAAAACGACGGATGCCTCTGCTTCAACCTCAAGGACGTTTGAACCAAAGCGTGCCAGTTTTCCCTGGTTACAGATACTATTAGTGATTGCAGTCATTGTCGCTACATGGTTTGCATATCAACAATGGCAACGATCACAATCTAGTTCAGCTGCAAGTGATGCTGTATCGACATTCAAAAGTGATGCTGTATCGACATTCAATCAATTTTTACAAGAACAAAATAATAGTGGCTTTGCGTCTAGCGTTGTTGAGCCGCTATCTAACCCAAAACAAAAAGACGTCGCGCAAAGTCCTGCTTTTGAACAAGCAACAGAATCGTTGAATAAAGAGCCAGAATTACAATGACATCCTCCTCACCGATTATTAGAAGAAAATCTCGTCAGATTATGGTTGGCAATGTACCGGTAGGTGGCGATGCGCCTATTGCTGTACAGAGCATGACTAATACTGAAACTTGTGATGTTGCAGCTACTGTTGCTCAAATTAAGGCACTACAAAATGTTGGTGCTGATATTGTTCGTGTTTCTGTGCCTACAATGGATGCGGCAGAAGCATTTGGTAAAATTAAACAGCAAGTTGCCATCCCCTTGGTTGCGGACATTCATTTTGATTATAAAATAGCGTTGCGAGTTGCTGAGTTGGGTGTCGATTGTTTACGAATTAATCCCGGCAATATAGGTCGTGAGGATAGGGTTAGAGCGGTTATAGATAGTGCGCGTGATCATGGCATTCCAATTCGTGTTGGCGTTAATGCTGGATCATTAGAGAAAGATCTGCAAAAGAAATATGGCGAACCAACAGCGGATGCGCTGGTGGAATCAGCACTACGTCATATCGATATATTGGATCGTTTAAATTACCCTGAATTCAAGTTAAGTCTAAAAGCATCAGATGTCTTTATGACAGTCCATGCCTATCGCAAACTAGCGAGTCAAATAGAGCAGCCTTTACATCTAGGTATCACCGAAGCCGGTGGCTTACGTTCTGGTTCGGTTAAATCTGCTATCGGTTTAGGTATGCTGTTATCTGAAGGTATTGGCGATACTATTCGGGTGTCATTGGCTGCCGATCCAGTCGAAGAAATTCGTGTTGGATTTGATATTCTAAAAAGCTTACGTATCCGTAATAAAGGCATCAACTTGATTGCATGTCCATCGTGTTCGCGTCAGCAGTTTGATGTTATTTCCACCGTTAATGCTTTAGAGAGCCGCTTAGAAGATATCCTGGAACCAATGGATGTTGCCGTTATTGGCTGTGTTGTCAATGGGCCTGGCGAAGCGAAAGAGGCGGCAATAGGTCTAACCGGTGGTGAGCCAAACTTGCTTTATGTTGATGGCAAACCTCACCATAAAGTTGAGAATGAGGCCTTAGTTGATGAATTGGAGAAGGAAATTCGTCAACGCATTGCGCGGCAGCAACAAACTAAATCACACACTATCATTCCGATAAAGGACATAAGTTAAGCGTGGCAGATATTATCCGTTCAATTCGGGGAATGAATGACATTCTCCCGGATGTAACACCCTATTGGCAGGCAGTTGAAGCAACATTAAAAGATGTGCTGACAGGCTATGGTTATCAAGAAATTCGTTTTCCAATTGTAGAAAAAACGGAGTTATTTTGCCGATCTATTGGAGAAGTGACCGATATTGTCGAAAAAGAAATGTATACCTTTGCTGATCGCAATGGTGACAATTTGACTTTGCGTCCGGAAGGGACTGCGGGTTGTGTGCGTGCAGCGATGCAAAATGGCTTGCTTAATCAAACACAACGGTTGTGGTATATGGGGCCAATGTTCCGTCATGAACGTCCTCAAAAAGGACGTTATCGCCAATTTCATCAAATTGGGGTTGAAGCTTATGGTTTTAGTGGGCCCGATATCGATGCTGAAATGATTTTGATGACAGCACGGCTATGGAAAAAGCTAGACTTAACTGGCGTCACACTTCAAATTAATTCATTGGGTTCTACACAAGCACGATTAGCTTACAGAGAGACACTGATTAGTTACTTTGAAGCGCACAAAGATCAATTGGACGAAGACAGTCAACGTAGACTTTATAGCAATCCGCTACGTATTCTGGATAGTAAAAATCCTGCAATGCAGGCATTAAATGAGGCCGCACCTAAATTGCTTGATCATCTTGATGATGAGTCAAAGACTGAATTTACCGCCTTATGTCATACCTTGGATACTGCCGGTATTAATTATGAAATTAACCCTCGATTAGTACGTGGTTTAGACTATTACGGTAAAACTGTATTTGAGTGGGTAACGTCGCATTTAGGTTCTCAAGGTACAGTTTGTGCTGGTGGGCGCTATGATGGTTTAGTTGCTCAATTGGGCGGTCGTGAAGCGACGGCTATTGGTTTCGCTATTGGCTTGGAACGTTTAATTGCCTTGCTAGAAGCAACAGATACCTTACCTCAAATAGATGGTATTGATGTTTATCTTGTGGCTGTAGGCGACTTGGCAGCAAAACAATCCTTGATATTAGCAGAACAGTTACGCGATCAAATTCCTAATATAAAGTTGATTACCCATTGTGGTGGTGGTAGTTTTAAAAACCAATTTAAACGTGCAGATCGAAGTGGCGCACGTTGGACACTTATTTTGGGTGAAGATGAAATTACAAAACAAGTCATTGGTGTGAAAACAATGGCAACAGGCGAACAGGAAACTATCGCTTGGGACGCATTAGCTAAATATCTACAACAATAATTACAGAAGAAAACTATGACTCCTTTAAATATGCCTGAATGGCAATCATTAGTTCGTCACTATTCGGATTTAAAATACTTGTCGATGCGTGAGCAGTTTGTGTTGGATTCTGACCGAGCTGAACATTTCTCACTAAAGTCTGGTGATTTGTTTTTAGATTATTCTAAAAATCGCGTGACTGAAGAAACGATGGAAAAATTGCTGTCTTTAGCGAAAGCCGTTGAACTGCCCAATTGGATCGAACGTATGTTTACTGGGCAGGAAATTAATAATACCGAAGACCGCGCTGTATTACATGTTGCATTAAGAAATCGATCCAATACGCCGATCATGGTTGATGGCAAAGATGTGATGCTTGATGTCAATCGTGTACTGGCACAAATGAAAGACTTTAGTGACAAAGTGCATAGCGGTGAATGGTTAGGCTTTAGTGGTAAAAAAATTGTCGATATCGTTAATATAGGTATTGGTGGTTCAGATCTTGGACCTGCGATGATCTGTGATGCACTTGAACCTTATGGTATTGAAGGCATCAATGTGCATTTTGTGTCTAATGTTGATGGCACTGATCTCAGTACAACCTTGGAAAAAATAAATCCTGAAACGACACTGTTTGTTGTTGCATCAAAAACATTTACTACCCAGGAAACATTGACTAATGCTCAATCAGCACGTACATGGTTCTTGAAAGCAGGACAACAGCAAGATGTCGCTAAACATTTCGTGGCGGTATCTACTAATGCAGCAGCCGTGTCAGAGTTTGGTATTGATACCAATAATATGTTTGAAATTTGGGATTGGGTAGGTGGTCGTTATTCTCTATGGAGCGCGATCGGGCTTCCAATTGCACTCTATGTTGGCTTTGATAATTTCGCACGATTACTGGATGGTGGTCATGAAATGGATAATCATTTCAGAACACAACCATTAGAACAAAATATGCCTGTCATTATGGGCTTGTTAGGCGTGTGGTATATCAATTTCTTTAGTGCTCAAACCCATGCTATCGTACCTTATGATCATTCATTAGCCCGTTTCCCAAGCCATATGCAACAGCTGGATATGGAAAGTAATGGTAAAGTGACAAACCGTGAAGGGCAGCGCTTGAGTTACAAGACGGGCCCAGTTATTTGGGGTACGCCTGGCACTAATGGTCAACATGCCTATTTTCAACTAATTCATCAAGGTACGCAGTTGATACCTGTGGATTTTGTTTTACCTGTTAATAGTCACTATCCTGAATACGATCATCAGTCTATTTTACTGGCAAATGGTTTGGCACAATCTGAAGCGTTGATGAAAGGAAAAACAGCTGAAGAAGTGCGAGCTGAACTTGTTAGTGAAGGTTTTGAAGGCAAAAAACTCGAAGCCTTATTGCCGCATAAAGTGTTCCCAGGCAATCGTCCAAGTAACACATTAATTTTTCCAAAATTGACTCCTGAAATGTTGGGACAACTGGTTGCTTTGTATGAACACAAAGTATTTGTACAGGGTACAGTTTGGAATATTAACTCATTCGATCAATGGGGGGTTGAGCTAGGCAAACAACTTGCTAAAGCGATCTTGCCTGATTTACAAAGCAATGATGATATTTCAGTACATGATAGTTCAACGACACATTTAATTAAAATGATTAGAGCCTTACGCAATTAGACAATTTGATATTTCCGTACAAAAATTGGGTAGTGATTTACATCACTACCCAACTATCTAACATGTCCTAATGCAATTATCTGACATTGCTTTTAATGCCAAAGCATAATTCAGTCGTTATACTTCTTTTTTACATTTAGTTTGTCAGAGGATGATAATGGTTGATTCACACCATAACCCACCACATAATTCCCTCACTGTTAATGAACAGTCTAATTATCTTGCTCCCATTGAAGAAATAAAAAACACGTCAAAAAAAGCCATTTTCGCAACGGCAAATTATCCGTATAAAAAAAAGATGAAAAAGGCTAAATATGAAAAAGAAAAGAAATTGCTTCAAATTGAATTGGCAAAATTTCAACACTGGGTTAAGGAAACAGGCCAGCGCTATCTGATTATTTTTGAAGGACGTGATGCAGCAGGCAAGGGCGGTGCAATTAGCTGTTTTACTGAGCATTTAAATCCACGTGGTGCGCCTGTGATTGCCTTAGATAAACCTAACGATAGAGAACGCGGACAATGGTATTTTCAGCGCTATATCGAACATTTGCCGACACAAGGCGAGATAGTATTGTTAGATCGCTCTTGGTATAACCGCGCTGGTGTTGAACGTGTTATGGGCTTTTGTACATCACAGGAATACCTTGAGTTTATGCGGCAAGCACCAGAAATAAAGCGAATGATTGGTCGAAGCGGTATTAAATTAATTAAATTTTGGTTCTCAATCAGTCGTAATGAGCAATTTAGACGTTTATATGCGAGACAAACCGATCCACTTAAACAGTGGAAAATCAGTGAAATAGATCTTGCTTCACTTGATAAGTGGGAAAATTATACTGAGGCAAAACAAGCCATGTTTTTTTATACTGATACCAAAGATTCACCTTGGCGAGTGGTAAAATCAGATTGTAAAAAGCGCGCTCGTTTGAATGCTATTCGCCATGTGTTAACCCAGGCAGATTATCCAAATAAAGATTACAAGGTTGCCTGTTCACCCGATCCATTAATAGTTGGTTCCGCTGATACGATTTATGAAATGGGCGAAAAACGCTTAGCTGTCGCACCCTTTAACCTTGATGAAGACAGTTAATGAATAGTGTTAAATCCCAGGCCTTAATAACTTAAAGCCAGGGATTAACTTACTTAGGCTTTTTGTAACACAATGCCCGATAACGGTGGCAGATCGATTCTTATAGAGTATGGTCTATCTGACCATGGTGTTGCTTCAGCATCAACCGACATTTGTTTGCTGAAATTACTACCACGATAAAATTCAGAATCAGAATTCATAATAATTTTGTAAGAACAACCTTCAGGAACACCAACACGGTAGTTTTCACGTGGGACTGGCGTGAAATTGAAAATACAAATCACATACTCATCTTCATTCTTTCTGATGTAACTGAGGATTGAATGCTCACGGTCATTACAATCGAGCCATTCAAAACCTTGAGGATCAAATTCGTGGCGATACAATGCAGGAGTTGATGTATAGAGACTATTTAAATCACTTACTAATGACTTCATACCTTGATGAAGAGGATAATCCAGTACATACCAGTCTAATTGTCTTTCACAGTTCCATTCGGTACCTTGCCCAAATTCCAAGCCCATAAACAGGAGCTTTTTACCTGGATAGGTAAACATAAATGTATAAAGCAGCCGTAAATTAGCAAATCGTTGCCATTCATCACCTGGCATTTTATTGAGCATTGAGCCTTTGCCATGCACAACTTCATCATGTGAAAACGGCAATACAAAGTTTTCGGTAAAGGCATAGAGCAAACCAAAAGTCAGTGAATCATGATGGTAACGGCGGTGGATAGCGTCTTGTTGCATATATTGCAAAATATCGTGCATCCAACCCATATTCCATTTCATTGAGAAGCCTAAACCGCCCATATGGGCTGGACGAGACACCATCGGGTAGGACGTTGATTCTTCAGCTGTAACCAAACAACCTGGGTGTTCATGGTGTAAAACCGAGTTTAAATGTTTCAAAAAGTCTATTACTTCAAGATTTTCTCTACCACCATATTGATTAGGGATCCACTGGCCTTCTTCGCGCGAATAGTCCAAGTATAACATTGACGCTACGGCATCTACACGTAACCCATCGATATGGAATTCCTCAAGCCAATAAAATGCACTGGATAATAAAAAGTTGGTGACTTCTTTACGTCCATAATTGAAGATATAGGTGCCCCAATCCTGATGTTCACCCTGACGAGGATCAGCATGTTCATAAAGTGCGCTACCATCAAAACGAGCCAGTCCATGAGCATCTTTAGGGAAATGACCTGGAACCCAATCAAGGATAATACCAATGTCGTTCTGGTGGCATTGATCAATGAAATAACGTAAATCATCTGGTGAGCCAAAACGGCTAGTTGGCGCAAAATACCCCGTTGTTTGATAACCCCAGGAAATATCTAAAGGATGTTCTGTGATGGGTAACAATTCAATATGGGTAAATCCTAATTCTTTAACATAAGGGATAAGTTCTTGCGCTAATTCTCTGTAGTTTAGAAAATCCCCTGACGAGTTCCGTTTCCATGATCCCATATGCACTTCATATACAGACTGTGCCTGATGTAACCAATCTGCTTTTTCACGTTTGGCCATCCAGTCTTTGTCTTGCCACTGATGTTGACTGGTATGAGCAATTATTGATGCCGTTCCTGGTCGTAATTCAGCTTGTTGCGCATAAGGATCCATTTTTGAATGGAGTGAACCATCATGCTGATTTTTGATCTCGAATTTATATAATTCGCCAGTGCTTAGGCCTGGAATAAATAATTCCCATACACCGTTATCACCTCTCACACGCATCGGATGGCAACGCCCATCCCACTGGTTAAACTCACCAATAACACTTACTCTTTGCGCGCTTGGTGCCCATGTAGCAAATAATATTCCAGAAATACCATCAACTTCATGTTGGTGTGCGCCCAAGATACGATAGGCATGCCAATGCTTACCTTCAGAAAATAAATGCAGATCGAACTCTGAAATTTGGGGTAAGAAACTGTAGGGATCATGTTTGCTAAAGGTACTACCATTGCCTGCAACACGATGAACTGAGTAATGAGGAGGGAGTTGATGGCTCATACCTGTCCATTGAAATAAATCTGTACCTTGAATTCGAGTTAACTTGAGATCGCTTTCCAGCCAGGCGTGTTGTGTATCAGTTAAAAAAACAGTCACTGTAGTCTGGTCACCATTTTGGTGAGCGCCTAATACATAGAATGGATCGTGGTGGCGAGCTTCGATGATTTTGACAAGATCTTCAGATAATTTGTTTTTTAAAACCATGGTAATAAAGTTTCCATATAATTTTTGTTGATGTCTATATACCGCTTGTGGCAGGCTTATAGCTAACAGGTAAAGTTCGATTACTCATCAGTGGAGAAATTTAATGTTAGACAATAATAGCACGCGTTTCGTAAGTCGTCTTACTCGAGATACATTAGCATTGATTTTAGCAGGTGGACGGGGCTCTCGCTTAAAGCAACTTACGGATTGGCGAGCGAAACCGGGTGTGCCATTTGGTGGCAAGTTCCGCATTATCGATTTTCCTCTATCAAACTGTGTTAACTCAGGTATCAGGCGTGTTGGTATATTAACGCAATATAAAGCACATTCATTAATTCGCCATATTCAACAAGGCTGGGGCTTTATGCGCGGTGAATTAGGTGAGTTTGTTGAATTACTTCCTGCATCACAGCGGACAACACAGGGGTGGTATTCAGGTACTGCCGATGCCGTCTATCAAAATATTGATATTTTACGAAATCATGACCCCAAATATGTTGTTATATTAGCCGGTGATCACATATACAAGATGGATTACGGTGATATGTTAGCGGGACATGTTGCGCAAAATGCTGATATGACTATTGGTTGCCTGGAAGTTTCACTAGAAGAAGCAAAAGCATTTGGTGTTATGTCTGTGGATAAAGATCGTCGAATAATTGCCTTTAATGAAAAGCCTGATAATCCAACGCCAATACCTGGCAAAGATGGTATCGCACTGGCATCAATGGGGATCTATATCTTTAACGCTGCATTTTTATATGAGCAATTAATCAAAGATGCTGATACCAAAGACTCTACCCATGATTTTGGACATGACATCATTCCCTCATTGATAAAAAATTATAAAGTTTTGGCATTTCCATATAAAGATGTGCAAGGCAACGATCCTGGTTACTGGCGTGATGTTGGTACGATTGATGCGTTTTGGGCTGCTAATTTAGAATTGATCGGCATTACCCCTGAATTAAATTTGTATGATGACAATTGGCCTATTTGGACGTACCAGGCACAGCAACCACCGGCTAAATTTGTGTTTGATGATGATGACCGACGTGGTACAGCGGTAGATTCTATGGTGTCTGGTGGCTGTATTATTTCTGGCGCAACGGTGCGTCATTCACTTCTATTCTCTAATGTCGAAGTCCATAGCTATACTACTGTGGAAGACTGCGTGGTGTTGCCTGATGTCACCATTAATCGTCACTGCCGTTTGAAAAAAGTCGTTTTAGATAAGGGATGTGTTGTACCTGAAGGTACCGTTATTGGTGAAGATCCTGAGGCAGATGCGCAAAAATATGAAATTTCACCAAATGGTGTTGTATTAGTCACCCCTGAAATGTTAGGACAAACATACCGTCATGTCAGATAAGTTAAAAGTCGTTTTATGCTGGCACATGCACCAGCCGCAATACAGTGAACCGATGGGAGGCATGTATCAATTACCATGGACTTATCTCCATGCAATAAAAGATTATGTAGATATGGCCTGGCATCTTGAAAATGTGCCAGGTGCAAAAGCGGTCGTTAATTTTGCTCCAACCTTAATTGAGCAGCTTGCCGACTATGATGAACAGCTTAAAACACGGTTTAAAGGTACTGGACGCTTAAAAGATCCTATGTTAATCGCGTTAGATTCACCAGTACAACCAAGTCAGACTGAAGAAAGAAGAGCCATAATAAGCAACTGTCTTCGTGCCAATGAAGATAAACTGATTAACCCTTACCCCAAGTTTTCACGTTTAGTTAAAATGGCAAAGTGGATTTTGGAGCAACCGAGTAGATTGCCTTATATCAATGATCAATTTATTGTTGATATGGTGGTGTGGTATCACTTGGCATGGATGGGAGAATCAGTCAAACGCTCGGACGTTCGTATTCAGGAACTGATGAAGAAAGGTAAACAATTTAGCTTCCATGACCGTCGACAATTGATGATTGTAATTGGCGAGTTGTTGAGTGACTTAATTCCACGTTATCGTCGATTAGCTGAAACAGGTCGGGTCGAGCTATCAGTTACGCCTTATGCTCACCCAATAATTCCTTTACTTTTAGATATTAAGACTACGCATGAAGCTATGCCTGATGCACCCTTGCCTAAAATTACGACCTATCCAGGGGGCGAGGAACGCGCACACTGGCATATGAAAGAAGGCTTACGCGTGTTTAAATCCTATTTTGGATTTAAACCAAAAGGATGTTGGCCGTCGGAAGGGGCTGTATGTACAGAAACCTTAAAATTAATAGCAAAACATGGCTTTGATTGGGCGGCTACCGGTGAAAATGTCTTACGCAATAGTTTGAATTTGTCAGGGATGCATGACGCTAATATTCACAAACCATACAAGCTGCCTGGCGCATCACCGGCTTGTTTTTTTAGGGATGATGGCCTGTCAGATATGATAGGATTTAACTATACCTCATGGGGTGCTGACGATGCCGTTAATGATTTTATCCATCACCTTACTACAATAAAAGCGAATTCAGAAAAAGATCCGAATCGCGTTGTATCTGTCATTTTAGATGGCGAGAATGCCTGGGAATATTATTCGTATAATGGCTATTATTTCCTACAAGCTTTATACACACGATTATCCAATCACCCAGATATTGAATTGACAACATTCTCTGAATGTCTGAAAAGTGGCGTTAGAGCTGCACCTCTACCCAAAATGGTGGGGGGGAGCTGGGTCTACGGTACTTATTCAACCTGGATTGGTGATCAGGATAAAAACCGAGGTTGGGATTTATTGAGTGAAGCCAAACAAACCTATGACCGTGTGCTGGAAACTCAGCAATTTGATCCAGATATATTGAACGCATTAGAGCGTCAATTAGCTATTTGTGAAGGCTCTGATTGGTTCTGGTGGTTTGGGGATTACAATTCAGCCGATAGCGTCAGTGATTTTGAACGTTTATTTCGTTTACACCTGTCAAACTTATATCAAATGTTAGGAGTAGAGGTTCCACAATCATTATCTGAAGCGGTATCTCATGGTGGTGGTGGCGTAGAACAAGGCGGTACTATGCGAAGAGGTGGTTAATTCGATGAAACAAGCCGCAGTATTTCAACAAAGACGAGCTGGTGTTTTATTACATATCTCGAGTCTGCCATCAGCAAATTTAGGACCTGATGCTTACAAATTTATTGATTTTTTACATGAATCTGGGGTAACCGTATGGCAAATGTTACCTTTAGGTCCAACCCATGCGGATGGATCACCCTATCAATGTTTATCAGCACATGCGGGTAATCCAGCATTAGTTTGTTGGGATACAGTTAAATTAGAACCTTGGGCCGATCCGAAAACGATTATTGATACTACTTTTTTAATAACCTTAGTCAAAGCGTTTAGACAATTTTCTGCAAAAGCCAGTGATGAAGACAGGCACGCTTTTATTAATTTTTGCAAACGAGAAGAATACTGGTTGGATGATTATGTTTTGTTTCGCGAGATTCGACACTTAAATCACACCACAGCCTGGTATGAATGGCCAGAATCACTTCGTGATCGTCAAAACACTGCGATCCAAAAAATTCGTTACGATCGTAAAGAAGCACTTGATATTCGCCGGTTTGGGCAATTTCTGTTTTTCAAACAATGGCATGCTTTAAAAAGCTATGCCAATGAGCGTGGGATAGTATTGTTTGGTGATATGCCTATTTTTGTTGCCCATGACAGTGCCGATGTATGGGCAAATCCTTCATTGTTTACCCTGGATGGTGCAGGTCAAGCTGAAAAAGTGGCTGGTGTACCGCCCGATTATTTTTCATCTACTGGTCAACGTTGGGGCAATCCTCTCTATCGTTGGGATAAACATATTGAACAGGATTTTTTGTGGTGGCAGCAACGTATGCAAACACAATTGGCGCTTTTTGACTTAATACGTATTGATCATTTTCGTGGTTTTGAAGCCTGTTGGGAGATCCCCGCGAGTTGTGAAACGGCAATTGATGGGCAATGGGTTAAAGCACCAGGCGAGGCTTTATTTGATAGACTAAAAAATTCGTTTGGTGAGTTACCTTTAGTTGCTGAAGACCTTGGTATTATTACTGACGAAGTGACTGCATTACGTGAAAAATATGCGATGCCAGGCATGAAAATATTACAATTTGCATTTGGCGATGATGCCAATAATCCCTATTTACCACATAACCATACTATCGATAGCGTTTCTTATACGGGCACACATGATAACAATACAACCTTAGGTTGGTTTGGTGAGATCAATGACTATACTAAGTTACGAGTTCATGACTATTTAGGCCAAACAGATGAACAAATGCCATGGCAATTAATTCGAGTTTGTTTAGCAACGGTTTCAAAATTGGCTGTGATACCTATGCAAGATGTTTTGGCTTTAGATGGTGAGCATCGGATGAATATTCCTGGTACAACCGAAGGCAACTGGTCTTGGCAGTTTGATTGGGATATGGTTGATCAGACATCTGCCCAAAGATTTAAAAAATTAAATCAATTATATGGACGAACAAACTAAATGAGCAATCCTGACTCTTTGAAATATGTTGAAACTCATGAATGGGTGAGATTAGAAGCTAATGGTGAAATAACCGTCGGTATTACTGATCATGCCCAGGACTTATTAGGCGATGTTGTCTTTGCAGATTTACCAGAAGTAGGTCAACGATTTTCTGCTAAAGAAGAGTGCATGCTACTTGAATCTGTTAAAGCTGCATCAGATATTTATATGCCAATTAGTGGTGAAATTTCTGCAATAAATGCTAATTTGGAAGATGCTCCCGAAATGATAAATGAAGATTCATTTGGTGAAGGTTGGTTATTTAGGTTTGTGCCAGATAACAAAGATGATCTGAGTGCTCTACTATCTGCAACTGCTTATGAAGATTCGTTAGACCAATAAGTTGCCCCGAGAATGACAGACTGCTTTGCACCCGTAACAGAGGTCAAATTACCAGATTGTTTGTTCAGTGTTTTATACGCTAACCATGCAAAAGCACTGGCCTCGACCCAATCAGGATGTAAACCTAGAACCTGCGTACTCTGAATTGATAGATCTGGTAGATCTTTGCGTAGTTGTGATATTAAAAATGTATTATGAGTGCCACCTCCACACAGATACATTTCTTTGACATTACTGGCATAACGAGCCATAGCATCGGCAATCGACTTTACGGTAAGTTGTATAAGTGTCGCCTGAACATCAGCGGCTGCAACAGGCTGATCTAATTGCGCAAGCTTGTTATTTAACCATGTTAGATTAAATAGTTCACGGCCAGTGCTTTTAGGGATAGAAATGCCAAAATAAGCTTCGTTCATTAAGAGTTCTAATAACGCATCATGACACTGCCCAGATGCTGCCCAGATGCCATCCTTATCAAATGGGGTGTTGCGATGTGATTGTATCCACGCATTAAGTAAGCCGTTACCAGGCCCAGAGTCAAAGCCTAGAATAGCTGAACTGGAATTGGCTGGAAGTAGAGTAATATTGCTTATTCCACCTATATTTACTATCGCTCGATCAGTGTGACCATCAGCAAATAATTCCTTATGGAATACAGGAACCAAAGGTGCTCCTTGTCCACCTGCGGCAATATCTCGTTGTCTAAAGTCAGTAATCGTTGTGATATTTGTTTGCTGTGCGATAGTATTACCATTACCAATTTGCATGCTAAAAGGAAATGGGCTATCAGGCGAATGAAATAGTGTTTGACCATGACTACCAATAGCGTTGATATCACTAGCGGCAATATTGTTTTTATTTAAAAGTATGGTGATACAGTCAGCAATAACCTGACCTAACTCTATATCTAATTGACCAAGATCTAGTAGCTTGCAATTAGTAGTGCTAATAAGCTCAGATAATCTATGATCTAGTTTATTTGGAAATGGAAACGTTTCGGCTGCAATTAACTTAAAGGAATGAGTATCAGAGTATTCAATTACAACAACATCTAGGCCGTCTAGACTTGTTCCTGACATGATGCCTATATACAAGCCCATAATTTAGAAATATCAATTATTAAAAGCGAGTTTAGTGCCAATTGAATCAAGTTGAGCCAGCAATGGCTGTGCTTTTTTCTCAAAATCAGCCTTATATTTTTTGGGCAGTGATTCCGCTTTAGGTAGCGTCACGGTCAATGGATTACGATGAACACCATTGACTCTAAACTCGTAGTGAAGATGAGGTCCAGTAGCCAAACCACTGCTGCCAATATAGCCAATTACATCACCTTGATTGACACGTTTGCCTAGTTTCATGCTTTTGGCAAAACGAGACATATGCGCATAAAGGGTAGTGTATTTACCTCCATGCGATAAAATGACTGTTCTACCATAGCCACCTTTAGTACCAACAAATTGTACTTTTCCATCACCCGTTGCCATGATAGGTGTACCTGTGCTGGCAGCGTAATCAACACCTTGATGTGGGCGTGTTACCCCTTTTAATTTAGGATGCTTACGGTTAGGGTTAAATTTCGAACTAATTCTAGAAAAATGAACTGGAGTACGATTAAATGCCTTGCGCATGCTCTCGCCAGAAGGTGTATAGAATCTACTTTGGCCATTGTCATCAATATAACGAACCGCTTTAAATGATTTGCCTTGGTTTACGAACTCAGCAGCGACTATGTCGCCATCAGCAAACTTCTCAGCTTCAATATACTTTTCGTTATAAATCACTTTGAAATGATCATTTTCACGCAAATCTAGAGCAAAATCGATATCCCAACCAAATATATACGCGAGTTCCATTATCAGCTTATCTGATAAGCCTGCCTCTTTACCTGCACCAAACAATGAGCTAACGATTGTACCAGAGGCGTGGACTTGTTTTGTCTCAACATCACGAGTGTGAGTTATTGCTTTATAACCATCATCAGAGTTAGTAATGATCAATGTATTAATTGGATCCAGTGCTAACTCAATTTGTTTAAGTTGTGTTTTATCACTTTCTAAAAAACCAAAACGCATGATTTGCCCTGGTTTTAACTTGAGTAAAGGCGTGATGTCTTTTCCAAGTTGAGCAACATTGTATACGTCACGAGCAGATAAGCCGACGCGTGGGAAAAGAAGCGACAAGTTATCACCAGATTTAACTGCGAGTTCTCGCCAATAGAGCTTGGGAGAGCTAATAGCTTTTATTTGTTCTTGATCTTGTTCTGTTGATATATCAATGCTATTCGCATTTATTAATGCGTGAGATTCGTCAAGTGCTTGCTGTTCTAAAAAAGCGAGCTCAGTGGCTGTGGGGTTAATTTCGTTATTGATGGACTTGGTAGTTGTCGCAATCTTGGAAATATCTACGGGGTTATTATCTTTAGTGTGTAAGTCTGGAAGAGTTAATGTGTTGGTCTGATTGTTATCTATTGATGCAGTTTGCATTGCTGCAGGTAGGTTGGGTAAATCAATAATTTTGGTTTGACTGCTATTTATAACGGGTTGGCTTGTTGCTAGAACCATTGATGTAATCAATATGCTTGCTAATGTAAATAGTGATAATGACAGAATATGACGGCGCTTGCCGAGTCGAGTCGATGAGCTATTAAATATATTTGTTTGTTGTGAATCTCGAACAAGGTGATTTCGTTTCATCGGACAGCTCAAAAATTAACTTAATAACGTTGCATTTTGGCAGTATTTTCATTGGAATGGAAGTCTTTCTTGACCTGTTTTGTGATAGTATGCCGAGCAAATTTGAAAATATTCTGGAGAAATACATGATTCCTGTGCAAGAGGCGTTAGCCATAATTCAACGGGGCGCTGAAGAAATCCTGGTTGAAAGTGAGTTGATTGAAAAACTTGAAACAGGTCGACCTCTGCGCATCAAAGCAGGATTTGATCCAACTGCGCCGGATCTGCATTTAGGTCATACAGTGCTTTTAAATAAGCTTAAACAGTTCCAGGATTTGGGGCATGAAATTTTATTTTTGATTGGTGATTTCACTGGAATGATTGGTGATCCAACAGGTAAAAATGTCACAAGAAAGCCATTAACACGCGAACAAGTAAAAGAAAATGCACAATCGTATCAGGAACAAGTGTTTAAAATTCTTGATCCGGCTAAAACTACCGTTGTATTTAACTCAGAGTGGATGAATAAGCTTTCATCAGCTGACATGATTCGTCTGGCTTCAAATCACACTGTTGCAAGAATGTTAGAACGAGATGACTTTGATAAACGTTATAAAAGTGGTCAATCAATTGCCATACACGAATTTTTATATCCTTTAATCCAAGGTTATGACTCTGTAGAACTCAATGCAGATGTTGAATTGGGTGGTACAGATCAAAAATTTAACTTGTTAATGGGGCGTGAGTTACAAAAGGCCTACGGTAAACCACAACAGTCAATTCTGACTATGCCTATATTAGAAGGTTTAGACGGCATCCAAAAAATGTCGAAATCATTAGGTAACTATATCGGTATTAATGATAGTCCCAAAGATATCTTCGGTAAGTTAATGTCGATTTCAGATGATTTGATGTGGCGTTATATAGAATTACTGAGCTTCAGAACCTTAGATGAAATAAAGCAATGGCGTACTGAAGTTGAACAGGGTCGTAATCCGGTTGAGATTAAGAAAACGTTTGCTGAAGAAATTGTCAATCGCTTTCACGGAGAACAAGCAGGACCTGAGGCACGACAAGGTTTCGAAAATCAGTTCAAAAAGGGTGAAATCCCAGAAGATATAGCCGACCTTAATATCACTGTCGGTGATGATGGTATGCCGATTGCTAATTTACTCAAAGAGGCCAACTTAACGGTCAGCACGTCTGAAGCATTAAGAATGATAAAGCAAGGTGCTGTAAAAATTGATGGAACTAAAATTGATGATAAAGCCATGATCATCATTAAAGATGTTACCGCGGTATATCAGGTTGGCAAACGAAAATTTGCTCGAATCAGCACAAATTAAACACTACTATTCTTACCGCTGGCGATGAATGTATCATCGTCAGCCTTCCCATTGAACATGCGTGTTCTAAATTTAGCATCTGAATTGGATTGATACTGATACTAAACTTAAGTATTAGAGTTGAATAGAACAACGATAGTAAGCTTAAATTCTTTTTAATTCATGCAAGATGATTAATTAACTTACTGCGGTGAACGTTAATAAGCTGCATGAAAAGAGACGACAATGTACATTAATTTGTACAAATATTTCATAGTGGAAACTAAAATAGTCACAGTTTTCAATAAGCTACTAATTAAGAATTATAGTCGGGAAAAACTTCCTGTTGACCATCTCAATTTAGTCTGTAAAATGCGCCACTTCTTCGGGTTTTTGGAAAGATGTATTGTCCGAAAGCGTGAAGAAAAGCTTGACAGCCCAGCGGGTGTCTGTATAATTCTCGCTTCTTTGTTGGACATACTGTTGTTCATCAAACGCTCTTTAAAA
>JARGFJ010000027.1 GCA_029210875.1 Gammaproteobacteria bacterium | reverse complement strand
GAACAAGCCATCACTGAAAATTACTAGTGAAGAATTTAAGATGATGGTCGTCTCTTAAACCGATCTCAGGTTAATTAGAAAAAATTCCTTAGTGAGCTTTTTGGCACCCTATTTCCCACCTCAAGCCCACCAAAACTATATGCCAATAGTTAAATACTACCCTGTCCGCGCATTGCCAAAGGGGCATGAATCACACATATATTCTTAGCTTCATGAAAATAGCCCCTGTTATTCAGGGGCTAAGTCGTCAGCCTCATTTATGGAATATAAACACCCCAAGGCATTTCACCAACCGTTATGTCTTTTAGTTTTTCCAATCTCATCGTATCAATCACTGAAACTGAGTTAGAACGACCATTAGCGACATACAATTTTCTATCATCATGCGTCAGTGCCATGTTCCATGGACGTTCACCTACAGCGATGGTTTTAATCACTTTATTCGATGCAGTATCGATCACATCAACGGTATAGCTTTTACCACCCGAAATATAAACACGACGCCCATCATGAGACGCTTTTACCCCATTTGAACGTTCACCGGTTTTGATGGTGGTCGTTAATGACCAGTCTTGTGTATTCCACACTTCTGTTACATGTGCTTTTTCGTTTGCCACATAAAGTGTTTTACCATTAGGTGTGAAATCCATCCCTCGTGGATGACCAGCAGCCGCTAATGTTTTGATAACTTTACGAGCTGCCACATCAATGATGTCGATACTGTCAGAGCCTTCCTGGCTGGCCAATACTAATTTACCGTCAGGTGAATAGACACAATGCTCAGGGGCATCACCAGTTGTATCGACACTGGCAACCATCTTGAACGTAGCCACATCAATAAAAGAAACTCGGTTCATTTCTTCCTGACAGGCTACCAGTTCCTGACCATCTGGTGATAGCATCACACCTTCTGTACCTTCACCCACATCCAATTTATCAATAATTGTTCTGGATTGTCGTGCCACTCGCACAATCTTGCCATCTTCAGCATCAACCACATATAAAATATTGCCTGATTTATCAGTTACCACAGCGTTGATTTCTTCACCAAGACGCCCCTCTTTAGGGATCTGCATGATGACAGAATCAATACCGGTATCGATAACAGAAATTGTGGCATCTTTTTCATTTGGCACATAAGCCAAGGGTGCAGATGATGCTGCCAATATAGTTTGTCCTATCATTCCTAAGGTAAGGGCTGTAGCCAATTTTGTTACTTTATTCATTATTTTATTCCTAATTTTATTACCAGTCGCGACGTTTGATATCACCCTTGTACTGCGTTCTTAGCCAAGCAATGATTTTCCATAGCTCATCATCTGTTTTGATAATGTCGCCATAAGGTGGCATTGGTCCAACAACGCCTTCCATGCCTTTTCGAAAGTAACCGGCTTTTTGCAAATCATCACTACCTAGTGTAACTAAACGAAATAAGGTGTCATCATCACTGCCATAGACAAATACTTCGTTTGATATAGGGGGGCACATACCACCACCGGCTCCACCGCCATGGCAGCCGTTACAACTATTACCGAAATACCTATCTTTACCGGCTGTGATCATTTCTTCATTGTCGGTATAGGGATTTTTCAATTCACCTTTGGGTGTTGAAGCCACACGCTCACGCGGACTCATACCAACCATAGCTGAGCTATCATCGCTTACTGCTAATGTGCCTTCTGGTTCGCCACCTGCAAACCCACTCATGGACAACATCATTGCCGTTGCAAAACTGGCTGCAATACATACTTGCTTTATCTTCATTTGACTTCCTTTGTGATTAAGATTTTAAGACTCGATTGATAATTTATTGTTTTGTGTCGCTATCGACAGCTTATTGATGTTAAATCGGTGGAACATGTGAATGGCATCTTTCGCTTCACGCTGATGAGCAATTTCATACGCGGTCTGACCTTTCGCATTTTTCAGTTCAGGATCTGCACCGGATTTAATCAATAGAGAAATAATATCCGGGTTATTATTTGCCGCAGCGATCATCAATGCAGTGACACCACCATCATTGGTCAGATTTGGGTTCGCACCATATTGAACTAAGGTTTGAGCCACAGGTAGTTTGCCAACTTTTGCAGCAATCATCAGAGGTGTATAGTTAGCCTCACCTACCGCTAGATTGGCATCAGCACCACTATCGAGCAATGCAACTACGGCTAAGGCTTTACCGTTCTGTACTGCTAAACTTAAGGCTGTACTTTGAGTCAGCTTTTCAACTTTTTCAAAATCAGTACCATAGGCCGATAAAGTTCTAATCATCTTAGGTTCATTTAACCAGGCAGCATGCATTGCAGCTGTCCAACCATCACTATCAATTGCATTCGGTTCGGCCTTGTTTTTAAGTAATAATTTAACCAAATCGAGGTTTGCACCCTTAACCGCATTCATTAAAGGCGTCAGTCCATTGGCATCGGGCGTATTTATATCTGCACCACGTTCAATGACATAACTAACACGCGGTAAATCTTTTGCCAGCACAGCATTCAGCAACTCACCATCTAAGGTACTGCCAGCTTGCAATGCTGCATCAATCTGTTCTGGTAATTCATCTTTATTAGATTGTTTCGCTGTTTGATATTTGGCTACGACATGCTCATGTTGTTGATACGGACCATGTGAAGGAATATCACCAGATACAATACAGTTTGAACACTCAACAAGTGGCACGCCATATGACACTAATATTTCCTTGATTTTTTCTTTTTCTTGAATCAGTACTTGATTGAGTTTATCTCGCAATTGCGTATCAGATTTTTTCAAACCAATTCCCAGCTCAAACTCCATTGGTAATACTGTGTCGTATTGATTAAGTGGATATAAGGTCAACGGTTTTGTATCGCCCGCGTTGTACCAGCCAGCCAAAGGTCCCCACGCGCCAGCAATATCCAGATCACCATTGATAACGGCTTCGACTTGCTTGGTAGGTTGCCTTTCCGGTTTTAAATCAGCATTGTGACTAATGATATGAAGCCTTAGGTTGTTGCCATTGATGCCGTGTTCCATCAATTCAGTTCTGATAGCAGAATGTTGAAATACCCCAATAGTCAATTCTTTCAACTCAGGATCAGCAAAAGAACTAAATTTGTATGGACTATCAGCTTTAGTTGCAAGCACAAATGTGCTTCGATATAGCGGTGTGGTCGTAATCATTCTTTCATTGTCTGCCGACATATCCATCAATATGTCACAGCGGTTATTTTTGAATGTTTGTCGCGTCAGGCCACGCTCAAGATACGGTCTATAGGCATAAGTGACATGTGTCCCCATTGCTTGCGCCAGGACTTCTGCAATTTTGTTATGAAAGCCTTCACTCTGTGTATTGGATAAAGGCATATTGCCGGGATCGGCACATACACGTAGTGCCGGAACATTATCAGCTGCAAACACAGCGCTACTTATTGCCAGACTAGTGGCCGATAATGTGAGAATTAATTTACTTGCCATGATATTTCCTGTTGATACAACGTAAAAAGCCAAAGAGAGAGCACCTGTTACAGGTGCCCTCCCTTCGGCAAGTTTTGCTACTTAGATTTGCTTGTTCTAACCATTCCGTAATTTATGGATAAACCCGGAATGCTGTGAACTCACCACCTTGTGGAATGAGGTTCAGTTTGGCAGCTTTCGCCATCGCTGTTGCACCGATAGCACCATATTTGTCAGAGAAATCCAGATCGGCAGTTACTGGCAAACCAGCCCAACCACCTAAACCACTGAATACGCCAACATATTGTTTACCATCGACTTTCCAGGAAATTGGGTTACCGATAATACCTGAACCCAGCTTACGTTCCCAAACCACTTTACCTGAATTACGGTCAACCGCACGGAAGTCACCACCCATGCTACCGTAGAACACTAAACCACCAGCAGTGTTCAATGTACCACTCCAGTTTTGGTATGAATCAGCAATTTCCCAAATGGTTTTACCTGTTACAACGTCAAATTTTTTCAACTTACCAGAAACACCTGGTTTTTCTTGATACATATAGACGTTAGCAAATACGTAAACCGTACCTTGTTGAGTATGAGTACGTTCTTGAGGTTCATCTTCCATACACCAGTTGTTTGTTGGTACATAGAAAATGTTTGGTTCAGATGGATCAACCGATGCCGGTTGCTGATCTTTACCACCTTGTGCAGATGGGCATGTAGCTACATTACGACCGCGTTCAAATGGTGAGTGCTCTTTCACTTTAAGCGGACGACCTGTTACCAAGTCTACTTTCTCAGCCCAATCAACGGTAACGAATTTGTGCGCACGAAGTAGATCACCGTTGGTACGATCCATAACATAAGCAAAGCCATTACGATCAAAGTTAACCAATGCTTTATGCTTCTTACCGTCAACCTTCAGGTTATCAACCAGGATGTTTTCGTTTACGCCATCATAGTCCCACTGATCAAATGGCGTTTTCTGGTAAGCCCACACTACTTCACCCGTATCAACTTTACGAGCCATAATAGTCATAGACCATTTGTTATCCCAGTTACCTGAATTGATTTTTGGGTTGTACTCGTTACATTTTTCATGCGTCAAGTTTTTGCCTTCTTCACCACAACGATACGCAGGTGACCAGTGACCTGGGTTACCGGTACCGGCATAAACAATTTTCAAATCAGGGTCATAAGTGAACCATGCCCATGGTGCACCACCACCAATTTTCCACTCATCGCGTGGATAAGTAATCATACCCAAATCATGTCCGTAGGTACCGTAGTGCGGATTATCTTTATTGGTTTCAGGTGTTAAACAAACGTCTTTGTCAGAACCTGTGCTATGACAAGTCCATACTTCTTTACCTGTTTTAATATCATAAGCAACCATACGGCCACGTGCTGCAAATTCGTCACCACCAAAACCGGCAATAACCAGGTTTTCAGCTACCATTGCTGGTCCAGTGTGTGTTTCACCTTTATCTGGATATGCATGTTTGGTCACCCACACTTCTTCACCAGTCGTGGCATCAAGTGCAATCAATAAACCATCCAGTGTATGGAAAATAACTTTACCATCAGCATAGTTCAAACCACGGTTAACCGTGTCACAACAGGCGCGCGGTACTGCAGACATATCACGATCGGTTTTTTTCTGATAGTTCCATACCTGTGCAGGTTTATCAGGATTTGATAGATCTAGTGCTTGCACAATGTTTGGCCAGGCACTGACAAAATACATCATTGGCTTACCATTATGTTCAACCACAACAGGTTGCCCCTCATGACCACGAAGTGCACCTGTTGATTGTGACCATGCCATGTGAAGGTTTTTAACATTTTTTGTATTGATATCTTTCAAAGCACTGTGACGTGTCATTGCCAAGTCACCACCTGGTGCCGCCCACATATCAGGATTTTGGCTGCGCTTGATGATTTCATCATTAGCACTTGCCTGACCTGCAAGACCAATCATTGCCACTGTTCCCAGTGCAACTATACTGGCTCGCAAAGTAAATTTGGCTTTATTCATATTTCTCCCCTTGATTTTTGTTAGGATATTAAGCCGCTTCACCGTTTTTACGGATAGCGTGTAAAAGTTTAAGCTCGACTTAACACCATGAAACGAGAGGAGTTCCCGAGCTTGAATATGACTGCTTCCCTAAGAGTAGCGTGAAATAAAAAAGGACAGCCCTAGGACCGTCCTTTTATATCTATAAAACAATGACTTAGAATTAAGTACTTGGGATAGATATTGGCGTACTTGTTTGCCATGAACTGGCGATAGATTTAGCTTTTTTAAGTTGTTCCTCTTTCATTTCCAATGTTAGTTCTTTCTTGAACTTCTCAGCGGCCGCATGACCATCACGTGTTGCTAGCTCTAATAATGCATAAGCAAGAACAAGGTTTTGTTCCACTCCAATGCCTTCTTTATACATCATGCCTAAGGTGTATTGCGCTTTATAATGACCTTGTTCCGCTGACAGGCGTGTCCAATATGCCGCTTTTTGTTGATCTTTTGGTACACCTTTACCTTCGTAATAAAGCAGTCCTAAAGAAAACTGTGATTTAAAGTGTTTCTGTTTTGCTGCTTTCTCAAACCAATTCGCAGCTTGTTGGTAATCCTGTTTGACACCCCAGCCTTTTGTATACATATCTCCAAGTGCAAACTGAGCTAAGGCAAGTCCTTGTTCAGCGGCTTTACCATACCAATGTGCACTTTTTTCTAAATCTATTTCAACACCTTGACCTTTACTGTACATCACGCCCAAATTATATTGCGCATTGACATTGCCCTGATGAGCTGCCTTTTCGTACCAGTTAGCGGCCTGCTTCTGATCACGTTCAACACCCAGACCATCATCGTATATGACACCCATAAGATATTGTGATATCACATCGCCCTGTTGAGCTAAAGGTGAAAACTCTGATATGGCTGTTGCATAATCACCCGCTATCATCGCTGTTTTGCCTTGCACAAAGTCGGCATTCACCAGGGTTGGCATAGACACCATTAATAATGCTGCTAATGTTTTTAGTTGTTTTTTCATTATTACTCCTAATTTAATCTTCTATTACACCGTGTCGAATCGCGAGGCGTACCAGCTCAACAGGACTGTTGATATGCAACTTCTGTTTTAATAGTGTTTGATAATTTGCCACTGTTTTTTGACCTATATTGAGCAGTTTTGCTATTTCATCGACTACTTTGCCTTCTGCTAGAAGGCGAAAAATCTCAAACTCTCTTGCTGTCAGCTTTTGTATCGGATTATCGTCACCACTCATCGTGTGCAGTGCAATTTTCTGGGCCATTTCAGAGCTAAGATAAATTTTGCCTGCATAGACCTGTTTAACTGCAGTGAGTAGATCGCCTGCCTCACCTGACTTGGATACATAACCTAATGCCCCGGCAGTCAGTGCTTGTGTAGAAAATGTGGCATTTTCATACATTGAGAAAATAATGATTTTTGCCTTCGAATAACGTAATTTAATACGCCGAAGCGCTTCCAATCCGCCGATGCCGGGCATAGACATATCCATAACCAAAATCTCGGGTAATATTTCGCCATATAGTTGATAAGCCTGCTCACCACTTTCTGCTTCAGCAACCACATCCACCTCGTCGCCTTGCTCAAGCAATCGTCTCAAACCAGAACGAACAACTGCATGATCATCGACCAGTAATACTGTAATTTTTTTATCCATCATTTTTCCTTTAAGAAGGCAGCCTTATTTCTATGCAGGCACCGTGATTAATCCCAGACGTGATATGAAAGCTTCCATTTAAACCTTCACAACGTTCTTTCATGCCTAGCAAACCAAAGCTATTTCCAGTTTGAGATAAATCAAACCCAACACCATCATCTTTGACAGTAAAACTAATTTCATCTATTTCCTGTATCAATGTAATGTCGACATGCTCTGCATTCGAATGACGGGCAACATTAGTCAGGCATTCTTGAACAATTCTATAAATAGCAATTAGCAGCGAATCGTCTAAATCAACAAATTCACCTCGCACATTAAGCTGACACTGCGTGGTGGGATTGCGTAGTTTCCATGTATTGACCAATTCGGCAAGTGCAAGCTTAAGTCCTAATTCATCAAGATCAGCGGGACGTAGTCGTTGCAAAATATTACGTACAATATCAATCATTTGCCTGACAACACCTGAGATAGCTGAACCACTTTCTTGTGCTACTTTAAGATTAGGTGCCGTTTTAATTGCTGCGGCATCTAGATTGATTGCGGTTAAATGCTGACCAATCTCATCATGTAACTCACGTGCAAGATTTTTGCGTTCGTTTTCCTGCACATTAATGATTTGCTGGTGTAAACGACGATTCATTTCTACGCTTTTCTGTAGCGTGTCTGCCATTACATTAAACTTATTGCTTATATTCGTTAATTCCGGCAGAGAAAATTGTGGCAGTCTTAATGAAAATTTGCCCAATTCTATTTCTGATAATGCCTCTATAATTCGGTCTATAGGTTTCAACGCCTGATTTACTGCTAAATATATCAATACATTAGCGGTAATAATGAAAAAAACCAGCAAGATCAACATGGTTTTAGTTTCTTCCCAGACTTCATCAATCTCATTTAATGGATCAGGTGTCACAACTAATTCACCTATCATATGACCAGCTTTAAATACTTGGCGTTGTGTCGGCTGCATTTGTTTTGTCACCGAGTCCATAATTTGGACAAACCAGTCAGGTGCTATGGTTTCATGTTGTGCATAGTGATTACTGTCTATCAAATCACCAAACACGTTTAAGAACTCTATCTTTAAATGTCGAACATTCTGTAATTTATTTAAATTGAAATTGGATCGCTTGGCACCATCAGAAGGTCGGCCCCAATCGGCTCCATAGCTATATAGCAATATCTCAGCATCTAACATATGCACTGCCAACACTGCTGTAGACGCAATTTCCGCTTGCACATTTTGGCGTGCATTATGAATGGTCGATACCGCCCCTATTGCGATAATCATTAACAATAAAAGCGTTATGATAAGGTTGAGTCGGAGTTTTAGATTCATCTAGAAAATGCTATCAATCAAAGAGCGTTACTCTAATGATATTGCTACAATTTCTGTATGGGAGAACTTCCTAAATAACCTGAATACTGGATAAGGGATAGTGCAAAACTCTATTTCCCTACTGTAATCAGACTGTTAAACTCAGCAGCTCCAGTGGTGTCAACAACAAGGCGCAAAAGTGATGTAATCGTATTTCTATTGCTCGCTTTTGCAACGACGTTATTCGCGTCACCAGGGCTGCTAAGCGCTGTTTCTTATCCAGGATTCAGATTAAATATCTGATGTTGGGCAAAATAAATCGTTCATTTTGCAAATTTGTACGCTTTAATCCTTAACGGCTGCGTTCAACGATGCCCATCATTTTATATGTGAGCATGGCCGCAGCAAAATCATAAGTATGAAAATCATTGATAGGCGCAAATTCCATGATGTCAAAACCAATGATTTCACGCTGTTTTGCTACTGATTCAACTAAGCTTAATGTTTGATACCAGCCTAAACCGCCGGGAACAGGTGTGCCTGTTGATGGGAATACGGACGGATCCATCCCATCAATATCTAAGGTGAAAAATACTTTTTCTGGAAAATCATCCGGCAGGGTCAATTCAGTAATGTTGTTAGGTACTAATTGATCTGCATCTTGGAAATAAACACCAAACTGCTCACGGCAGCCCATTTCTTCTTCACAGTAGGCGCGAATACCTAATTGATATAGTGGAATGCCCATATCAACAGCACGTTTCATCACTGAGGCATGACTTAATGGGTCACCTTCATAGGCATCACGTAAATCAGCATGAGCATCAATTTGGACGATACCAAAGTCTTCGATACCTGCGGCTTTTAGACCTTTCAATACACCATAGGTCACAGTGTGTTCGCCACCTAACACGACGGGCAACCCACCCTGTTCTATAATTTCTTGGGTTGCATTGGCAATATTTTCAATCACTTGCTCAGGCTCGACCGAACAATCAATCGTTTCACAGGTATAAATACCTTGATCGCAAGGTTTACTTTTACCATCCCACGTTTCTAGCTGCCACGACGCTTTTAATATCGCTTTTGGACCTAATGCGGTGCCGCTGCCATACGATACTGACTTTTCATACGGTACAGGTAGAACATGAAACATCGCTTGTTCAGGATCAGCTTGTTCAATTTCTGAACCTAAAAATATCGGATAGGGTTTTATTTGTTGCTCACTCATTAGGACAGCCTGTTTTTAAAGTCTTCATAGCCAAATGTTTTAACGACGCGTAATTGATCAGTATTAGAATTCCATAATGCTAATGCCGGTAGTTTAGTGCCATTAAAGGTGGTGGTTTTAACCATGGTGTAATGGCTCATATCTTCAAAGATAATGCGTTGACCAATCTGCAACGGTTGTTCAAAACTGTAATCACCAATGACATCACCGGCTAAACAGGTTAAACCACCTAAACGATAGGTGTGGGCATACTGTTCAGCCTCGGCTGCGCCAGTGATATCAGGTCGATATGGCATTTCCAATGTATCCGGCATATGGCAGGTTGCCGAGGTATCCAAGATCGCCTGGTTTAACTGATTGAAGGTCATATCCAACACTTCACAACTTAATATACCGGTACCGATAGCAACGGCTTCGCCAGGCTCAAGATAGACTTGCACTTGATAACGTGCCATAAAATCACGCACTAGCTCAACCAGTCCATTTATATTGTAGCCATCCGCCGTAATATGATGACCACCACCAAAATTGACCCAGTGCATCTTCGGTAATAAATGACCAAATTTAGCTTCAACTGCTGCCACCGTTCTTGCAAGTGGTTCATAACCTTGTTCACATAAGGTATGAAAATGTAGGCCAGTAATACCATCTAAAACAGTTTCATCCAATTCAGATAAGGTGATGCCCAGGCGCGAACCCGGCGCACAGGGATCATAAATTGGCACAGCACCTTCAGAGTGTTCAGGGTTAATACGTAAACCAAACTGTAATTCAGGTCGCTTTGTTTGAGCCGCTAAACAGATATCACGAAAACGTAACCACTGACCGCATGAATTAAACACAATATGATGCGCAAACTCTAATAATTCGACAATATCTTGTTTACTATAGGCAGCAGCAAACACATGCACTTCACCACCATATTGCTCATGACCCAATTTTGCTTCATGTAATCCGCTGGCACAAGTGCCGCTTAGATAATGTGCTGTTAATGGTCCAAGTGACCACATTGAAAATGCTTTTAATGCTGCTAATACTTTAGCGCCACTCGCATCCGCGACGTTTTTTAAGATCGATAAATTGCGTTCAACCGCGACTTCATCTACCACAAAACACGGTGATGGCAGTCGCTGTAAATCCAATTTGGAAAAATCGGTCAATTGCATTATTGATCCAAGTTAAAACTATCTAGCTCGATCACATTCCACGGTAAGCCGTATTTATTCATATCTTCCATAAATGGATCTGGGTCAAATTGTTCGATATTCCAAACACCAGCTTGTTTCCATTTTTGCTCAAGCATCATTTTGGCACCAATCATGGCTGGCACACCGGTCGTGTATGAAATCGCTTGTGATTGCACTTCTTTATAACAATCTTGATGATCTTTAATGTTATAAATGTAAACGATTTTTTCTTTACCGTCTTTAATACCTTTAACCACGCAGCCGATGCAGGTTTTACCTTTGGTACGAGGACCCAGCGATGATGGATCAGGTAACAAATGTGCCAGCAATTGAATTGGCACAATTTCTTGACCGTTATAGATAATAGGTTCAATACCTAACATACCGACATTACCCAATACGTCTAAATGCTTGAGATAGTTATCACCAAAGCTCATCCAAAATTGGGCACGCTTCAAACCTGGGAAGTTTTTAGTCAACGATTCCAATTCTTCATGATACATACGGTAGATATTATAGGTACCAACCTGCTCAGGGCATTCAAATGATGCTTTTTTCGACATTGCAGGCGTAGTCACAAATTCACCATTTTCCCAATGGCGGCATTCTGCTGTGACTTCACGAATATTGATCTCAGGATTGAAATTAGTAGCAAATGGATAGCCATGATCACCACCATTGACATCAATGATGTCAAGCTCATGAATTTCATCAAAATAATGTTTTGCAACATAGGTAGTAAACACGTTAGTTGCACCGGGATCAAAACCACTACCTAATAAGGCTGTCAGACCAGCTTGTTTAAATTTATCGTGATATGCCCACTGCCATTTATACTCAAATTTAGCCGTATCTAACGGCTCATAGTTGGCCGTGTCCATGTAATCAACGCCCGCGGCTAAGCAGGCATCCATAATCGTTAAATCTTGATATGGTAAGGCAACATTAATCACTACATCAGGTTTTTCAGCCTGTAAAAACGCTGTTAGTTCTGGTACATTATCAGCATCAATTTTGGCGGTTTTGATAGGTCGATCAAGTTGCGCTGCAATTGCATCACATTTAGCCAACGTTCGGCTTGCCAATACAATTTCAGTAAATACATCTGGCAATTGAGCACATTTATGTGTCACAACACCGCCAACACCACCAGCGCCAATAATCACTACTTTAGACATTGCTAAATTCCTATATCAACTCGTTATCTATCGTTCAAAAAAGGTATAACCCTGCATGCTTTCACGAAAAGCCTGTAACACTTGTTGGCGCATCGCCACCGAGATTTTGCCATCACGTACTGCTTGTTCGGCAATACGTCTAAATTGTTCTTGCATGATTTTTGGATCATATTCGACATAGCTCAACACATCGGCAATGCTGTCACCATGAAACTCACGAATAAAATCAAAACTGCCATTTTCATTGATATGCACACTCACCACGTTGGTATCACCAAATAAATTATGTAAATCACCTAATGTTTCCTGGTAGGCTCCAACTAGAAAAACACCTAAATAATATTCTTCATTTTGTTTCAATGGGTGTAATGGTAATGTCTTGCGAACACCATCTATATGTGCAAAAGAATCAATTTTGCCATCACAATCACAGGTCATGTCTGCCAACACCGCATTGCGTGTTGGTGCTTCATTCAGGCGATGTATAGGCATGATCGGAAAGATTTGATCAATGGCCCAAATATCTGGCAACGATTGAAATAAGCTGAAGTTACCATAGTAAATATCAGATAATAACTCTGGTAAGGTTTCTAATTCAGCAGAAACACGTTTGGCTTGCGGTAGCAATTCTGTAATTTTTTCCAAAATAGCCAATGACATATTTTCAGCCATCGCACGATCACGCAAGCTGGCTTGACCACGATGAAACAGTTCACGAATTTCATCACGATAATAGAGCGCATCGTTATAACACTCTTGTAAGTTAGCTAGCTCAACGTTATGTAACACTTCGAATAAATTCAAAAGTTGATCGTGACTATCTTGTGCTAATTCAGTAGGAACCGCACTAGGCTTATGATCACGCACATCTAAAATATTAAATAGCAACATAGATGAATAGGCGACCAACGCTCGACCAGACTCGGTCACAATGACGGGATGTTTGATATCAAGCGGATCTAAACATTCCTGTAATGTTTCAATGATGTTGTAACAATATTCATCCAGACCATAGTTCATACTGTGAGTACTGTTTGAACGAGTGCCTTCATAGTCAACGGCCAAGCCACCACCCAAATCGATATAGCCCATTGGGGCACCTTCTTCGATTAAGCCCGTATAAAAACGACAGGCTTCTAATACACCTGTACGAATGTTACGAATATTGGGTATCTGCGAACCTAAATGACTATGAAGCAACTGCAAGCAATGCAACATATCTGCCTGCTTTAACTGCTCAACGACATCTAATAAGGCATTGGTTGATAAACCAAAAATTGAACGGTCACCACTATCTTCATTCCAGTGACCTTCAACCATCGATGATAAACGAATACGAACACCAATAAGAGGTTCAATACCAAGCGCTTTACTACGTTCAATAATAATGGCTAATTCTGTTGTGGTTTCTAAAACAAAGAAACACGGGATCCCCATCTGGCGAGCATAAAGTCCAAGATCAATAAACTCAGCATCTTTATAACCATTACAAATGATTAAACTGTCATGATCTTGTAATTGCGATAAGGCAATAATTAACTCGGCTTTACTGCCGGCTTCCAAACCGTGATGGTATTGGCGTCCAAAATCGGCTATTTCCTCAATAACATGACATTGTTGGTTTACTTTGATTGGAAACACACCACGGTAATAGTTTTGATATTCCGCTTGTTCGATAGCTTTTGCAAAGGCCTCATTTAATTGTTTGATGCGTTGATCAAGTAGATTGTCGATACGAAGTACCGCTGGCATTTCCAAGCCACGCTCTTTCATACCTTCAACAATATCAATTAATGGTACACAAACAGTCTTATCACCAAATTGAACTGTCGCAACAGCATTACCATCGTCAGAAACATCGAAATAATCCGCACCCCAATCTCGCACACCATAGAGTTGCGAACTTTGTTGTGCATCCCAGTTTGATTGTGTTTGCTCTAAAGAATTATTGAAGCGGATGCTATCTTGCATTGTGCAAATATCCTTGAGGGGATGATTCAAATGGCGGAATTTTCACTATTTCCGCCTTAAAAAGCAAAGTTTTTATCAGTTTTTTCATATTAAAACTGACATGGTGATATTACATAATCGGTAAATCTTCTGGTACGGCTGTATCAGTGGCAGGATCTAAATCAGAATGAAAGGCTTCAACACTATCCGCCACTTCATCAGGTCGATTAAATCGCGCAATATGAAACAAGGCTTCACCTTCATTAACCAAGGGCAAGTTCGTTCTTCCTATAACCACACCTGAACTTGTTGCAATCACCTCAACTTCACTATTTTGATCACCATATGGGGCGGCAACAATACCTAATAAATCACCCTTGTTAACGTGATTACCCATTGGTACTAACATTCTGAAAATACCACTTTGTGGTGCCCGCACCCATGTACTTGAACGTGCTACAAAAGGATGCGTCTTTTTCTTTGCTTTTGAACGTGATGTCAACATGCCAATCGAGCGCATGACATTGAGTACACCGCTGACACCAGCCCGTATTGCTAACTCATTAAAACGCAAGGCTTCACCTGCTTCATACACAATCACTGGAACATCGTAATCAGAACAAGCATGTCGTAATGATCCTGCAATCAGATTTGAATTGACAACAACAGGCGCATTAAATGCATGTGCCATTGTCTCAACATCTGCATTCGACAAATCTGCACGTATTTGTGGCAAGTTATCCCGATGAATAGCAGCGGTATGCAGATCAATACCATGTGTACATTTAGAGGCAACTTCAGTCATAAAGGCATGTGCTAATCGCCCAGCTAATGTACCTTCACTAGAGCCTGGGAAACAGCGATTTAAATCACGACGATCAGGCAAATAACGTGATTGATTGATAAAACCGTAGACATTAACAACCGGCACGGTAATCAAGGTACCACGTAAGCCTTTTATCGCTTTAAGCTTAACTAAACGTCGAATAATTTCGACACCATTAATTTCATCGCCATGCACAGCAGCAGAAATAAATAATATCGGCCCTTTGCGACGACCACGGATAACTTGCACCGGCATACTTAATGATGTGTGCATATACAAATCGGGTAATGCCACATCGACTATTTTAGTGTGCCCCAGACCAATGTTTTGACCAGCAATCGTTAAGATGTCAGCCATAGCGTTTTAGCCACGTCCCCGTGTTTGGGTTTTACCTGATTTTGCATTTTTTTCTGTAAAGCCAATGATCATACCGGCAATATCTTTACCTGTTGCCCCTTCAATACCTTGTAAACCGGGTGATGAGTTTACTTCCATTACAACCGGACCATGATTTGAACGCAATAAATCGACACCACAGACATTCAAGCCCATTGTTCTGGCAGCTCTTACCGCAGTTGAACGTTCTTCAGGTGTAATGCGAATCAAATTAGCTGATCCGCCTCGATGAATATTAGAACGAAACTCACCTTCTTTACCTTGACGTTTCATTGCTGCTACGACTTTGTCGCCAATAACCAGACAACGGATATCGGCACCACCCGCTTCTTTAATAAACTCCTGAACCAGAATATTAGCCTTCATACCCATAAAGGCTTCGATAACACTTTCGGCTGCGCCTTTAGTTTCAGCTAAAACCACGCCAATTCCTTGTGTGCCTTCCAATAATTTAATCACTAACGGTGCACCACCTACCATTTTAATTAAATCATCAACATCATCGGGGCGATGAGCAAAACCTGTTACTGGCAATCCCAAGCCCTTACGAGATAATAATTGCAAAGCGCGTAATTTATCGCGTGAACGACTGATTGCTACAGACTCATTTAATGGATAAACATGCATCATTTCAAACTGACGCAATACTGCTGTGCCATAAAATGTAACCGATGCACCAATGCGAGGAATAACGGCATCAAATCCTGTTAAATTTTGTCCTTTGTAATGCACCTCGGGCTTCATTGATGTGATATTCATATAACAACGTAATACATCAATAACATGAACTTCATGACCACGTTCTTCGGCAGCTTCGACCAATCTACGTGTTGAATATAAATTCGGGTTGCGAGATAAAATCGCTATTTTCATTCGAAATTTCCTTCAAGATTATCTTGCAGAGAATCTTGCATGTGCTCAATTAAGGTTTGACCTGCCAGATAGGACAGTGCGGGATTGACCACTATATTACCAGCAGTCATCGCTGTTCGTCCCAATAACATTCTAAACAACATGCTATCCCGGTTTGTCAACGTTGCCTCTATCGTCCACGTTTTTTGACCTACGGTCACTTTAGTTTCAATCACATAGCGCTGTTCGGTATGACCGCCAGAGTCAGTCACTGCACGTTGGTCAATGACTTTTGCTTCACACCAAACCTCTTTGTCTGTGTTGTTTTGCAGCGGGTGCATGCCGAACTTGACCCATAACTCACCGTTGTTATCAAAAGGCTCAACTGAAAAAGCATGCAGTGCTGAGGTACGAGCACCGCTATCGACTTTGGCTTTAATTGATGACACACCTAAGTCAGGTAATGCCAACCACTCTCGCCAGCCAACTACAATTTGTTCATTATTTTCTGACACATTTTTTCCAATTATTAGGGTTTTGCTAATCCAGAATTTTTTTATTCCAGTCTGTCACCGTTTGTTCAACATTATTCACACTATGATCAGCTGAATTCATCATGTCTGACAACGCTTGTTTGATGTCAGGCCCATATTGGTCTGCCAAGATATTACCTGCCATAACAACCAGCGTGGCAACAATAATAAGGTATAGATGTGTAAAGATGACTCTGGTCATAGAGTTATACCTCCGAACAGTTAAAAATTAGATTAGCGAGAGGTGTTTTGACTTAACACTCAAACAGCATCAGGATGATTGATAGAGTAATTTATTCATCGTAGTGATATTACTAACGCTAATTTCTTTCGGACAAACACGCTCACATTCGCGATAATTACTACAACCACCAAAGCCTTGTTCATCCATCGCCAATAACATTTTTCTGGCTCGTTGATGATCCATTTGCCCTTGAGGTAATGAGCCAAGATGACTGACTTTGGCAGCCACAAATAAGGTTGCCGATGCATTGGGACAAGCAGCAACACAGGCACCACAGCCGATACAGGTTGCAGCATCAAAAGCATGATCAGCAATATGTTTTTCAACCGGCATGGTATTGGCTTCAGGTGCTGAACCGGTACGAATCTCAATATAACCGCCCGCCTGAATTATCCTATCAAAGGCACTGCGATCAACAATCAAATCTTTAATAATTGGAAACGCAGTAGCACGCCACGGTTCAATCCACAGTTCATTTTCACCTGCATAATCACGCATATATTGTTGGCAGGTTGTGGTCGCGCGATGTTTGCCATGGGGTGTACCATTGATGACCAAATTACATGAACCACAGATACCTTCACGACAGTCAAAATCAAATGCTATCGCTTCTTGTCCAGTCTGAATAAGTTGCTCATTCAATGCATCTAACATTTCCAAAAAGGATGTATCTTCACTGACATCAATTTGATGTTGCTCAAAGTTACCTTGGCTGTTGGCATCGTGTTGTCGCCATATATGCAGCGTGAAAATCATTTGTAGTTTCTCGTTGTTGGCCTAACAAATTCAAAGTGCAATTCTTCTTTATACAACACCGGCATACTGACATTACCACTATATTGCCACGCTGAAACAAACGCATATTCATCATCATGGCGCTGTGCTTCACCATCGTCTGTAATATGCTCAACACGAGCATGGCAGCCACAGGATTCTTCACGAGTTAAGGCATCAATACACATTAATTCGGCTAATTCAAAGAAGTCAGCAATACGCCCAGCACGTTCCAGTGTCTGGTTCAGCGTTTTATCGCTACCTGTAACCTTGACCTGTTGCCAAAACTGTTTGCGCAAGGCTTGAATATCACTAATCGCTGATTCAAGAATAGCTTTTTCACGCGCCATACCACAGGCATTCCATAAAATTTGTCCCAATTTACGGTGAAACTCATCGGGTGTTTTTTGGGGATCAGGCGCATTAAGTAAACGATCAAGTTGAGCTTGGCAGGCTTGTAGAGTTTGTTGCGCTTCTGGATAAGATTTGGTGATATCAATCGGTGTTTGCTGAGCAAGATAGTTTGAAACGGTTGTTGGTAAAATAAAGTAACCATCAGCCAAACCTTGCATAAGAGCGCTTGCCCCTAAACGATTGGCACCATGATCAGAAAAATTGGCTTCACCACCAGCAAACAAACCATCAATTGATGTCATCAAGTTGTAGTCAACCCATAAACCACCCATGGTGTAATGCACAGCAGGATAAATGCGCATGGGCGTTTCATAGGGATTTTCTGCGGTAATATGCTGATACATATCAAACAAATTACCGTATTTTTCTTCTACGCCATCCAAGCCAAATTTTTCAATCGCCTTCGCAAAATCGAGATAAACACCTAGTTTTTTTCCATCAATAGCATGCCCTACACCACGACCTTCATCACAAATCAATTTGACAGCGCGTGATGCAATATCACGAGGCACTAAATTACCAAATGCAGGATACATGCGTTCAAGAAAATAATCGCGATCGTGCTCTGGGATCGCTTCAGGACGTTTTTCGCAATCTTGCTGATGTTTAGGCGCCCAAATCCGCCCATCATTGCGCAATGATTCGCTCATTAATGTCAGTTTGGATTGCAACTCACCTTGTTGTGGAATGCAAGTTGGATGGATTTGAGTAAAACAGGGATTGGCAAATAAAGCGCCATGTTTGTGCGCACGCCACGCAGCAGAGGCATTACAGCCTTTAGCATTAGTCGATAGATAAAATACATTGCCATAACCACCCGTACATAACACCACACAATCGGCGATATGCGTTTCAAGTTCACCCGTGACTAAATCACGGCTAACAATGCCTTTGGCTTGACCATCGATCATAATCACATCGTGCATTTCACAGCGTGATTTATGTACCACAGTGCCAGCATCAACTTGTTTACTCATTGCCTGATAGGCACCAAGCAATAACTGCTGTCCTGTTTGTCCACGAGCGTAAAAGGTACGAGAAACCTGAGCACCACCAAATGAACGGTTAGCTAAATAACCGCTATACTCACGAGCAAAAGGCACGCCTTGTGCCACCGCTTGATCAATAATACTGGTACTGAGTTCTGCTAACCTGAATACATTCGATTCACGCGCCCGATAATCACCACCTTTAATCGTGTCGTAAAACAAGCGCCAGACACTATCACCATCATTCTGATAGTTTTTGGCTGCATTAATACCACCTTGAGCAGCTATGCTGTGAGCACGACGTGGACTATCTTGAAAACAAAAAGTTTTAACGTTGTACCCCATTTCGCCCATTGATGCCGCCGCCGCCGCACCTGCCAAACCTGTACCAACCACAATAACGTTATATTTTTTGCGATTAGCGGGGTTGACAATATTCAGATTAAATTTATGTTGTTTCCAACGATTTTCCAAACTGCCCTTGGGGGTTTGACTATCTAATTCAAAATCACTCATGGCATCACAACACTGATATAAAGAGGAATGCTGGCAAGTCCACCCACCAACACAAGAGGTACCCCCCAAGCAAGACAGTGACAGCTAAATGATGTTTTACCCAATGTCTGTAACACATTAGCTAATGAATGGTGCAAATGCATTAACAATACAAACAGTCCTGCCAGATAAAACAAAGTCATCCATGGTGACTGAAACAGCTGCACGGTTTCAGCATAAGTATCAGTACTAACGAATGTCAGGGTTTGATAGACATGGAGTAGAATAAATCCAAAAAGAAAAACAATGCTTAAACTGACAAACACGGCCGGGATCTTAAACCTATCGTGTTTCTTATAGTCAACCGTTCTTGCCTTGGCATTGACGTGACGTATTTTAATTGCCGTTTTTACATGAAGTAACATCACTACCGCCATCACCAACAATACTAACCAACGAATAATGCTGTTGTTATACCAATCATAAAATGCAGTAAAGGCCGATTGATTAAAGAAATTTAGATTGGTCAACATATGTAAGACCAAATAAACCGTCATGACTACACCCGCTATCGCCATTGTTCTTTTTTGCAATTGAAGTGGTGTAGTCATATCAACTTTCCATATAGCTATGAACATGTGTCGTATCTTGTCTTGGCTGCAGCTTTTCTTTTTGAATGGTTCGAATACAACTATTCCAGCGCAAGGTAGCCTCATCATTGCCTTCATCGGGACATATTTTTTCAGCATGCTGATAACACTGAAGCGCCTCAATAAAATAATCATAGGCAAATGAATGTGACATCGGTTGACTCATCAAGGCTAATGCTCGACGTTCATTTAACAAGCCGGTGTAATAAAAACGCTTATATTCACTCTCAAGTTTCTCAATAGCTTGAGTAATATCTTTAATTTGCGTTTGTCTTTCCGTGTGATGAAGTTGATCGGTCAACGACAAAATATAGATGACAAGCGCTTCTTGATTATTCTCATCAATTTTTAGAATATCAAGGCAAATGCTTTCTGCTATGTCTGGTTCAAGTAACGATCGGTACTGTTTGGCTTTTTTCAACGCCTGTTTGACTGCATCAGGGTGAATGTCGTGTAGTTCTAATTCAAGCTCCATCTCAATCCTTATCTAATTGTAAATTGATGACAGCATTGTTCCTGCTTCAATCTAATCCAAAGCGAAACGTATTTCAATAGAAATGGCTAATACTAACAACATAATTATGCTTTTTATAACAAGCAGATGGAGTCACAACACGATTTCTGGTATCTTTCACCGTCATTTACCTTGTTATATCCGGTCAATTCATGCAAAGAAAAATCCTTGTTACTAGCGCATTACCCTACGCTAACGGTTCTATTCACCTAGGCCATCTAGTTGAATACATTCAAACTGATATATGGGTACGCTTTCAAAAAATGCGTGGTCATGAATGTCATTATGTGTGCGCAGATGATGCCCACGGTACACCGATCATGCTTCGTGCTCAAAATGAAGGCATTACCCCAGAACAGCTAATCGAGAATGTCAGCAAAGAACATCAAGCTGACTTTGCCGAGTTTAATATTAATTTCGATAATTTCTACAGCACCCATAGTCCTGAAAATAAAGCCTTAGCCAGCCAAATCTATTTAGCTAATCGAGATGCTGGCCATATTGCAACCCGCACTATCAGCCAGGCCTATGATCCTGAAAAAAAAATGTTTTTACCTGATCGCTTTATTAAAGGTGAATGTCCTAAATGTGGTGCGGCTGATCAATATGGTGATAACTGTGAAGCCTGTGGTGCTACCTATGATCCTACCGAATTAAAAAATCCGGTTTCTGCCGTCTCAGGCGCGACACCGATCACCAAAGACTCAGAACACCATTTCTTTAAGTTAGGTGATTTTGAACAGGATTTAAAATCGTGGACACAAGGTGGTCATTTACAAGCTGAAGTCAGCCATAAACTAAACGAATGGTTCGAAAGCGGCTTACAAGATTGGGATATTTCGCGTGATGCGCCCTACTTCGGCTTTGAAATCCCCGATGCACCTAACAAATTCTTTTATGTATGGTTAGATGCACCGATTGGCTATTTAGCGAGCTTTAAAAACTACTGTGATCGCAGCGGTGTTGATTTCAATGAATATATGAAACCAGATAGTACTGCTGAAATGATTCATTTTATCGGTAAAGATATTATTTATTTCCATGCCCTGTTCTGGCCTGCCATGTTACAAGGTGCTGGTTTTAGATTGCCAAACTCAATTTTTGCCCACGGATTTTTAACCGTAGATGGCAAAAAAATGTCGAAATCTCGTGGCACATTTATTAAAGCACGTACCTATCTTGACCATTTAAATCCAGAATATTTACGTTACTACTTTGCAGCTAAATTGGGTTCAGGTATTGACGATATCGATTTGAACCTGGAAGACTTCCAAAGTCGTATCAATTCTGATCTCGTCGGTAAAGTCGTTAATATTGCTAGTCGTTGTGCCGGTTTTATCAACAAACGTTTTGATGGAAAATTAGCAGATAACGTATCTGAACAAGCCTTATTTGATGACTTTATTGCTCAAGCCGACACCATTGCCGATAAGATGGAAAAACGCGAGTTCGGTCATGCCATGCGAGACATTATGGCCTTAGCCGACAAAGCCAATCAGTATATTGATGAAATGAAACCATGGGCTTTAGCAAAAGAACAAGGCAAAGACCAACACGTGCATGATATTTGTACCATGGGTATCAATTTATTTCGTGTATTAATTGCTTATTTGAAACCAGTATTGCCAACAACGGCTACTGAAGCTGAAGCATTCTTGAACATTGAACCACTTCAATGGAGTGCTATTGCTACACCACTGCTTAACCATAAGATCAACAAATTCAAACCGTTAATGACTCGAATTGAAGCTGATAAAATTGAAGCCATTCAGCACGCATCAAAAGAAACTATGACAACAGAAAAACCAGCACCAACAAAAACTGACACAAGTAATATTGAACCGATCTTCCCTGAAATCAGTTTTGACGACTTTGCCAAAATCGACTTACGCATTGCCAAAATTGTCAATGCCGAACATGTTGAAGGTGCAGATAAACTACTAAAACTGACCTTAGATATTGGCTTAAGTGAACGCCACGTATTTGCGGGCATAAAATCAGCTTATTCACCAGAAAACTTAATTGGAAAACAAACCGTAATGGTCGCCAACCTGGCACCAAGAAAAATGCGATTTGGCTTATCTGAAGGCATGGTATTAGCGGCTGGACCAGGCGGTAAGGATTTGTTTATCTTAAACCCAGATGATGGTGCCCAAGCGGGGATGCGCGTTAAATAAACATAGTTTTGTTAGTAGTGTTTCAACTCGACATATTGGGCTTGGCCACAGACTATACCCAGGAAGTTCTAAGTTGCCTTTTTAGCAGATAACCTGATGATCGTAGTGTAGTCGGTTCATCCCCACGGGTGTGGGCACCTGCCTGAATGGTCTCGACTGTGTTGTGATTTGCAGATAAACCTTAGTCGATTACACTAGCGTTTCGCGTGTTTGCCGTTGCGATCTGGGTGTGATTTTCTGGAGGGTTCCAAGTTTTAACAGCATTGATTCTCTGCTGACTCGACATTGGATAAATGACTGTAAATTAATGAGTTATACCTGCCTCGACAGACACCTTTTAGAAGGACGAAGAGAAAGGAAATTTCAGCTGATTTCCCGATATTGACCGATTTTGTCAATCGGACCAAGCTCTTTTTTTCAAACCCTATCAGGCGGCACATCTCAAATCAAATGACCGCTGATAGCCTCCCTCCAAATGTCTTTAAACATCGCGGTTTACTCCATACTTTAATCGGATGCGGCACAAGAACGCATCCCTCCGTTTTTACCGAGAAATCTGTTTAACCATGTTTGCCGTTTCTTGCGCTACATTCCGGCCTGTATGGCAGGGTTCCATAATGATGCGTTATTTTTTGAAGTTTGTGAGCGACTTAATCAAATTGTCGAGCTTAAATAAAACAGGCGCTACGAAATTCCAGGCATTAACTGAAAAAGATAATTTTAGTTTACATTTCTGTTGTTTTAAAATAAATTGATAACTACATTTATCATTTAAGGCGCTTTTGATGGACAAAATAGCGGTTAAAATACAAAACAACAAAGTCGGTGAGCTTTTTTATGAAGCCGCTAACCAGTGCTATGGCTTTAACTATACGTCTGATACTGCGCCTGTTTCTTTAGTGATGCCTTATAAAGCATCAACATACCTTTGGAATAATCGCTTACACCCAGTCTTTGATATGAATATGCCAGAAGGCTATTTATTTGAAATATTGAAGAACTATTTAAACAAACAGCATGGTTATATTAATGATTTTTTGTTGTTTTCTTATTTGTGTCCGAATATTCATGGTCGACTGTCATTTTCTAGCGAGTTTACTGCTAATAACGTTGATGCCTTGGATTTAGATGAGATTTTACACAATGATAGTGAAGATACTTTTGTAAGGTTAGTTCAATTATTTTTGAGTAAAAATGCTATTTCTGGTGTTCAACCGAAAACATTAGCTTTGCTGCAAGATAAAGAATCACTGACTACTAAGGAATACATTATTAAAACATGGGGGGCGGAATATCCGCATTTAGCTGAAAATGAATATTTTTGTCTCAAGGCGGTTGAAAAAGCGGGTGTTGAAATTCCGATTATTTTTCTGTCAGAGAATAAGCAGTTTTTGGTTGTTGAGCGGTTTAACCTGGATAAAAGTAATGATTCTTACTTGGGGTTTGAAGAAGTGCTGGGGTTATTAGGTAAAAATAAAGAGCAAAAGTATGAAGGCAGTTATGAACAGGTAGCAACGGTGTTTTATCGTGTCGTTGCGAATAAACGTCGCGATATGGCATCTTTCTATAAAACGCTGGTCATGAGTTATTTACTCAAAAACGGTAATGCGCACCTTAAAAACTTTGGTGTTCTTTATGATAGCGATATGAGTAAAATTCGATTTTCACCTGCCTATGATATTGTTAATACTGCTGTTTATGTTCCAAGTGATCGGCCTGCATTAACTCTATTTGGTAAGAAGGCATGGTTTTCACGCAGGGAATTAATTAAGTTTGGCGTTGACTGTTGTTATATTTCAGAGAAGATGGCCAATGCATTTTATGATGATTGTGTGCGGGCGGTTGAAAGTGCTATCGTCGATTTGCAGGATTATATTCAACAAAACCCTGGGTTTTCAGAGATAGGCTTGCGAATGATCGATACATGGAACCTGTCACTCAACAATGAAACACATAAGGAGGTTCCCATTGAAATTAGACGAAATTGGGCCAAAAATAAAAGCAATGCGACAGGATAAAAAGCTAACGCAAAAGCAGCTGGCTGATATTGCTGGAATAAGTAGAGTGACTTTAGGTAAACTTGAAAGGGCGAACTTAGGTTCTATTTCCTTAAAAACAATCGATCTTATTTTAGATGCCTTGGGTTATGAATTAGCGTTTAAACAGCGCAATTCATTTGGATTGCCTACTTTAGATGAGATGAAACAGTGGTGAATAAATTTAGCCAACAGGCAAAACAGCGCTGTGCAATGATGCTGACTCTCGACCTGAATGATCTAGTGAGACTAGCAGAAGGGAATGGGATGGTAAAATGAAAAGACTCTTTGATCTCATATTAGCAATGATTGCCGCAGCCATTTTACTGCTGCCTATTATTATCGTCACCGTGTTGGTCAAGTTAAGCTCAAAGGGACCAGCATTATATTGGTCAGATCGAGTAGGTAGGCACAATCATCTTTTCAAAATGCCGAAGTTTCGCAGTATGAAAGTTAATACGCCAGCGGTGGCAACACATTTGTTAGCCGATCCTAAAAGCGTATTGACGCCCATCGGCAATTTCTTGCGAAAATCGAGTTTAGATGAATTGCCACAATTGTGGTCAATTCTAAAAGGTGATATGAGTTTTGTTGGACCACGACCAGCATTATTTAATCAAGATGATTTAATCGCGCTCAGAACAGAAAAAGGGATTGAGCAACTGCTACCCGGTTTAACTGGATGGGCTCAAGTTAACGGAAGAGATGAGTTGCCTATCCCACAAAAAGTTGATTTGGATTATGACTATTTACAAAAACAGTCGTTCTGGTTTGATATTAAAATCTTATGGCTGACCTTTATCAAAGTCATCAGGAAAGATGGCGTATCACATTAAATGTTTTTAGGGGGGATTACAGGGGCATATCATTTTTTTGGGTGGTTTCACGTGCTGTGAGTTCGGTTTTAACCGAAGGGTTGGATTGCAGACTGGTTGTTGCGCGTAACGACAACGCATAAGCGTTGGGGATTTGACCTATGCTTTGAGTGTGCCGACAGCAGCCAATCAAGTTTGGTCACCAAATTCAACCATTTTCGCCAACTGCTCATCCATCGTCACTACCGGCTGCCAACCTAATAAATCACGCGCTTTAGAACTATCCACCTGCAAATTACCAAACAACCGATTAGCCACATCACCCTTGCCAATCAATCTGGCGGCAAATGTCATCAAGCAAACTGGCACAGAAATTAACCTTGGCTTATTGCCAAAAGCTCTTGCTACTTTTTGTAATAACGCGGTAGTCGAAACATCCTCGCCATCAGAAATCAAAAATATTTCATTAGCTGCTTTCGGATGACCGATACAATGAATTATAAAACTCACTAAATTATCTATTGCCACTAAAGATCGTTGATTATGAATTAAACCCAATGGCAAAGGCACGCTTCGATTAACCCACTTCATCATCGAAGCAAAATTAGCTTTTACTCCAGGGCCATAAATCAATGGTGGACGAATAATCACCACCTCCATTGCTGTTTCTTTTGCTAAATCCAGCAAACCTCGCTCAGCTTCATATTTAGACAAACCATAAGGATCTGTTGGAATAAAATCATTATCAGGCGTAAATGGCTGACCAGACTTAGTCATTTCACCATTAACCTTAATAGAACTGATAAAGATAAAACGTTTAACGCCAGCTTCAGCCGCTTGCCTGGCTAAATTTAACGTCCCCGCTGTATTTATCTTTCTAAATTCAGTCAGTGGATCAGCCGCTGAATCATCCATGATATGAACGCGGGCCGCCGTATGGATCACCACATCAATATCAGCCAGCGCGAACTTCTCTTTGTCTGTCATTGCGAGGTCGTCAGATCGTGACAATCTGGACAAATCGCCAACGACTCGCTTAACCGCATCAGGCAACACAACAGCTTGATTACGCACCAAAGCCGTAATCTCATCACCATCAGCAATAAACCGACTCAACAAAGCCGAACCCACAAAGCCTGTTGCACCTGTTAAAAAAATTTTCATACGTTATTGTCTCGTTACCACATTCCCAAGGCGACCGTGAGAACTATCCAATCGAAAGTAGCACTTGCCGCCCGCGTTCGGTTAAAACCGAACCTAGATCACCATCACCGTAGGTCGGACTTTAGTCCGACAACCCAACTTGTGCATTACCACCAGCGTCAGATGATGCAACGCCCCTGCAAATTCAATACGTAAAGGTCTTGCCATTCGCAGTCCTTACTAAGGTAGGCTTTATTGCAGATCAAAATAAACCAATTCGATCGTCAAATGTAAGGCCTGGCCCCTCTGTGTTTTTGATAAAACACCTTACCCACCCGCTCAATATGACTCACTAAATCATCCGAACCAATCTGATCAAATAAAGACACATCCAACATATAAGGCATATTTAAATCATCCAAATCAACCAAGATATGACTTAACACCAAGCCATTCAATTGTCGACCTAACAAAGTCAAATCAATATCCGAACCGAGGCGAAAATTGCCTTTTGCGCGAGAACCATAAATGATGACCTTTTCAACTTGTGGAAAACGTTCAAAAACCCGCTGCATCGACACCACTGTAGCGTCAGGCAATCCAAACATTATTTAAAACCCTGCATGGTCTGCGCAAATTGCAAAAATGCGCTCGCATAGCGATTTTGAACTTTTGCAAACTCCTGCTCCAAAACACGTTCATCATAGGTATGAACTGTTCTGTTACGGCTTTCAATCATATCCATCCAAACCTGACCGTCTGTTACCAACCCCAGATTAAAAGCCAAGCGACTAGCCGAACGAGACCCCGTAATCCCCTGATGGCCTTCATATTCCAAATAATCTTTCATTACTTTCCAAGCAAGCTCATGGGTAAACTCAAAACGCTGCAAAATACCCTCTTTGATCAAGGCTTCAGCTGACGCATCATACATGGACAACGCAGACTGTAACTGACCCAAGGCCTTCAAATAATTCTCAAAACGCTGTAGCCAGCGAATATCTTGATTTGACATCAATCACTCCTCCAAGTCCAAGGGGGCACAAAGCCAGTTACGCCTGTTAAAAAATCATTGTTGCTTTTCCTTAGACAGCTCTGCAACTTCTTCAAACCATGACTCCAGCTGTGAAATCAATGTATCTCGATCAAACTCTTTACCAGCATACGCCTTGGCGTTTTTACCTAAGGTTTCTAATTTCTCATGCGATAAAGCTGACATAGTAATCATGTTATTAGCCAACTGATTATAATCGCCAGAATCCGCTGTTAACCCACATTGAGCCTCATCAACAATTCTTGAGCCTTCGCCAGATAACATAGTTAAAATAGGCTTTGACGCTACCATATAAGTTTGTACCTTACCTGGGATGGTCATTGAAAAGGCTTTGCTTTCTTTTAACGTAACCAGCAAGGCATCAGCTGAAGAGTAAAAAGAGGGCATATCATCTAAAGGAAAACGACCAAGTAAAATGACAGTTTCCGTTAAACCTTTTTCTAGAACTTGCTGCTTAACACCATCAAACGCTCGCCCATCCCCTACCACAAAAATCTTGATGTTCCGTCCCTGCGCTTTAATCGCTTCGGCAGCGGAGAGTATCGCAGAAAAATCTTGTGCCTCACCAACATTGCCAGCAAACAAAACCTTAAATGCGTCGGTTTCCATTAGCGCGTTAACACTTGAGTTCTTTGACCCTAAAAACACCGACTCCGACCAACTTGGAAAATACTTAATTTTATTTTTATTGTCACAATATTGAACAATACCTTCATAAAAAGCGGCTGACTGCCCCAAAACCAAGTCACAGCGGTTATAAATAAACCCAACCAATTTTCCAACCCAAGAAAGAATGCGCGGTGACTTTACAACACCTATTGCTTCAAGTGTTTCAGGCCATAAGTCCAACACCCAAAAGACAACCGGAATGCCCTTCATTTTCTTAAAAAAGATGGCAGGTAAACAAACCGTCACTGGAGAAGGCTCATAAACAAACGAAACATCAAACTGTTTTTTTCGCAGCTTCCAATAACCAATAAATGATGCTGCTAACACATAACTCACGTAATTTGTAACAAGCTTTCTGCCGCTGCCTTGCCCGCGCATAGTTATAGGGACACGAATAACCTCACACCCCTTATACTCACTAAACCTTTCTGGTGATGCTTTAAACTCTGGGAACATCTCACCCGATGGATAATTTGGTTTACCGGTTAGAATTGTTACTTCATGCCCACGGTTAACCAACTCCTCAACCAAATCATTAATACGAAAATTTTCAGGCCAAAAATACTGCGTAACAATCAAAATTCGCATGGTTTAATATTTTTTCCAAACCACACGATTCACATAATCGGTATAACTGTGAATGATACGAACAATTTTATCAGACACATTCGGCATAGAGTAATCGTAAACCTGGCGGATTAAACGCTCATCATCTCGCGGTTGCTTATCTATGATAGCCAAGCTTTGCATAATGCGCTCTTTCTGCAACCCAGTCATAATCACTGCTGCTTCTTCCATGCCTTCAGGGCGTTCATGGGCCTCACGTAAATTCAAAGCTGGGAAGTTCATAATCGATGATTCTTCATTAATCGTACCGCTATCCGACAGCACCGCTTTGGCGCATAACTGCAATTTGTTGTAGTCTTTAAACCCTAATGGCTTTAACAAACGCACTAATGGATTAAACACAATCCCCATCGCATCAACACGTTTTTGCGTTCTTGGATGGGTTGAGACGATTACCGGCAGTTGATAGGTTTCAGCAACGGTATTCAATGATTCGACTAAGTTTAAAAAGTTTTTATCAGAATCGACATTTTCTTCACGGTGCGCACTGACCACAAAAAATTCATGCTTCTTAAGGTTTAATAACTCTAAAACGTCTGAGGCTTCTATCCCTTCACGATAAGTATTCAACACCTCAAACATCGGGCTACCCGTTTTAATCACCATATCCGCCGGTAAACCTTCACGTAATAAATAATCACGGGCAATGGAACTGTAAGTGAGATTAATATCTGCCATATGATCGACTAAACGACGGTTAATTTCCTCCGGCACACGCTGATCAAAGCAACGATTACCCGCTTCCATGTGAAAAGTAGGAATCTTACGACGTTTAGCAGGTAAGACCGCCATACAGCTATTGGTATCCCCTAAAACAAGTACCGCTTCTGGCTCAACCTCGGCTAGCACTTTGTCTACTGAAATAATCACATTACCAATGGTTTCTGCACCACTTGCTCCCGCTGCGCCTAAAAAATAATCCGGTTTACGAATACCTAAATCATTAAAAAAAATCTCGTTCAGCTCATAATCATAATTTTGGCCAGTATGTACCAAAATATGCTCACAATGTTCATCCAGGCTTTTCATCACACAGGCAAGGCGAATAATTTCTGGGCGTGTACCGACTACGGTAACCACTTTTAATTTTTTCATCTTTTTTACTCTTAAACTTTGTAAGCGACTGTATCCGGCTTTTCTGGATTAAAATTCTCATTTGCCCACAACATTACCACCATTTCATCCTCACCCACATTGGTAATGTCGTGCGACCAACCAGGCACGGTTTCGACGATTTCAGGCTGTTCACCAGAGGTAAAAATCTCACAGGTTTCATCGCTAACAATATGCCGAAACCCAAAACGCGCCTTGCCTTTAATCACCAAGAATTTTTCGTTTTTAACATGATGATAATGCCCGCCACGGGTAATTCCGGGATGCGCGGTAAAAAATGAAAACTGACCCGAATCTTTGGTTTTTAACATCTCGACAAACACGCCACGCGGGTCTTCATGTTTTTTTAAAGGGTAATTAAACTGATCGGGGGAAAGATGACTAATATAGGTTGCATATAACACGCGGACAAAACCATCGCCAACAGCTTCAACCACTAGGCTTTCACGACTCTTTTTAAACTGAACCAACTGATCCGCTAATTCACCCACGGTGGTTTGATACACTGGCTCTACATCAACATACAAAGTCTCTTTGGGTAATTCAGACATCACGCCCACAAAAGACGACACCACATCATCAATATGCACCAAAGTTAATGGCACGGACGGATCGTTAATCTGTATCGGTAAATCATGGCTAATATTGTGACAAAACGTTGCCACCACCGAGTTGTAATTAGGTTTACACCACTTACCAAACACATTGGGCAAACGGTAAATATAAACCGGATTTTCGGTTTCCATATACAAATTCAATAAATGCATTTCGGCCTGCAATTTACTGCGACCGTAAGGATTCATACGCTCTGCTTGAATCGATGATGACAAAATAACAGGAACCTTACGCCCAGACGTACGAATCGCATCGCAAATCAGCTTGGTTAAATCGGCATTGCCCTCAAAAAACGCTTTCTCTTCTTTAGGCCGATTCACACCCGCTAAATGAAAAATAAAATCTACCCCAGCCACCAGACCTGGTAAATCAGCAGAACTCGATTCTCGCGTAAATTTAACTATCTCAATATCATCACGGCATCGCAAGGTAACGCATAAGTTCTTTCCAATAAACCCATCCGCACCGGTAACTAAAACTTTCATAAATCCCTCAATCATTTTTCTTTTGATAAAACACCTTACCCACCCGCTCAATATGACTCACTAAATCATCCGAACCAATCTGATCAAATAAAGACACATCCAACATATAAGGCATATTTAAATCATCCAAATCAACCAAGATATGACTTAACACCAAGCCATTCAATTCTCGACCTAACAAAGTCAAATCAATATCCGAACCGAGGCGAAAATTGCCTTTTGCGCGAGAACCATAAATGATGACCTTTTCAACTTGTGGAAAACGTTCAAAAACCCGCTGCATCGACACCACTGTAGCGTCAGGCAATCCAAACATTATTTAAAACCCTGCATGGTCTGCGCAAATTGCAAAAATGCGCTCGCATAGCGATTTTGAACTTTTGCAAACTCCTGCTCCAAAACACGTTCATCATAGGTATGAACTGTTCTGTTACGGCTTTCAATCATATCCATCCAAACCTGACCGTCTGTTACCAACCCCAGATTAAAAGCCAAGCGACTAGCCGAACGAGACCCCGTAATCCCCTGATGGCCTTCATATTCCAAATAATCTTTCATTACTTTCCAAGCAAGCTCATGGGTAAACTCAAAACGCTGCAAAATACCCTCTTTGATCAAGGCTTCAGCTGACGCATCATACACGGACAACGCAGACTGTAACTGACCCAAGGCCTTCAAATAATTCTCAAAACGCTGTAGCCAGCGAATATCTTGATTTGACATCAATCGATCACTCCTCTGGCGTGACGTATTCACCGTTTGCGATTTTTTGCATAAACTCAAGTTTAAGCAATAGCTGCTTCATCCCATCCACATCCAAGCGCTGGGTATTGTGAGAGTTGTAATCTTCTAATTCGGAGATATGCTTATCGCCCTCTTCAACAAACTTAGCATAGTTAAGATCACGCAAATCCGGCGGCACACGATAATAATCACCCATATCCATCGCACACGCCATTTCTTCGCGGCTTAACAGAGCTTCAAACAATTTCTCACCGTGACGGGTGCCAATGATATTGATCGGGTGTTCAGGTAAACTCATCATCTCACGCAAGGCAATTGCCAAAGTCTCAACCGTTGCTGCTGGTGCTTTCTGTACAAAAATGTCGCCATTATTGCCATGTTCAAACGCATACAGCACCAAATCGACCGCATCCGCCAACGTCATCATAAAGCGTGTCATATTGGGGTCAGTAATCGACAAAGGCGTACCCGCACGCATCTGCTCAATAAACAGCGGAATCACCGAGCCACGCGAAGCCATTACATTGCCATAACGTGTACCACAAATAACGGTTTTATCATCATCGACATTACGCGATTTGGCGACCATCACTTTTTCCATCATCGCCTTGGAGATACCCATTGCATTGATAGGATAAACCGCTTTATCGGTACTCAAACACACTACACGCTTCACATTATTTTGAATCGCTGCTTCAAGCACATTTTCTGTACCTAATACATTGGTATTCACAGCCTCCATCGGATGAAACTCGCAAGAAGGAACCTGCTTTAAGGCCGCCGCATGAAAAATAAAATCCACGCCTCGCGTTGCACTCAAAACTGAACGAAAATCGCGCACATCACCGATATAAAACTTGAGTTTAGAATTCGCATAACGCTTGCGCATATCATCTTGTTTTTTCTCATCACGTGAGAAGATGCGAATTTCTTTTAAATCTGAATCCAAAAATCGCTTTAACACTGCATTACCAAATGAACCCGTACCGCCGGTGATCATTAAGACTCTATTTTTAAACATCTTTATTCCTTAGCAAAATTTGAACTAGATTTTTTTATCATCACAAAAACGACCAACATAAACACCCTCATTTAACATCGCTTCGTGTTTTTTGATATCTTGTT
>JARGFJ010000026.1 GCA_029210875.1 Gammaproteobacteria bacterium | reverse complement strand
GAGTGAAGTCGTTAGCATCTGGGTATCATGATCTCATTATGGAAATAATCAAGCATTTTCATTGATCACGGGTATATGATTATTTATCAAGTTATCACTTTGGAAATCGTGATGGATTTTCATTTTTATTAGAAGGTTTAAGTCAACAACGAATAGATAATGTCTGGTTAACCGAGTTTTCTTTATTAGATGCAGGTAAAAACGTCGCATTGCATGGTAATACAATACAACCTGATCTTATTCCTGAGTATATCGATAGTCTGGCACAATCGACCCAATTCAAAGGCCAACAATTCTCGGTATTTGAAGTGCAAAAACCGACAGATACATTACAGAACTATCACTTTAAGTTGCATACAGCTTATTCAGACAAGGCTGTTCGCTAATGTCTATTTCTATCAAAGCCCTTATTAACTATATTCATTCTGTTACAGTCCGTGAAAGAATTCTGTTGACAGGTGTTATATGCACGCTTATTTATCTTGTAGCCGATAGTCTCATCTTGAGCAAACAAGAACAGACATACAAACAACAACTCGTTCAATTACAACAACTGTCCCAACAACAACAAGATAACGATCTGGCTATTATTGAAATTGGTGCTCAATTAAGCGAACAAAATATAAAACAGCAGCAACTCAAGCAAAACATAGAATTAACTCAACACCAGTTACTACAACAAGATCAACTCCTTACGGATTATCTTCAAAAGCTGGTTCCCCCAACGCAAATCACAACGTTGTTACGTAGCCTATTGCTCGAACAAGACAATGGATTACAATTAGTATCGCTTAATAATGAGCCTGTCGAGTCAATTTCACTCAATGAACTCACTAATACAAACACAACATCCGAAAATGATGATGCTGTTTTATATCAACATGCTGCGACGGTTAAACTGGCGGGGACTTACCAACAACTCTATCAATATATAACGATGTTAGAGCAATCACCATGGCAATTATTTTGGGATCAATTAGACTATAAAGTGACAAACTACCCAAATGCTGAAATCGAACTGCGCGTTCATACGCTAAGCAGCAATGAATATTGGATTGGTTTATAAATGACTAACGTGAAAGCTAACTTTTTACTATTTAATCTGCTGATACTCCCCACTATATCTGCATTTTCTGCTCAATTGACAGATCCAACTATGCCACCAGACTATTTAGCTAACTCAACTGAACCTAATATCTTGATAACACAAACCCTGAACAAACCTGAATGGGTATTAAACAGTACCGTAGTTGATTCATATAAACAAATAGCCGTGATCAATGGTAAACAAGTTCAGATTGGTGATGAAATCAATGGCGCCACCATTATGACAATTAGCCATCAAAAAGTTGAATTACTCGCAGACAATAAACGGATCGAATTATCACTCGATAAACCAATGATTAGCCGCTTTCAAAGCCAAGTACCATAAATCTTAAGGTGATTTTCTAAATACCTGGCTCATTGTTGCCACAAATAACAATACAAATGCGAGTAAAGTCCACCCTGGAATACTAATACCCATAAAGGTCCACACTACTTCAGCACATTCACCAGAACCACGTAACACCATATTAATCGTGTCGTTCAATGCAAAATTTTCTAACATGAAGTTTAAGCCAGGACCGCAGCTCGGTACCTGATCTTCAGGCAAACTTTGTAGCCAAACATGGCGAGCAGAAATGCCCGCACCTATCAATGCGAACAATCCCGCAATACTGCCGTAAATGCGCATTCCAAGTTGTTTAGGATTATGTAAAATAGCAATAAGCAATACCACACCAACAAACAAGGTCAATACGCGCTGCAAAATACATAATGGGCATGGCTCTAACTGTTCGACCATCTGGAAATATCCCGCTATCGCTAACATCACACTACAAAATACAAAACCCAAACCAAATATACTTCGTGTAGATAACATCACTACCTCCAAACAATAATAGTGTGCTAACTTACAGTAATATAGTTCAGGTATAAAGGAGTAATCAGTATGAACGAACAAAATTTAGAGCAAAAATTGATTGCAGCATATGACAACATGATGCAACGTGTTGATGAATTACTCAGTAAAGCTGAACATCAAGCGCTACCGGCGCTCCAGAAGAATATTGAAAAAGCTAAACAACAGGCCATAGATCTAAAAGAGCTGACCCAGGAAGAAGCGGAAAAACTCGGAAATTATTTATTACGTGATCTACATGATGCTGCTGAACATCTTGAACATTCAGGTGAACAACTGTCGAGTTGGTTTCGTTTTGATATCGAATTAATTGAAGATCGTGCCTTGGAACTATTTGCTAAAGTCGCAGATAAAACACGATTAGAATTGACTAAATTGGCACAACAGGCAAGACGAGCCCAAGAATATCACACTGGCGAAATTACCAGCATCGGTACGCTAGCCTGTCTGGAATGTGACACTCTGATCCATTTTAACAAAACCAGTCGTATTCCACCTTGCCCTAAATGTCATAAAACAACATTCAAACGGACACGACGCAAATAACACAGTATTTAACTTTCTTGCCAGTACCACCCTCCTTCTGCGATAAGTTGGCATAACAGTTCAGCTAATGATGAGCCAGTTATAATGTGTTGCCAGTCATGGTGAGTAATGACTGGATTTTCAGTCAGCATCGGTAAAAATTGAGCATCTTTTTTATCAACACGATAACTGACACCAGCTAAAAATAACTGAGCATAATCATCATACGCAGTCCAGGCAAAGCGGTAATATAAATTACGTTTTAAAGTATGCCCCAGCTCAAATTCCTGGCTAATATCATCAATGCCAGGGGTATCAGTTATAGCTTCTTCAGCCAGGATTGCCAGGCTTGATTTTGTTTCACTGACATAGTTGCCCAAGGCTTCCGCCAACACAGGTTCGGCTTGCTCTATCGTTTGATGTAATAACTGTTTTAAACGTGCTATTGTTGCTGGATCAATCTCTGATTGATGCGCTGCCACCAGCAAATCAGGATCATGATAGCGACCAGTAGCCAAATTATGTTCTAACAAACTGTTAATGACAGCATCCAACATATCGGTCTGACTTGGCGCTCTAAAACCTACCGAAAAAGTCATACAGTCATTTAGTGCCACACCATGATGAGCAAAATATGGCGGTAAATACAAGATATCGCCTGCGTGCAAATCCCAAGTATGATCCGGATCAAATTCAGCCAGGATTTGTAGATCTAATCCCTTTAATAAATCAGGTTTAATTAAGGGCTGATCACTTATTTGCCAGCGTCGTGTTCCCATAGCTTGTAATAAAAACACATCATAACCATCAGTATGAGGGCCTACCGTGCCATGCTCAGGTGCATAGCTAATCATTAAGTCATCTCGACGCCAATCGGGTATAAATCGGAATGGATCAAGAATAGCTTGTGTATCTGGGACATGTTTATCAACATCTTGAACCAATAAGGTCCAATGTGTAGCAGGTAAGGTCTCAAAATCCTGTTCTGAAAATGGCCCATGCCGGACTTGCCATGAACCTTGACTACCAAACTCTTGGATCAAGCGAGATTCAATATCAGGTTCACACGCCAGTCCCGCTAGATCCTCTGGTGAAATGGGCGATTTGAACTGCTTAAGTGCTTGACGAATAACAAGTGGTTTTTTCTGCCAATATTGTTCTAAAAAATCTTGCTGGCTTAAGCCTGTGTTGAAAAATTCAGCCATAAATAATTAGTGCTGTATCTCAACCGTAAAAACCACATTGTTAACACTGGTAATTTTAACTTTGGTGCCTTCTGGGCAGTCTTCGCCTTCAATTTTCCATGTTGAATCATCAATTTGAATTTTGCCTTGACCATCAACAATCGGCGTTTTCAAGGTAATAACACGGCCAACATATTGTTCTCCACGGCGATTAAGTAAAGGTTCATCAGTCGCTATCGGATTTTTTGAATAATAATTACGCCATAGCACGATACTTATCACCGACAATAACGCAAACATCAACACCTGATACTCCCATGTCATATCAGGCATTAAATACAACGCTACCCCAGTCAAAAACGCGGCAATCGCCATCCACATTGCAAAAAAGGTCGGTGCTAAAATTTCAATGATGACCAAAACAACCGCAACTATCCACCAATGCCAAAAGTCAGGTACAAAGGGTATCAAGGCATCCATCCTTACACTTCCTTCTTGAAGGTATCTTTTGCTAATTCTGCAAGACCACCTAAGGAACCAATTACAGCACTAGCTTCCAGTGGCATAAACACAACTTTATGATTGTCAGCACTCGCCATATCTTTCATTGCCTCAACATATTTTTGAGCGACAAAATAATTAATTGCCTGAATATCACCTTTTGCAATCGCTTCAGACACCATGGTAGTCGCTGCAGCTTCAGCCTGTGCTAACCGTTCGCGCGCTTCAGCATCTCTAAATGCTGCCTCACGTCGACCTTCTGCTTCTAATACTGCTGCTTGTTTTTCACCTTCTGCTCGTAAGATTTCAGATTGTCTCAACCCTTCTGCTTCCAGAATATTGGCACGTTTAACCCGCTCAGCCTTCATTTGACGCCCCATCGCTTCAACCAAATCAGCAGGTGGTGCAATATCTTTAATCTCGATACGCGTCACTTTAACGCCCCAAGGCGTGGTTGCATCATCAACAACATGAAGCAAGCGCGCATTGATTTCATCACGTTTTGATAATAATTCGTCTAAATCCATCGACCCCATAACCGTACGAATATTGGTCATGACTAAATTTAGAATTGCATTATGAAGATTATTGACTTCATAGGCTGCTTTGGCTGCATCAATCGCTTGGAAAAACACGACGCCATCCACTTGTACCATCGCATTATCTTTAGTAATGATCTCTTGTGAGGGTACATCTAACACCTGTTCCATCATATTGATCTTGGCGCCAATAGTGTCGACTACAGGTACGATCAAATTAAGACCTGGACGCAAGGTGCGTGTATAACGGCCAAATCGTTCAACAGTGAATTCGCGCCCCTGTTGCACCGACTTAACGCCCATAAGAACAATGACAATTGCAAGGACAAGGAAAAAAAGTACAAATGCTGAGAAACCTTCCATTTTTGTTCTCCGGATAAATAGATAAAATGACAAACCAAATAATAACAGTAAAAATAATGTTCAAGATAAATCTTGGACTTTTTCAACATGAAACAGCACAATAGTCATACTATTTTGAATTCAGACCTACCATGAAATCATATCATTTCACACACATTATCTTCACACTATTCGCTTTATTTGTAACCACACAAGCACGTGCCGAACAATGGTATCAAGTTGAATTGCTTGTGTTTGAACAACTTAATAGCTATAGCGATGAACAATGGCCATTGACTAAAATTGCTGAAGCAGTTCTCAACCCGACAATGGCAAATGCATACATCCAACCGGCACAAACACACTCATTGACCAATATCGTAGGAAATCTGAATCGCTCGGCAGGATACCGCGTGCATTATTATCAGGCATGGCAACAATCCATGTTAAGCAAAGGGCGATCACAAACCATTGAAGTTAAATCAAATGATGGTTTTATTTCAGGTTCGATACAACTTTATAAAGCGACCTATCTTCACGCCAAATTAGACTTATGGATGATGGAAAACCAGATAAATGTTAACAGTTGGTCCGATGTCACACCTGATGGTGCTGATATTAATGCCTCTCGCAATCCTCATCTTGAACAATCTCAACGTATTCGATCAAGAAAAGTCTATTTGTTTGATCATCCCAAATTCGGAGCCTTGCTGGAATTAACGCCAGTCGCAACACCTGAAGCTGCACAAGTTGGCATTAATCAACTGAAATCATTTTCATTGCCAACAGAAGCCGCACCTACTGTGTCAGAATAAGCTGGCTAACGATCTGTTTGACATGCTTCATTCCTAAATTAAGGGTGTGTTCGATCGCTGTCATACTAATCACACCATCGCTTAAACCCGCTGCCCAGTTAGCCATTACCGCACAAGTGGCATAAGCCATGTTTAACTCTCTCGCTAAACCTGCTTCAGGCATACCCGTCATACCGACCATTGCACAACCATCTTGTGCCATTCTGTTGATTTCTGCAGCCGTCTCTAATCGTGGACCTTGCGTTGCGCCATAGGTGCCACCATCAATCATGTTAATGTTGCGTTGTTCACCAGCAGCAAGTAATTGCTGGCGCAAAACCTGATCGTATGGATAGGTAAAATCAATATGATTATCTGAACAAAAATTTTCACTAAAAAAACTATGCTCACGGCCATAGGTGTAGTCAATAATTTGATCTGGTACCGCTATTACACCAGGTGCCATATCGTCACGGATACCACCTACTGCAGCAACAGCAATAATTGATGCGACACCCAAACTATGTAAGGCCCAAATATTCGCACGATAATTAATCTTGTGTGGCGGAATAGTGTGATTTTGACCATGTCTTGGTAAAAACAAAACAGATTGCCCCGCCAAGTCCCCGATCAAAATATCAGATGACGTTTGACCAAACGGGGTATCGACCTGCTTATATCCGTGAATAACGAGATCATCAAGCTCACTCAAACCCGTACCACCGATAATCGCCAATACAGTCATATTAAGACTCCTTCACGGCATAGATACCTGGTGCATTACGCCAATAGCCTTTGTAATCCATACCAAATCCAAACACATAGCGATCAGGCACAGTAAGTCCTATAAACTCAGGGAGTTTTCCCACTTTATTATTATGATTTTTATCAATCAGACAAACACATTTAACGCTGGCAGCCCCTGCTTTTTCACAATAATCACGCAAGGTATGCAAGGTCACACCTTCATCATAAATGTCTTCAATTAAAATAACATGACGATTAGCTAAATCGCTTACAGGACGATGTAACCAGTTTAAGTCACCGCCAACGGTTTTATCGCCATAACGTGTGACATGGATATAGTCCAATTCCAGTGGAAAAACCAATTTAGGTAATAATTGCCCTGCTGTTATCACTGACCCAGTCATTACACAGAGTAATAACGGATTTAACTGTGAATACTCTGAACTTAATTGTTCTGATAATTGCACTAGGGCTTGATCAATTTCGGTCAGGTTATACAAAAGGTCGGCATTATCGAAGACGTGTTGAAGTTGTTTCATTGATTTCTCGTTGTTGAAGCAAATTAGGCATTATAATGTCAATTTCGATTATTCAGGGACTAAAAATGCGCCATTTTTGGCCGCTATTATTATTTATTGCGATTTTTATTTTTATCGTAATACAGGCAAAAGATGAAATGCCGATAACAACTGTCGAGCCAACATCACCACAGCGCATCATTTCTATCGCACCAAGCATTACTGAAAGTTTATTTGCTTTGGGCGTCGGAGATCGGGTCATCGCGGTGTCTGATTATTGTGATTATCCAAGTCAGGTTGCGACACTACCAAAAGTCGGTGGTTTTCTCGATCCAAACCTTGAGGCTATTCTGGCACTGCAACCTGATTTAGTGATTTTGCTGGAAAATCAAACCCGTGCAGTCGAACAACTCAAACAGCTTAATATTAAAACACTGACCGTGCGTAATGAAACCTTGGCAACGATCAAAAATACACTTATCAGGATCGGACAACAAACAGATCATTTAAAACAAGCCCAGAAAATTATGACTGAAATGGATCAAAAAATAGCCTTTATCAACGGCAAAATTAAAGGCTTAAATCGCCCTAAGGTTATGGTTACTATTGGTCATAGTTTGGCTGAACAACAGGTCAAAACAATCTATATTTCAGGCCAACACGACTTTTATAACGATCTGATTACTTTAGCCGGTGGTCAAAATGTGTATTCTAAGAGCACACCTAAAGTACCCTCACTATCGCTCGAAGGTCTATTAACACTTAATCCAGACGTTATTATTGATATTTTTCCAGAAGCTGATGATCATAATTCCGATCTCACTAAGGTTAAACAACAATGGCAGAGTCTAGGTTATATTAATGCTATACAACAGAACCGCGTCCATATTATCGAACAAAGTTACGCTACCATTCCTGGCCCACGAATTATGTTGTTATTAGATCAGTTTGCTCAGATTATTCACCCCGAAATTGATTGGACAGATCTAAAGCCATGACAGCGTTTTTCACAATTGATAACCTGGTCGTTACTATTGCCAATAAAACACTGCTTTATGATATTAGTTTTGCTATGGCAAAAGGCGATTATCTATGTGTGATCGGATCTAATGGTGCCGGTAAAAGTACCTTACTAAAAGCGATCATGTCGATAGTCCCTCTTAGTTCAGGTTCGATAAAACTCAATCAATTACTGCTATCGCAACTCAAGCAAAAATCATTAGCCCAACATATCAGTTACGTGCCCCAGGCTCATGGCCATAGTTTATTGTTCAAAGTGAATGAGTTTATCAAAATGGCACGTTATCCCTATCACTCCCCATTTTCGGACTGGTCACACAAAGATCAACAGGCTTTTGATCGTGCCGTTACGATCACTGACATCACATCATTTCTTGAAAGACAAATGCAAACCTTAAGTGGTGGCGAAATACAGCGAGTTATGATTGCGGCTGCATTGTGCCAACAAACACCACTATTATTATTGGATGAACCTACCAGTTTTCTCGATCCCCATCACCAGGTTGAAGTACATAATTTGATACGAGATCTCAATCAACAGCACAATATCAGTGTGATCGAAGTCAGTCATGATCTTAATCATGCCTGTCAGCATAGCCAACATATTCTGGCACTAAAACAGGGTAAAACCTTGTGGTATGGCAATTCAAGCGAGTTTATGAATACACAACAATTAAACCAGCTTTATGATCAACAATTTGTCTTTGCCACTCATCCACAGACAGGTGCAAAAGTGGCTTTGACGAGTGAATTCAAATGACCCCAAAACCCGTCTTAATAACGATTACTTTAATATCGCTTTTCACTCTTGGTGTCAGTCCCTATATCGGACAAATTCATTTCGATAATAGTGAACTCTACAATCAAATTTTGATGCAAATCCGATTACCGCGCGTATTGCTTGCATTTATAGTCGGTGCAGGGCTGGCCGTCTGTGGCATGGTGTTTCAAGCCATGTTTCATAACCCTCTGGCAACACCATTCACTTTAGGTGTTGCCAGTGGTGCCTCACTTGGGGCGGCAAGCTATGTTTTTTTAGGTTTAAGCTTCAGTGTATTGGGTATTGATGGTAGTAGTTTGGCGGCATTTAGTGGCGCATTAGTTGCGATTTCAATTGTATTTGCAATCAGTCGTTTTCGTAGTGGTTTTTCACCAGAAACCTTATTATTAAGCGGTGTTGCCATCAACTTCTTTTTCTCAAGCCTGATTTTATTTATTCAATATCTCAGCAATATCTCCGACTCTTTCAGAATCATACGTTGGCTGATGGGTAGCATCAATAGTGTTGGCTATCACGACATGTTGCAATTACTGCCCTTTGTTAGTGTGTGTATTGTCACAATTCTTTGGTTAAGGCGTGAACTTAATCTATTAATGGCAGGTGATGATATTGCACTAAGTCGCGGTGTTGCTGTTAAACAGGTTCGCTACCTATTATTTTTTGTCACTTCCTTATGTGTCGGCGCTATCGTTGCATTATGTGGGCCTATTGGTTTTATTGGAATGATGGTACCGCATATCTGCCGATTACTTATCGGCAGTGATCATCGCTGGTTAACGCCAGCAACATTATTATTCGGAGGCAGCTTCTTAATTGTCTGTGACACGCTGGCACGCACTATTATTGCACCAGCTGAAATTCCTGTTGGTGTCATTACTACCTTATTAGGTGGTCCATTCTTTTTATGGTTATTAGTTAAATCTCGACTAAATGCTGCTTGACCGTAGCCAGTTCAAAGTGTGAAGATAACAATTAACTTAGTTACTGAGCGTAGTCTGTGAAACAGAGCAGGATAATGGTTTTGGCATTGTTACTGATATTTACTATCAGTTTGCCAACTTTTGCTGATAACAATCACTGGCTTGATGAGATCACACCCAGCTCACACCTTGAATTGAATTTACCTATATTAAAAGCACTTTATCGCGATCAACATTATCTCTGGCTTAGTAAAAATCAACTTGGTTCTCATGCCCATGATGCCCTTGATTTTATCGCAGCCGCAACACAACATGGTTTGAGACGAGATGATTACCATTGGACTGAACTGCAAAAGTTAAATCCCTCAATTAACACAGAGACAGCCCAACTCTTTGATTTAGTGCTATCAGATGGCCTGTTAAAACTAATTGATCATCTTCAACATGGAAAATTACATGCTAAATCAGCCGATTCTAGCTGGTTTATAGAACAGCCCAAATTTAATAATCTTGAATTTTTACAACAAGCCATACTACAACCTCACCTTAAATCAGAACTGAATAAAGTAGTCCCTGATTCAGAACAATATCGTTTGTTAAGTCAGGCTCTGACACGTTATCAACGTTATGTTGAGCGAGGTGGTTGGTCTGAAATACCCGATACACCATTATTAAAACCTGGTGACACTCATCCAAATGTTGCTTTAATTCAGCAACGTTTAGCATTTGAAGATGAGCATTTGACATTAACTCAGCCATTATCCACCGATGTTTATGCCCCATTACTGGAACAAGCCGTTAAACGCTTTCAAAAAAAATACAACTTGAAAGTTGACGGCATTATTGGCTCTGAAACACGTCGTGAAATGAATGTATCCGTCACAGAACGCCTCAACCAAATAAAAGTAGCCCTCGAGCGCCATCGCTGGTTACCCAAAAATTTAGGAGAACGTTATGTCTTGGTTAATTTGGCAAATTATTCACTGACAGCAGTAAAACAAGGCCAAGAAAAGCTGGAAATGCCAGTAATAGTTGGTCAAACCACACGTCAAACACCCAGTTTTAGTAGTGATATTGATCGATTAGTCTTTAATCCCTATTGGAATGTACCCAGAAAGTTGGCACGTTTGGATTTATTGCCAAAACAGAAAAAGGATCTGAATTATTTCTATCAACATGATATTCGTGTTTTTTCAACTGAAGATGGTCAACGTATTGAACACGACCCCTACTCTATAGATTGGCATGCGATGGATAAGCGACATTTTCCCTATACATTACGACAAGATCCTGGTGAGCATAACGCATTAGGTAAATTGAAATTTATGTTTCATAATCAGTGGAATATCTACTTACATGACACGCCGCATAAAGAATTATTCAGTGAAGTTAATCGTTCATTCAGTTCTGGCTGTATTCGAGTACAGGATCCTATCGCTCTGGCAAACTTTACCTTAGATAAATCTGATTCAGATCGAACTGTTTTAGATACGATTGCAAGCAATCAAAATCGTGGACAAAAATTAGCTCAACCATTAAAAATTTATGTGGTCTATATCACAGCATCAGTGATAGAAGGTGAACTATATTTCTCTCCAGACATCTATCATCGTGACAAACAGATCGCTAGTATGTTGTAATAACAATTAAATTCTATATATAATTCATAAGATTAAACTAAATTTAACGGGTAAAATGCATGCAATTTAAACGTGAGCAACTGCAACAACATACGCAACAACACAATACCCGCCGTCAATTTCTTAAAATGAGTCTGGGTTTAACTACCGGTCTGGTAATGCCAAATGCATTTGCCACCGCATTTAAGCAACCTGAACGAAAATTATCATTAATCAATTTACATACTGGCGAAAGTCTCAATTCAACCTATTGGGCTGAAGGTCACTATCAAGCCAGTGAATTACATGCCATTAATCGTGTTTTACGCGATCATCGCACTGGTGATGTTACGCCAATTGATAAAGACTTAATTGATTTACTCAATATTCTTCATCACAAAATGAATGGCAAACAACCTTTCCATGTTATTTCTGGATACCGCTCACCCAAAACCAATGCCATGCTCAATCAACAAAGTTCAGGTGTTGCCAAGAAAAGCTTGCACATGCAAGGTAAAGCCATAGATATCCGTTTACCAGGAAGACATTTATCTGATTTACGAAAAGCGGCACTAAACCTTCATGCAGGTGGTGTTGGCTATTATTCCAAATCGGATTTTGTCCATCTCGACACTGGTCGTGTTCGACATTGGGGTAGTTGATTTAGTCATTAAATAATGACTCAGACTCCTCCAGTAATTTTAATAATAAGGTTCTAAACCTTTTCATTTCACTACTGTAAAGTCCCTTGATTTTTTGATGTTCAAGCCTCATTTGTTCATGCACTTTTGATAGTTGGTCATGACAACAAAGTTGTTGCTTAAGCGTTTTATAATCAGGCCACGTCTCTAGGCAATATCGATCAATACCGCACTCATAACTGATAATTCGTTGCTCATGCTGATCAACCATGGATTTATGCTGATCCAATAAAGAAGAATGATCCGGTATAGCACGTTCAATGAGGTACAACATGGCAACCAAGCGTTCAGTTTCATGTTGCCAGAACCGAACCTCTTCCGACCATAAGGCATGATCACGGTGCCACTGCTTATTTTCGTGTATTGATATGTCAGCGTCGATCATAAAAACCTCCACTAATGAAAATACGTGACTGTTCACTGTACCACTATAAAAGTAAGTTAAATATAACTCAGTTAACAGTTTCATTATATTTTCCAGATAGATAGTTACCAATGCGTTAGGACAAGTACCGAAATTCAACGTAAAATACCATCCATTAATTTTTATGTTCAGGACCCACCATGGCTAAGTTTGTTGTATGCGCTTTATATAAATTTGTCAGCTTGGATAACTTCCAGGAAATAAAGCAGCCATTACTTGATTTTATGCTGGATAATCATGTGCGAGGCACATTATTGCTTGCCCAGGAAGGTATCAATGGCACAGTTGCGGGTTGTCGTGAAAGTATTGATGCTTTGTTAATGTATCTGCGTAAAGATGAAAGACTAGCTGAACTCAGCTACAAAGAGTCCTATACTGACGATATGCCTTTCCTGCGTACTCGCGTCAAGTTAAAAAAAGAAATCGTCACCATGGGGGTTGAAGGGATTGATCCCAAACGGGTTGTAGGTACCTACGTTAAACCCAAAGATTGGAATGCTTTAATTAGTGATCCCGATGTAATTCTGGTCGATACCCGCAATGATTATGAAGTACAAGTCGGTACATTTAAAAATGCGATAAACCCTCAAACAGAAAGTTTTCGTGAGTTTCCTCACTATGTAAAACAACATCTCGACCCTAAAAAGAATAAAAAAGTAGCTATGTTTTGCACGGGCGGTATTCGCTGTGAAAAATCAACAGCCTACTTAAAACAGCAAGGCTTTGAGGAGGTCTATCATCTTGAAGGTGGTATTTTAAAGTACCTTGAGGAGGTGCCAGAACAACAAACACTGTGGCAAGGTGAGTGTTTTGTGTTTGATGAACGTGTCACCGTTAATCATAGTCTGGAAAAAGGTAACTATGACCAATGTAATGCTTGTCGCATGCCCATCACTGAGCAAGATAAACTGAGCGAACATTATCAGCACGGCGTCAGTTGTCCACATTGTTATAACACATCTACCGATGAGCAAAAAGCACGTTTTAAAGAGCGTGAAAAGCAAATGTTACTAGCTCAACAACGCGGTGAAGCTCACATTGGCGCTGACACCGCCATTACCATTGCGACGCATCGCGCTAAAAAACAACAAATTAGGGAAAACATGCGCCAAGCCTCACTTAAAAAACGCCATAAATAAGCCTTTACGATGTTGAAATTCATTTGGACATTGTTGTTAATAACGGCAAGCTTAATCTGCCCGACTAGTTATGCACAACAACATCAAGCCGCCATAGCAACAGCACATCCACTCGCAACACAAGCTGGTTTTGACATATTGAACCAGGGCGGTAATGCCTTTGATGCCGCCGTTGCCATCAGTGCAGCATTAGCAGTAGTTGAACCAACAGGGTCTGGCTTAGGTGGTGGTGGATTTTGGTTATTACATCGTGCTCACGATGGTTTTGAAGTCATGCTCGATGGCCGCGAAACCGCACCATCACAAGCCCACCGTTTTATGTATCTTGATCAGCATGGACAATTTGATAAGCATAAATCACTCAATGGTCCACTGGCTGCCGCGATTCCCGGGGTACCTGCTGCACTTGATTATCTAGCTAACAATTATGGCAAACTACCCCTGAAAACAAGTTTAGCACCCGCCATTCATTATGCTGAAACAGGCTTTAAAATTGGCGAACACTATCGCAAACTCGCTCAGTTCAGATTAAATGCACTCATCGATTCACCTGCTGGTACGACTATATTCTTGAACAGTAATCACGTACCTGACGTGAATAGCCTGCTTATTCAAACTGATTTGGCAAACACCTTACGCCAACTGGCTCAATCTGGGCGTGATGGTTTTTATCAGGGTGATATTGCCGAGAAATTAGTCACCGATGTGCAAAAACACGGCGGCATTTGGACGCTGGATGATCTTGCTAATTACACAATCAAACTCCGCCAACCTATTAAAGGCAGTTACCTAGGTTACACCATTACCTCGTCAGCGTTACCATCGTCGGGTGGTATTGCATTACTGTCTATGCTGAATCAACTCGAACAACTACCCCTGACTGAAGCTGATTCGGTACAACGAAAACATCTTATTAGTGAAGTGATGCGACGCGCCTATTATGATCGTAGTCGTTATTTGGGGGATGTGGACTTTGTTTCAGTCCCTACCAAAAAGCTGATTTCAAAAAGTTATAGTCAACAACTGGCTTCTTCAATTGATTTGGACCATGCCAGTGACTTTAGCTCATTTGCACAGCGGCTCGATCAAAATAAAGGTGAAGATACCACCCATTTTTCCGTCATTGATCACTATGGCAATCGTGTTTCAGCTACTTTGAGTATTAATTATCCATTTGGTTCAGGCTTTGTACCTGCCGGAACCGGTGTGTTACTCAATGATGAAATGGATGATTTTTCTGCCAAAACCGGGACTGAAAATGTTTATGGTTTACTTGGTACTTCCGCTAATGCTATTACAGCCAATAAACGGCCTTTGTCCAGTATGACCCCAACATTTGTCGAAAATGATAAACAGCTTATGATCATTGGCACACCGGGCGGCAGTCGTATAATTACAATGGTTTTACTGGGTATACTGGATTTTATTGATGATAAATCGGCACAGGAAATTGTTAGCTCTCCTCGCTTCCACCATCAATACTCACCGAATTCTATTCAAGTTGAATCGAGCGGATTTTCTGATGATGAATTAAACCAACTTAAACGTTATGGTCATGACATAAAACAATTGGATCGTCAGTATGGCAATATGCAGGTCATTATTTTTGATAAAACTACCCAGCAATTATCAGCTGTAAGTGATCCTCGTGGTGAAGGCGAAGCAGGAATAAGACACATTACGGTTTTGCCATTACACCCCGACGCGCTTGTGATAAATCAGTAGTTGCCATTACAAATAAAGCTAATACCATCAATACGATTGGCGCCGCTGCGATACGACTGAATACAACTAAAACAATAGTATACATAACGTGATCTGGCTGAATAAGCGCTAACACCAGTCCCAATAACATGATCAAAGCCGCAATCGCGTAACTAATTAACAACAAATGACAACGTTTCCACGCCAGCTTCCAATTCAAATCAACAAAATCATCTTCATGGCCTTTTCGTGAACGATAATTGATGTAAAACATCATTAATAAAGAACCGATTAATGATATGGTTAGCACAATGGTCATATAACCACTACTCAATGCTGCAACAGGTAATAATAAATGGAAGATAGCCAAATTCATCATCAACATTTCATGCGCTGACGCAGCTTGGCGAATTGTTTTTTTCATTTTGTTAAACACCACTATCTATATTAGTATTTAATAATGCACTTAATTGACAGTCATTGCCACCTTGATTTTGAACAATTTGATCTGGATCGTTGGCAGATCTTAAAACGCTGTCAACAACTCGGTATTAGTCATATCGTTATTCCTGGCGTAACAGCCCAACAGTGGCCTCGCATGTTTGAACTGTGTGAACACAATGCTATGTTGCATCCTGCACTTGGCTTACATCCGATGTTTATGCAACAGCATCAGGCTGATGATCTTAAAACATTAGAACTGTATTTATCTCAAAAAAACGTGGTCGCCATCGGTGAAATTGGACTCGATTTTTATAGTAAAGATCATGATAAAGACGCACAAATCAAACTCGTGACAGCACAATTAAAACTGGCGCAACAGGCAGACCTGCCCGTGATTTTACATGTGCGAAAAGCGCATGACCAAATGATCGCATTATTAAAACAATACCCGGTAAAAGGCGGCGTTGTTCATGCATTTAGTGGCAGCGAACAACAGGCACAAAATTACATAAAACAAGGCCTGTTATTTGGCATTGGTGGTGCTTATAGTTATCAATGGGCAACACGACTACATAATTTAATTAAACAATTACCTCTTTCCAGTATCGTGCTAGAAACCGATGCCCCTGATATGCCATTAGAAGGCAAACAAGGCCAACGCAACTCACCAGAGTCTATTGCTGTCATAGCCAATATTGTTGCCGATCTGCGTCAGCAAAAAGTCAAAGACATTGCTAAAATCACCACTGAAAACTGTAAGAAATTATTCAATATTTAACTTAATGGAATGCTCATTCATAAAGGAAAGCTGCATGCCGCACAACGACATCGAACATATTTTAAACGCGATCAATGCTGTTATTGTCGGAAAAAACAAGCCTGTGAAACTTGCTTTGAGCTGTTTATTGGCAGGTGGCCATTTATTAATTGAAGATCTGCCCGGTGTAGGTAAAACAACCTTGGCTCATACCTTGGCCAAAACACTTGGTTTGAGTTTTCAACGTATACAATTCACCAGTGATATGTTGCCGGCTGATATTTTAGGTGTGGCCATTTTTAATCGTGACACCCAGGAATTCAGCCTTCATAAAGGCCCAATATTTACCCAATTGATTTTGGCTGACGAGGTTAATCGTGCCACGCCACGCACCCAAAGTGCCTTATTAGAGGCAATGGAAGAACATCAAATCACTATCGAAAACCAAACCTATGATTTACCCGAGCCCTTTTTCATCATCGCCACCCAAAACCCGTCCAATCAAATTGGAACGTTTCCACTACCAGAATCACAACTTGATCGCTTCTTAATGCGAATTGAATTGGGCTATCCGAACGCACAAGCAGAACGTGACTTATTATTAGGGCAAGACCGTCGGCAATTAGTGCATGATCTCACCGCCGTCATCAATTCAGATCAATTAAACGTCTTACAAGATGCCGTTAGCAAAGTACATGTTTCATCCGCCTTGATTGATTATATTCAAAAGATCTTAGCCTACACTCGTGATTCGGGTCAGTTTGTCTATGGCTTATCACCACGTGCAGGCATTGCCTTATTACGAGCAGCGCAAGCATGGGCATTAATTGCACAACATCAGCAGGTATTACCAGAAGATGTACAAGCCGTTTTACCCAATGTGATCGCTCATCGCCTCCCTCTTCGGGCACAAAATGCGACTAGTGATTTTATAACTGACCTCATTAATGCTATTGCCATTCCATAACTAAGGTTAACTATTATGACGCAGTATCTTAGCCAACTTTATCAACGACTAAATGCTGTTCGTGGCCGTCGGGTATTTATTATTCCAACGCGATTTGGCTTTATTTATGCCGGCTTTCTGATCCTGATTTTATTAGGTGCAATTAACTACAGTAATAGTCTTGGTCATGTTCTGTGTTTTTTACTCGTGAGTATGGGCTGGGTTGCCATGCATCACAGTTATCGTAATGTCGCAAAAATCGAATTCATTAATGCTTATGCCAACCCCGTGTTTGCGGGTCAAGCCATCAAGTTTAATCTACTGTTTGAAAATCGTTGCCATCGCACCAGCTATCAAATAGAACTCACCAGTAAACAGTCTAAATCACGTTCATGGAACCCGTTCGAGCGTTTAGGTGGTTTTGCCCATAATTATACAATTACACAGTTAAAAGCGGGTGACACAATCACTGTGCATTATCCTGTTCCAAGCCTACGACGTGGTTATCAATCATTAGGACAAATCCGTATTGCAAGTCAGTTTCCATTGGGCTTATATCACACATGGAGTTACTTCACTAGCGATACCAAAGTGCTGGTTTATCCACAACCTTTGGGGGCATTAGCCTTACCTCTATCAAAAGATTCTGGTGATCAGATAACAGATCCAACTCAAAAAGGTAATGATGATTTTTCAGGTTTAAATACCTATCGAGCTGGCGATCCACTTCGTGCCATTGCTTGGAAGGCATTAGCTCGCGATGATGTGTTCCGAATTAAACAATTTACCGGCTACCAAGGCGGTCAGTTGATGTTATCTTGGGATGCTGTTGCTCAAGTTGCCGATCATGAAGCCCGATTATCACAACTATGCAAATGGATTTTGCAAGCCGATGAAGCAGGAATTGATTATGGTCTAAACTTGCCCAATCGCTTTATAAATTATGGTTATGGCGATGTCCATCGTCATCATTGTCTAACTGCTTTGGCATTATTTGATAATGAATAAGCCTCAACCATCCAATACATCTTTATTATGGTTAATGGCAGGTTTGAGTCTCGGTGCTTTACCTCATTTTATCTATCAACCCATTTGGGTTGCCATCATTTTCATTGCCATGATTTTTTGGCGGATAATGGCAATTCGGCATTTCTGGCCATTGCCAACAAAGCAGATTTCATCGTTCAAACTAATTCATCTTGCCATCGCTGGCATCGCATTCGTATTGCTGTTTATCAGTTATGGCAACTTAATCGGTCGTGATGCAGGTGTCGCCTTGCTCACCGTAATGCTTAGCTTAAAAGTAGTCGAAATTCGAAATCACCGTGATTATTACATCAGCTGTTTTCTTGGCTATTTTTTGGTCGTAACCAACTTCTTTTATTCACAAAATATTCCAACAGCATTATTGATGTTTATTGTTGTGATCATTATGACCGCCAGCTTGATCAGCTTAAACGACAGCAAAAAGTCTTTATCCAATAAAGGACTAATCAAATTGGCTAGTTCGATGTTATTACAAGCTATACCTTTAATGCTGTTGCTATTTGTTTTATTCCCTCGTATCGCTGGGCCACTCTGGGGGTTACCGCAAGATGCTCATTCTGGCAAATCGGGCATCGATGACAGCATGACTCTGGGCAAAATCAGCCAACTGATTTTATCGGATGAAATTGCCTTTCGCGTGAGATTTAAAGATCAAATCCCTGCTCAATCACAGCTATACTGGCGAGGTCCTGTATTATGGCAAACAGATGGCATCACATGGACAGAGTTGAATAAGCGCCACGTCATGTCGCACCGCCCCGATTTCACCACTAGTGGAAACGAGTACGCCTACACCATAACACTTGAACCTCATAATAAACGCTGGTTATTTGCACTTGATTTTCCAAGCGAACCGCCACTAACACCTGCTAGCCACTACACCTATGATGGTCAATTACGTAGCATCAAACCAATCAATCAACGCCAGCAGATTCGTTTAAGATCTTATTCTCAATTTAGCTTAAACCCTAAACAAGATGACGTTATTAACAATGCACTGCAACTGCCAGACAAGTTACACCCAAGAACCAGACAGCTTGCTCAAACCTGGCAGCAACAAAGTTCACAGCCAACCGAACTTATCAACAAAGCACTCGCTTATTTTAACCAAAATGACTTTTATTACACGCTCACCCCACCTGTATTAACGGGAGATACCATTGACCGCTTTTTATTTGAAAGTCGACGTGGATTTTGTGAACATTATGCTGCCAGTTTTACAGTGTTGATGCGTGCTGCAGGTGTGCCAGCACGTATTGTTACAGGTTATCTCGGTGGAGAAATAAATCCTGTTGATGGCTTTTTAGTCGTTCGTCAACGCGATGCCCATGCCTGGGTTGAAGTCTGGTTAGAGGATCAAGGCTGGATCCGCATTGATCCAACCTCAGCAGTATCACCACAGCGTATTGACCAGGGTATCAGCACGATCATGCCAGAGGGATTTAACACACCACTATTGATGGCAAGCAGTCGGCAACTTATCGATCTCTGGCACACTATCCGTACTAATTGGGATGCACTTGATAATGCATGGAACCAATGGATTTTGGCCTATGGCCCTGAACTTCAAAAAGAAGTTCTACAGAAACTCGGTATGACTAAACCTGATTGGCAAACCATGGCTTTATGGCTGGCAATGGGCTTCGTATTAGTGTCTTTACTGATTAGTTTTTATTTGTTTTATCATCGCCCACGTTATGATCCGGTATCACAACTCTATTCTACTTTTTGTAAAAAAGCGGCACGTGCTGGCTGTGTCAGACCCAAACAACAAGGCCCGCTTGATTTTGCCAGGGCATTAAAACAAGGTTATCCACACCTTAGTCAGCAGATTGATCATATTACCGAGCTTTACATCAATCTCCACTTTGGTAAACAAACAGTCTCGATGTCAGACCTACGCTTTGCAATCAAACAATTCAAATTTACACCGTCAAACTGACTCAATAGAAACGTGTCTTTAGATTAGCTAATAAGCTAAAATACGCGGTTTAAATCAATTGCTTGAATGACAGAGTTATGACTAAAATTAATTCGCTGTTTGAACGTACTCACATCTTATTAGGTGACCAAGGCATTGCACGCCTGCAAAACAGTCATGTCTTCCTGGCGGGTATCGGTGGTGTTGGCTCATTTACCGCTGAAGCACTGGCAAGAATGGGCGTTGGTCAAATGACATTAGTCGATCACGATGTAGTTTCAGGCTCGAATACTAATCGTCAATTAGTCGCATTAAACTCAACCGTTGGTATGTCAAAAGCAGAGGTCATGGCAGAACGCATTCGTGATATCAATCCTGATTGCCACATTACTATTATCAAAGAGTTTCTTACACCTGACACGATCCCAGACTTACTTGATCATCCTTATGATGCAGTGATTGATGCCATTGATAGCATGAGTAGCAAAACCACCTTAATTGAAACAGCTTGGCGAAATAAACAAGCAACGTTCTCAAGCATGGGTGCTGGTGGCAAACTTGATCCGACCCAAGTCAGAACGGGGGATTTATTAGATACTTCAATCTGTAAATTGGCTAAACAATTACGTGGTCATTTACGTAGACGTGGTGTTGGTCGAGGTATTCAAACGGTGTATTCACTTGAATCACCTTTACCACCATTACCACCAGAAGCCGTCGGTCGTGGTCGCCCCCGAGCTGTTAATGGCACCGTTAGCTATATGCCTTCTATCTTTGGTCTTACCTTAGCGGGCATGGTGATTAACCACATTGTGGGTGATGCTCGACGTGTCTAATCCCGCTGTCACAGCAGATCCAACCAATGTTTTAAACTGCAATGCGATGCGCCAACAACAATTAGCAGGCTTACTTAAACCCTATGGATTAGAAATACAATTTGTTGCAGATGAAGATAGCATTCCCGGTAGTTTTTTTGGTGAACGTGAAGCAGGTTTGATTGGCAACTTACTCTATCTTCGCCACGACACGCCTATTCACTCGGCCTTGCATGAAGCCTGTCACTATATTTGTATGGATCCACAACGTCGTGCCAAACTCGATACCGATGCCGAAGGTGATTATGACGAAGAAAATGGTGTCTGCTATTTACAAATTCTACTTGCTGACTTTCTACCCAACCTCGGTAGAGAACGGATGATGATTGATATGGATCGCTGGGGTTACACCTTCAGACTAGGCAGTGCCAAAGCATGGTTTGAACACGATGCTGATGATGCCCGACAATGGCTACAATCACACCATATTATTGATATTAAACAATTGCCAACATGGCATTGTCGCCAATGATTTGAATGAGTAAATAACCTGAAAACTGGATAAGAATAACCAGCAAATCCAATGACCAAGAGTATAAAAGCAGAAGATAAACAGCCCCCCCGTTGAATTAGGGGGCTGCAAAACTCCTTTAGTAAATTGAATAGCTATCGATACAAATAGCTGGTAATAGCCTGAATTTCGTCATCACTTAAATGGAAGTTGGGCATGAACGTACCTGGCTTGATAGCTTGTGGATCTTTGAGCCAATTACGTTCCCATTCTGGCGTACGGCGTTCCTTGACAGTAGTCAAATCAGGAAACAACATCCGTCCCGGTTCGCCAGCCACCTTGTGACAAGCGGCACATTGGTAAGCTTGTATCAAGGCTTTACCAGCATTTTCATCCTTGCCTTTCTGAGCAATAATGGCATCACCGTCTACCTGTGTTGCAAAACTGGCGAGATAGTCAATCACAGCTTCGCGATCACCTGGCTTCCAGTCAAATTTAGGCATCAACGTTCCCTGTTTGATGGTTGCCGGATCCTTTAACCAGTCCATCAGCCATTGCTTGTCACGGCGGATGGTGACCTGATTGAGATTAGGACCGACTATACCACCCTGATCACCTATGGTATGACAACTCTGACAGGCAAACTGCTGAACTAACTTAAGACCTGAAGCGACCGAAGTCGTTTCAGCCTGAGCACAAATCGTCAGCAAAAAAAACGACAACCCCACAAACCATTTAATGTAAAAAGCAGGGAGTGTTCGCAGGGATGTCGTAAAGAAAATTAACTGCATAGTCAAAACCTCGTTGTTGTAAACGCCTGTTAAAACAGCCTTAAACTATTAGGCTGCTTACATTTCCATACTTTGCTTGCCAGGTGTCAATGGCACATTCTTGCTCAGATTAGTGATAAAGAAAGCCAAATCACGAGCGTTTGAACTACCAAGAGGAATAGGCTGTCCTTTCATGAACATAACAACACAATTATTGTTCATCTCTGCCAAAGTGATAACCGCATCATTACCTGGTTTGAATTTGGGGAATGTAGCTGCTACACCAACCAGAGAGGGAATAGCCATTTCCATTTTACCCATCGGGACCTTACCACCTGTTGTTTTGCCACCAGGGTGACAGGTGGAACAAGTAAAACCATTGCTGCCAAGACTTGCGCTGGCAAATAATGATTCACCATGTTTCATCGAATCCTGCTGCGTTTTCATTACATAGGCTTGACGATCCTGAGACGAGAGCATCATGATTTTTTTCATATTGCCCATTGCCATTTCAGTCATAGCCTGGATCGACATTTTCCCCGCCGCAGGCGCAGCGGAAGACTTGCTTTGCATGTTTTCACAAGACGCCAAAACGACGCCTGTCGCTACCAGGGTAGCGACCAACATTACTTTACGGTATTTCGGTATGCTGTTGATCATTGCTCTCTCTCCTAATAATAATTACATCTGGGTTCTGCAAAACTGTTCTCGTTATTTTTATAGCCAAACAATTTAGCGTAAGGCTAAAAATGAGACGAGCCTGGGCAAGCTTTGTTACAAAAAATTAAAATCTGGTCAAAGACGTGTATCTCATTCTATTAATTAACCTGAGTGCGCAGATTGTAATAGTACTGACAAAGTGCTGAGAAACTGTGCGGGGCTTGTAATGATGGCAGCTTGGTAAACCATTCTAATCGGTCAACTGCTGTTTCACTAATACGATGTTCTAGCAGCATATCTTCGAGTTGGGCGACACGATTGGCGATCATCCGATGACTTTCATCAAATCTATCAGCTGTAATAATCAGTAATTCAGCGGTACGTGCAATTTCAGCATCCTCATCAATTACTTCTGCACGACTACGTTTAACCAGCCCTTTCTGAGGTGACATGTCGACCTTGCCATCCAGCCACAAAGGAATCTCTTTTGTATCGCTTGGCTGAGTAGAGAGCGTTTGCCGAATATCCTCTCCCTAGTCGCAGGAACTTAGCGAGGCTATCAGCAAAAAATTAACTAACAATAACGACAGAACATGATGATGTTGCAACATAACTACTCCCTGATATTCTTTGATCAATCGATGACACTATTGATCCATTTAACTAGTAACGAAAAAGCGTTTTGCTTGCTGGCAGTCTAGTTTTATTTGCGTAATCAATGATTCCAAACTATCAAATTTGGTTTCATCTCGTAATTTATGTAAGAAATGTACTTGCACATGTTCGCCATAGATTTCCCGGTTAAAATCGAATAGATGCACTTCTAATAATGCTTTTTCAGCACCCACGGTTGGTCTTACTCCAATATTAGCCACACCTTGAATCGGTTCGCCTTCGATACCAAACAGTTGAACCGCATAAACCCCGTTCAAAGGTACTTTGTGGCGATGTAAATGAATGTTCGCAGTAGGAAAGCCCATGGTGCGACCACGTTTATCGCCATGCGCAACGCGACCACTCATACGAAACGGACGACCAAGTAATTTTTCTGCCATAATTAAATCACCCGCTTCCAAGGCTTTACGAATACGAGTACTGCTAACACGTTTTTGTTCAATGGCAAAGGTATGCATATTAACCACTTGAAAACCGTGCTGTTTGCCAGCTTGCTGTAGTAACACAAAGTCGCCTTGTCGGTCTTTACCAAACTTAAAATCGTCACCCACCACTAAATAACGCACATTTAAACCTTGAACTAACAAACGCTCAATAAACGTGTCAGCGGTCATATTGGCCAGTTTTTTATCAAAACGTAAAACACAGAGCTGTTGAATTGAATAACAACGCAGTGCTTCCACTTTTTCACGAAAACGACATAATCGTGCTGGCGCTTTATCAGGCGCAAAAAACTCATTCGGTTGAGGTTCAAATGTAATAATTACTGCTGGCAATCCAAGCGTATCAGCTTTCATCGCCAATTGGCTTAATACCGCCTGATGTCCAAGGTGGATCCCATCAAAATTACCAATAGTGGCAACACAGCCAGTGATTGGCTGTGATGGTAAATTGTGTAAACCTCGAATAATTCTTTGCATATTGATTTTAAAATCGCTAATAAAACGGTAACAGCCTAAAGCTTATGCCACAAACAATCCAGCAGGCAATAATACGACGATTAACCTATAATAGGCACTAACTCGATTTTTGGTTAGAGACAGTCATGGTGGCAAAAAAGAAAAAACTCGATTATGAAGCAGCTGTCGCAGAGCTGGAATCGTTAGTAGAGCGTCTTGAACAAGGTGATATCAGCCTTGAAGAATCACTTAAACTCTATGAAAGTGGCGTTTTGCTAACGCGTGATTGCCAAGAAACCTTGCAATCAGCAGAGCAGAAAGTTCAAATGTTAATACAGCAATCCGGCCGATCAAGCTTGGTGGATTTTGACCCCAATACATCTGAATCGTGATAACTGGTTTTAGCCTTACGGCCTGGATGCAACAGCGCCAACAACGTATTGAAAACATACTTTCTAAACACATTCCTGAAAGCAGCGATACGACGAATAAGACATCATCTCAATTACTTGAAGCGATGCGCTATTCAACTTTAGGCGGTGGCAAACGTCTACGCGCCTTATTAGTCTACGCTACTGGTGAAGCGTTAAATGCCGATTTAAGCTTACTTGATCCACCCGCTTCTGCCGTTGAAATGATTCATGCTTATTCCTTAGTACATGATGATATGCCGATCATGGATGATGATGATTTACGCCGCGGCCGCCCAACCTGTCATAAAGCCTATAACGAGGCAACGGCTTTATTAGTTGGCGATGCATTACAATCTTTAGCGTTTGATGTATTGTGTTCTAAGCAGTTATCTCCGCTCCAACAAAGTAACATGGTTAAAACCTTAGCGGTGCAGTCTGGTGTTTTTGGTATGGCAGGTGGGCAAGCGATTGATTTAGAATCTGTCGGTCAGCAACTGAGTTTAGATGCATTACAAAAAATGCATGAATTAAAAACAGGTGCGTTAATTCGTGCAAGTGTACGACTAGGTGCCTTAGCCTCAGAATATACCGATCTACATACTTTGGCTAAATTAGATAATTACGCGCAAGCCATCGGCTTAGCATTTCAAGTACAAGATGATGTGCTCGATGTGATTGCAGATACTGAAACATTGGGCAAAACACAAGGCGCAGATATTAGTTTAAATAAACCGACCTACCCTGCATTATTAGGACTTGATGTGGCACAACAAAAAGCAATTGATTTAATAAATAGCGCACTTGCCGAGCTTGATGACTTAGCCTTTGACACACATATTCTTGCAGCCTTAGCGCAATTTGTTGTAAAACGTAGCCACTAACATTATGAAAAATGATATGGATAATGCCACCCTTGCCCAGATTAATAGTCCTGAAGATTTACGGCAATTGGATAAGAAACAGCTACCCAAATTAGCTGAAGAAATCAGATCTCTGATTGTAAATAGTGTCCAACAAACGGGCGGGCATATTTCATCTAACCTTGGTGTGATTGAGTTGACATTAGCCTTACATTATGTATTTGATACGCCTAATGACCGTCTGGTATGGGATGTCGGTCATCAAAGCTATGTTCATAAAATTCTTACCGGTCGTCGCAATCAAATGCACACCATGCGTCAAGCAGGTGGCTTATCTGGTTTTCCTAAACGTAGTGAAAGTGACTATGATGCCTTTGGTGTTGGGCATTCCAGTACATCGATTAGTGCCGCTTTAGGTATGGCAATTGCCTCTCAGCACAACAATGACCCTCGTCATTCTATCGCGATCATTGGTGATGGCGCATTAACGGCAGGACAAGCGTATGAAGCATTGGCACATGCTGGTGATTTGGAAGCTAACGTATTAGTTATCCTCAATGATAATGAAATGTCGATATCTAAAAATGTCGGTGGTATGTCTAATTATCTGGCTAAATTATTATCTGGTAGTTTTTATGCTTCTGCCCGTGAAGGCAGTAAAAAGGTATTAGAAAAGTTACCTTCTGCCTGGGAATTTGCTCGTAGAGCAGAAGAACATGTTAAAGGCATGATGATTCCCGGTACATTATTCGAAGAAATGGGTTTCAATTACATCGGGCCAATTGATGGCCATGATCTTGATACCTTAATTGCAACCCTAACAAATCTTCGCGACCGTAAAGGGCCTCAATTTCTTCATATCGTCACCAAAAAAGGTAAAGGTTATGAGCCTGCGGAACTGCAACCGGGCAAATTTCATGGTGTCAGCCCTGCCAACAGTAAACCGTCAGGCCCTACTTATACCCAAGTCTTTGGTCAATGGTTATGTGATATGGCCAAGGAGTCTAAGGATCTGATCGGTATAACGCCAGCCATGTGTGATGGTTCAGGTCTTAATGCATTCTCAGAACAATTTCCCGATCGCTATTTTGATGTTGGCATCGCAGAACAACATTCGGTAACGCTGGCTGCCGGTATGGCATGTGAAGGTAAAAAGCCCGTTGTTGCCATTTATTCCACTTTCTTACAGCGCGCTTATGATCAATTGATTCATGATGTTGCATTACAAAATCTACCCGTATTATTTGCAATCGATCGTGGTGGATTAGTTGGTGCGGATGGTGCAACCCATGCCGGAAGTTTTGATCTGAGTTATTTGCGCTGTATCCCCAATTTGATTGTTATGGCACCAGCTGATGAGAATGAATGTCGTCAAATGTTAACCACCGGCTACTACCATAATGGTCCCGCTGCTGTTCGCTATCCTCGAGGTGCTGGCATTGGCACCCAGATAGAACCTGAATTAACCGCGCTTGAAATTGGTAAGGCACAACTAAAACGTCAAGGCCAAAAAATTGCGTTTTTAGCCTTTGGCACCATGGTACAACCGGCATTAGATGCCGCACAGCAGCTTAATGCAACGGTCGTAAACATGCGATTTATTAAACCGCTTGATCAGAATTTAATCAAAAATATCGCGGAATCGCATGATTTGATTATTACTATAGAAGAAAATGCACGCTTGGGTGGCGCGGGTTCAGCCGTCGCAGAATATCTGTTATCGATAGGCAGTCAGACCGCGATATCAATTATGGGATTACCCGATCACTTCATTGATCATGGCGAACATAAACAACAATTAGCAGACTGCGGCCTTGATGCAAACGGTATTATTGATACCGTTAAACAGCATTTTCCGGCATAATGTTCTGTTCTCGACAGTAATACCTGAGTATAATAGTCAACTATGAGCGCGACCTATACCTTAAAAATTTTAGCTGATTTTGCTTCTGCACATACCCTAAGAGACTATCCAGGGGATTGTAGCCGTATGCATGGTCACAATTGGAAATTGGAAGTTGAAGTCACTGCCACTGCACTTAATGATCATGGCATGGGTATGGACTTTAAAACCATTAAAACTGCTACCCGAGAATTGGCAAAAACATTGGACCATCGTTATCTGAACGATATACCACCATTCGATGTCATTAACCCGACAGCAGAAAATATTGCTCAATATTTCTATCAAAAATTGAGTATAACCCTAAATAACGATATCGCAACAGTATCAGGCGTTACCCTTTGGGAAACGGATCGTGCATGTGTTCGTTATAGCGAGGACTAATAAAAAATGACAACAGATATCAAACCAGATTGCTGTGATGAAATTGAAGATGTTCAGAATATTGCTGATAAACGTCATATTGCAATCGACAAAGTCGGTATCAAAGATATCCAACACCCTGTAAAAGTAAGTGATCGTACCAGTGGTGAACAACATACCATCGCTCATTTTAATATGTATGTGAATTTGCCTCATCAGTTCAAAGGCACTCACATGTCACGCTTTGTTGAGATTTTGAACAAACATGAACATGAGATCACGGTTAAATCATTCCGCGAAATGTTGAGTGAAATGACTGAGCGTCTGCAAGCTGAATCTGGCTACATTGAAATGGCATTTCCTTATTTTGTGAATAAAGAAGCGCCTATCAGTAAAGTTAAAAGCTTGATGGATTATCAAGTCAGCTTTATCGGTGAAATTACAGGTGATAAAACTGACGTTATGGTTAAAGTAGTTGTGCCTGTAACCAGTCTTTGCCCATGTTCTAAAAACATTTCTGACTACGGTGCACATAACCAACGTTCACATGTAACCGTCACTGTCCGTGCTGATCGCTTCATTTGGATAGAAGACATTATCGATATGGTTGAACAAGAAGCATCATGTGAAATTTTTGGTTTATTAAAACGTCCAGACGAGAAATATGTCACTGAACGTGCTTATGATAATCCTAAATTTGTTGAAGATATCGTCCGTGATATTGCCGCTCGTCTTAATGATGACAAACGCATTAATGCTTACACGGTTGAATCAGAAAACTTTGAATCAATTCATAACCACTCGGCATATGCATTGATTACTAACGGTTTCTAACAACTATTAGCAACACACAAAGCCCCTGCCAGCTAAACTAACAGGGGCTTTTTTGTATCCATTATTGCGTTTTAAAATTTCTTTTTCAATTGCAATTTGTTATCTGTACGTTGCATATCAAGTTGCCCCAAAAAGCTCATGCCCAATAATGCGACACTAGGCTCAGAACCATCAATCACTAGTCCATCAACGTTATAAAGCGTGATAGTACCGACCTGTACTTGCTCTAATTTTACTTGGTAGGCAATCTCAACTTTTGATGCTGTTTTCACTGCTATCTGTGGTGCTTTTAAATACTCCAGACCTAAACGTTTCGCAGTGTCAGCATTTAACGCTATGCTTGATGCACCTGTATCGACGATAAAGTTAACGCTATATCCATTAATACTTCCCGCAGTAAGATACATGCCATTTGTTGGCCATATATTAACGACAGGTTGCGCTACAGGTGGTGTGTAATGAGCACCAATATGCGATCCTAAAACATAGTCGGACTGCTTCCCTTTAATCTCTAATACTGCTTTCTGGCTGGTGGCAGAAATAAGTTTAACCCCTTCAGGACTAGTCTTACCCACGCTCAAAATGCGTTGTTTATTATTGATTTCGACCACAGCATGATCTGCAAATAACCCAACAACCACAATCTGTAACTCATCAGACCATACGGTTTGAACATTTAACAGTATAATAGCTGCCAAGAACCAAGATTTAATCATATAAATCAACCTTTCTAGTCCATATTTCTACGACAGAATAACAGCGAATACAAATGAAAACATCTTCTTTACCATCCGTTACTGGTGTCATATTAGCTGGCGGTCGTGCGCAACGTATGGGTGGCCATGATAAAGGCTTAATCCTATTCAATCATAAACCCTTGATTAGTTATGCGATAAAAGCCCTCTCACCCCAAGTTGATCAGCTCGTGATTAATGCTAATCGTAATTTGGACAGTTATGAAGCCTTTGGCTATCCCGTCATTGAAGATAGTATCACTGGTTTTTGTGGCCCACTTGCTGGCATGTTAAGTACCATGCAAACCGTTAAAAGCGACTATATTCTCACTGCTCCTTGTGATTCGCCAAAAATCTCTTTGCAACTGCGGCAACGAATGATGGAAACATTATTATTACAACACGCAGATATCGCTGTTGCGCATGATGGTGAACGTTTACAACCTGTATTTTGCTTAATTCCAACCTCACTCAAAGATGATTTAGCCGATTTTTTGGCAAATGGTGATCGTAAAATCGATCTTTGGTTAGCACGCCATAAATTGGCTTTAGTCAATTTCTCAGATCAACCTGATACATTTGTTAACGTCAATCGGCCTGAAGATTTATCAATACCTGCAATAAAAGTCTTCTCACCCGTTCCAATGATTGGTTTTGCGGCATTTAGTGGCACTGGTAAAACGACCTTATTACGTCAACTTATTCCCGAATTACGAGCACGTGGTTTAGAGGTAGCGGTCATTAAACATGCTCATCATAATTTTGATATCGATGTCCCGGGAAAAGACAGCTATGAAATACGTCAAGCTGGAGCACAACAGGTATTGGTCTCGTCCAGTCGATTAATGGCATTAATGGAAACACAACCGCCTGAACTTAAAGAACCAAGTCTGGCTGAACTGATTCCGCGACTGGATACAGATTTGCTTGATCTGATATTGGTTGAAGGTTTCAAACATGAAACTATTGCAAAAATTGAATTGCATCGGCCTAGTTTAGGCAAGCCGTTACTCTATCTTGACGATAACACTATTATTGCCATTGCTAGCGATAAAACAATTGATGATGTCACGATAGCGCAACTTGATTTAAATAAAGTTGATAAAATTGCTGATTTTATTCAACATTTTGCTCAAAGCTGGACTAAATAACATGGTCAAATTTACACCTCAAGCAAGTTGTGCCGATCCCCAAGAAACCGCTTCTTTAAGTGTCGATCAAGCAAGACAACGAATTGCACATTTGATTAAGCCTGTTACGTCATGGCAGAAATGTGCATTGCGTGATGCGCTGGATCGCGTATTACATAGTGAAATCACGTCACCAATTCAGGTGCCAGCCTATAATAATTCAGCAATGGATGGTTATGCTATTTATGGCGATGATTTATCCGATAGCCCAGTAAATCTCAAACAAGTTGGTACTGCCTTTGCCGGTCATCCTTATCACGGTGACGTTCAACGTGGCGAATGTGTGCGAATCATGACAGGGGCAATGATGCCTAAGCAGTGTGACACGGTGGTCATGCAAGAACATGTTGAAGTCAATGGATCCATGATCACGCTTCATGGACAACATAAAAAGGGGCAAAATGTACGCTTTGCTGGCGAAGACTTAACAATTGGTCAAACAGTGTTAGCTGAAGGCCATCGCATCACAGCCGCAGATCTTGGTTTGATTGCATCATTAGGCATTGCTGAAGTCACCGTTAAACGACAACTTCGCGTTGCTTTTTTTTCGACAGGTGATGAACTACGTTCGATTGGCGAGCCATTAGAACCCGGACAAATTTATGACAGCAATCGCTATACTCTCTATGGCATGTTAAAAAAATGTGATGTCGATATCATTGATATGGGCGTAATAGCAGATGAAAAACAGGCTTTACGTGATGCCTTAATCTTGGCTTCCGAGCAAGCTGATGTAGTGATTACATCTGGCGGCGTGTCAGTCGGTGATGCCGATTATGTTAAAGAAATGCTAGATGAACTCGGTCAAGTTGACTTCTGGAAAATAGCGATGAAACCGGGTCGGCCATTAGCGTTTGGACAAGTTAATGATGCCTTGTTCTTCGGTCTTCCTGGCAATCCCGTTTCGGTAATGGTGACGTTTTATCAGTTTGTAAAACCAGCATTGGCAGCGTTATCAGGACAAACGGAACAGATATCACACCTAGTTCGCGTTAATTGCATCAGTGCAATCAAAAAACGTGCTGGTCGCTTTGAATTTCAACGCGGTATTTTATTTAACAATAACAATGGCGAATTAGCAGTAAAAACCACTGGCGAACAAGGATCAGGCATTTTACGTTCAATGAGTATTGCCAATTGTTTTATTTTATTAGACGAACACTGCGATGGTATTGAGCCAAATACACTGGTCTCTGTTCAACCTTTTTCAGGTCTTATTTAAATGTCCGATACTGCTACACCTGCAAAACAAATAACCGAGTTTAATAAACTGCGTAAACGTCTTCGTCGTCAGGTAGGTCAGGCTATTGCTGACTATAATATGATTCAGGATGGCGACAAAGTCATGGTCTGTCTATCTGGTGGAAAAGACAGTTATACCATGCTTGATATTTTGCTGAACTTGCAAAAGCACGCACCTATTCAGTTTGATTTAATTGCTGTCAATCTTGACCAAAAACAACCCGGTTTTCCTGAAGATGTATTACCTGGCTACTTAAGCTCAATTGGCGTAGCTTTTCATATTATTGAGAAAGATACCTACAGTATCGTAAAAGAAGTAGTACCTGAAGGTAAAACCACCTGTGGCATTTGCTCGCGTTTACGTCGTGGCTCACTCTATGGTTATGCAAGGCAAAATGGCATAACAAAAATTGCCTTGGGTCATCATCGCGATGACATTATCGAAACAGCATTTTTAAATATGTTTTATGGCAGCAAAATTAAAGCCATGCCCCCCAAACTATTGAGTGATGATAAAACCAATATCTTAATCCGCCCACTTTGCTACAGCAAAGAAGCAGATATTATTCGCTACGCTGAACATCAACAATTTCCGATCATTCCGTGTAACTTATGTGGTTCACAAGAAAATATGCAGCGTCAAGTTATCAAAGAAATGCTGCAAGGTTGGGAAAAACAACATCCAGGTCGTCTGGAAAATATTTTCCGTAGTCTACAAAATGTTTCGCCATCACAACTTGCTGACCCTACCTTATTCAATTTCAAAGACTTAGAATTACAACGTCAAGCGCCAACAGGCCTAGAAGACGAAGAACATGACAATCAGCAATTGCCACTTGCTAGAGAAGGTTAATTGTCAATTGATTTTATTGATAATCAAAAGTTATGCACCAAATTGATCCAAATCATTTTGACTATTAAGTAACCTCAGCTCGGGATAAGAAGGGAACTAAAAGCCTGTTAACCGATCAGATCTTTTACCACAAAAGATTTTGATGA
>JARGFJ010000025.1 GCA_029210875.1 Gammaproteobacteria bacterium | reverse complement strand
AAAAACATGAAAAGTTCAGATTAGATTTTCCAGAACAGAAAAAAACTAATCGTATTTAACGGATCGATTCATTGCTTTTTTGCACTATTGACTTTTGAATAGCCAAGATAGTAATGTAAGCCTACATTTTTAGCTGACCGGACAACCGGAAGCCACAGAAGTACTCAAAATCATTTGAGTACTTCTGTGGCTTTTTTTTTGCTTATATTCTAGGTGCAACAGATGATCATGCAAACACTTAACCAGACACACGCTCATTCAACTAATGATCAGCCTATCGGAATTGTTGAGATTGTTGGGCAGTTACGTGACTTACGCACCAAATCGCTCATTCAGCGTCAGCGAATTAACACACCGCCAAAACTGCCCTCTAAAGCTGAACTGGCAACGATCATTGAGGGATTTGCAGCCGCTTTATTTCCGAACCGTCTGGGTTTGCCGGACATCGAAGCAGAAGGTATTGATGCCTATGTTGCGTTTACGCTCGACAAAAGCCTGCGTGAATTAAAACGGCAACTTCGTCGAGAAATCACATTTAATCTACAAACCGTCGATACCAATAGCGATGATATTACACAAACAGTGCAGCAGATCACCCGCCAATTTGCAGCGGTATTACCAACTATCCGCAGCCTCTTAGATTCCGACATTGAGGCCGCCTTTGAGGGCGATCCTGCCGCCCAGACGCCTGATGAAGTCATTGTGTGCTACCCCGGTATTACCGCAATGATTCATCACCGTTTAGCGCATGTTTTGTATAAAAACGGCGCTACGCTGACTGCACGAATTGTATCTGAAATTGCCCATGGCTTAACCGGTATTGATATTCATCCGGGCGCAAGCATTGGGCGTGGTTTTTTCATTGATCATGGCACCGGTGTGGTGATTGGGGAAACCGCCATCATCGGCAACAATGTCAGAATTTATCAAGCCGTTACACTCGGTGCAAAACGCTTTGCAAAAAATAGTGATGGCAGCTTGGTGAAAGGTAATCTTCGCCATCCTATCGTTGAAGACAATGTGGTGATTTATGCCGGTGCGACCATTTTAGGCCGTATCACCATTGGCAAAGATGCCACCATCGGTGGCAATGTTTGGGTCACACAAGATGTGCCTGCCAATGCCTTGGTGACACAATAATTTTTTATTTTTTTAGCTGTTCAGGAGAACAATATGAGTGAGTCTGATATCCACCAAGCCCATACCGCATTAGGTGATGTGGCTGCCCGTACACTGTCAAATGCAACCAAAACTGTGCCTATGCTGGGATCGATCACCCCCAGATGGTTAGTTCATTTACTGCATTGGGTGCCGGTTGAAGCCGGTATTTATCGTGTCAACAAAGTGAAAAATGAAAACAGTGTCGCTGTTGACTGTTCAAGCCTTGATGAACGCGTGTTACCACAAACCTATGTCGATTATGAGGAATGGGGCCGTGAATATCGCTTGAATGCGGTTAATACGGTGCTTGATGTGCATACCCGTGTCGCCGATCTGTACAGCAGCCCACACAACCAAATCAACGAACAATTGCGTTTAACTATCGAAACGATTAAAGAACGTCAAGAGCGTGAATTATTCAATAACAAAGAATATGGTTTATTAAACAATGTGGCTGATAGCCAAAAAATCACCAGTCGCTCAGGCCGCCCTACGCCCGATGATTTAGATGAATTGATCGCAAAAGTTTGGAAAGAACCCGGATTCTTTTTAGCTCATCCGCGTGCTATTGCCGCCTTTGGCCGTGAAGCGACACGACGTGGTACACCGCCACCAACGGTCAGTTTGTTTGGATCACAATTTCTGACTTGGCGCGGCCTGCCATTAATACCTTCTGACAAGCTGGATATCGATGAAAATGGCAAAACCAACATTTTATTGCTCCGTACTGGTGAGCAACGTCAAGGGGTGGTCGGCCTGTATCAACCTAACCTGACCGACGAAGTCAGCATGGGTTTATCTGTTCGTTTTATGGGCATTAACCACAAAGCCATCGCTTCATATTTAGTCTCACTTTATTGTTCATTGGCAGTCTTGACCGAGGATGCTATTGGCTTGCTCGAAGGGGTTTCAGTGGATGAGTATTATGACTACAAATAATCTTACAGACCTGTCGCCGGAGGCGGCAGGTTTACCTGATAACCAAACCCTGACTAAGCTGGCCGCTGAGTTTTTTAATCAGTTGCCGGGCGAACACCCCAATGCTGAAAAAGTGTTGCCTATTGCAACAGACAGTTTCAATCAGACCAGCATTGACAGTCTGGCAAATCAGGCGAAAGTAGCCAGCCAAGCTGCATCGTTACCAAATTTTGATCAAGGTACACTGAGCAACGGCTTGCAGGCTTTGTTAGCGCAATCTATCAGCCCATCATCAGCTAATAAAGTGGGCGAAGCGACATTAAAACCTGCCTATTACTTTATTAACGAGTCGCCTTCTCAGCCGGCTGTGTCTGCACAAATTCCGGTGAGCAATACCCATCAAAGCTTTGATGTACAGGCAATAAGACGCGACTTTCCGATTTTAAAAGAACGGGTCAATGGTCACCCTCTAGTCTGGTTTGATAATGCCGCTACTACCCAGAAACCTCAGGTGGTGATAGATCGGATTTCCCAGTTTTATCAACGCGAGAATTCCAACATTCATCGTGCCGCGCATGAACTGGCAGCACGGGCTACCGATGCCTATGAAGAAGCCCGTGACACCATTGCGAGCTTTTTGAATGCTGCCAGTAGCGAAGAAATTGTGTTTGTCAGAGGCTCAACTGAAGCCATTAACTTGGTGGCACAAAGTTTTGGTCGTCAAAACATTGGTGAAGGTGATGAAATTATTGTCAGTCATCTCGAACATCACGCCAATATCGTGCCCTGGAAAAGACTGTGTGATGAAACCGGCGCTCAATTACGGGTAATTCCGGTGGATGACAGCGGACAGGTTATCCTCAGCGAATATCAAAAACTGCTGTCAGACAAAACCAAATTGGTCAGCTTTACTCAGGTTGCCAATGCCTTAGGCACCATCACCCCCGCTCAGGAAATCATTGCGATGGCCAAACGGGTGGGAGCAGTCACGCTATTGGACGCGGCACAGTCGGTATCGCATTTAGCCGTCGATGTGCAACAACTCGACTGTGATTTTCTGGTGTTTTCAGGTCATAAAATATTCGGCCCCACCGGTATTGGTGTGCTGTACGGTAAACAATCATTACTGGATGAAACCCAGCCATGGCAAGCTGGCGGTAATATGATCGAAGATGTGACTTTCGAGCAAATCCGCTATCAAGGCGCGCCGGCAAAATTTGAAGCCGGCACCGGAAATATTGCTGATGCAGTCGGACTGTCAGCCGCCATTAAATATGTGCAATCGATTGGTTTAAGCCGGATTGCCCAGTACGAGCATGAATTGCTCGGCTATGCGACGCAGGCCATTCAACGGGTTAACGGTGTCAAACTGATTGGTACGGCAACAGACAAAACCAGCGTGATGTCATTTACCCTTGAGGGTTACGAAAATGCTGCGGTGGGAAAAGCCCTAAATGAAGTCGGTATTGCTGTGCGCACCGGTCATCATTGCGCCCAGCCTATTTTGCGCCGTTTTGGTGTGGAAAGCACGGTTCGGCCTTCGTTTGCCTTCTATAACACCTTTGATGAGATTGATTTATTAGTGGATACCGTCAATAAGTTATCCATTAACAGACGGTTTTAATCTATACAGTCTGTCGGATGTTCTGAAAAGATCATCCGACTTTTTTATAGCCACAGCGTCAACAAGCCTAGTCCGGCACTGAGCATCAGTAAGGTCATCACACCCAAGTTAAATTTAATCAAGGCAAGGGTGGCTAATACCATGCCGATAGCAGCCAGCCAATCGAATTGCCCAGCCCAACCATCCGCCCACAGCACATGATAAGCAAAAAATAACGCCAGATTGACGATGACACCGACCACTGCGGCAGTAATCCCCTTTAAAGGTCTTGTCAGATACTGATTATTATGGCTGGATTCAATTAAAGGTGCGCCCAGCAACACAAAAATAAACGATGGCAAAAAGCTGAACCAGGTCACTAAAAGTGCAGCGCTAATCCCTGCAATCAAGGAAAAATCAGTACCAAAAAAGGCTTCAATATAAGCGCCTACAAAGGCGACAAACGCCACGATCATGATCAAAGGGCCGGGGGTGGTTTCCCCTAAGGCCAGGCCGTCAATCATTTGCGTTGGCGACAGCCAGCCATAACTGACAACGGCACCTTGATAAACATAGGGCAAAACTGCGTATGCACCGCCAAATGTCAAAAAAGCAGCTTTAGTAAAAAACCAGCTCATTTGGGTCAATGTGTGGCTCCATCCTAAACCAAGATATAAAACCATCATTGGCAGACACCACAGCAAAAGTCCAACCAGTACAACTTTTATCGTTTGCCGCCAACTGAATCGTGTGTGCTCGGCCCGGTGCCAATTATCTTCAAGCCCACTTTGTTTGCTATCTGCTTGACTCAAATAACGACCACCTAACCAGCCCAGCAACGCTGCGGTTAAAATGATCAACGGAAATGGCAGATGAAACACAAAGATAGCGATAAATGCCGCCAGAGCAATACCCATAAGATAAGGGCTTTTCAGGGTTTTAGTACCTATTCGGTAAGCGGCATATAACACGATTGCCACGACTGCCGGTTTGATGCCATAAAAAACAGCCTGCATGACAGGTAGATCGTTATAGAGCAGATACAGCCATGCCAAAGCGATCAAGATAAAAAGCGATGGCACCACAAACAGCACGCCAGCGACGATACCGCCCCAAGTTTTATGCAACAACCAGCCCATATAGGTGGCTAATTGCATCGCTTCAGGTCCTGGCAACAACATGCAAAAATTCAGGGCATGCAAAAAACGCTTTTCACTGATCCATTTTCGCTTATCCACCAGCTCCTGATGCAGAATGGCGATTTGGCCTGCCGGTCCACCAAAGCTGATAAAGCCTAATTTTAGCCAGAATTTAATCGCTTGTTTAAATGGGACAGGTTTTGTGGGTATGGTCGACATTATTGCCCCAAGATGAAAGTACGTTAGAAAAGTCCAAGCTGCTGACAATAGGTCGTTTGTTGCAGATGAGTTTATCGATCGAACCGATGATAAACTAAATTGCCTTTACTAAACAAACGTATTTCGCCTCGGCCCATCAGATAACCTATTTCAGTTTTTGCCCGTATTTGAGGCATTGTCGTTGTGTTTAATAAAACCCGTTTTGCCAAGGCATTAGCATGAAAAAAATCAGCCAACAGCCGATGAGATAGCTCGACTGTTGACTGCTGATACTAAAAAGGTGGCACATGCCGTATACCCGAGAGAGTCGTATCAGTGTAAATCGGTAAAACGCAGGTATGGTCTAACTGCGTCGTAGCCTTGAGGAAAACGAGCAGCAAGTTCAGCTTCGTCCTGAATCGATGGCACAATCACTACCCTGTCGCCTGCTTGCCAATTGCCTGGTGTTGCCACTTTTTCATTATCAGTCAGTTGCAAGGAATCTATCACCCGTAAAATTTCATTAAAATTACGACCCGTACTGGCTGGATAGGTAATGATTAATCTGACTTTTTTCTGTGGATCGATAATAAATAACGATCGTACTGTCAGTGTCGCATTGGCATTGGGATGGATCATGTCATACAACTCGGATACCTTACGATCAGGATCTGCCAGGATTGGAAAATTGACCGTGGTATTTTGGGTGTCATTGATATCGTTGATCCATTGATGATGCTTATCGACAGAGTCAACAGATAAGGCTATTACTTTGACATTTCTTAATTCAAATTCAGCTTTTAACTTCGCTGTCAGACCTAACTCTGTTGTACATACCGGTGTAAAATCTGCTGGGTGCGAAAATAGCACACCCCAGCTGTTTCCCAACCATTGGTGAAAATGAATGCGACCTTCGGTTGAATCTTGCTCAAAGTCTGGGGCAGTATCGCCTAATCTAATTGTCATGTTGTTTCTCCTTTATTTCTGCCTGGCTATCAGGCGTAGTGTAAAAATGTATCGTTTATTGCCACGGTATTGATCGTTGGGTAGGTTCTGGGTAGTTGAGGTTTACGTGAGTTATTCCAGCTACCTAATTGATAAGCGTCATCACCTGGCAGCGGCTCTACAGCGTCAAGCATCGCTAAAACAAAGTCTTTGATTAACGGCCATTCTCCATAGCCAGATTCGCTATTTATATGTCCGGCATTTCCTGCATTGTAAAATGCTAAGCCCCAATCACGACTCAGTTGATCCGCCTGAACAAGTGGCATCCAGGGATCATTTTTGCTGGCAACCACTACCCCTAACATATTTAGATGTCGGTCAGGCATGCAAGCTGTTATCGATTGTAAATGGTTTTGGTTCTCATTAATCGGCCCATAAAGCGCAAAACGTTCTGGCGCTGCTGGTGCTACTAAAATAACGCCGACTACTTTTTCTGGTCGCCATGATGCCATCACGGCACTAACCAAACACCCAAAACTGTGCGCGACCAAAATCACTTGTCCAGAGATACTATCGAGCTGCTTTCCTAGTGCCTCTGACCAAGTGAACAATGCTGGTGACTCCCAGTCGACACCCGTCAAACGTTCACTTTGTGGAAATTGTTGTTCAAGCCAGGTTTGCCAGTGACTATCATCACTGCCATGAAACCCTGGCACAGTTAAGATTTTGGTGTTCATTCGGCTGCTCCTTGACCTATATACCCGTAATCATTGAAGATGCAGATATGGCTAAAAATTTCCGTTCACCCTGAGCTCTGAGCTCGTCGAAGAGTCGAAGAGTCGAAGAGCCGAAGAGCCGAAGGGCTAGCTTACTTAGGTTCATGGTTCGACAAGCTCTCGGCAACTGCTTATCCACATAGATGTGGTGTATGCAGAAGAAACGTCAGGAACGTTTCCTGTCCTGCGTTGCTCTACCTCCTGCATCCATGCAGTCGACCACGAACGGTAAAAGTAGTAAGCATCTTCGAGTTGATTGGGTATAGATCGTTTATATTTTGCTAAAACTGGCTAGAGCCACTTCCGTTGATTTGAATAAGGCAATCACTTCGAATCCTGGTTTAAGTCCAAGGTGATCAATTGAGCTTGTGGTCACCACCGATGTGATAATGCCAGCACGTGTATCAACTTCAACTTCACTGACTACGTCGCCACGTTTTATGCGTTTTATAGTGCCTTTAAATTGATTTCGGCTGTTTATTGCTTTAATGGTCATGTCTATATCCTTTTATTTTTAATATTTGGCCTGAACAATTTCAGGCCAAATTGTTGGTTGAACTATTTAACTGAATAGAAACTGTCAAACACACCACCATCGTTGAAATGGGTTTTTTGTGCGTTTTGCCAGTTGCCAAATTTTTCATTGACGGTAAATGTGTTCACCTTAGGGAACCGTGCCACATCTTTTGGATCAGCAAGAGCTGGTAACACCGGACGGTAGTAATGCTTGGCTGCCAAACGTTGTGCTGTCGGTGAATACAGATAAGCAAGATAGGCTTCAGCTGCATCTTTGACACCGTGTTTTTCAGCAATTTTATCTACCACAGTCACCGGTGGTTCTGCCAAAATCGACACTGATGGCACGATCAGTTCGAAGTCTTCCGGTCCCAACTCATTCACAGCCAGAAATGCTTCGTTTTCCCATGCTAATAACACATCACCGATGCCACGTTGAACAAAGGTATTGGTCGAACCGCGAGCACCGCTATCCAAAACAGGCACGTTTTTGTAGATCTTGCTGACAAACTCTTTGGCTTTTTCTTTGCTACCATATTTGTCTTCTGCATACCCCCACGCCGCCAGATAATTCCAACGTGCGCCACCTGATGTTTTTGGATTAGGCGTAATCACTTCTACACCAGGTTTGACCAAATCATCCCAATCTTTGATCTGTTTTGGATTACCTTTGCGCACCAAAAACACAATGGTGGATGTGTAAGGAGCACTGTTATTAGGTAGATCGGCTTGCCAATCGGCATTAAAAATACCTGTTTTTTCAGCTATGGCATCAAGATCATAGGCCAGTGCTAGTGTCACCACATCGGCTTCCAGTCCGTCTCTGACCGCTCTGGCTTGTTTGCCAGCGCCGCCATGTGATTGATTAATTGTCAGGCTGTCACCAGTGCGCTGTTTCCAGTAATCGGCGAAAATCGGGTTCAAATCCTTATAGAACTCACGGGTTGGGTCATAAGAAACATTGAGGATCTCAATGTCTTTCGCCAGCGTATTAGCCGAAACAACCGCCAGACTTAATGCCAGTGGTAGGGTTTTCAATATAGTTTTTAATTTCATGACTGTTCCTTTATTACGTGATAGAGATGTAAAAATTGTGTTTAAAAATCGATTTGAGCACGGGCAGCGAAAATATCGCCATCCTTACCATCCAATGCGTTGCTTGGACGATCGATGTCCAGCACCTTGATGTAGTTGGCGGCAAAACGAACGTTATTGGTCGCATACCAGTTGACACCGAAGGTCGCGTTATCCAGTTCACCACCAATCACGGTGCCATCAGTCAGATCAGCCGTGCTGTAACGTGCTGCCACTTCCCAGGCGCCATAAACGCCCTTGCCTACAGCTTTTTTGACTTTGGTGCGATCGAAGATGCCGTTTTTGTAGGTGCGTGATTCGCCGGTTAAGAAATAACTGGCGTAGGCATACCAGCTGTCAAAATCCAGATCCGAGCCAGTATCACGTTCAATGTCGGTGGTAGTGTATTCAGCCTGTAGCGAGAAAGGTCCATAAACACCTGCCAGTTCGACACCGTAGGAACGTTGTTCATCGACATTGCTGATACTGCCGGTATCGATCAACCTGGAACCATCAACTCTGACTTCAGGACGCTCTCTGAAACGTACCGTGCTGTCAGTATCGCCGGCCCAGTTCTGACGTGCTGCCAGACCGATATGGAGCAGGCCTTTATCTGACTTGAATGGGGTCGCAGTGACGCGACCGACCAGGTTCCAGCCTTCATCCTTGTTTACTGAGGAATTGTCCTCATCCTCGGCAGTACCGCCAAGTCCAGCCACGGCGAAGGTCCAGTTGTCGCCCTTGGTGTCAAAGCCGATACCGATACGTCTGTCTGGGGTAAACACATGGTTGAGACCGCGTTCAAGGAAGGTCGAATGCAGGCTGCTGGTCAGGTGCTCCAAACCGAAAGGCGACTTGAACTGACCGACGGTGATATTGCCGGCATCCAGACCGGTATATTTGATATAGGCATCGCGAATGCCACGTGTTGAGGTGTTGCCATTGGGCCGGGCAAAGTCATACTGGAAACGATAGGCCCAGTCTTTGTAGACCTGACCACGCAGATCAAGAAAGATCCGTCTGAAATCAGTGCCATCGCCACTTGGAATATCGCCATCATAAAAAGCGGCATCAGCTTGTACACGGCCACCTACCTGAGCGACAAAATCACCATCAGCCGATTCAAATTTAAGACTGCGGCCATTGGTTTTGGCGATAACCGCGTTTTCGGTTTTTTTACTGTTTTGTTCGATGACTTGTTTTTGTTCGTTCAGCGACACTTGTTGTGTTTCCAGCCGCTGAAGCAGAATATTGACCTGTTGCTCCAGTTTTTTAATACGATCTTCTGCATCGTTATCAGCAGCCTGTGCCGCCAAAGGTGACAGGCTTATAAAGCCTGCCAGCAGTAAATGCTGTGTTACGGGTTTGAGTTTGAATGACACTGTCTATCTCCTGTAGTTTTGAAGTGCAGGCAGATAGTAGAAGTATGAGGTTATAATGCGAACCAATAAAAAATGAATTGTTTATTCATCATTGTGTTAAACAAGCTACATCAGGGATTTTGAAGCAATTATTCTCACGTATAATTTTGTTTTAATGGATTATCTCTATATGATCGCTTGAGCATTGTCCGCATAGTTCAGTCACTGATCTGTATAAAAATACGGCTTAAAATCCAGCAAAACTGTGTCAGGTATCGGGTATTGAAATGCCCATATTACATTTTGATTGATACCTCATCAGTGTTTAAGTATGAAGTGATGATTGATCTAATCAAGCTAAGATTGAGTCAATCGGCTAAATAACGTTTACGTTTTGAGGCTTTAAGCAGGCTTAAATCAACAATGACCAGACCATCAATACAATTTGCAAAGTCAGCATCAATATTAAAATCAATAAATTTAACACCACCTTGTTCACATAAATCAGCATACTGTTTATACAAGGTCGGCACCGTAACATTCATATGAGTCAGTTGCATACGTAGTGCCTTGAAATCAGCCTCATAATCCTGACCAGTCACCGTAAGCCTAACCTGATATTTTTGATCGTCAGTTAATCTATAGGGCATACGTGCAGTAGCCAGTTGCTGATCATCATTAAAATAATGCTGATAAAAGCAGACTAATAAGGCTTTAGCACGCTCTGGATAACTATTACTTAAACTGACCGGGCCAAATAAATAACGTATATCTGGATAGCGCTTTAAGTAAGCACCAATACCATACCAAAGATAATCAAGACTGCGTTTACCCCAATATTTTGGACTGACAAAACTGCGCCCTAACTCTATGCCTTGCTCAAAAATCGGTGCCATTTTATCTATGTTGTACTCAAATAACTCCTGGCTATAAATACCGCGACTATCAGTCTTTTCAATCAGTCGTTTTACCTCTGCCAACCGATAGGCACCGGCTATTTCCAGTTCATGATCATCCCACAAAATCAAATGCCGATAATCACGATCGTAGCGATCTAAATCACGTTTTTTACCTGTACCTTCGCCCACTTGCCTAAAGGTAAATTCACGTAAACGTCCAATTTCATGCATGACAGCAGAATCTGATCGATAATCAAACAAATAGATTTTTTTACCATCACTGGTTTCACCGAGTAACTCGGCTTGTTGTAATTCTTTTTTTATCGCTCGGCGATCTTGTGGATGTACGATGGTTTGTTCTGTTAGAAATAATGATGATTTGCCTTTAGCAATGCGATAGAGATGACGACGAATCAGTTTTATTTTTTGCTTTTTAGCAAGTGGAAGAGAAGCAATAGCTTGATAGGGAATAGCCTCGCCCACTCTGATCGTGATTGTTTTAGAATTCTTATTGAAGATTTCATGTGCTAACAACATGCCAGATAAAGGTTTGTAAACCATAGAGCTGCTGTAGAATAAAGGTGAATTTTTAGCATTGACATAAATAGGCAAAATCGGTGAGCGAGTGCGTTTGGCAAAACTTAAAAATCCATTTGTCCACCTGCCGTCACGCACACCATTAGGACGAATTCGTGATACTTCACCCGCTGGAAATACAATCACGGCTTCATCATTATTCAAGCAGTCAATAATTCTGGCAACACTGCTTTTCTGAGTTGTTTTATTTAAATTATCAACTGGCAACAGTAACTCTTCGACTGCTTTGAAGTTCATCAACATATCATTGACGACAATCCTGACATCACGACGAATTTCACTGACCAATTTTAATAAAGCAAGACCATCTAATGCGCCAAGTGGATGATTGGCAACAATAACAACGCGACCTGTTGCCGGAATATTTTTACGGTCACGATCAGCGATAGCATAACTGAAATCAAAATGTTCAAGCACTTGCTCCACAAAGTCAAAGCCTTGCAGATCTTGATGAGTATCGAGGAAATGATTAACTTCTTGTTCATGAGAAAGCTTACGTAATAAACTGATTGTCGGTTTTTTTATCCAAGGACTTTTGCTTTCAAAGCTCGGAAATTTTTGGTGAATTGCGTCTTCGATATTTAGCATTTCAGATCTCTATTTTGACTTATTCCATCAAATAATAGAGATCATCCATGACAAACAGATAACAGTTTGATGACTATTTTGTGACTATTGTTTCAGAAGAGGTTTGCGAATGTGATCGCTGTTAAATCATTGTTATAGCGTTATAGATAAGAGCAAAACTGAGTACTACTGATCGATTAATGCTCTTCTGCGTGAGTCAGGTAGAGTGTCACGCCAATCAAAGCAATACCACCAGCTAGCGCTAATAACTCCAATGCACCATGAAAGTCCATACTAATGGCATGTTCAAAGAAATTAACAATTAAAATCATGATCACAACACGACCTAATCGTGTTTTAAGATCATCAAGACTATTAATTGCCAATACAGATGATTGCATATCTGATTGTTCCGCTTGTCCAATTTTGCTAATAAACAGTTCGTATAAACCTAATGCAAAAATCAATAAAACAGTAGCCAGTAAATAACCATCAATCACTTCTACAACATGCGTCACAGTTTCCGAACGAAAGGTCTTGCGAGCTTCACCAATCAGATCGGGAGAAAGATACTCACCCAAATGGGAGATGAGGAAATAGGCATCTACCGTTGCCATATAAAACATGGCAAATGAAGTTGCCAAGCTGACTAATACCGAAACCACCACAATAAAGCGGCTGTTCCACAACATACTTTCGAACAGTCTTTCCATTATGTAACTCGTTGAATGTTTATTAATCAGGCAGCTTGTACAGGAATTGAATGGCGCATAGTGATGATGTCATTATGTTCATTCAAATAAACCAGGGTTGGTTTGAACTCGGCAACCGCACTTTCATCCATCGTGCCATAGGCACAAATAATGATGCGATCACCTGGATTTGCTTTATGAGCCGCAGCACCATTGACTGAAATGATTTTTGATCCTGCTTCAGCACGAATTGCATATGTCGTAAAGCGTTCACCATTGGCTACATTGTAGATCTGGATCTGCTCGTATTCATGAATACCCGCAGCTTCTAACAATGTACTATCAATAGCACAAGAGCCTTCATACTCAAGTTCAGAATGGGTAACACAAGCACGGTGTAATTTGGTTTTTAATAAGGTCAGTTGCATGTCCGACAATCACTAGTTATCTAATGCCACATTATCCCTTTTTAAGCGTACTCAAGCAAGATTACAAGCGATATTATCAATTAAACGTGCTTTGCCTAAACGTGCTGCAGCTAAAATGCGTAAGGCTTTATCACCTGAAGTTGCTTGCGCTAACGTATCCGCTCGGCGAATATCAACATAGTCCGGTTCAAAGCCCAATTGCGTTAATTCAGACAGTGCACCAGATTGCATTTGTTCAAAATTATCGTCACCTTGTTGCAGTTTTTGTTCAATAGATAATAGTGTTTGATACAATCCAGCTGCTTGTTGGTATTGTTGCTCGGTTAAATACTGATTGCGCGAACTCATTGCCAAGCCATTATCTTCACGATAGGTTGCCACGCCGACTATATCTATCGGTATATTTAAATCTTGGACCAGTTTTTTTATAACCAATAACTGCTGGTAATCTTTTTCGCCAAATACAGCAAAATCAGCTTGTACCATGTTAAATAACTTGGTCACTACAGTCGCGACACCATCAAAGTGACCTACGCGGTTTTTACCACACAATTTGTCATCACTGCCTGGGACAGATACGGTGGTCTGATTGTCCATTCCTTCGGGATACATGATGTCAGCTGATGGCGTAAAAACAAGATCGCAGTCTATTGTTGTTAATTGTTCAATATCGTGTTGAATGGTTCGCGGATAAGCTGATAAATCTGATTTATCGTCAAACTGTAGCGGGTTTACAAAAATACTGACTACAACCTTATCTGCATACTCTTTCGCTTTGGCGACAAGGGATAAATGGCCTTGATGCAGGTTTCCCATCGTAGGAACAACTGCAATAGTGTGATCGGCACGACGCCATGCTTTAATTTGTGCTTTCAGTGCACTGACTGTTTCAACTATTTGCACTAGAAATGATGCTCTTGTCTCGGGAATTCAACCGATTTTACAGCTTGAACATAGTTGGCAATCGCGGCTGGGATCGCGCCAGTATCGGCTAAAAAGTCATGCGTAAATCGTGGACGTTTACCTGGTGTCAGTCCTAACATGTCATAAAGTACCAACACCTGTCCGTCGACATCACTGCCGGCACCAATACCAATAACAGCCATATCGACTTCACGGGTAATACGCTTGGCTAAACTTGCAGGCACACACTCAAGCACAACCATATCCGCTCCAGCTTCCTGTAACATCAATGCATCTTTTACAAGTTGATCGGCTGTGTCTTGATCACGCCCCTGAACTTTGTAACCACCTAAACGATGCACCGATTGTGGTAATAAACCTAAATGTGCACACACAGGGATCCCACGATCAGTCAATTGTTTTACAGTGTCGGCAACCACTGCCCCACCCTCAAGCTTAACCATATGCGCGCCACCTTCCGCCATCAATCGTGCTGCATTTTTAATAGCGTGTTCTGAATTGGCGTAACTCATAAATGGCATATCAGCGATAACAAATACTGATTCTGTGCCTCTGACCACGTTTTGGGTGTGATAAATCATGTCGTCAACAGTAACGGGTAATGTACTTTCTTGACCCTGAATCACCATCCCTAAAGAGTCACCGACTAATATGACATCAACGCCTGCCTGTTCTAGAATATGGGCAAAACTAGCATCATATGCGGTGAGCACAGCAATCTTGGTTTGCTCAGTTTTCATCTTGCGGAGATGGCTTAAATTTAACCGACTCATTATTTTTTCTCTTTAACAGCTAATGGATTATAGTATTGCCGACCATTATGCAAGCTACTGATTTGTGATAATAAATTCTGATAATCTTGCTCACTGTTAACCAGATCGATTTGTTCGGCATTGACAATTAATAATGGCGATTCGTCGTAATAGTGAAAGAAATCAGCATAACTATCGGTTAAGCGTTTTAGGTAAGCATCTTCAATACGTTGCTCATAACCAATACCACGTTGTGATACCCGGCTTTTTAATACCGATAACGGTGCTTGTAAATAAATAACTAAATCTGGTTTGCGATGTTGCATCGTAAGAGTGTCATACACCATATTGTATAAGGCAAGTTCATCATCATCTAAGGTGATTTGAGCAAATAAACGGTCTTTTTCAACCATAAAATCGGCAACCCGAAGTTCATTAAAAAAATCATCCTGCTCTAAGGTTTTACTCAATTTGACCCGTTGCATCAAGAAACTAAGCTGTGTCGGCAATGCTGATTGTTTTGGATGCAGATAAAATTTCTCAAGAAAAGGATTTTTTTCCGGTTCTTCCAGCAAAATACTGCCCGATAAACTGTCTGCCAATCGTTTCACCAGATGTGTTTTACCAACACCAATAGGGCCTTCAACAACAATATAGCGATAGGGTAATTTAGAATTCATACTCAATTCTTTTCCAGAATATGTATGCCAGCACATGGGCAGTTTTCTACTAATTGCCCAATATTACCTAGATTTGGAATATCAATATCAGGCGCAATTTCAGCTAATGGATAGAGTACAAATGATCTATCTGCAATACCAGGATGTGGTAGTACAAGACGATCATCATCTATCACGACATCATCATAAATTAAAATATCCAAATCGATTGTTCGTTCACCCCAATGCCGTTTTCTGACTCGGCCTTGTTGTTGTTCAATGGCTTGTAAACCATCAAGTAATAGATGAGGCGACAGCTCAGTATCAATAAGCACTACCGCATTGACATAATCGGGTTGATCTTGAGGCCCCATCGGTGGACTCGAATAAAGCGATGATTGCTTTATCACCGCTGAATCAGCTAATGCATTCAGCGCATCAATAGCCCAATTTATTTGTTTTACAGGCTCAGCTAAATTGCTACCCAGGCCAATATATACGCGCATCATTCACTCTTTGTTGCGGGTTTACGGCGGCGACGACGTGGTTTACGTTTAACAGATGAATCAGGTAAGGAATTGACCATTTTTAAACGCTCTTGTTCACTCGCAACCTGAAAATCAGTCCACCATTGCGTTAATTCTGTTAAAGGCTCACCCGATTCTGCCCGTAACAATAAAAAGTCATAAGCGGCTCTAAATTTTAGATGTTCTAAAACACGAAAAGCGCGCTTACCAGAACGTTGCTCCAGCCGTGTTTGTAACACCCAAATATCTCGTGTTACTAAGGTAAAGCGTTTTGGCACAGCAACCGTTTTTATTTGTTCAGCAATCACTTCAGCACAAGCCCGCTGTAATGCAGGGATATTAGGAATTTTATTCGCAATATGGTCTTGCCAGCGTTGTCGCACCGGTTCCCAAAGTAATGCGGCAAATAAAAATGCGGGGGTGACAGGCTTGTCATCATCAATTCGTTGATCGGTATTCTCAAGCGCCTTTATCAATAAGGTTCTTGGAAAATGATCTTGTTCCGTATGTAAAACAGCATCGGTTTGTGGAAACAACTGCGGAAACACATTGTAATGACACAATAACTCATGGGTCACTGCTGCATTGCCGCTTAAATACAACTTCAACGACTCATCAAATAATCGTGCGGCTGGAATCGCTTTTAATAAATCGGCAAGTTTAGGGATCCAACGTTCAGTTTCTTCATCCAACACAAGGCCTAATTTTCCGACAAAGCGAAGCGCCCGTAGCATCCGAACCGGATCTTCACGATAACGCGTTTCAACATCACCAATTAATCTAATTTTGCCTTGTTTTAAATCAGCGATACCACCCGTGTAATCGATAAGTGAAAAGTCACGAATATTGTAATATAAGGCATTGATCGTAAAGTCGCGGCGCCATGCATCTTGCTCTAAGGTACCAAAGACATTATCACGCGTGATCTTGCCTTGCTCATCAACATGTTGTTCGGCCTCAGGAGGTGCTCTAAATGTCGCCACTTCAATAATGTTTTTACCAAAGCCAACATGGACCAATTTAAAGCGCCGACCGATCAAACGGCTTTTTCTGAATAATTTATGGATCTGTTCCGGTGAGGCATCTGTTGCAACATCAAAGTCTTTAGGCTCATGACCTAATAACAAATCACGTACACAACCACCGACCAAATATGCTTCATAGCCGGCATCTTTTAGACCATACAATACTTTCAAAGCTTGGGGGCTAATTTGTTTACGAGAAATTGTATGATCTGGCCTTTGAATAATAAGCGGCGCAGCAGTACTCGGAGTAGTTTGTTTATCCGTGTCAGAACGTTTATTTCTCAACCGTTTATTTCCCAGCTTGGAGAAGATTTTATTTAGAGATAACATTGCCAGCTATAATACCACGCTTAATCAATTAACTACTGTTTACAACACGAGTTGAACAGGGCGAAAGGAGCGACGATGAATTGGTGTCACGCCTAATAATTCTAGTGCTTCAATATGTTGTTTGGTCGGGTAGCCTTTATGTTTGGCTAAACCATAGCCGGGATAATGTTGTTCCATTTCGACCATTTCCCGATCTCTAGCCACTTTGGCTAAAATGGATGCCGCAGCAATGGCTGGTTCTGATTCATCACCTTTAATAATCGTTGTAACGGGACAAGCTAATTTTGGTGCTTGATTGCCATCAACCAAGGCATGTGTTGGTTCAATGGCCAAACCTTCAACAGCCCGTCGCATTGCCACTAAGGTTGCTTGCAGAATATTAAGCTCGTCAATCTCGTCAGGTTCAGCTCTACCTAATGCCCACGCCAAGGCATGTTGTTTAATCAATGGTTCAAGTTGCTGACGACGTTTTTCAGTTAATTTCTTTGAATCATTCAAGCCTTCAATAGGTTTGTTAGGGTCGAGAATCACTGCAGCGGTAACCACCGGTCCAGCGAGTGGCCCTCGCCCCACTTCATCTACACCTGCAATAAATATCTGTGCTGTCATAGTGGATTATCTAACATGTTTATAAGCAATTGGGCAGCATTATGCGCGCCACCAGCAGGACCAAGCGCAGTTAACACTTCTTGTCTGATTGTCTCAGCTTTTGCTTTACTATCTGCTTGAGTGAGTAATAACGTTAACTCGTGATCCAAACGTTCAGCAGTAACGTCATCTTGTAGTAATTCAAGTATCACTGGTTTGCCGGTCACAATATTACATAAGCCAACATACGGAATTCTAACCAAACGTTTTAGAATGCGATATGTCATCGGCGCAACACGATAGACAATAAGATGCGGTACCGCAAGTAATGCTATTTCCAACGTGACGGTGCCTGATGCTGCAACAATGGCATCACATGCTTTAGTAAAATCATAAAAATCATGTTTAACAACTTTTATTGGTAATTTACTCAGCTTTAGAAGGGGTTGAATAACAGCAGGGTCGAGTCCCGGAGCCAATGGCAGAACAACACTAACATCGTAATGATGTTTTTGAATGCGTTCTGCGGTCTCAATCATTACCGGCAATAGGGCTTCGACTTCACTTCTGCGACTTCCCGGAAACAGCCCCAAAACCCGGTGCTCCGGATCAAGTCCAAATTTAAGTTTAGCTTGTTCTGACGTTAGCTGTGTTTGAACGGCATCTACCAGTGGATGTCCTACACAGGTCGCTGGTACTCCGGCTTTATCATAAAGTATTTTTTCAAATGGAAATAAAACCGCCATATGAGTAACTACTTTTTTGATGGTTTTCACACGACCTTTTCGCCATGCCCATACTTTAGGGCTAATGTAATACAGCACCGGAATGCCCAGTTTTTTAGCCTTTTTGGCCAGTTTTAAATTAAAGCCTGGATAATCTACAACAACTAATAAATCGGGCTTGTCATCAGCTAGACGCTTAACTAATTGATTAAAAATTGTTTTAATTTTTCGATAGCGTTTAAGCACTTCAACAATGCCCATAACCGCCAGCTCAGAAAAATCGACGAAGATATCAGCACCGGCATGACGCATGGCGTCACCACCAATACCTGAAACCTGAATAGTCGGTGCCAATTGCTTTAATTCAGCAATCATTCTGCCAGCATGCGCATCGCCCGATGCCTCACCAGCAATGACGACGATGTGTGTAGAAGATCGGCTAGTCACCCTCTACATAACCCACTAATTCAAGACCAAATCCAGATACACCGGTTAGTTTTGTCGGAGTACCAATAACACGCATTTTTTTGACACCTAAGTCAGATAAAATTTGAGCACCAACACCAAACGTTCTGTAGTCCCAACCGGTTTTAGCCGGCGTAACTATTTCATTACGATCTTGCTGTTGAAAATGTTCTATCTTGGCTGCTAACTGCTTATTTTGTTGTGGTAAGCGTAATACCACCAGCACACCTTTTCCTTGTTGTTGAATTTTCTGCATGACTTCTGGAATAGGGAAATGACTCGGTTCACGTGTCGAACTTAACAGATCATTTAGAGGATCAGCCATATGCACTCGAACCAATGTTTCTTGCTCAGGATCAATCTCGCCCATAACCAGTGCTAAATGCACTTGTCCATTAACTGTATCTTGAAAGCTATACAACTCAAAGTCACCATAATCCGTTGGTAAGTGACAGTTTGATAGTCGTTGTACCGTCATCTCATTGGCAAGACGATAGCTAATTAAATCAGCAATAGTGCCTATTTTTAAGTCATGTTCTTTAGCAAATTTTTCCAAATCTGGCCGACGCGCCATAGTGCCATCATCATTAAGAATTTCAACAATAACTGCTGAAGGATCTTTACCCGCTAAAAATGCCAAATCACAGCCTGCTTCAGTATGACCTGCACGCGTTAACACGCCACCCATTTGAGCTTTTACCGGAAAGATATGCCCTGGTTGAACAATATCTTCCGGCTTAGCATCAGGGTTTACGGCAGCCTTAATGGTCAAAGCACGGTCGGCTGCTGAAATACCTGTGGTAACGCCATGTGCGGCTTCAATTGATACTGTAAAGTTGGTCGAATAGGCTGCCTGGTTATCTGATACCATTAAAGGCAATCGTAATTGTCGGCAACGCTGCTGCGTTAACGTAATACAAATTAAGCCACGACCATATTTCGCCATAAAGTTAATCGCTTCAGGCGTGACACATTCCGCTGCCATAACAAGATCGCCTTCGTTTTCACGATCTTCGTCATCCATAATGATGACCATCTTGCCTTGTTTTAGATCCTCAATAATTTCTTGCGTTGTGTTTAGTTTCATTAGTTGATGAATCCATTTTTTAATAAAGTTTCGCGGGTGAGGCCTGTTTTCGTTTCTGGTAATAAACGTTCCAGATAACGTGCAATTAAATCGACCTCAAGATTAACCCTGGTCCCAACACGATAACTATCGATAATTGTTTCTTGCATTGTATGCGGAATAATATTGACTTCAAACCAATCATCCATGGCATTGTTAACGGTGAGACTGACACCATCAATGCAAATTGAACCTTTCTCAGCAATGTAACGCTCTAAACCGTTCGGCACTTCGATACGAAATTTAACCGAACGTGCGGATTCTTGTCTTGAAACGACAGTACCTAAACCATCAACATGACCACTCACAAAATGACCACCGAGTCGGTCACCTACTGCTAATGCTTTCTCAAGATTGACCTTACTGCCAGATTGCACATTTCCGAGGCTAGTTCGATCCAGACTTTCACGAGACACATCAAAACTGACTTGACTTGTTTGCAGTTCAACAACCGTTAAACAAACACCGTTGATAGCAATACTATCACCCAAACTCACGTCCGCTAAATCAAGTTTTTGAGTCGCAACTTGAAGACGTAAATCACCGCCTTTGGACTGTACTGATGTTACCTTGCCAATTGCGGCAATAATACCTGTGAACATGATTAATGAACCTTTTTATACTGTGGTGTAAGTGTGATTCGCCAATCTTTTCCAACGGCACGTACATCAGAAATAGCTAAATCAATCGATTGCGACATCTCATTTAAGCCTGGAAGATGACATAAACCTTTGGCAGAATCACCCATTAATTTGGGTGCCATATAAATAAGCAACTCATCAATAAGACCTAGTTGTAATAACGCACCATTGAGCTTAGATCCAGCTTCGACCATGACCGAATTAATCTGTCTTTGGGCTAATTCGGACATTAACACGTTTAAATCAACCTGTTGTGACTGGGATGGCAACGGAACAATGTCGGCATCAAGCAGGCGCCTATTTTCGGTTATTGTCGCAATTAATGTAGGCAGACTATCGGTCAAAACTTTGGCGTCGGCAGCTATGTTAAGTTGACTATCAACAATGACGCGTAAGGGTTGGCGTATAGTTTGCTCAACTGGATACCAACTGCCCTCGGGGCGCACTGTCAGGCTTGGATTATCGGCAATGATTGTACCTATACCGGTTAGAATAGCTGAACTTTCAGCACGTAGTTTTTGAACATCTTGTCTGGCATCAGGCCCAGTTATCCATTGGCTTTCACCCGATGCCATTGCTGTTCTGCCATCAACACTCATCGCAATTTTGCTACGTACGAAAGGTCGTTGTAGTCGCATTCGTTGACAAAAGCCACGGTTTAAATGCTGTGCTTGTTCAGTTAGTACACCGACTATGACATCAATGCCTGCTAACTGTAACCTGTCAATTCCTTGTCCTGACACCAGCGGATTGGGATCTGTCATGGCAATAATAACGCGCTTTACGCCAGCAACAATCAATGCATCAGCACACGGTGGTGTTTTTCCAAAATGACTACACGGTTCCAAGGTAACGTAACAATCAGCCTGATATGCCTTGTCGCCCGCAACCGCTAAAGCATTAACTTCAGCATGGCCCTCTCCGGCCTTTTGATGCCAGCCTTCACCAACAATAGTGCCATCTTTGACAATAACACAGCCAACACATGGATTAGGATCAGCAGTATATCGCCCACGTTCAGCAAGCTGGAGCGAACGCGCCATGTAATACTCATGATTGGCCATGACTTACTTAGCCTTGGCGCTCCTGACAACGAGGACAAATATGCTTACCCTCACGTTCGATCCAGCCTAAGTCAAGCGCTTCTTTCAATGAGCCTTCATACCATGAGCGACCATCGGTAATACGACGACCATCAACATCACCGCGTTGGCTACTCCGTTTTTGTTCAATATAGCGAATACCTTGAGGATTGCAGGTATCACAGAAAATAATGACTCGTAGCATCCGTTTATTCCTTTGTTAGTTGGTCGTTACGGTTTTCCATACGTTCTATTTCTTCCCTAAATGCATTCACATCTTGAAAACTGCGGTAAACCGAAGCAAACCGAACATAAGCAACTTCATCTAGGTCGTGTAACGCTTCCATCACCCAATCACCGACCAAGCGACTTTCAACTTCACGTTCTCCTGTGGCAATCAAACGACGGACAATACCTTTGACGGCTGAATCGATAGCATCAATGCTGACCGGTCTTTTTTCAAGTGCTTTTAAGAAACCCGAACGCAACTTATTTTCATCAAATACAGACCTGGATTGATCACGCTTGATCAATCTAGGTAATGTAAGTTCTGCTGTTTCATACGTAGTGAAACGTTCGTTACATTCAACACACATACGGCGACGGCGGATAGCATCCCCTTCTGCCGAGAGTCTTGAATCAACGACTTTTGAATCATCTGCACCACAAAATGGACAACGCATGATATCAACCGTTTATGCGTAAACAGGGAATGTTTTGCACACAGCTAATACTTTTTGTTTGACTTCATCCATAACTGTGGCACTACCACGGCTATCAATGACATCACACATCCAGTTGGCAAGATCCTCACACTCTTTCTCTTTAAAACCCCGTGTTGTAACTGCTGGTGTACCAACGCGAATACCAGATGTAACAAATGGAGATTGTGGATCGTTTGGTACAGAGTTTTTGTTGATTGTGATATTGGAATCACCCAACCACGCATCCACCTCTTTACCTGTTAAGCCAGCTTCAATAAAACTTACCAGGAATAAGTGATCGTCTGTTCCTTTAGAAACCACATCATAACCACGTTTCATAAACACATCAGCCATGACTCTGGCATTTTTAACAACTTGTTGTTGATATGTTTGGAACTCAGGCAACATTGCTTCTTTAAATGCAACCGCTTTAGCAGCAATGACATGCATTAAAGGGCCACCTTGAAAGCCAGGGAACACCGCTGAATTTAATTTCTTTTCAATTTCTTGATTGGCTTTGGCTAAAATTAAACCGCCACGAGGACCACGTAATGTTTTATGTGTTGTTGTTGTTGTCACATCGGCGATTTGAACAGGGCTTGGATAAACGCCAGCGGCTACTAAACCAGCCACATGCGCCATATCAACCAGCAAATAGGCACCGATAGAATCTGCAATATCACGGAAACGCTGCCAATCAACCACACGGGAATACGCTGAGAAACCAGCTATAACCATTTTAGGCTGATGTTCTTTGGCTAAACGCGCTACTTCGTCGTAATCAATTTCACCGGTTTCAGGGTTTAATCCATAAGCAATTGCATTATAAATTTTGCCTGATGCACTGACTTTAGAACCATGTGTCAAGTGACCACCATGCGCCAGACTCATACCTAAAATAGTATCGCCCGCTTGTAATAATGCAAGATAAACAGCGGCATTTGCTTGTGAACCTGAGTGCGGCTGCACATTGGCATAATCTGCGCCAAATAAGGCTTTAGCACGGTCAATTGCAAGTACTTCTGCTTTATCAACATATTCACAACCACCGTAATAACGTTTGCCAGGATAACCTTCAGCATATTTATTAGTAAGTGACGAGCCTTGAGCTTCCATAACGCGTGGGCTGGTGTAGTTTTCAGATGCAATCAATTCAATATGATCTTCTTGGCGTTGATTTTCGGCTTCTATCGCGCTGAATAACTCATCATCAAAACCAGCAATGGTCATGTTTTTCTTGTACACAGCATTCCCCTGTTTCTACTGTAAAATAATGCGTTATTCTATCTCACTACGCCCTAGGCTTCTATGGCGTAAACTATTTTTATTACTCTAATGTGGAATTAATTAATCATGAATATAGCACTTATCGGAATAGGTCTGATGGGACAAGCACTTGCTGAGCATCTTATTGCTGAAGGTGTATCATTATCTGTATTCAATCGAACACCAGACAAAGTGGAAATTTTAGCGCAATCAGGGGCAACTGTTTTCAGTTCAGCGCAAGCAGTTGTTGAACAAAATGACTATTGTTTACTTATGTTGAGCGATGCTGTCGCAATCAATGATGTGCTTGATACTATCGATCCAGCATCGTTCAACAATAGGCTATTCATTCAAATGGGCACAATTGCACCGGAACAATCACGTTCAATAGCTCAACGAATAACGTCTTTACAAGGACGTTATTTGGAATGTCCTGTTCTGGGTAGCCTGCCAGAAGCACGAACAGGTAAGCTGATCTTAATGGCTGGGGGCGATAAAACTGATTTTGATGAGGCCTTACCTTTACTTAATCTTATTGGAGCTATGCCACGATATATTGGTGATATCGGACAAGGTGCCGCTGTAAAATTAGCCATGAATCAACTTATTGCCGGATTAACCGCCAGTTTTGCATTGAGTCTTGCCCTCGTTCAAAAACAAGGCATAGAAACTGAGCAGTTTATGCAAATAGTGCGAGAAAGTGCGTTATATGCACCCACTTTTGATAAAAAACTCGATCGGATGTTGCAGCAAGATTATGCCAACCCTAACTTTCCAACCAAACATCTCGCCAAAGATGTCACGCTGTTTTTAGACGTTGCAAAATCATTGGGACTTGATGTGAGTGGACTCGAAGGAATTGAAAAACTACTCAATAAAACGCTGGAACAAGGCTTAGCTAATACAGACTATTCAGCATTGTATTCAGGCATAGTTCACTAAAGCACAACTAAAAATGCCCTCATCTGAGGGCATTTTGGAAATTGCGATATCACTGTTTTATTAAAGGCTAAATAAATCGCGTTTAATAATGGTTTCAACGCGATCTGGTCCAGTTGAAATAATATCAATCGGTACACCCGCCAAACGTTCCACTTCATTAATATAGTTACGCGCATTCACTGGCAAAGCGTCGAATTCTGTAACACCTAAGGTTGACTCAGTCCAACCTGGCATCTCGATATACTCTGGCTGACAACCTTCAAATTCTTCAGCACTTAACGGCATAATATCGACTGCTTTACCATCTTTAACATAACCCACACATAAACGAATAGTATCCAAACCATCAAGCACGTCCAGTTTAGTCAAACATAAACCGGTAATACTGTTCAGCCAGACCGCTCGTTTTAATGCAACCAGATCTAACCAGCCACAACGACGATCTCGACCTGTTGTTGAGCCTTTTTCATGACCTTTTACCGATAAATGTTTGCCGATATCATCGAATAATTCTGATGGGAATGGGCCTGCACCTACACGGGTGGCGTAGGCTTTGGTAATCCCTAAGACATAGTCAATATGACAAGGACCAACACCGGCGCCAGCAGCACAACCACCTGCGGTAGTATTAGAAGATGTTACATAAGGATAGGTACCATGATCGATATCCAGCAATGCACCTTGTGCACCTTCAAACATAACATTAGCGCCAGCTTCAGAATACTGCTGCAATAAATGCGGTATATCAGCTATTAACGGTAATAAATCATCACGCATCGCTAAGATTTGATCACGCACTGCTTCAAAACTAACTGGTGCAGCTTGATAATAGTTGATCAGCGAGAAATTATGGAAACGAATAATTTCCTGTAATTTAGTCACAAATGATGCTTCGTTAATTAAGTCGCCTAAACGTAAACCGCGACGAGCGACCTTATCTTCATAGGCAGGACCGATACCACGTCCGGTTGTACCAATTGCATCTTTACCTCTACGTAATTCACGAGCCTGATCTAAGACAACGTGATAAGGCAATATCAAGGGACATGCAGCACTGATCTTTAATCTTTCACGAACGGGAATACCATTGGCTTCAAGTTCGTTCATTTCTTTAAATAATGCTTCAGGTGACAGTACAACACCATTACCAATTAAACATTGAACATGCTCACGTAAAATGCCTGATGGAATTAAGTGTAATATCGTTTTTTTACCATCAATAACCAAGGTATGTCCTGCATTATGTCCACCTTGAAATCGCACAACAGCAGATACATTGTCCGTCAATAGATCAACAAGCTTGCCTTTGCCTTCGTCGCCCCATTGGGAGCCAATTACAACGATATTTTTAGCCACGTGTTTGTGTTCCTGTTTCAGCCACTGACCAGTGGCCTTCTTGTTTTATAAGTGTTTTAGATGTTAAATCAGTATCAGACAGTTGATAAGCAACGATTTTTCCTTGACTTCGTAGTTGTTCAACCATCCTCTTTTGTTGGGGGTCATCAGACCATACAACAGAAATAATTTCTTTCTCATTTTGTACCTTAGGTAGCTGATTGACCAAGGTTCTTAGATCCAGACTAAATCCAGTTGCAGGTTGTGCATGACCAAAATCTTCACCGATATCATCATAACGACCACCCATTGCAATGGCTTGTGCACAACCTGCTTGATAGGCTGCAAAAACAAGACCGGTGTGATAGTGATAGCCACGTAGCTCCGCTAAATCAAAATTTATTGCTACCTGAGGTAAACGTTGTACCACCATATCGGCAATGGTTTCTAATGTAGTTAACGCTTTATGAACAGCATTTGGTGCATCTGACAACACTGCTTGAGCCTGTTTCAAAATTGTTCTGTCGCCATTTAATTCTGCTAGTGCCAACAACATAGTCTTATTACTTGCTGACAAAGCGTAACTCGCTAATAGTTGCTCAATCTCAGGTAATGCTTTGCGTTGCAAAGCTGAGAATAGTTCTTGTTCTTGCTCCGCATTTAAACCAGCGTGTTGTGCAAGACCACGATAAATACCTACATGTCCCAAATCTAATAGTAATGATGGTACTGCACCAGAAATAGTGATTGCTTCAACCATTAATTGAAGAATTTCAATATCACTTTCAGGGCCAGAGTGACCATAGATTTCCGCGCCTAATTGAATTGGGTTACGTGACGTACCCTGACCATCTGGTAGTGTATGCAATACATTGCCAATATAACAAAGACGAAGAGTCCCTTGTTGATCGCGTAAATTATGTGCAGCCATTCGAGCTACTTGTGGTGTCATATCAGCGCGTATGCCTAATAAACGACCCGACATTTGATCGGTAAGCTTGAACGTTTGCAGATCAAGTGATTTACCTGTGCCTGTCAATAAAGAATCAAGGTACTCAACCAGTGGTGGAAATACCAGTTGGTACCCCCAGGCTTGCATTTTATCTACTAACTTTCGGCGTAATTTTTCGAGCTGTGCTGCTTGGGCAGGCATGAGCTCATCAATGCCTTCTGGCAGCAACCAGCGTTCTCTTAGACTCATCTGATCAATGTACCCAATAAAGTATAACCACACCCAAAATCATGCTGAACAAACCAATTGTTCTCAATTGCATATCTTGCATGTTAGCCATTTGTAATAATGCGCGACGAAAAGCATTTGGATTTAGAAAAGGCATAATACCTTCAATCACCAACATTAATGCCGAAGCCACCCAAAGACTATTTAGTAACGCATCATTCACTATTTAATTAATCTTGTGCGCTACCAAAACGGTTGAAAAAATCACCTTTAGGTTCGATCACCAACATATCATCACCGTTAAATACGTTACCGTATGCTGTTAAGCGTCGATAAAATGAATAAAAGTCACTATTCTGACCATATGCTTTAGCGTATATATCAGTGGCTTGGGCGTCACCTTCACCTCGAAGTACTTCAGCAGCACGTTTAGCTTCAGCCAATAAAATGGTTCTTTGACGATCAGCATCTGAACGAATTTTTTCAGCTTCTTCTGCACCTTGTGAGCGTAATTCTTTAGCAACGCGCTCACGTTCTGCTTCCATTCGAGTATAAACAGATGAACTCACTTCGGTAGGAAGATCAATACGCTTAATGCGTACATTTACAATTTCGATACCAAAATCAGCAACAGATTTATTAGCACTTTTGATAATGTCAGCTACCATTGCCGCACGATCACCTGACACAACCTCTTGTATTGTCCGCTTACCGAATTCACCACGTAGATTATCTTTGATGATCTGTGATATACGATCTTTGGCTTTATTTTCATCACCACTCATGGCTGTGAAATAATCAGCAACATTAGCAATACGCCATAAAATGAACGAATCAACTAATAGATTTTTCTTTTCACCTGTAAGATAACCCGCCGGTGTTGAATCTAACGATAATACACGACCATCAAAACGACGGATCTCATCAAAAAATGGAATTTTAAAATGTAGTCCCGGTTGATAATCAGAACGTTCAATTTGACCTAAACGTAGTAATAAAACACGCTCACGCTGATCAACAAAAAACACACTTGATAACGCTACAAATAGCAGTGCAATGAGTACAAATATATTAAATTTTGCTTGTGCTGACATTTATCGGCCCCCTCTACTACGGGCATCATCTCGAACTGATGTTGAACTCGATGAGGTTGAACCCGTTGTTGGATAATTACTTAAATCAATACGTGTCGGAGCAACAGTTTGTGAACCACGCATTCTATCCAACGGTAAATACAACACATTGTTACTATCTTTAGATACATCCACCAAGACTTTTTGGCTTCGTGAATAAACCGATTCCATCGTATCAATATACAAGCGCTCTTTTGTTATGGCTGGTGCTTTTTCATACTCTTCCATAACTTGTAAAAATCGACTGGTTTCACCCTCTGCCTTGGCAATGATTTGACCTTTATAAGCTTCAGCTTCTTGAACTAAGCGGAAAGATGCACCACGCGCCCGTGGCACAATATCATTTGCATAGGCTTCAGCTTCATTTTTTTGACGCACTAAATCTTCACGTGCTTTTACAACATCAGCAAATGCTGCTTGAACTTGATCGGGTGGTTGTACATCTTGCAAATTAACGCCCGTTACAATCAATCCTGTTTCATGTGTATCTAAAAGCGATTGCAATAATTGTTGAATTTCACTCGCAACTTGAGTTCGACCTTCAGTTAATACAAAGTCCATTTTAGAATTACCAACGGTTTCACGCACTGAACTTTCAGTCATTTGACGTAGGGTAAGATCAGGATTTCTAACATTAAACAAATACTGTGCAGCATCTTTTATCTTATATTGAACTGCAATTTTAAGATCAACAATATTTTCATCTTTCGTCAGCATTAATGATTCTGAGTGAATGCTACTGTCAATACGACCGCCAGTTGACCGATAACCAATTTCAGTACTGCTGATCTGATCAACATCTACAATTTCAACATGTTCAAATGGGTATGGAATATGCCAATGTGGGCCGGGCAATGTCGTTTGTTTATACGCACCAAATTGAAGTAAAACCCCACGTTGTGCTGGCTCTACAATATAGATCCCTGATAGCAGCCAAACAATAAATATAACTAATGCAATCAAACCTAAACCAATAAAGCCACCATTCGACCGAGACTCTTGATTTGAACTTGATCCATTACCACCAAATAATCCACCTAACTTACGTTGTAGATTACGAATTACTTCATCCAGATCCGGTGGATTGTCATTGTTACGACCGCCCCATGGATCCTTTTCGTCTTTACCTGGTTCATTCCAAGCCATTAAGCTCTCCAAAGTGAGATATTCTATATAAAAGCGCTATTTTACGGACATAGCGCAGATTATGGAACCGTTGATTAGTCAATAAGTTCCACTGGTGTTTGTTGTTGTGGGAAATACTCTTTAAGCGCTTGTCTTAATAGTTCTACACCATCACCTGTTTTCGCCGATAACCAGACGCGTGTTATTTTGCCTTTTTCGTCACGATCGAGGCGTGGCTTACGATCTTCTAATTTATCAAGCTTATTACAAACAATAAGTTGTGGAACATCATTTGCGTCAATTTGCTGCAAAACATCATTAACATGCTGCATTAATTCATCTCGATCGGTTGCTCCAGCATCGACAACGTGCAGCAGCAATGCCGCATCTCTGGTTTCTTCCAGTGTTGAGCTAAATGATTCAACAAGATCATGCGGTAATTGTCGAATAAAACCAACCGTATCAGCCATAACCAAGGTATGCGTATCATGTAACTTCAACCGTCTTAAGGTTGGATCCAGAGTCGCAAACAAACGATCATCCGCATACACTTGCGAAGTCGTGATGCGATTAAATAAGGTCGATTTGCCCATATTGGTATAACCAACTAAGGATACAACAGGAATATTGCTACGTTGACGTGAGCGTCTACCCTGCTCGCGTTGTGATTGCACTTTCTCAAGTCGTTTTTTTAATGACTTGATACGTTGTCCTAATAAACGCCTATCCGTTTCTAACTGAGTTTCACCCGGTCCTCTTAAACCGATACCACCTTTTTGCCGCTCAAGGTGAGTCCAGCCTCGAACAAGTCTTGTAGACAAATGCTGAAGCTGAGCTAACTCAACTTGCAATTTACCTTCATGTGAACGTGCACGTCTGGCGAAAATATCAAGAATAAGTCCCGTTCTGGCTATCACCCGACATTCTAATTTTTTTTCAAGATTACGTTCTTGGCTCGGTGAAAGTTCATGATTAAAAATAACGAGAGCGGCATGATGCGCTAATACCTGTTCTCTGATTTCTTCAACCTTGCCAGTTCCAGCATAATACTTGGAGTCTGGTCGTTGACGTTTACCGTGAACAATAGCGGCAATATTAGCACCAGTAGAGCCGACCAATTCGATAAACTCTTGTTCTGATTCGGCAAAATCACCAACATTAAAATCAAGGTGAACTAAAATAACCGCTTCTTTTTGTGATGACTCATCAAAAGCCGCATTGCTATCAGGACGTTCGAACAATCAATATACTCCCTTAATCGTCAGCGCTAATTGTGACATTACGCGCTGGTACAATCGTTGAAATAGCATGTTTATAAACCATTTGATTAACAGTATTTTTAAGTAGGATGACAAACTGATCAAAAGAATCAATTTGACCTTGTAGTTTTATACCATTCATTAAATAAATTGAAACGGACACGTTTTCACGTCTTAATGCATTTAGAAATGGGTCTTGTAACGACTGTGCTTTTGCCATAATACTCTCCGATTTATTATTATTGTTTCGCTATTATGTTGTGTTCTAAATAACAGAACGCGCATTAATTTAAACTATAGTCATATTCTTTTAATTGTTCAGCTATATATGTTAGCACCTGTTGAACAGGTAGGTCAGGACCACTATCAAACCAGACTCCATCGTTCTGAGCACGTAACCAAGTTAACTGGCGTTTAGCCATCTGTCTGGTAGCAATGATCGCTTTATCAATTAATGTAGCTTGATCGTACTCACCATTTAAAAATGACCATGCTTGACGATAACCAACTGCACGAATTGAGGGTAAATCCTGATGGCAATCGCCACGATCTAACAGTGATTTCACTTCCTCAATGAAACCGTTTTCAATCATTACGTTATAGCGTGCAGCAATACGCGAATGCAAAACCTTACGGTCGAATGGACTTAGAATAATCTTAAATACATGATATGGAAACAAAGTCGTTTGATTTTGTGTGAGCTCAGTTAGTGACTTACCAGTAATTTCATAAACTTCTAATGCACGTTGTAAGCGTTGCGGGTCATTTGTGTGGATACGTGCTGCCGAAATAGGGTCTATTTTCGCTAAACGATCATGCAAGTAACCTAAGCCATATTGCTCTGCGTCTCGATCAAGCTGTGCTCGTACAGAACTATCGGCTGAGGGTAGCTCCGCTAGCCCCTGTTGTAATGCTTTGAAATACAACATGGTACCACCCACCAATAACGGAATTTTACCTCGCTTAGTGATATCGTCCATTAATGCTAAGGCATCTTTGCGAAAACTGCCGGCAGAGTAGCTTTGTGTAGGATCGATAATATCAACTAAATGATGCGGATACTTTTCTAAAACCTGTTTATCAGGTTTTGCAGTACCAATATCCATACCACGGTAGACCAGAGCAGAATCTACACTGATGATCTCAACGGGAAACTGTTGTGCTACCTGAAGTGCCAAATCGGTCTTGCCAGCTGCAGTCGGCCCCATAATAAAAAGAGCCGGTGGTAATGAGTACATTGATATGGTTTAACTAGCCTTGCTTCATTGTGTCAAAGAACTCAGCATTGGTTTTAGTTGCTTTTAAGCGATCCATCAAAAATTCCATAGCTTCAAGCGGATCCATTGGTCCAAGCAGTTTTCTCAAGATCCACAATTTGTGTAAATCATCGGCATCAGTCAATAAATCTTCTTTACGTGTACCAGAACGCGTGACATTGATTGCAGGGTAGATACGGCGATCAGCTAGTTTACGTTCAAGTTGTAATTCCATATTACCAGTACCCTTGAACTCTTCAAAGATAACCTCGTCCATACGTGAACCTGTTTCTACAAGCGCAGTAGCAATAATAGTTAAACTGCCACCTTCTTCAATATTTCGAGCCGCACCAAAGAATCGTTTAGGACGTTGAAGTGCATTAGCATCAACACCACCTGTTAACACCTTACCTGAAGATGGCGAAACTGTATTATATGCACGAGCCAAACGTGTTATTGAGTCTAATAAAATAACCACATCACGCTTGTGTTCAACGAGACGTTTTGCTTTTTCAATAACCATTTCGGCAACTTGAACATGACGCGATGCTGGTTCATCAAAAGTGCTTGAAACAACTTCACCAATGACTGAACGTTCCATCTCTGTCACTTCTTCTGGACGTTCATCGATTAACAAGACTATTAAATCACTGTCTGGATAGTTTGCAGCGATCGATTGTGCAACGCTTTGTAAAATCATTGTTTTACCAGATTTTGGGGGCGCAACGATTAAAGCACGTTGTCCTTTACCAATAGGTGCGGCTAAATCAATAATACGTGGTGTTAAATCCTCAGTACTCCCATTACCACGCTCTAAGCTAAAACGTTCATTTGGGAATAAAGGAGTTAAGTTTTCAAATGGAACTTTATTTTTAGAATTTTCTGGTTTTTCATAGTTGAGTTCTTCAACTTTGATTAATGCAAAATAGCGTTCACTATCTTTGGGAGAACGAATCTTACCCTTAATAGTATCGCCCGTTCTTAAATGAAAACGTCGTATCTGACTTGGTGAAACATATACATCATCAGGTCCTGCAACATAAGAAGCTTCTGGTGAACGTAAAAAACCAAATCCGTCAGGGAGTAACTCTAAAACCCCTGTGGTATAAACATCATCACCTTGTTTCGCATGGGCTTTTACAATTGCAAAAATTAAATCTTGTTTACGATTTCTTGCCAATCCTTCTAATTTCATTGAAATGGCGAGTTCCATCAGCTCGGCAGCTGACATCTTCTTTAGTTCGGTTAAATTCATGTATTACCTAGATGAGATTTTTTAATAGAAATAGATTTAGACGCGTGCTAGACGCTTGTGATTATTAAAGGGGGATTGTTTTCAGAATTGGCAAGCATCATAGCAGTAAAGACTGATCGAGTCTAGTTAAAATCGAGAATAATCCCAGCTAATATGAAATTACTATCATCGTCGCGGTTCTAGAATAATTTTTTATTCACTTAATTTTACTGATTTTACCTTTCAATACGATCTTGTGAAGATAGCTAATGTCGCTCTGACCTAGGCCACAGGCTAAATACTAGACAATAAAAAAGCCCGTCTCGTTAGAGACGGGCTTTCTTGATATAAAAGCTTGGCGGTGTCCTACTTTCACATGGGAACTCCCACACTATCATCGGCGCTAAGTCGTTTCACTTCTGAGTTCGGGATGGGTTCAGGTGGTACCAACTCGCTATGGCCGCCAAGCATAAACTGGCTGTTAGCAGTCGCTAACTAAAAAGGGAAGTAATCAAGCAAAGCGTCATTATGTCTCGTCAACGCCCCAAGTTATCTTGGGGTTATATGGTCAAGCCTCACGGGCAATTAGTATTGGTTAGCTTCATACATTACTGCACTTCCACACCCAACCTATCAACGTGGTAG
>JARGFJ010000024.1 GCA_029210875.1 Gammaproteobacteria bacterium | reverse complement strand
CTTACTCACTTAAAGAGAACAAGCCATCACTGAAAATTACTAGTGAAGAATTTAAGATGATGGTCGTCTCTTAAACCTATCTCAGGTTAATTACGTATTATGCTGAGAAAGATGAACCACAGCCACAGGTAGTGGTTGCATTAGGGTTTCGAATAACAAACTGAGAGCCTTCAACGCCATCGGTGTAATCAATTTCAGCACCTACCAAATATTGATAACTGGTTGGATCGATTAGTAATGTAACACCCGCTTTTTCAACTTGCGTGTCACCGTCACTAATTTCTTCTTCGAATGTAAAGCCATATTGAAAGCCAGAACAGCCACCACCAGTAATAAACACACGCAGTTTTAGTGCATCATTACCTTCCTCTTTAATTAAATCACTGACTTTATTTGCTGCTGCATCAGTAAAATTAACGGGGCTAGGCATTTCAACCGGACTTGCCACTGCACTATTCATAATTGACTCCAAAATTTAGATTTATGTGCTTAGTATGTAAAAACCAAGCAAATTAGTCAAGATTAGACTTTTGTTCTAACTGAAAGGTTTCGCTGTCTTCGACACGTTCGTGAGCGAGATCGAGCATATTTTCATTATCACTACTGATACGGATCAATTGTCCGTTTACTTCTGCTCCTATCACCATTTCCAACATTCTGTAATAGACATTACCTTGAACTTTGGCCTTTGGAGCCAGTTCTACATGTTCGGTAGCATATACGTTACCAATAATAGTGCCATTGATGACTAGGTTCGGCACTCTTATTTCGCCTTCAATAGAACCTAAATCACTTAAAGTCAGTACCGATTCGTTATCTCCCATGGCATTAACATTGCCAACAATATTACCATCGACACGCAAGCCACCGCTAAAGCTGATATCGCCTTTAATGTGAGTATATTGTCCAATTAAAGTATCAATTCGAACGGATTTAGATCTGTTTTTGCTTTTTCCTTTGTTAAACATAATGGGCCTCTACGTTAGTTTTGTTTAGCAATTTGCCAATCAAAGGATTGTGATAGGGTGATTTTTTTGTTTTGTTTTAGCGTGATGGTGATGCTGTTGGGAGCAATATTGTCAGCTAATTTTAATGTACCCTCAAGTACTTGCACATGTCGTAAATTAAGCTGATGTTCGCTGATTACGTCGTGTTTGTCTGTGTCATAGTTCAAAGTTAAAGTAATTATGCCAGTTAGCGGTTTAGTAATTCTTTCACCTTGGGTGATAACAACGCGATAGCTAATATTTTCAGGTTTGTCAGTTGCGATTGCATTGAGTTCCAATTCTCGAATTTGCAATTTACTGGAGGTGTTGCCTTGAGTAATGGTTTGATAAAACATCAATTCTTTGTTGAGATGAACCACTTTGTTTTGAAGCTCATCAAGCCGGCGTTTTAACTGTGTATCTGTTTCGCTTTGGATGGCTATAAACTGATTTTTATCTTCAAGTTGATGTTGTACCGATTTAAGCTGTTGTTGCAAGTGTTGATTTTGATTCAATAGCTGTTGCTGCTGCTGTTTTAGTTGTGACAATTCTATAAGCAGCGACTCATTCGATTGCGTTAAATAAAACCAAATCAGCACTGCGGTGAGCAAGACTGCAACCGTAACAATGATCAGACATCGATACGGTTTGGGTTGGTAAATAACGTGTTTTGCCAGTGATGACATTTATGGCAGCGCTGCAATAGTGTTGATGGCTAATGTTTCATCGAAACCAAACATGATGTTCATATTCTGAACCGCTTGGCCTGATGCACCTTTCACTAAATTATCAATCACTGATAACACCACCACCGTATCACTATTTTGGGGTTGATGAATGGCTATCCGGCAGGTATTGATGCCACGAACACTACGAGTTTCAGGGTGAGAGCCAATAGGCATCACATCAACAAACGGTTCATCGGCATAACGCTGTTCATATAATGCTTGCAGATCACAGTCTTTAGTCAGTCTGCCATATAAGGTTGCATGGATACCCCGGATCATTGGCGTTAGATGTGGTACAAACGTTAAGTTTACAGCCTTGCCGTAAGCACGAGATAAACCTTGCATTATTTCGGGTAAGTGGCGATGACCGGCAACCCCATAGGCCTTCATATTTTCTGAGGATTCAGACAATAAGCTAGCAACAGCGGCTTTTCTACCCGCACCGCTAACCCCCGATTTAGCATCAGCGATCAGGTGTAATGGGTCAACCACATCATTTTCTAATAACGGTAAAAAGCCGAGTTGGGTTGCAGTCGGGTAGCAACCAGCAACAGCAATTAATTGTGCAGATTTGATCTGTTCACGATTGACTTCAGGCAAGCCATAGACGGCAAGATCGAGTAGCTCAGGACAGCTATGAGGCATGTTGTACCACTGTTCCCATTGTGCGACATTTTTAAGTCTAAAGTCCGCTGATAAATCAATGACACGGGTTCCACGCTTGATCAATTCAGGTACCATCGCCATCGCAACACAGTGTGGTGTCGCAAAAAATACCACGTCACAACCTGCGAGCTGGTCTACATCGGGCTCACTAAAGCAGAGATCGACAAAACCACGTAAATTGGGAAACATTTCGCAAACAGGCATACCCGCTTCGGCACGAGATGTAATCACGGTTAATGTCACTTCAGGATGCGTTGCAAGCAGACGTAATAACTCTACTCCGGTATAGCCTGTAGCGCCTACAATGCCAACATTAATCATGTTCGGTCAGGCCTTTGTTGATTTGAAACAGTACATAATAAAAGAGCGGAGACTAAAGCGAAAGGATTTAACGCTTGTTAAGTAAGTTTTCGAGGTGCTGTTTGAAAATAAGATGATCGTGAGTAGTTGTTATTGGTGTGATTTGCTCAAATGTAAGTTCGGTAATGTAGAGAGAGAAAGAACTGGATGATTGACGTAAACTGAGCATAAATTGCGATACTTGATCAAATAATGCTGCGTCGTTGGCTTTGCCACTAAACTGTTTGGGTCCACATTTTATTGTGCATGGCGAGTCAGTTTTGACCTGTTCCATTTTAACTTGAACCGGAAGATAACTGTCTGTGATATCAGGTGACGGAAGAGGTAATGCTTTCAACGACCACGCACCGTAGATGTTATGTAATTTATAAAAATGCGGTTTACTCAGATGGTGGGTGGCAGCTACAGCAGATAGGAATTGATTCAAATTAGTCAGCAAAGTAGTTTCTTTTAGTGACGAAAATTGTTGCTTATCGAGGTGCCCAAGTTCATCGAGAATATAAACATCGATATGTGATTTTTGGCTATCTATAAACACACGTATTTGCTGTCGGTTTTGGTCCTTTAGTAACAATTGATAAAGGCCTTCATGATCCAAATTCTGATCAACATGGGTGGCATAAAATTCATTTCTAGTCAGAGATAAGATGGTGTCGAGATCATAACGATGGGCATAAAGCGTGGCATCGACATGTTGCTGTTGCCATTGGATTCGGCATAATTGGTCACCTACTTCAAGAATGTAGATGCCATTTTCTGGTGCATGTTGAACGTGCTCAGATAGATGCTGGCACAGCGTCGTTATTCTTTTACTAATATTGCTGGCAAAAGACGGTGTCGGACACCAACACTCTACATAATTTTGTTGTGAAGTAGGTGAGTGCCAACGAACAAAATTGGCAAGGGTTTCTCCCACTGCATTGACACTATCATTATGCAAGTAGTGCCATATATTATCTTTTGAACGCGTTATTACCTCTAAACACAAGACCATATTTCGACGATGGTAACCATAATTTAGCGGATCGCGAAGACGGAGAGCGAGTTTTATATCTTGCTGTTTATAGGCTTGTTTAGGGGTGATCTCTGTATTAGCAAATAGTAGCCAAATTAAATGTTCATCTGATGACTGCATCGTTACCAAAGGCGATTTGACTAACTGCTCAATCAAACTATAAAGGGTCGTTGTCGACACATCACTATTAGTTGAAAGTAATTTAACACGGGTATATTTGGAAAGCGCACCATTAATTATGGCCCATGCGACCGTAAGTAATAACGAAGCGCTACTATATAACGGAGAAAAGCGTTGATCTTTTTTTAGCGTTGTTCGCTCAATTTCATTGATACGCCACTGTCTGGATGCCGGGTCAAATTCAATAAATAGTATATCTTCAGAAACGTCAGGTATCAGCGACTCAGGTAAACATGGGATAACATCAGGAGGACTATCGAACAGATCTTGAAATGCTTTTTGTAGTAATACAAACTTTTTTGACGCATCTGGAGCTGAACTTTTTATTACCCCACTAAGTGTGCTGTTGAATTGTTGTGTGAGTGTTTTGGTCAGCTTAAATTCATCTAAACGTTGACGGATTTGTGCCTGATTGCGCTGATCTAATTCGGCAAGTTCCTGCTTATTCCATTGCCATTGATTAACAAGATCGGCCATATTGTCTCGCCGCCAGGGAAAGCGAGGCGATGTCACTTTGGACGATAAGCGTTCGTTAGCCAATAAATAGAGTGAACGCTGGAGATAAGGGATAAATTCAGATGAGATCTTTTCTGAGACGAGCTCATATTTCAATATAAGAGGTTCACAGAAAAAGGTATTGGTCTCTTTGCTATATATAGCTTGTTTATAACGAGGCGACAGCCATAAATTGTCGGATAGATGGTCGAGTAAGGTTTGCTGAAAAAATAACTCCAGAAAGCAAGGCAGTCCATAATTCAAGGCAGCTAAACTTGCTTTAATAGCCGTATCAACAAGCACGGATGCCGAGTGCTTTTCTAAAGGACCAAAGTCAAGAATAGCGGCATCGACGGGAGGAGCAGAAATGAACTGTCTCGCATGGGTTTGATAGTCTAGCTCTTGTTCGGGTGTAAGCAACCACCATAAAGGAATACTGCCGGCCAGAATAAGTCCGCTACTGTAAAACCTGTCTAAATCATCGGATTCAATTTTATATTCTTTGATAGCAGTATCATTGAGCAATCGAGCATTCAGTTTTATTCCCAACGATTTTGCCAGGCTAATACTATCGTGTAATTTGGTTTTGAGTAACTGGATCTGCTGCTCGGTATTGTCCGAAGAATAGATTAGCCATAAATCAAACTGAGGATCATCTGGATAATACAAGGCACCAACATCGTTTATCAGGTATAGACCTTGAATCGGATAGTGCCTAAAAGCATGTTTTGAATAAGAAAGAGTGGGATGGTTTTTCTTGGCGAGGGCTAATAGCTTATTACTTGGCTGATAGTCAACGATGCCAAATGGTGCACCTTCAACATAACATGGCAAAGCTGAATCATTAGACTGAAAAATTAACGGTAAAAATTGTAAAAAAGTCTGATGTGCTGGCGGTGCTAACTCAAGCAATCGCTCAATCCTGGAGCGATTGTGAGCATTAAATAATTTTGTAACTTCGATTAGATCCATCTAGTTAAGTTCACTATTGTGCTTAGTGTCTAAAATGACGCATGCCTGTGAATACCATTGCGATACCATGTTCATCGGCTGCCGCAATCACCTCATCATCACGCATTGAACCACCTGGTTGAATAACAGCGCTAATTCCCGCTTCGGCCGCAGCATCCAAACCATCACGGAACGGGAAGAAGGCATCAGAAGCCATAACTGCTCCTGGAACGGTTAAGCCTGCATCATTGGCTTTGATACCGGCAATACGGCTACTGACTACACGACTCATTTGACCTGCACCAATTCCCACTGTTTGTTGATTTCTAACATAGACAATCGCATTGGATTTAACAAACTTAGCAACACGCCATGCAAATAAAAGATCAGACATTTGTTGTGCTGTTGGTGCCTTTTTGGTTACAACTTTTAATTCGTCTGCGGTCACTAATGCTGTGTCACGGTCTTGTACCAATAAACCGCCAGTCACGCGTTTATAGTCTAATCCTTCAGCTTGTTGTTCAGGGAATGCAGCACAACAAAGTAGGCGAACATTCTTTTTAGTGCTGACGACTTCTATGGCTTGTTCACTGATTGCAGGGGCAATAATAACTTCAACAAACTGGCGATCAATAATGGCTTGTGCCGTTTCAGCATCTAATTCTCGATTAAACGCAATAATGCCGCCAAATGCAGAAGTTGTATCAGTTTGGTAAGCTAAATCATAGGCAGTTAATAGATCATCTGCTATCGCGACACCACATGGGTTGGCATGTTTAACAATCACACATGCCGGTGATTCAGGGAAAGCTTTAACACATTCCAATGCGGCATCGGTATCGGCAATATTGTTGTAAGACAAGGCTTTACCTTGCAGTTGAACCGCCGCACCAATCGTGCCTGTTTCTGGTGTCTTTTCAGTATAAAAAGCGGCCTTTTGGTGAGGGTTCTCACCATAACGCATTTCTTGTGCTTTATGGAATTGGGTATTGAAGGTGCGAGGGAAATTTACTTTGTCCTCACCCGCAGTTAACGTACCAAAATAGTTAGAGATTGCACCATCATAATGGGCAGTGTGCTCGAATGTTTTAATGGCCAGATCAAAACGCGTTGCATCATCAACACCGCCATTTGCTTCGATTTGATCAATAACCCGTGTGTAATCAGCAGGATCAATTAATACCGTCACTGAGGCATGATTTTTAGCGGCAGCACGTAACATGGTTGGACCACCGATATCAATATTTTCAATCGCCATTGCCAAGGTGCAATCATCACGCGCAATAGTTGCTTCAAACGGATATAAGTTAACAACAACTAAATCAATCGGAGCAATATCGTGCTCCGCCATAATGGCTTCATCAGTACCGCGTCGACCTAATAAACCACCATGAATTTTAGGGTGTAACGTTTTAATACGGCCATCCATCATTTCTGGGAAGCCAGTATGTTCAGATACTTCTTTTACCGGCAAACCTGCTTCTTGTAGTAACTTTGCCGTACCACCCGTTGATAGCAATTCAACGCCAAGGCGAGTGAGTTGTTGTGCGAGTTCTAATACACCGGTCTTATCTGAAACGCTAAGTAAGGCGCGTTGGACTTTGTTCATGAATGTTTCCTGATCTGAATTATTATCTGGTTTATAAGCCGTAAGCTTTTAATTTTTTGCGTAAGGTACCACGGTTGAGACCCAGAATCTCGGCGGCACGACTTTGATTGCCTTGAGTGTGCTCTAAGGTTGCTCGTAATAAGGGCGCTTCGACTTCACTTAATAACATTTCATAAAGATTGGCAGCGCTATGACCATCAAGGTGCTTGAAATAGGTTTTTAATGCAACTTCAACACATTCACTAAGTGGTGCATGGGTGCGTTCAGCTTTAACTGCAAGGTCAAAGCAGGTCGCGGTCTGTTGTTCTTGTGGATAACTCATGCTGCTAACGTGTCCTGTTGTTGCAGTTGAGCAAAAAATTGTTCGGTAAACTCGAGTTGTTGCTGTGCTGTGTCAAAGGTGTTCATTTGTTGACGAAATGGATTGCCATTTCGTAAGCCTTTGCTGTACCAAGCAATATGTTTTCTCGCCATTCGGACACCCGTATATTCACCATAGAACGCATATAAAGTAGTAAGATGTTCAAGCAATGTCTGTCTTACTTCACTCAAACAAGGTGGAGCTAGACATTGATTATAGTCCAGATAATGTTGAATTTGTTTGAAAATCCAAGGATTTCCTTGTGCAGCTCTACCGATCATGATGCCATCAGCATGGGTGTACTCAAGGATCTGTTTCGCTTTTTCAGGTGTCGTGATATCGCCATTGGCTATGACCGGTATGGCTATGGCAGTTTTAATTTCAGCAATCGTGTCAAACTCGGCCTCGCCTTTATAAGCACAGGCACGTGTGCGTCCATGAACTGCAAGTGCTTGAATGCCACTGCTTTCAGCTATCCGGGCAATGTTTACACCATTGCGATTTTGCGGATCCCAACCAGTACGAATTTTCAAGGTGACGGGCACATCAACGGCTTTAACGACGGACTCTAGAATTTGAGCTACCAGTTTTTCATTTTGCAATAAGGCAGACCCCGCCATCACATTACACACTTTTTTAGCAGGGCAACCCATATTGATATCGATAATGTGGGCACCTTGCTCGACATTATGTTGAGCTGCTTTGGCCATCATATAGGGATCCGTTCCGGCAATTTGCACACTGCGCGGTTCGGGTTCACCATCATGATTAGCACGTAATAATGATTTTTTGCTCGCCCATAACAGTTTATTTGCTGTAATCATTTCGGATACAGCCATACCAGCACCCAAGCGGCGACATAATTGGCGAAAAGGACGATCGGTAACACCTGCCATAGGAGCCAAAAACAAATTGTTTGGCAGTTGATATGGCCCGATGTTAAACACAGATTTAGTCATGTTTCAGACCTGTTAATCGGATCCATTCTTCTTTTTGTACGGGCGGATTCATGTCAAACCAAGCTTGGTAACCTTGGCTGACCATCTCTGCTTGTGTATCTAAAATACCGGATAAGACTATCGGTGCTCCAGTTTTTGTTAGTGCTGCTAAATGGGGCGCTAAAGACTGTAATGGTCCTGCCAGAATATTTGCAAGTAATAGGTCGCAAGCTAGATCGGGGCATTGATTGGGGAAATAGGTGTCGATTTCTACACCATTTCGTGCCGCATTAGCTTGTGTTGCTTCTAAAGCTTGTGGATCGGTATCGACGCCAATCACTTTCTTGGCACCGAGCAATGCTGCTGCGATTGCTAAAATGCCACTACCACAGCCATAATCAATAACATATTTGTCTTTGACATCAGCTTGATCGAGCCAGTTAAGACATAATGCGGTTGTTGGATGCGTGCCAGTACCAAAAGCCAGACCGGGATCTAACATGATATTGACAGCATTTTTGTCAGGCGGAGTGTGCCAGCTAGGACAAATCCACAAACGATTACCAAAATTGATAGGATGGTAATTATCCATCCATTCTCTTACCCAGTCTTTATCTTCAACGGCTTCAATACGATAGCGTGGTAACGCAGTGGGCGCCATTAAGCCAGTTAATAACGTAATAACTGAATCAGGATCGGTTTCGGCATCAAACAAGGCGACGACATCAGTCGATGACCATAAAGGCGTTGTCCCTAGTTCTGGTTCATAGATGGGTTGATCTTGATTATCCTGAAATGTGATCGCATCCGCACCACACTCTGACAGCATATCTGATAGGTGATCAGCAGCGTCAGGTGTGCTGTTGAATATAAATTGAATCCAGGCCATGATGGGCGTTATAGCCCAAGTTTCTTTTCAAGATAGTGGATATTGGTGCCACCCTCTTGGAAGTGGGTATCATCCATAATACTTTGTTGAAGGGCGACATTGGTTTTGATACCTTCAATGCCAATTTCATGCAATGCCGTTTTCATTCGTGCGATAGCTGATTCACGCGTTGTGCCATAAACAATCAATTTACCGATCAACGAATCATAGTTAGGTGGCACACGATAGCCACTATAAATATGCGAATCCATACGGATGCCGGCACCGCCTGGAGCATGATAATGCGTGACTAAACCGGGACTTGGCATAAAGGTTTTAGCATCTTCAGCATTAATACGACACTCAATAGCATGACCACGAATAACAATATCATCTTGAGTTAAAGACAAGGGTAATCCCGAGGCAACACGAATTTGTTCAGCGACTAAGTCAGTATCGGTCACCTGCTCTGTAACAGGATGTTCTACTTGAATACGGGTGTTCATTTCAATGAAATAGAACTCACCATCCTGGTATAAAAATTCAAACGTACCTGCACCACGGTAGCCAATACGAACACAGGCATCGGCACAGATTTTACCCATACGAGCGCGTAATTCAGGCGTGATGCCAGGCGCTGGCGCTTCTTCTAATACTTTTTGATGGCGACGCTGCATTGAACAATCACGTTCACCCAGGTGAATCGCATTGCCGTGTTGATCGGCTAATACCTGAAATTCAATGTGACGTGGATTTTCAAGGAATTTTTCCATATAAACCATATCATTAGCAAAGGCTGCTTTTGCTTCAGCACGCGTCATGGCAATGGCATTGAGTAAATGTGCTTCACTGTGTACTTCACGCATACCACGACCACCACCACCGCCAGATGCTTTAATAATAATTGGATAACCAATGTCACGAGCCAGACGAATATTAGTTGCATCGTCATCGCCAAGTGGACCATCAGAACCTGGCACACAAGGCACACCAGCGGCTTTCATCGCAGCAATGGCTGACACTTTATCGCCCATCAAGCGAATGGTTTCTGCTTTGGGTCCGATAAAGATAAAACCGCTGTTTTCGACACGTTCAGCAAAATCAGCATTTTCTGATAAAAAGCCATAGCCAGGATGGATGGCAGAAGCATCGGTAATTTCAGCTGCACTAATAATTGCCGGTACGTTCAAATAACTATCAGTAGACGCTGCAGGACCAATACAGACGGTTTCGTCTGCAAGTAAAACGTGTTTTAAATCACGATCTACATCAGAGTGAACCGCGACGGTTTTAATGCCAAGTTCTTTACAGGCACGAAGGATACGAAGTGCAATTTCACCGCGGTTAGCAATGACTATTTTTTCAATCATGATATGTGTAATCCGTTGTTTGAGGCTTTTGATACATCGAGAGTACGAATTGGTTATTATTCGATTATCACTAAAGGTTCGTCGTATTCAACGGGTTGGCCATTCTCGACGAGAATCGCTTTTACGACACCACTACGATCGGCTTCAATCTGGTTAAACATTTTCATTGCTTCAATGATACAAATAACATCACCGGCAGCAACGGTTTGGCCAACCTCGATAAATGACGGCGCTTCAGGCGAAGATGAACGATAGAACGTTCCAACCATGGGCGATTTTACGGCATTTTCTGTATTGGGAGCAGCAGCTGGCGCTGGTGCTTCAACAGCTGGTGCCGCTGCAGGCGCACTGACGGGGGCTGCAACGGCAGCAGGTGCATGCATCATCACTGGGGCAGCAGAACTGGCACGACTGATGCGAACAGATTCTTCACCTTCGTGAATTTCGATTTCTGCAATATCTGATTCCTGAATAAGATCGATCAGCTTTTTAATTTTACGAATATCCATGAGATAGCCTTTGTGTTATTTGTTTTTATTGATATGTGAGATGGCTGCTTGTAGAGCAAGCTCATAACCTTGTGCACCCAAACCGCAGATAACACCAATAGCGATATCTGATAGGAAGGAGTGTTGACGAAACGGTTCGCGTGCATGCACGTTTGAAAGATGCACTTCGATAAATGGAATTTCAACGGCTGATAAAGCATCACGTAGCGCGACACTTGTGTGAGTAAATGCGGCTGGATTGATGATGATAAAATTCGTGTTATTGCGAGCGTTGTGAATACTATCGATCAGCTCATGTTCAGCGTTGGATTGAACACTTTCCAACTCAATATTTTGGGTCTTTGCCTGTTGTTGCAAGCGTTGTGCAATCGTGGCCAAAGTATCTGAACCGTAATGCTCTGGCTCTCTGCTACCTAAAAGATTTAAGTTGGGGCCGTGCAGCACTAAAATTTTTGCCATTGGAATGATCGCGCCTAAATCAACATTGATATGGGGCGAATTTTGCACCAGTGGTTAATTATTGTCCAGTTTTTTAACAGAAAATGCGGTTTTTGAAGCTAAATTCGTCGAACTGGGTAGTTCTGAATATTATGGTGCTGACGGCGGAAGATTGGCAATGTGATTGATAAGTTCACCAGCACTGATCAGTCCGATAAGACGGTGATGCCTATATTCATGCCTCTTGTTATCAAAAAACAATAGGGTAGGCGGGCCAAATAAACCAAAGTGTTTAAGTAGTGCTTTGTGGTTATCGTTATTCTCGGTCATATCAACTTGTAATGCGCTTATGTTTGATAATGCATCAATAAGCAGTGGATCTTTGAAGGTGGTGACTTCCATACGTTTGCATTCGACACACCAATCTGCATAGAGATCAAGCATTGATACGGTTTGAGTATTGCTTAGTGCGTGATCTAATTCTGCTAAATCAGAAACCCGCTTGAATTGTATGCCTGACGGTGCTTTATCAGCATTGGCAGATTTTAATGTAAACGTGTCAAGCGGTTGCCAAACATTATGACCACCACTGGCTGCACCGATAATCAGTAATGAACCATAAATCAATAAAATGATGCCAGTACTTTTCCAGCATTTTTCCCAGCCACCCGAATCAATATGAAGGCTGTTAAGCGCGCCCAGAAAAATAGCCATGCCAATGATAAGCGAGCCCCACAGCAACATAATGATAGACGCTGGCAAAATGCGTTCTAACATCCAGACTGCCAAAGCCAACATCACTACACCAAATACCGTTTTTATCGTGATCATCCAGTCACCCGCTTTTGGTAATAAACTGCCAGCCGATGTACCTATGATTAATAATGGTAAGCCCATGCCCATACTGAGCGCGAACAATGCCATTCCTCCCAGAACAGGATCGCCTTGTTGACCAATAAAAATAAGTGCGCCAGCTAATGGTGGTGCCAAACAAGGGCCAACAATCAAGCCCGATAACAACCCCATGGTTGCAGCCCCAATCACATGACCACCTTGCTGTTGATGACTGATGTGATGAAGTCGATGTTGTAAGGCATGAGGTAATTGCAGTTCAAATAAACCGAACATAGATAAGGCTAAAATGACAAATAGGCCACTGAAACTGCCGATGATCCACGGGTTTTGAAACATGGCCTGTAAGTTTTCACCGACCAGGCCGGTTATGACTCCGGCTGCGGTATAGGTGACTGACATGGCAACAACATAACTTAGCGATAATATAAAAGCACGATGGGTGGTGATGCGTTCACCTTCACCAACAATTATGCTTGATAAGATCGGGATCATTGGAAACACACAGGGAGTGAATGCGAGCAGCAAGCCTAAGCCTAAAAAGCCAAATAAGATTTTGGCTAAGCTATCTTCTGACAGGCTTTTAGCAATGCGATCTTGTTGTGAAAATGTGTTGGCAACATCACTTTTGCTTACTGTGCTGACAGCCTCGGTTTCATCAGCAGTGATCGTTGGCAATAATAATTCGATGGTTGATTGAGTGGGTGGATAACATATATGGAATGTTTCTGAACAGCCTTGGTAATGTGCTATGAGCGTGATTGAGCGACTACCAGGGTTATCACGTTTTAGTGGCAGTGTTACCGATGTGTCATGCGTATAAACTTCGCTCAGCCCGAAGATTTCATCCACCTTGTTTTCACCAACAGGCAATGATATTGGCAGCAAAGAAACGCCATCACTATCAGCTAGTTCGAAACGAATTTTATCTTTATATAAATAATTACCTTCTGCAATTTGCCATTGCACACTAAGTGACTTTTCATCATTAATTGTTGCAGAAAACTGAAAGGCTTGTTCAACAGGTGGCGGCGTGTCGTAATCATTAGTTAAACCGAGGCTATCGAGCAAACCTGGTCGCGATTGGGTTGTCATTGAGACAAGCAGAAGCATTAAAAATAAAATTTTTTTCATCGGTCACATAGCATCTATCGTTAAGTGATAAGTAGACAATAGTAACAACTGATAGTTACAGCCGATAGTTTAAAAAGCGAATTAGTTAGTCAATATGTTACAAAATTGTAATAATTAGCCGACTTTTGAAACACAGGTTGATTTCTGGTGGAAATAAATACAATACATGAATTAGAAAAGCAGGCGCTAAAGCGTAGTAAAAATGATTTGGCGCGTATCGGCTTTGCATTGTTTTTTTTGGTGGGGATCCTGGCCTACAGTTTCGCAACAAGTGGTTCTGTTCCTAATAGTGTGTTTCTAGCTATTGCTGCCGTTTTTGGTGGTTATATGGCGATGAATATTGGTGCTAATGATGTCGCTAACAATGTTGGGCCAGCTGTAGGCTCAAAAGCCTTAACAATGGGCGGTGCGATCGTGATCGCAATGATATTTGAAGCGGGTGGTGCTTTTATTGCTGGTGGTGATGTGGTGTCAACCATTAAAAAAGGCATCATTGATATTAATGGCTTTGGCAGCGATACCGATAGTTTCTTGTGGGCTATGATGGCAGCGCTATTGGCGGCGGCACTATGGCTAAACGTCGCTACCATGGCGAAAGCACCAGTTTCAACAACCCATTCTATTGTTGGTGGTGTGATGGGGGCAGGTATTGCCTCAGCAGGTTTTGGTATTGTCAATTGGGTCACTATGGGACAAATAGCTGCTTCCTGGGTTATCTCTCCGGTTATCGGTGGAATTATTGCTGCGACATTCTTATTTGCCATTAAAAAAACCATCGTATTTCAAGAGGACAAAATTTCTGCTTCATATCGGTGGGTGCCCTTGTATGTTGCGATTATGGCATGGGCGTTTGTAACGTATTTAATATTAAAAGGTTTGAAATCGATTTGGCCACACATAATTACTGGCATTAATGACTTCACTTTTTTGACTTTTGAAGTCACTAAGAAACCCTCTTTCACAGCAGCGGCAATGTTAGGTTTTATTGTCGGTGTGGCTGTATTCTTTTTGCTAAAACAAACGCTTAAATCCAAGTTGGCCACCTTAGATAATTCGCGTGCTGGCGTTAATTTATTATTTACTATTCCATTGATTTTTGCTGCGGCTTTATTAAGTTTTGCTCATGGTGCCAATGATGTCGCTAATGCGATTGGGCCATTGGCCGCAATTAATGATGCAGTAATGACAGGCGGTATTTCTGTCAAAGCCGGTATTCCTTTCTGGGTAATGGGCGTTGGTGCTTTTGGTATTGCTATTGGTTTGGCTTTATATGGACCGCGCTTAATTAGAACGGTCGGTAGCGAAATTACTGAACTGGATCAAATGCGCGCATTTTCAGTGGCAATGGCCGCTGCTATAACGGTGATTATTGCCAGCCAATTGGGTTTACCCGTTAGTTCGACCCATATTGCAATTGGTGGTGTCTTTGGTGTCGGTTTTTTGAGAGAGTGGTTGGATAGTTCTGCATCAATTGAACATGAAATAGAACAAGATTTGGCAGAACTCGAAAATGAGAAAAAACGCCGCCATGCCTTGCGTCGAGAGCTCAATGATTTACGTAAAAAACAAGATAAATCTGTCGAAGATTATCAGCGTATAACAGCGCTTTATCGACTTATAGATGAAGAAGATGATGCGATTAAATATGTTAAAAAGGAACTGAAGAAAGATCAGAAAACCTTATATGTGAAACGCGATGCGATTAAGAAAATCATCACAGCGTGGTTGATCACTGTTCCAGCTGCCGCTGTTTTAGCGGCATCCATCTTTTATATGATCAAAGGCATCATGGCTTAAAGTTCATAACATTATTTGGTTTGTTGGATACCACGATGCTGTTAGCCGATCATCGTGGTAAACTCGCCTTCACTAACCACATTGAAACTATCTCTTATGAACGCTCGGATGAACACGGCTCATGAGCTTCTAAAATCAGTTTTTGGCTATGATCAGTTTCGACATGATCAGCAGGCGATTATTCAACAAATAGTCGATGGTAATGATGCTCTGGTTTTAATGCCGACGGGTGGTGGAAAATCACTGTGTTATCAAATTCCGGCATTAGTTCGTGATGGTACAGCCATCATCGTCTCGCCATTAATTGCCTTAATGCAAGATCAGGTTGATGCTTTGCTACAACTTGGTATCAAAGCCGCTTTTTTAAATTCAAGTTTGACTGTTAGCGAAACGCAAGCGGTGCAAACCAAACTGCTTAATAACGAACTTGATTTGTTATACATTGCTCCAGAACGTCTATTGTCTTATGCAATGTTAGCTTTATTAGAGCAGTGTCAATTAGCCTTATTTGCTATTGATGAGGCACATTGTGTTTCACAGTGGGGCCATGATTTTCGGCCGGAATATCAAAAACTCTCAGTCTTGCATCAACGTTTTCCGAATGTACCACGACTCGCATTAACAGCAACAGCCGACAGGCGAACACGTGATGAAATTGTTACGCAACTAGAGTTACAGCAAGCGCAACACTTTATTAGCAGTTTTGATCGACCCAATATTCACTATGCCATCTCAGAAGGTAATAACCCTAAACAGCGCTTATGGTCTTTTTTACAAGCTAATCACCCACATGATGCCGGCATTGTTTATTGTTTGTCGCGAAATAAAGTCGATGAAATTGCCCACTGGTTAACGGAGCAAGGTCGAATTGCCCTGCCATATCATGCCGGTTTAGGCCAACAGACACGCCAGCAACACCAGCAACAATTTTTACGCGAAGACGGTGTCATTATGGTCGCAACCATTGCCTTTGGAATGGGTATTGATAAACCCGATGTTCGCTTTGTTGCACACTTAAATTTACCTAAAAGTGTTGAGGCCTATTATCAAGAAACGGGTCGAGCAGGGCGCGATGGTATGCCAGCCAATGCGTGGATGGCATATGGGTTACAAGATGTGATCACATTGAGGCAGTTCACTCAAAACTCCAATGCAGATCAAATACATAAACAGGTTGAACATCATAAACTCGAGTCTATGCTCGGTTTATGTGAGCTTATTAGCTGTAGACGTCAAACCCTATTATCCTATTTTGATGAACACGTTACCCAGCCGTGTGGCAATTGTGATAATTGTTTGTCACCGCCACAGCAATGGGATGGCACTGAAGCGGCACAAAAAGCATTATCGTGTATTTTCCGAACAGGTCAGCAGTTTGGGGTTAATTATTTGATTGATGTGTTGCAGGGTAAGACAGATCAACGCATTATTCGAAATGGCCATGATCAGATCACGACCTTTGGTATAGGTAAAGAGTTATCGGTCACACACTGGCGTAGTGTATTTCGACAATTAATTGCATTAGCCTATATCGATATTGATATGTCACGTCATGGCGCATTATGTTTGACAGAGAAATGTCGTCCATTATTACGAGGTGAGCAAGCGATCGCTTTAAGAACACCGGTAACACCAGAATCATCTAAGTCGGCTAAACAGCGATCAGGTAAAGTTGCTGTAAAACCACAAGATATGGCGTTATGGGAGGCGTTACGCAGTTTACGCAAAACATTGGCCGATGAGACAGATGTTCCCGCCTATGTCATTTTTAGTGATGATAGCTTGCATGACATGCTCAAAAAACGACCAACAACATTGGCTGACTTTGCCAAGGTGTCAGGTGTTGGTCAATTAAAACAAACTCGCTATGGGCAATATTTTATTGATCAAATAAAGCGTTATCCCCAGTCTGAATTACTTAATAATCGTTTAAGCGACACCGTGAATCAAACCTTGATGCTCTATCAGCAACAGCTATCAATAGAAGATATTGCACAACAACGCGATGTTAAAACCACGACCATTTATACGCATTTGGCTCACGCTATTGAGGTTGGTTTGCTTGATGTTAGAGAGGTTATTGATATTGACGATAGCGTGTATGCCGAAGTTGTTTTTTTGATTGAATCAATGGAAGATGACAGCAAAGGCAGATTAAAACCGATATATGACGAGCTGGATGGACAGCTAGATTATGGCATTTTAAAATGTATTCAAGCGGCTCTGTGAGTATGTTGATATAGCATTAGCTGTTACAAAAATGTAACAATTGATCGGTATGATGAACCAGTTAATCCTAAAGATCGGGAAGTAAACAGTGGCGACAACGATTTTAATAGTAGAAGATGATGCAGCAATTAGAGATATGCTGTGCTTTTCATTGCGTCATGCTGGCTTTGTGTGTGAACCGGTAGCCGATGCTGAACAAGGTTTGCAGTGGCTGGGACAATCCAAACCAGACTTAATTTTACTTGATTGGATGTTGCCAGGCATTGATGGCATCGAATTTATTCGACGTTTACGTTCGAACGAATATATCGCTGATATTCCAGTCATTATGTTAACTGCCAAAGGCGAAAGTGAAGATCTGGTTAAAGGTTTCAGTGTCGGTGCAGATGATTATGTTAACAAGCCATTTTCACCACCAGAGTTAATTGCCAGAATTAAAGGCTTGCTGAGACGATGCAGATCAGATGACTCTGCTGGTGGCGGTGGTCAGCAGTTATCATTTGCAGGTTTAGATCTGGATACTCAAAGCCATCGCGTGACTATTGATGGTAAACGCATTGATTTAGGTCCAACCGAGTTCCGTTTATTACACTTTTTTATGAAAACGCCAGAGAGAGCGTATAGCCGTGGTCAGGTGCTTGATCAGGTGTGGGGTGACACGGTTTATATCGAAGAACGTACGGTCGATGTACATATTCGTCGATTACGTAAAGCGCTAGAACCTACGGGTCACGATAGGCTTGTGCAAACGGTACGTGGTGTTGGCTATCGATTTGCTGAAGATTAATTGATGCAGTGGGATTATTGGCGACTGCTCACAATCGTTAGTTTGGCAGGGTTTGTTGGACTCTTATTCGGACAAATGATGACATTTATGTTCATCGCATCATTTGGTTATGCCTTATGGTTGCAGCGAACATGGTATCAACTCTGGTTTTGGTTGGATAAACCCAAGAAAACAGCATCGCCAAGTGCCGATGGCATTATTGATGATGTCTGTCGTCAAATTGACCAGATGCGCAACCAGAATAATTCTCGAAAAAAGAAACTTGCTGGCTATCTCAAGCGTTTTCAGGCAGCAACAGCGGCCTTACCTGATGGTATTGTGGTGTTAGGTGAGTACGGTGAAGTCGACTGGGCTAATACTGCTGCACGTGAATTATTGGGTATTCATTGGCCTAGAGATAATAACGTTCGTCTCAATAATCTAATTCGTGATCCAAATTTCCAAATCTTGTTAGATGCTCCAGTTGGCAGTGGTCAGGTTGCTATTGTAGCCTCACCGCTGAACCCTAAGATTCAGCTTGAAATGAAAATTGTGAACTATATGGGTAGCGGTCGCTTGTTGATTGCACGCGATATGACTTCGACCATTAAGTTACAAAAAATGCGGCGTGATTTTGTTGCCAATGTATCACATGAATTACGCACACCACTGACGGTATTGTGCGGTTATTTAGGTACGTTCACGGAAGATAGTCCACAGGAATTATGGCAAGGGGCGTTACCGGTGATGCGTGAGCAATCAGAACGTATGCAGGTTATGATCACCGATTTGCTTGCATTATCGCAATTAGAAACCGGTGAAAAACCCCTACGGCATTTACCTGTTGATACACAAGCATTATTAGAAACGATCATAGAACAAGCAAAACGCGTATCACATTATCAGCAACAAAAAATAAATTTGAAAATTAAAACAGATCGCTGGCTTTTGGGTGATCGTGATGAATTACATAGCGCAATTTCAAATTTAGTATTCAATGCCGTTAAATATACGCCACCAGAATGCAAGATCACGGTACGTTGGCGTGTGGATGATCTTTATGCCTATATTGATGTCAATGATGAAGGTGATGGTATTGCGGAACATCACCTTGAGCGCTTAACCGAGCGTTTTTATCGTGTTGATAGTGGGCGATCCAAAGAAACGGGGGGTACAGGTCTTGGTTTGGCAATCGTAAAACACGTGTTACAACGTCACGATGCCGAACTTGTTATCAGCAGTGAACCAGGTTCTGGCTCGCAATTTTGTTGTCGTTTTCCTCGCAGAAGAGCGGTACATCAACCTGATATTTAGCAGCCGTGCCAGTATTTCTGTGACTGTAATATAACTGTCATATTTATTTCATATCCTTGTCATATTAAAACCTGATACTCCTCTAGGTAATTTCATTACACATTTATATTAACTTGGGAGTTGAACAACCATGTTCAAGAAAAAACTTGCAATTTTAGGTACTGCAGTAACGATGGTATTCTCTGCAGCAACATTTGCTGATGTTGATGCAGCATTACCGGATTATCAAAAACAAAGTGGTATCTCTGGTAACTTATCCAGTGTTGGTTCTGATACGTTAGCTAACTTGATGACGCTTTGGGCTGAAGAGTTCAAACGTGAATATCCAAACGTTAACATTCAAATCCAAGCTGCGGGTTCTTCTACTGCGCCTCCTGCATTAACAGAAGGTACATCAAATTTTGGTCCGATGAGCCGTAAAATGAAGGACAAAGAAGACGCGGCTTTCGAAGAAAAATATGGCTATAAAGCAACACCAATTCGTGTCGCTATTGACGCATTAGCTGTTTTCGTACATAAAGATAATCCTATTGAAGGATTAACTGTTCCTCAAGTAGATGCGATTTTCTCGGCGACTCGTAAATGTGGTTATGCAGAAGATATCGCTAGCTGGACTCAATTGGGTAGTGACTTGGGTAGTATCCAGCTTTACGGTCGTAACTCAGTGTCGGGTACATACGGTTACTTTAAAAAACACGCATTGTGTAAAGGTGACTATAAAGATAGTGTCAACGAACAACCAGGTTCAGCATCTGTAGTTCAAGGTGTCACTAAATCACTAAACGGTATTGGTTATTCAGGTATTGGTTATAAAACGTCTGGTGTTAAAGCATTAGCATTAACAAAAGAAGAAGGTAAACCATTTATTGCTGCGACAGCAGAAAATGCAGCAAATGGTACGTACCCGCTATCTCGTTACCTATACGTTTATATCAACAAAGCGCCTAACAAACCATTAGCACCTATTGATCGTGAATTTATCAAAATGATCATGTCGAAAGTAGGTCAACAAGTTGTAGTTAAAGATGGTTATATTCCTCTACCAGCTTCGGTTGTTGAAAAAGAGTTAGAAAAATTAAACTAAAACAGTTCGTTTTAATTTAAGTTTAGATAAAACAAACGCCTCGGTATAATGATACTGGGGCGTTTTGTTATGAATATAATCAAAAAATAGTTTGTTAAAGTTATTTTTTACTTGTATTGACAATCAAAGGCAAAACATGCCGATAATCGTTTTATAGAGTATTTACTTTATGGTTCAAGAATCCATGAGCACTAGTGTTTTACCTGCAACAGACTCAGCTGTGGCTATTCGCCGTAGAGCATGGCGTGAATTTAAAGATCGTCTAGCAAAATATGGCGTAGCCATGGGTGGTATGTCGGTTATTTTTGCGATTGTATTGATCTTCTTTTATTTGCTGTATGTGGTCTTCCCGTTATTTTATGGTGCTGATATTGAACAGGATGCCGAATTTAATCTGGGAAGCACAAATGTTCAGCATTTAACATTAAACGAATACAACGATGTTGGTTTAATGCTGACAAGGCAAGGCAAGGTTAAGTTCTTTAACGCCAATAATGGCCAAACGATGCTGGAGCAGAGGTTGCCCGTGCCGGCTGAAAGCACCATCACCAGTTTCAGTAAGGGAGCACCATCTACGGGTGTATTTGCTTATGGTTTAAATGACGGTCGAGTTTTGGTTTTCAAGCAGGACTATAAGATTAGTTATCCAGAAGGTAATACACGTAAAATCACGCCAATCATTTCTTATCCAATGGGTGAAGACGCCTTGGTGCTGGACTCACAAGCACAGCCATTAACCTTGTTAAGTGTACAAAGTAATGATGAACAGACGACCTTGGTCGGTTTGACACAAGACAAGCGATTAGTCCTGAAAAGTTTTGAGCGTGAACAGGATTTTATGGATGAAGAACTGTTTACAATTAAGCAAAAAATGGCTGAAATTCCACTTGATAATCGCGACACTCAAACTCATCTTCAACTGGATATCGACCAACGCGAATTATATGTTGTTGATGATAAAGGTTTTATCAGTTATTTCGACATCAGTAATAGTGACGCACCGCATTTAATCCAAAAAATTAAAGCGGTACCCTCTGGCATTGATATTACTGCACTGGAGTTTTTAACGGGTGGAATATCGATTCTGGCTGGACGTAGCGATGGTCAGATTGATCAGTGGTTTCCAGTACGCGATGACAACAACAATTACACCTTACACAATGTCCGTAGTTTTAATGATCAAACTGCACCAATTGCCACAATTGCACCAGAATATTCCCGCAAAGGCTTTTTAGCCTTAGATACCTCTGGTCAGCTTGGTGTTTATCATACTACCGCACATCGGACCTTACTGGTTGAGCCACTGGTTAAGCCAGGCCATGCATTAATGGCTATTTCACCTCGGGCTAACGGCATCATCACCATGACTGACGATGGCCAGACAAAATTAGCTTATATCGATAACGAACACCCGGAGGTGTCCTGGCATTCGTTATGGGAAAAAGTGTGGTATGAAAGTCGTGATAAACCAGAATATATTTGGCAATCGTCATCGGCCAGTAATGACTTTGAACCTAAATTTAGTTTAAGTCCATTAACCTTCGGCACGCTAAAAGCAGCATTTTACGCGATGATCGTAGCGGTACCGCTAGCAATTATGGGCGCGATTTACGCGGCTTATTTTATGTCACCACGAATGCGTACCATTGTTAAGCCAACCATTGAAATTATGGAGGCATTGCCAACCGTTATCCTTGGATTTCTGGCTGGCTTATGGCTAGCACCATTAGTAGAGGGTAATTTGCCTGGTGTCTTTTCTATTTTTATTATGATGCCAATAATGATTATTTTAACCGCATGGGCATGGACAAAATTACCTGCTGCATTGAAAGAGCGTATTCCTGATGGTTGGGAAGCAGCGATTTTGATCCCGATTGTGATCGCTGTTGGTGTGTTATCAATGCTGGCCAGTCCGACACTGGAATTATGGCTGTTTGATGGCAATATGCCGAAATGGTTAACCGATATGGGTATTGGTTTTGATCAGCGTAATTCACTCGTCGTCGGTATGGTGATGGGGTTTGCGGTTATTCCAACCATTTTTTCGATTACTGAAGATGCGATATTTGGTGTGCCTAAACATTTGACGATTGGGTCATTGGCATTAGGTGCGACACCGTGGCAAACACTGACGCGTGTTGTGTTACTGACAGCAAGCCCGGGTATTTTCTCAGCTGTGATGATTGGTCTGGGCCGTGCTGTCGGTGAAACCATGATTGTGTTAATGGCAACCGGTAATACACCGATTATGGACTTCAATATCTTTGAAGGTTTCAGAGCCTTATCAGCCAATATTGCTGTAGAAATGCCGGAAGCAGAGGTGGCCAGCACGCATTACCGCGTTTTGTTCTTAGCCGCTTTGGTGTTGTTTATGGCGACATTTATTTTTAATACGATTGCTGAAGTTGTCCGTCAGCGTTTGCGTAACAAATACAGTAGCCTGTAATGAAGAGTAAAACGATGACTAATAAATCTTTTTCGAGTTGGTACAAAAGTGGTAGTCCATGGGTATGGCTAAATGCAGGTGCTGTCAGTATCTCTTTGGTAATGGTTGTAGGCCTACTTTTACTTATCGCGGTGCGAGGCTTGAGTCATTTTTGGCCAGCAGATGTGATGGAGTTATCCTATCAAGAGCCAGGTGGTGAAGCGATCACCCTAATTGGTGAGGCGATAGATACCGAAGAGGTGTCTGCTTCGCGCTTAAAAAGTGCGGGTGTTGATTTACCGGAAGGTCAAGCAAGTGCAGAACGTCATTTACTAAAAGTGGGTAACCGTGATTATTTTGGTTTGGATTTTCGATGGGTGAATGGGCCGTGGATGGGTGAAATCAGTTATCCAGCGGATATTGTCGCCATTGAACGTCGGGAGTGGGGTAATTTTTATGGTTATTTGACTCGGGTAAAGCAACAACATGAAGTCGTTGCAGACGGTGACAATGCATGGCAAGAATTACAAACAAGGCTTATTCGTAGCAATGACTTAGTCGCTCAGGCTAAAAAAATTGAGAAAAAAGACATTGGTGAAATTAATCATGGCTTAGAACAACTTCGTCTTGAACAGCGTCGTCTGGAATTAGCCGGAGTACCTGAAGGTGCTATTCAATATCAGGAACTTGAGCAAGAGCGCAAACAGTGGGATGTGCGATATAGCGATCTCCAAAAACAGTTATTTGATTTAAATACTGCTTTGAATAGAGATCAGATCATGGTTCGCATGTCCGATGGCAGAGAGGTAGAAATTCCGTTAGCCAAGGTCGTTGAAGTTAGTAAGCCAAATGCAATGAGCGTATGGGATAAGCTTGGTTTTTACGGGCATGCTGTATGGAAATTTGTATCAGGCGAGCCGCGTGAGGCCAATACTGAAGGTGGTATTTTCCCAGCTATCTTTGGTACGGTGATGATGGTTATGATCATGGCTGTTTTGGTGACGCCATTTGGTGTGATTGCGGCAGTGTATTTGAAAGAATACGCAACACAAGGCCCAATGATTCGTCTGATTCGTATCGCGGTCAACAACTTGGCGGGTGTGCCCTCAATTGTTTATGGTGTATTTGGCTTGGGCTTTTTTGTCTATTTTATTGGTGGCAATATTGACGAACTGTTTTTCTCGGCCAAATTACCTGCCCCAACCTTCGGTACTCCCGGTCTGATGTGGGCATCGCTAACCTTGGCAATTTTGACGGTACCAGTGGTGATTGTAGCAACAGAAGAAGGCTTATCACGCATTCCTCGTGCAATTCGTGAAGGGAGTCTGGCATTGGGAGCAACCAAAGCCGAAACATTATGGCGAACAGTGTTACCAATGGCGGCACCAGCAATGATGACGGGTTTAATTTTGGCGGTGGCACGCGCGGCCGGTGAAGTGGCACCATTGATGATGGTCGGTGTGGTCAAATTAGCACCTGCTCTAGCAGTTGATACCATTGCACCGTATTTACATCTAGATCGTCAATTTATGCATCTTGGCTTCCATATTTACGATGTTGGCTTCCAAAGCCCCAATGTTGAAGCGGCTAGACCTCTAGTGTATGCCACAGCGTTATTACTGGTGTTGATCATTATTGTGTTGAATTTAGCTGCGATTAGTATACGTAATCGTTTACGCGAGAACTTTAAAGCAAGTGAGAGTTAATATGAATGCAGATAGACAACAAACAATGACGGCGGCACGAACAATTGACATTGAATCAATGGGCCGTGGTCCTAAATTAAATATGGCAAATGAAACTGTTTGTCTTCAAGTCAAAGACTTTAACTTGTTTTATGGACAACAACAGGCTTTGCATAACATTAATATGTCAATTGCGAAAAACAGAGTAACTGCATTTATCGGTCCAAGTGGTTGTGGTAAATCAACATTATTACGCTGTTTTAACCGCATGAATGACTTGATCGATAGTGTTAATATTCAGGGTGAGATGTTACTGGATGGTAAAGAGTTGAATACACCATCGGTTAATGTCGCTGATTTACGCCGTCAGGTTGGCATGGTGTTCCAAAAACCGAATCCTTTTCCTAAATCGATTTATGAAAATGTGGCTTATGGGCTACGCTTGCAAGGTGTTAATGACCGCGCTACCCTGGATAAAGTGGTCGAAAAATCACTTAAAGGAGCGGCATTGTGGGATGAAGTAAAAGATCGCTTGCATGAATCAGCGATGGGTATGTCCGGCGGTCAACAGCAACGTTTAGTGATAGCACGAGCCATCGCGATTGAGCCTGAAGTGTTATTACTGGATGAGCCAGCATCCGCGCTTGATCCTTTATCAACACTTAAAATTGAAGAGTTGATTTATGAACTCAAAGATAAATACACCATCGTAATTGTAACTCATAATATGCAACAGGCTGCACGAGTATCAGACTATACTGCCTTTATGTATATGGGAGAATTGATTGAGTTTGGTGCAACGGATGAGTTATTTACTAACCCATCTAAGAAACAAACAGAAGATTATATTACAGGCCGTTACGGTTAATAGAACAACATTTAGGGAGTTAAGTAATGGTGACTAATTCACAACATATTTCACAACAATTCGAGAATGAATTGGAAGACATTCGCTCACGTGTTTTAGCCATGGGTGGTTTGGTTGAGCAGCAAATAAATAATGCCTTAGAAGCACTGATGACTGGCGATAATGAATTAGCGCGTGAAGTCATGGCATTAGATGAGGATGTTAATGATTTGGAAATCACAATTGATGAAGAATGTATCCAAATTATTGCATTACGCCAGCCAACAGCAGGTGATTTACGCCTTGTTGCGGGTATATTAAAAACAATTACCGATCTTGAACGCATTGGTGATGAATCAGTCAGTATTGCCCGGATGGCGTTAAATCTGTCTGAAAAAGATCGTCCTAAGAAGAATTATCGTGAATTACAAACCTTGGGCAATCATGTTCGTGGCATGTTACGCGATGCGTTAGATGCGTTTGCTCGTTTTGATGTTGATCAGGCAATGCAAGTTGCACGCGAAGATCAAGCGGTTGATTCGGAATATGAAACCATTATTCGTCAATTAATCACCTATATGATGGAAGATCCGCGAGCAGTGACTCGGGTTATTGATATGATGTGGTCAGCACGCTCACTGGAACGGATTGGCGATCACGCTCATAACATTTGCGAACATATTATTTATCTGGTTGAGGGTAAAGATGTGCGCCATTTAAGTATTGAGCATATGGAACAGTTACTCGATCGAAAAATATAAACATCGAGCTATTCCGCTGACAAACACATCAGCGGAATAGCAATTTTCAGGCTAATAATGCGAAGCAAAATAATCATTTGCATCCTGAACTGATAGCGACTTACTAAATAAATAGCCCTGACAGCGGTGACAGCCTACTTTCTGTAAAACGGCTGGCGTCGACACCTGTTCAACCCCCTCAGCCAGCAGTGATAATCCCATAGAATGCCCCAGCGCACAGATACTTTTGACGATAGCATAACCATCTGTATGCATAATATCTCGGATAAAACTTTGATCAATTTTAAGTTCATCAAGAGGTAATAATTTGAGATATTGCAAGCTGGAATAGCCGGTACCAAAATCATCAATCGACAGCTTCAAGCCTAGCGCTTTGAGCTGATTGAGTAGTTCTATTGCATGTTCTGGTTGGGTTACCATAATACTTTCAGTGAGCTCGATAGTGATTAGTTGTGGGTTAACCATCGTTTCAGTCAAGATAGTTTGCACAGAACTAATGAATTCCGAATGCAATAACTGACGAACAGAGACATTGATCGAGACATTAAGTTGTCCATAACCTTGCTGATGCCATTGCTTCGCTTGTTGACATGCTGTTTTAAGTACCCAATTGCCGATGTCAATGATTTGTCCGGTATCTTCCGCAAATGGAATAAAGGTCAGAGGTGAAATCATGCCACGTTTGGGATGGTGCCATCGAAGTAAGGCTTCAGCCCCTAGCACAGTCTGTTTTTCTAAATCTATTTGAGGTTGGTAATGCAGTTCAAACTGATTATCGTGCAGTGCTGTTTGCAGATCCTGTTCCAGGGTCAGTCGTGCCTGGATGGTGTCATTTATCGATTGGGTGAAAAACTGGATATTATTTCGACCTTGTTCTTTGGCATGATACATTGCGGCATCTGCGTGACTGAGTAGTTGTTCTGATGTTGTACCATCTTGTGGATACAGGCTAATGCCAATACTTGTGGTGAGTTTGAGTTGATTACCCTGAACATCAAATTTGTGCTTGAAATTTTCGAGTACTTTTATCGCGATGTTATTGATTGTCTCCACATTTGGAATGTTTTCCAGCAAGAGCACAAATTCATCGCCACCAATACGAGCCAGGGTATCAGCTTGACGAAGCAATGAACTCAGGCGTTGTGCGAGCTGTTGTAAAATCATGTCACCGGTCTGGTGACCAAGCGAGTCATTGATACTTTTAAAACCATCCAAATCCATAAACAAAACAGCATGTTGCTGCTGCTGGCGATGCCCTGTTTCAATGGCGTGATCGAGTCTTTGTTTAAGCATAAATCGATTAGGTAAATCGGTTAAGAAGTCATGCGTTGCTAAATATTGCATACGCTGTTCAGCGGCTTTAAGTTCACTGATATCTTCTTGAACGGCGACAAAGTGGGTAATTTTACCGCGATCATCGATTAATGGTGTGATGGTCTGAACTACCGAATAAAGACTGCCATTTTTTCGTTGGTTAATGAGTTCACCACGCCATATCTTTTTATTTGATAAGCAGTGCCACATTTCTTGATAAAATGACGCGTCTTGTTTGCCTGAGTTCAAAATACGTGGGTTTTTACCTTGAATAGACTCCAATGAATAGCCGGTTAAACGGGTAAAAGCATCATTACACCATTCAATATTGGCGTGGTTATCGGTAATCAAAATAGCATTAGCCGTTGTTTCGACTGCTGTGCGATGTAACAACATCCATTTTTGATCTTCAGCCAGTTGGATGATGATGGCAATCCTGGCGGTTAATTTGCTTAGGCGCTCAGTATCATGCTCAGAAAAATGTTGTGTAAGTTCGGTGTGAAAAAGAACGATCGCATTGCTATTATCATTAGGTAAGCAAAGTGGTATTACCAAGCTATCGCCAATACCATTAACGGTTAAATCAGTGGTTAATGTCTGTGGTTGTGTTGACGTTGAAAATTGCTGCCATTGCTTTGAATCACTGAGAAGCAAATGATTAAGCGTGTTGACCTGACCAACCATATCACCTGCAGCAGCAATAACGCGATGGGTGTGTTCAGTCGGGCGAACAACCCAGACTAACGGTAATGATAGTGCATGTGATAGCTCTATGCAGAAAATACCAAGTACCTGTTCCAGGTGACGACCTTGCATAGCTTGACGTTCAAGATTACTAATCAAACTATCGATCAAGTGTGTATATTTTCGGGTGGTAATGTCATCCATGTGGCCGGTAATAACGAGCTGTTCACCTGCGTGTGGAAAGGTGTCGATTGAGGCTTGCATTTCAAGTTCGACCCAGATCGATTGTTGATGTGTATTGAGTAGTTTTATTTCTCCATGGAATAAGAAAGAGGGGTCATCTAGCGTAGCTTCAATCGCTGTTTCAACATCAATCAGTGATTCTGGATGAATAAAATCAGTAAAAAAATGACTGATTGATGATGAAGGTAAATAGCCTGTCAGTTGTTGCCAAGCTGCGTTGACGAATTGTACACGTCCGCTATTATCGAGCTTGAAAATGGCCTCATTGATGGTATTGATGACATGACTGTATTCGGCCTGACTTTTTTGAAGTGTTTGTTGCTGTCGTTGAATATTGTCAGCCATTTGGTTAAAGGTCGAGGCAACATTACCCAATTCATCGTGCTTGGGGTAGTTAATACGACTATCAGATTGACCATGACCATAGTTGTAGGCCGTCTTTGCAAACTGAGTTAAGGGATGTATAAATAATCGACATACGGCCTGATTCATTAAAATGGTTGAGAGCAGGGCGATTAGGATTAATAACACAGCGATATCGATAAACAGTTGATGCATCGGTGCGAGTAGTTCATCGATCAAAACTAAACGATAATAACGCCAGTCTAGTCCGGGCAGAGCTAATGAGAACGCGACATAGTTCTGATTGTGTAAGCTGACGTGATAATGATTTCCATCGAGAGTCAAATCACCATTGAAAAGAGCCTGTAGCTCGGGTTCTTGGCTAAGATCAGGTTTAAATTCACCTGATGCTTGTTCCAGTTGTTGTTGCCAGGGACCCGCTAAAACAAAACTACCATACGCATCAAGTAAAAAATGTTGACTATGTTGGTAAGCATCTTGTTGAGTGAAACTAGTAATGAGTTCTGTCAGAGCAATGTCATGGCCTAATACCCCAAGCCACTTGTCATCGATATCTAAAGGGTAAACACAGCTTACAACCCATGTGCCAACGGGTGATTCTTGAATGGCAGGTGTCCATTTTGGTGTTCGCTCAGGATTGAGTTCAGGTGATGCCAGAGTATTCCACAAGGTTTGGGTGTAATCATGATCTGGCGCTAATTGATAAATAAAATCAGCATCGCGTCGCCAGAAAATAACCGATGTTTTATTAGCTTGATCAAACCAAATACCATCAAAAAAATGCAGAGCCGCCTGACCGTAATGGCTGAGTAATTTCATTGCGCGCAATTTGGTTCGTTTAACGTCATCAGTAAGAGTGACATCGGCAGGGATAAAAACACCTGCTTGACGCTGACCGTCAAATAGCTTCGGATTATTGCGAGTAACACCATGCTCATCAGTAGAGACGAGTTTATCAAACTCATCTATTTCACTTGCTAACGGTGGTTGTGACAGGCTCAGTTTCAGTTCATCAGCCAAGCTGATTAGGCTGGTTTCAGCTTGCCGAATATGATCGATGGGAATAGAGGCATTGGCGTGTGTAGTTTTAGCGAGTTGAGCCAGCGTTTGTTCTAGATAACTGTCACGGGCAAGATAATAAAGTGCAAACAAGGCCGGAAGCGTAATCAATAAGCCACCCAAAATAGCAATTAGAGACAGTTTCTTTCTTAACAACATGATCTTTTCCGTGACTAGTTAAAACAACTGGAAATCTGTCCGAACATCGATGCTGAACGTACTGTCACACCAGTCTGTGCCAAAAAAGCAGGCATCGTTGTTATTGACATCAGTATCGGTCCAGCCTAACTCTACTTGAAAGCCAGCAATGTCACGTCCAACGGCAATCCGCCAATCGGTGTAATCGGGCAGACCGTACCATACATTATTAGCAAATGTTTGGTGACCGGCATGCAATGCTAAATTGAACTCATAAGGTAAAGGTAGATCGATATTGGTTTCAATATAATGACTATGGCCTGCACCGGAATAATCGGGGGAGTAATGGTAGACGGCGCCAATAGTTATGTCATTTATCGCTTTGCTTAATCCCAGATGAAATTCATGTGCATCTAACTTCCATTTACTGGCAGCATTAGGGTAGGTAAATCGTAGAAATCCAACATCCCAGTTTATGCCGGCAAACTCGCCAGTAACACCGCCATACATATCAAATTCGTAACTGGGATCGCCATCAGGTAACTGAAAGTCCATGGTGGTTGCCCAAACACCAGCATAAAGCCCTAACTCATTGTAATAATCAATACCGCCTTGAATTGCAGGCCCATTATTAGAATTAGATATGCCGCGATAGACATAATTATCTGTAAAATTAAGATTAGCGCTGACATCTGCCTGGGCATGTTGAAAAAATAAAATACCTAGTGCAAACAGACTAATCTTGAGCGTGGATCCAGTTGAATTTATCATCATATTTATTATCCGGCATATTACAAATACCGATGCTAGCATAATAAACCCACACGATTATACCCAAGTGACTTGAAGACGCATGCTGCTGTTACCGTTTGTGGTCGACTGCATGGATGCAGGAGTCAGGGCGATTCTGTTGGGTTAAAACCCAACAACGGCAATCTGATGTTGAACAAACACCTTGCGGTTTATTTGGCAATGATCGTAGAAGTCATGCAAAATAGTATCGACATTGTCAGTAAAGCGAATAAGAATGGAACCTGATAGCGAACACGATATTTTAGCGGCCATAGATCTGGGCTCGAATAGTTTTCATATGATTATTGCTCGTGTGCGAGATGGCCACTTTCAAGTGATGGATCGCCTGCGCGAAATGGTTCAACTTCGAGCAGGTTTAAAACATCATCGACTTTCTGATGAAGCACAAGATAGGGCTATTGCCTGTTTAGAACGCTTCGGAGAGCGCATCAAATATTTGCCAGCAGGAAGCGTGCGTATTGTGGGAACCAATACCTTACGTATTGCTGAAAATAGTCGCTCCTTTTTGCGTCGTGCCCAATATGCTTTGGGTCATCCAATAGATGTTATTACCGGTGAAGAAGAAGCTCGTCTCATTTATTTAGGCGTGGCGCGCTCGCTCGCCTTTGATGAATCACGTCGTCTGGTGATGGATATTGGTGGAGGTAGTACTGAGTTTATTATTGGTGAAGGTCTAAAAGGCCAAATGCGAGATAGTCTGGAGATGGGCTGCGTCAGCTTTTCTCAGCGTTTTTTTGGTGATGGCACAATTAGTAGACCACGCATACAAATGGCATTGGTTGCAGCTGGCACGCGTTTACGAGCCATTCAGCAGCCATTTCGTAAAATGAGCTGGATCGAAGCCGTAGGTGCATCAGGCACCATTCGCAGTGTTGCCAATATTGCAAAAGAAAATGGCTGGTCAGACGATGGTCTGATTACTCCAGATGCATTAGATGCCTTGATTGATGTCATGATAGCGTCGGGTCATATTGATAATCTCGATATTGCAGGCTTAAGCCCTGAACGCAAAAATGTAATAGCAGGCGGTGTCTGTATATTACGAGCGGCGTTTGATCGTTTAAAAATTGAGCGAATGATTGTGTCAGATGGTGCTTTGCGTGAAGGTCTATTGTATGACTTATTAGGTCGTATTCGACATGATGATGAGCGTGATCGTACGGTCCAGTCATTAGCACGACGCTACCATGTTGATCAACCTCATGCTGAACGTGTTGCAGTGATGGCAGCGCAACTTTATGAGCAGGTCGCTAAAGACTGGAATATTGATCAAGAAATACATTTACAACACTTACAATGGGCAGCTAAATTACACGAGATTGGTTTAGCGATCTCACACGACCAGTTTCACAAGCACTCGGCTTACTTGGTTGCACATTCTGACTTGCCCGGCTTTTCACGAGAAGAGCAACATGCGTTAGCGGCAATGGTCAGAGGGCAGCGCCGTAAGTTTCCTAAAACAGAAATCAAATATTTGCCAGATGAGTTACAACAGGCCACAGAAAAATTAACCATTTTGTTACGTCTGGCAATGGTGTTTAATCGCGGGCGTTCAGAGCAAACGGATACCTTTGTTAAACTCAAAGTGACCAATAAAGGTCTTCGGATTGGCTTACCTAATGGTTGGTTAATTGAACATCCATTGACTGAAGCCGACTTATTACAAGAAGCCGATTATTTAAAATCTATTGGCATTAAGATCAAACTGTAGAATCTATACCCATTGTCATTGGGTTTGCTGTTAAATTACCAGAGTTCGTCATTCGCGCAAAAGCGGGGATCCTCCAACGATAGCGACTAGTTGCACTGCCTATGGTTTCTCGCCTTCGCGACAATGACCAAACATGATTTTCTGCAGATTGAAGTATCATAGGCACAGAACTAAAGATAAGCATGTGAGTCTTTATAGGTATATAAGAGGTTGCTTATGAATTTGATTTTTCGTGCTTTAGCCAGTGTGTTATTACTCTGTTGTGGCTCATTGGCAGCCCAGATTACATTAGTTGAATTGCTCAGTGACACCGGTGATATTTTGATGATTCATCGTTTAAATGACGGTGAATTATGGGGGAGTTTTATTATTACCGATCAGGTGGCTGACAGCTTTGCTGATAATGAGCTTATCGTTTTGCAAATTGATCAGAATAAACCTGTCAAATTAGAACATCAGAAAGTGTGTGGTGGTGGCAAGGGCGATCAACAAAAAGTCACGTTTGGCTTTGAGTATGATGCTGAGCAAACACAATGGTTGTTTAGTCAGGTTAAACAAAATAACCCCGATATTTTGAAATTGGCAGGATGGGATCATGATAGCTATCATCACATGCGAGCCGATCGTAGACCGGAAGTAGTCGACTTTGCTATACAAGGTGAACTGGCAGTAGAGTCATTATTACAGCAATTTCAGCAAGGCCGTCAGATTATCTTTCGCTATACCACTGAATCAGGTGAAACCCGGCAAGCCGAATTTCACCTTCAACAACTCAAAGAAGTGTTGTAAGCCCAGACTTAGACATTACCAGTTAACATTGACACCGACATAGCCGCTACGACCCAAACCATGCAAACGTTCGCCTTGTGCAATATCAGGGTTGTCACTAATTCGATTGATGCCACCTAAATGATCCTGGTAATCACGATCAAACAGATTATTGATGCCCGCTGTGATGATAACGTCTTGAGCTGGCTGGTAGCTTGCTGAAAGATGAAATAAAGCATAACCACTGGTTTTTTGTTCTTCATTTTCAACAGATACTTTATTTTGGGCGGCAACCGTTTCAGCCTCAAACCCTACACGCCATGTTGTTTGTACATAACTCAGCATAGTGCGGGCAGAGAGTGGCGCAATCCGATAGAGATTATCGTTAGTATCACGGCGCTCACCGCGAACATAACTTACTGTTCCGTCTAATTGCCAGTTAGATGAGATAGTGGCAAACCAATTCGCATCAAAACCATAGAGTTTGGCATCGACATTACTAAATTGTAGTGGTGTGGCATCTCCCATCATGGTACTGACAGCAATAACTGTTGCATCGTCACTAGCGACACCTTGAATATAGTCATTGATATGGTGATAAAAAATACGTGGTGACAAGCCTGCTTTAGCTGTATGCAAGTCTAATCCTAGTTCAACTTGATAAGCGGTTTCTTTATCTAAATTAACATCACCGACGTAATTATTACCATCAGCTAAACCCGATGTTGATTCCATTGTCGCCCATAAATAACGTTCCTGGTAACTGGGAGCGCGTTCCTTTCGTGCCAAAGCGAATTCAAAGTCTAGATTTTGATCCAGGTTGTGGATAACTTTGGCAACGATATCAATTAAATGTTCGTCCTGGCTTTTATCCTGGTTACTAAATCGAGTTGCCAAGGTTGCCAGGCCGCCCATCATAGAGGATGAAACGTCTGCTGCATCCATCGAAACAAGGGTGTATCTTCCTCCAAATTCAGCTTGCCAGTCAGAAGCTAACTGAGTCTTGACTTCGCCAAATAAACTATAACGATCACGTTCGATGTCTTTATAGTTTTCGAGAAAGAAACTGGTCATGTTTGGATTGAAAACAGTTGCATTATGTTTAGCTTGATCGGCATCTATTCCGATAGTCCAATTATCTTGTTGATAACTAAGTTTGAAACCAGCACTTTCGACATCGGTCAGGGCGTAACGGTGTTTGCTTTTGTCTGTTTTTGTTCTTAACTGATAGTTGTTCATCAAGTGATCAGTATCTTGGTAATTAATGCGCGCACGTATTTTGCCACCATTATTCAAGTCTTTGCCAAAGTTGAGTTTGTAGTGTTCTCCACGAGCAAAAATAATATCCATCGGCAAGGCTGGTGTACCTGTTTTGCCAGTATCATTGTGCTCAAGATCAATATCCAGTTGGTGTCCTGAATTTTGAAAGCCGTATGATAGTCCAACAGTATCTCGCTCATGTTGGCTTGGCCTGATATCTCCATCAGCAAACTCAAGTGTATTACCTCGGTCAGCACTGCCTGCAATCTGGAAGCGATGGCTTTCATTAGCGGCACTGGCAGTAATGCCAGCGTAACGTGTATTACCGTTTGTAGCATAACCGGCAGTAGCGTTACCGTGGGTTTCAAATGATTCACCGGATCCAAATTCTGCTTTTTTAGAGTTGGCAGTTATGGTGCCACCGATTGTTTCGATGCCGGTGCTGACAGGTGCTATACCACGATAAACAGAGACATTCGCCACACGTGAGCTAGGCAAATAACTCAATGGTGAATCCATCTGGTTGGGGCCCGCTTGGCTGATCCTTACGCCATCAATCACTACATTGACACGATCACCAAATAAGCCGCGATATTGTGTAATAGTGCTAAGGGTGCCATTTTTATTGATATTGGCGCCAGGAAGACGTTTGACCAAATCCCCCGTGTCATTAGAAGAAATAACATGGGGTGGCAATATATAAGGCGTTTCTTCAGCTGCTGCACCCTCAACAGACATAGCAGGAAGACTGAGGTGTTCAGCATGTGATGTCATGCCATAACCAAGCATCATCAGCGATAAAGGTAGTAAGTTAAAATAGCGCATTGTCCACTCCGAAATTTGTAATCGGGCTATTCTAATGATGATGCAATTCACAAAAGTGTGTTTTTTCACGATAAAGTAGGTGAAATGACACGATAGTGTTTTTTTAAGTCGTGTTACTGTGCCACTTTGATGTTGATTTTTAGTTTGGGTTAGACAAGATGGATGCAATTGTAACTTCCTATATCACGGCATTTTTGCTCGGTCTGTTCAGTACCGTTCACTGTATTGCGATGTGTGGTTCCGTCATTGGTGCGTTGACATTAAGCCTGCCAGTTGAAATAAGAGAAAGCCAGGCCAAGATGTTTCCGTTTGTATTTAATTATAATCTGGGACGTTTACTGAGTTATGGTGTTGCGGGTGCCATAGTGGGGATCTTAAGTTCACCTTTGACAGCATTTAATGGTCATCTTATTTTGCGCTATCTATCAGTTATTGTCATGATTGCAATGGGCTTATATCTCGCAGGCTGGTTTCCCAAATTTGCTCGAATGGAACGAATGGGAGCACCGATTTGGCGGTGGTTGCAGCCGATAGGTCAAAAGTTTTTACCAGTAAAAACTAAATCGCAGGCCTTGTTTTTAGGTTTGGTTTGGGGATGGCTGCCCTGTGGTTTGGTATATGCGGCATTGGCAGTGGCTTCCACTGCTGGCGATCCAATCAAAGCTTCATTAGTGATGTTGGCTTTTGGTGCCGGAACCTTGCCTGCAGTTATGGGGGCGGGCCTGTTTGCTGGCATGTTAGCGTCCTTGGCTAGAAATGCTGAGCTTCGAAAAGTGGCTGGTATATTAATTATCATTATGGCATTAGCTACCGCGCTATGGCCAATGAATCATCACGCTCAACACAGTGATAATGTACAGTCAGACGAACATGCTCATCACATGATGTAAATGGACACCTCTATGAAGCAACTATTAGGTCAATCACCAGCCGTTACACATATTGTTCGCACCCTGCCGATGATCGCACTTAGCGATGCCAGCGTTTTACTTTATGGTGAAACTGGAACTGGAAAAGAGCTTGTCGCACAAGCATTACATGCTGAAAGTCACCGTAAACAGCAGTCCATGACTACGGTTAATTGTGCGGCATTACCAACAGAGGGTATCGAAGCCGACTTATTTGGTCGAGCCAATCCAAACGGTGAGATCGACTATAAAGGGCGATTATTAGCGGCCGATGGCAGTACGGTTTTTTTAGATGAAGTTGATGCGCTACCATTATCAATTCAGGCAAAAGTATTACGTTTTTTAGAAGCAGGTGAATGCCAACTTCAAGGCAGTCACAAACTACATGTTGCTGATGTTAGAGTCATTGCTGCCACCAGTGCTGACTTACAACAATATGTTAAAGACGGACGCTTTCGATCTGATCTTTTTTATCGTCTGCAAGTTGTCCCCATCATTCTGCCGCCATTGCGTGAACGTTATGATGACATTGTGTTACTGCTTCGTCATTACAGTCGAGAATTTGCTGGCAACAATGCGGTGGTACGTTATTCCAAAGAGATGGAGCATCTTTTAAAACGCTATCAGTGGCCGGGCAATGTCAGAGAGTTGATCAATTTTTGCCAACGCATGGCATTATTGAATCCTGGAAAATTATTAACACAAGATGACTTACCCTCAGAAATGTTGCCTGATGTAATTTCAGGTCAACATACGGTTAAATTGCCTGCAAATGGTATAAAATTGGCGGATGTAGAACTTGATTTGATAGAACAAGCCTTGGAAATGGCTGCAGGCAACCGTTCCAAAGCAGCGAGATTGTTAGGAATTAGTCGCGATACCTTGCTCTATCGGATGCAAAAATATGATTTATAAATAAACAACAACAACCGAGCTTCAGACTGTTAAGGGCAAGCATGAAACAATACTTAGATCTGTGCCAACGTATTATTGACCACGGCTCATGGATAGAAAATGAACGTACTGGCAAACGTTGTTTAACAGTCATCAATGCGGATCTGGAATACGATGTTGCCAATAATAAATTTCCGATCATCACCACGCGTAAAAGTTATTGGAAATCAGCAATTGCGGAGATTTTGGGTTATATCCGTGGTTATGATAATGCCGCAGATTTTCGTGCATTAGGCACCAAAACATGGGACGCCAATGCCAATGAAAACCAGGCTTGGTTGAATAGCCCGTTCCGTAAAGGTCAAGACGATATGGGGCGCGTTTACGGTGTACAAGGTCGTCGTTGGCAAAAGTCCGATGGTTCAACGCTTGATCAGCTCAAGAAAATAGTGGATGACTTATCACGAGGTATTGATGATCGCGGTGAAATCCTGACCTTTTATAATCCGGGTGAGTTTGAAATGGGCTGTTTACGCCCCTGCATGCACACGCATACCTTTTCATTGCTCAATGACACTCTGTATTTAACATCGTATCAACGTTCGTGTGATGTGCCACTTGGTTTGAATTTTAATCAGATACAAGTGTTTTTCCTGTTGCAGATTATGGCTCAGATAACTGATAATAACGCTGGTATGGCGTATCATAAAATCATTAACGCACATATCTATGACGATCAGTTGGAACTGATGCGTGATGTCCAACTCAAGCGTGAGCCGTTTGAGTCGCCACAACTGAACATCAATCCAGATATTAAAACGCTGGAAGATTTGGAAACTTGGGTCACGTTAGATGATTTTGACGTGATTGGTTATCAATGCCACGATGCAATTAAATATCCCTTTTCAGTTTAAGTGAACGTTAGAATTATAGGAAGAGTAAAATGGCTAAACCATTATATACCCGTGATCAATGAAAATGCTTGATTATTTCCATAATGAGATCATGATACCCAGATGCTAACGACTTCACT
>JARGFJ010000023.1 GCA_029210875.1 Gammaproteobacteria bacterium | reverse complement strand
AAATGCTGTGAGAGTTCCTTTCATTATGCGTTAATTGATTGTTTTTGTTCTATCTTTTGTGGGGATTGGTCAGGGTCAGCCAACTTGATTTGATTTAAAGATTACAAACAAGCCTCGGCAGCAATGTCGGGGCTTTTTTGTGTTTGGCTGATTTCCGTTGTTATTTTGTTTCTGACCTTACCATTGCTCTCGAACCGTAGCTTAAGGTGGAATATCAACCCCAGTAATGGATAGAACCCTAGATTGGAAACGACGTAACTGCGTGGCAGAACCCTCAATCCGGTGTTGTCGGATAACTATAATTTCAGTGTTGTGTATCATCATTATCTTATGGTGAGTATAATTGCCGTTGTTTTGCCATCCTCGCGAATGCGGGAAGTAGCTATCGTTTGATTCACGCTTTTGAGGGAATGACAGGTTCTAGTAATTTAACAGCAAATCCAATGATCACCGGCACGAAACGGTGTACAAAATCGAAACAGTCAAGGCTCAAGCAAGGTAATAAATTTAATTAAATGAAGAATATACGTAACTTCTCCATTATCGCGCACATTGATCACGGTAAATCTACTATTGCGGATCGTTTTATTCAGGTGTGTGGTGGCTTAACTGCCCGTGAAATGTCATCGCAAGTGCTTGATTCGATGGATATTGAAAAAGAACGCGGCATTACTATTAAGGCGCAAAGTGTGTCTTTATATTATAAAGCGAAAGATGGCGAAACATATCAGCTTAATTTTATTGATACGCCGGGCCATGTTGACTTTTCTTATGAAGTTTCTCGATCGTTAGCCGCGTGTGAAGGGGCATTATTAGTGGTGGATGCAGCGCAGGGTGTTGAAGCGCAAAGTGTTGCTAATTGTTATACCGCAATTGATTTAGGTCTGGAGGTTGTGCCTGTACTTAATAAAATCGACTTACCATCAGCTGAGCCAGAGCGGGTTGCACAAGAAATTGAAGATATCATTGGTGTTGATGCGCTAAATGCTGTGCGGTGTAGTGCAAAAACCGGCTTAGGGATTGACGATTTATTAGAAGCCTTGGTTGAGCGTATTCCTGCACCAACAGGTGATCCTGATGGGCCATTACAGGCGCTTATTATTGATTCATGGTTTGACAGTTATGTTGGTGTTATTTCCTTAGTGAGAATCATGCAGGGGTCGTTAAAAACCCGTGACAAAATTAAAGTGATGTCTACTGGGCATGAATATCACGTTGAGCAAGTCGGTGTTTTTACGCCTAAACGTTCACCTAAAACGGCCTTAAATTGTGGTGAAGTGGGCTATGTTATATCGGGTGTCAAAGATATAGATGGTGCGCCAGTGGGCGATACCTTGACCCATAGTCACCATGGCGCAACAGACATGTTGCCTGGATTTAAATCAGTCACACCGCAAGTGTATGCTGGATTGTTTCCTGTGAGTTCGGATGATTTCGAAGCATTTCGTGAGGCTTTGGGCAAATTAAGATTAAACGATGCTTCTTTGTTTTATGAACCAGAAAACTCGCAAGCCCTTGGCTTTGGTTTCCGTTGTGGCTTTCTTGGCTTATTGCATATGGAGATCATTCAAGAGCGCTTGGAACGTGAATATGATCTTGATTTAATTACCACGGCACCAACGGTTGTTTTTGAAGTTGCACTTAGACAAGCGGGTGAGGTCATTACGATTGAAAACCCAGCCTTATTGCCCGATCTGGGAACCATTGATGAAATTCGTGAACCGATAGTTAATGCTGATATTCTCGTGCCACAAGAGTATTTAGGCGCGGTTATCACATTGTGTGTTGAAAAGCGTGGCGTACAAAAATCAATGCAATATATGGGTAAACAGGTTGCCTTGACCTATGAATTGCCAATGAATGAAGTCGTGATTGATTTCTTTGACAGGATTAAATCAGTCAGTCGCGGTTACGCCTCATTAGATTATCATTTTGTACGATTTCAACCGGCTGATTTGGTTAAGTTGGATATTTTGATTAATGGTGAGCGTGTTGATGCCTTGTCGATGATTGTGCATCGCGATCAAAGTATTTCTCGTGGGCGTGATGTGGTTGAGAAAATGAAGGAATTGATACCACGCCAAATGTTTGATATTGCCATTCAGGCGGCAATTGGTGGACATATTATTTCACGCTCGACCGTTAAAGCGATGCGTAAGAATGTATTGGCTAAATGTTATGGTGGTGACGTTTCACGCAAACGTAAATTATTAGAAAAACAAAAAGCCGGTAAAAAACGTATGAAATCAATCGGTAAAGTTGATGTGCCGCAAGAAGCGTTTCTTGCTGTATTACAATTATCGAAAAAATAAAAAGGGATAGAGAATAGTGAGTTTTCCAGCAATAATGGTCACACTTGTTGTAATAACGGGGATAATTTGGCTAATAGATAGTTTTGTATGGGCGCCTAAACGCGTTGGTGAAGATAAAGAACCATTAGTCGTGGAATATGCGCGATCTTTTTTCCCTATTATTTTAGCTGTTTTAATTATACGTTCGTTTATCGTTGAACCATTTAGAATTCCATCAGCATCGATGTTGCCAACCCTGCATGTCGGTGATTTTATTTTGGTGAATAAGTTTGCTTACGGTATTCGCTTACCGGTATTGAATACAAAAATTTTAGAAACCGGTGAACCTGAACGAGGCGATGTCGTCGTTTTTCGTTATCCTAATGATCCAAACGTCGATTATATTAAGCGGATTGTTGGTTTGCCGGGGGATAAAGTAGGTTATTTTGATAAAACGATTTATATCAATGGTGAGCCTGTTGAGCATATTCAAAAACAAAAAGATTCAAGCTTGGTAAGCCTTGTGCCATCACGGATTCAATTACATACGGAACAGTTAGGTGAACATAAACACAACGTGTTAATTGACTATGATATTCGTCGAATTGAAGGTGAAACAGTTGTTGCAGAAGGGCACTATTTTGTAATGGGCGATAATCGCGATAATAGTAATGATAGTCGTTATTGGGGCACGGTTCCTGAACAAAACCTGGTTGGCAAAGCATTTTTTATCTGGATGAGTTGGGATTGGAATGCGGGTGGTATCGTATGGCATCGAATTGGTGACGCAATTAAGTAGGAGAAAAGCTTTGAAAAATCAACGTGGATTGACCTTAATAAGTTGGATTCTAATATTAGGTATTATTGCCTTTTTTGCAACGGTCGCTATGCGTATGCTTCCTATGTATCAGGAATATTATAGCGTTTTGCAAATTATGGATGGTATGGAAGTCGAAATAAAGAACAACAAACTGACCAAACAACAAGTGATGACATTGTTACAAAAACGCTTTAATACGGGGTATGTTTTTAGTGTGAACAAGGACAATGTCGAATTGAGTCGAGGCAAAGACAATGTTTATGTGACTAAGATTGTTATCGACTATGAAGTCCGCAAACCGTTTATGGCTCAAATCGACCTGATTGGCCATTTTCACACAGAAGTTGATGTAGAACCAAAACGTAAATGATATCGAAACGACAGAAAGCCCTATGTGCACAATTAAGCATCAGTTTTAATGATGAGTCCTTGCTTGAACAGGCATTAACACATCGTAGTGCCGGCTCAAAAAACAATGAACGTTTGGAATATCTTGGCGATGCAATTTTAAGCTTTGTGATTGCCGAAGAGTTGTTTAAACGTTTTCCTCAGGTTAAAGAAGGCAAGCTCAGTCGATTACGCGCATCGTTGGTTAAAGGTGTGACATTGGCAGAAATTTCTCGCGAACTAAAATTAGGTGAGGTTTTAATATTAGGCCCGGGTGAATTAAAAAGTGGCGGTTACCGTCGTGAATCGATATTGGCAGATGCGTTTGAAGCAATACTGGGTGCGTTATATCTTGATAGTGGCATTGATGTCGTTAAATCATTGGTTTTATGGTTGTATCAAGAGCGTTTAAGTTCGATTGATGTTGATGAAGTGGTGAAAGATGCAAAAACACGTCTACAAGAACTATTACAAAGCCGAAAACAACCACTGCCTTTATACAGTGTCAGTGAGATAAAAACACAAGAAAATCAGCCACAATTTGAGGCATCTTGCCAAGTGGCATTATTAAACAAAGTGATTATTGCCCATGGTTCTAGCCACCGTAAAGCAGAACAAAAAGCGGCAGAACGTGCATTGATTTTAATAGAAGGTAAATTATGACAGACAATGCATTTAAATCTGGGTATGTCGCTATTATCGGTCGGCCTAATGTCGGTAAATCGACCTTAATCAATCGCGTGTTAGGCCAAAAACTTTGTATCACATCGCGCCGGCCTCAAACCACACGGCATCGTATTTTAGGCATTAAAACAACGGATCAAAGTCAGTTGATTTATGTTGATACACCTGGAATACACAGTGATGATAAGCGAGCAATGAATCGTTATATGAATAGAGCTGCCGCGTCATCTATTGATGATGTCGATGTGATTTTATTTGTTGTTGATGGCATGAATTGGACAGATGAGGATGACAAAGTCCTGGAACGTTTAAAAACCAGTGCTAAAGCGCCGGTTATTTTAGTTATAAACAAAATGGATAAACTGGCAGATAAGGAAGTCATGTTGCCACATATTGAGAAATTATCTTCAAAATATGATTTTAACAACGTGTTTCCTATTTCAGCACGACGCGGGATCAACATTGAACAGTTAGAACACGCGATAGAAGAGCTCATGCCTGAAGGTGAGTTAATCTTCCCTGAGGATCAATTAACCGATCGTAGCTCACGCTTTTTAGCTGCTGAAATCGTCCGTGAAAAACTATTTCGTCATTTGGGCCAAGAATTACCTTATTCAATCACTGTAGAAATTGAACAGTTTGATGATGAAAACGGTTTGTTTCGGATCGGTGCTGTTATCTATGTTGAGCGCGATGGTCAAAAATCGATAGTCATTGGTAAAAAAGGCGAGTTACTGAAGTCGGTTGGAAAAGATGCGCGAATAGAAATGGAAAAGCTATTTGGATGCAAAGTGTTTTTACGCTTGTGGGTCAAGGTTCGAGAAGGTTGGGGCGATAACGAGCGTATGCTAAAAAATCTGGGCTATAACGACGACATGTAAAAGGTCACATACCCGTGGTCATTGAAGATGCAGATAGTGCTAAAAATTTCCGTTCACCCTGAGCTCAGAGCTGGTCGAAGAGTCGATGGGTTAGCTTACTTAGGTTCATGGTTCGACAAGCTCACCACGAACGGTAAAAGTAGCAAGCATCTTCAATTCGACAAGCTCACCACGAACGGTAAAAGTAGCAAGCATCTTCAAGTTGATTGGGTATAGTGGCTTGAAAATCGAATTTGCCTCCGCTTTTATTCTTCATCAACGGCCGTTTAGAGAATCAAGTAGATTACTTGATGTATTTACTGAACATCATGGCCGAGTCAACCTGTTTGCTAAAGGTGTATCGAATAATAAGCGTAGTCAAAAAGGTGTATTACAGATTTATCAGCCATTACTGTTGTCATGGATGGGGCAAAGTGACTTAGCGACGGTAACCGCGGTAGAAGCCGAATCCGCTCCCTATTTACTGACAGGCCATGCCAGTTTATGTGGCTTATATATCAATGAATTGCTGGTTAGACTATTCCCTCGGCATATAGCTGAACCAGATTTGTTTTATGGTTATAAACAGGTTTTGGCTGCTTTGGATGCTGGAAAAAACATAGAAATCGCTTTACGACTTTTTGAAAAACAATTACTAACGCATATAGGCTATGGGCTTGTATTAGATCATGAGGTCGAAACCGAACTAAAAATAGCTGATAATAAGGATTATTATTATAGACCTGATGCGGGTTTATTTTGCCAAACAACGCAGAGTAATTATCCAACAATTTCAGGTCGAAGCTTACGGCACTTAATTACAGAAACTGATTTTGATCAGCAAAGTTTGAATGAAATAAAAAAAATGATGCGTAGCGTGATACATTTCTATTTGGATGGAAAACCACTGCAAAGCCGCCAATTATTTGCTCAAATGCAAACTAGCAACTCATAACGAAGGTTAAGAAAGATTTATGTCGATTTATTTAGGTGTGAACATTGATCATGTGGCCACATTAAGACAAGCACGTGGTACGCGCTATCCTGATCCGGTTCAAGCTGCAATTGAAGCAGAACAAGCCGGTGCTGATAGTATTACATTGCATTTACGTGAAGATCGCCGTCATATTCAAGAACGTGATGTAGCGATGTTATCTGATATTTTGCAAACTAAAATGAATCTTGAAATGGCGGTGACGGAAGAAATGTTGGCGATGGCTGAAAAATACCGGCCAGCAGATTGTTGTTTAGTGCCTGAACGTCGTGAAGAACTGACTACCGAAGGTGGCCTTGATATTGTAGGACAACAAGACAAAATCAAAGCTGCGTGCCAACGCTTAGCTAATGCTAATGTGACGGTTTCTTTGTTTATTGACCCTGATTTTGCTCAAATTGATGCAGCTGTTGCCTGTGGCGCGCCAGTGGTTGAACTTCACACTGGCCGTTATGCCGATGCTGAAACTCAAAAAGATGCTCAGCATGAACGTCAGATTATTAGTGATGCGGTGCATTATGCTCACAACCTGGGCCTACAAGTTAACGCCGGCCATGGTCTTAATTATCATAATGTGCAAGCGATTGCTCAAATTCCAACTGTTGTTGAGTTAAATATTGGTCATGCAATTGTGGCTCGTTCCGTCTTTACCGGTTTCCAAAGTGCAGTCCGTGAAATGAAACAACTCATTTTGGATGCACGCAGGCCATGATATTTGGTATTGGAACTGATTTAGTAAAAATTGCACGTATGCAAGATTTATTAAATAAACATCATCACAAAATTGCTCAACGTATATTGAGCGATGCTGAATTTGAACAGTTTCAAACCACAACTAAGAAAGCGGCCTTTTTAGCAAAACGTTTTGCAGCAAAAGAAGCCACTTCCAAAGCTTTTGGCACTGGCTTTCGCGATGGTTTAAGTTTGCGTCATATTGAAGTGACTAACAATACAGCAGGCAAACCGGAACTACATTTTACAAATCGAGCCCAAGAGTTACTCAAGCAATTTAATATTAGTCAAAGTTTGATCAGTTTAAGCGATGATGGTGATTATGCGATTGCTTATGTGACCTTAGTCAATGGATAGTTAATATGAAACAGTACCCTACAATTGCAGCATGTGTTGGTAATACACCTTTAGTCAGGTTACAGCGCTTGCCTGGTGATACAACAAATATCATTCTGGTTAAATTAGAGGGTAATAATCCAGCTGGTTCTGTCAAAGACAGACCGGTCATGACGATGATTCAACGCGCACAAGACCGAGGTGATATTACCCCTGGCGATACCCTAATTGAGGCGACAAGTGGTAATACCGGTATTGCTTTAGCGATGGTTGCTGCCATATTGGGTTATCGAATGGTATTGTTAATGCCAAAAAATATGAGTGCAGAACGTCGTGCTTCGATGCGTGCATATGGCGCTGAAATTATCCTGACTGAAAATATCGAATCAGCACGGGATCGTGCACTGGAAATGCAGCAACAAGGCAAAGGTAAAGTCTTAAATCAGTTTGCCAACTTTGATAACCCTTTGGCACATTATCAAACGACTGGCCCAGAAATCTGGCGTGATACCGATGGTGAAATCACCCATTTTGTCAGTGCTATGGGGACGACTGGTACGATAATGGGTACATCGCGTTATTTGAAAGAACAAAACCCGGCAATTCAAATTGTTGGCGTACAACCTGTTGATGGTGCCAGTATTCCCGGTATTCGCCGATGGCCTGCACACTATTTACCTGACATCTTTGAACCTGAACGAGTGGATATGATACTTGATATGGAGCAGGAGGTCGCTGAAGACACAATGCGACGCTTAGCCTCAGAAGAAGGTATCTTCTGCGGTGTATCGTCAGGCGGTGCAGTTGCAGCGGCATTACGACTTTCTCAGCAAGTTGAACATGCCGTCATCGTTAGTATTATTTGTGACCGTGGTGATCGCTATTTGTCTACGGGTGTTTTCCCGGCAGAATAATATGAATAAGCTAATCGCTGCGTGTGCGTTATGGCTGTTTGCTACCGTCGCTATTGCCAGCGATAGTTTTAGTTTATCAATTGGTAAATGGCTATTTAATGATATCCAAGCTGACAATGCTCAGTTTGACGTGACGCTGACTACAACTGGTTTAAGTCTGATTGCTAAAGCAGATTCTATGCAGTTACCAGCACCTGTCGGACGAGTGAAACATATTACACTCACCTGCAAACAGCTTGTTATTCAAGCACAACACTTCTCCTGCCAAAAAGGTCAATTTGGCTTTACTCATGCTGATTTGGGCAAACAAAATGTTCATTTCCAGCTAAGCGCTAAACCCGATAATAATCAGTATCATTTGATTGTGTCAGATTTAAATATTGCTGATGCAACGATTAAAGTTGATCTTGACTGGCAGGATCAATCAAGGTGGCACGCCATAATTGATAGTCCGCAAGTTCAGATACAAAAAGTGTTAACGACCGTGTTACCTTATCTTAGTGCTGAACCGCAGGCACTTGCTGATTGGGATAGTGACGGCACTATCACCTTTCATATTGATTTAGTCGGACATGCTGATGTCATTGAGAAAGCAGAACTGGATATTAGCACCACGTCTTTGAATGTCAGTGATAGTGTCGGTCGCTATGTGTCAGAGCAATTGGCTGTCACTATGCAAGCTAAACTTGAGCAACAACACAAAAATTGGCTTTGGCAAACACAGCTAACAGTAAATGGTGGTCAAGCCTATGCAGAGCCTATCTTTATTGATACCAGTGCAACGCCATTTTCATTTAGTGGGCAAGGTCAATGGCAACAGCAACATAAGCTGGTAACGGTGAGTCATTTTGAGTTTAATCAACCGAATGTAGTGCAATTATCTGGCGGTTTAACTGTTCATGATACAAACATCACACAGGCAGATATTACGTTAAATAAAACAGCGCTAAGTTCGCTTTACAAGACATGGTTGCAACCCTTTATGACAGGAACTGCTGTCGATAACTTGGAATTGGCGGGGCAGGTTCAAATGCACTACCAACAAACAGCCGATAACTATCAATTATTACTCGGCTTGGATGATATCTATATTGATGATCAAGCTCAACGCTTTGGTATTGATGCACTTTCGGGCAATTTAGCCTGGACCAATTCTGATAATGTCATGACGACGGATCTTAGCTGGCACGGCGCTTATATCTATTCTATTGCAATGGGAGCATCTGGTTTGCGGGCTGAGGTCGATTCTTCAACACTTAATTTAACTGAAACCTGGCATTTACCCATTCTGGATGGTGAACTTCAACTCAATCAACTTCAATTGCATTATCCTGACGGTGAACACGCAACATGGTCGTTTGATGGTTTATTAACGCCTATTTCAATGGAGCCGTTGAGTGCAGCCTTAGACTGGCCATTGTTGCATGGCAAGTTATCGGGTGTTATTCCCAGAGTGAGTTATGTTGATCAAAAAATAGAGGTTGATGGTGCCTTGATGGTGAAACTATTTGAAGGTACCACAGTAATTCGTGATTTACGCCTAAATAAACCCTTTGGCGCGTTGCCTCAGCTCTATGGCAATATTGATCTTGTAGGTTTGGATTTAGAAACACTTACGAGCACATTTGATTTTGGTAAAATAACCGGCAAACTGGATGGAACAGTAAAAAATCTACGTTTAGCTAATTGGCAGCCAGTGCAATTTGAGGCTCAATTTGCGACACCTGAAGGTGACAAAAGTCGCCGAAAAATCAGCCAACGAGCCGTAGATAACCTCTCGCAAATTGGTGGTGGTGCCAGTGGTATTTTATCACGTAGCTTTTTACGGTTTTTTGAGGATTTTTCCTATCAACGTTTAGGTCTAAGTTGCCAGTTATTAAACAATGTCTGCCAAATGTCAGGTGTTGAAGAAACGGAAAATGGTTATTACATTGTGAAAGGTGGCGGTTTGCCGCCACGGATTAACGTAGTTGGTTATACTCGTCGGGTAGATTGGTCAGATCTGATTGAGCGATTAAAAGCGGTACAAAATAGTTCAGGCCCAGTCGTCCAGTAAGTGGTGGCTTTAAAAAAGGAAATAATATGAAATTAATTAAATGGTTAACAAGTAGTGTGGCGGGATTGATGTTAGTTTCGTGTGTCACAATCAATATTTATTTCCCAGCCGCCGCCGCTGAAAAAGCTGCTGATCGTATTATCGAAGATGTATGGGGGCCTGAAACTGCGCCAGCTGGATCGAGCTCTGATCAAAATAAAGACTCACAAAAAGACAGTGCAATCCAAAAACATAATTATCCTGTCGCAATGCAGGTATTGGATTGGTTGGTATCGCCAGCTGCTGCTGAGGCTAATTTAAACATTAATTCACCTGCTGTTGCCACCTTACAAAGCCAAATGAAAGCACGCCATGATAGTTTAAAAGCGTATTATGAGAGTGGGGCGGTTGGTTTGACCGAAGATGGTTTAGTGACTGTCAGAGATGCAAAAGCGATTGCGTTAAAAGATAGAAATACCGTCAAAGGTCTGGTTGCAGCTGAAAATGCTGATCGCAATGCCTTGTATGCAGAAATTGCTAGAGCCAATGGTCACCCAGAGTGGAAAGCCGATATTCAAGCAACATTTTCACGACGTTGGATCAGTAATGCCGCAAGTGGTTGGTGGTATCAATCTGCTGGCAGTTGGCAACAAAAATAAACAAATACTAGAGATATATTTAAGTCAGTAATCCGACAAAAATCCAGTGATGTTGTAACATCACTGGATTTTTTATTTTAGATTTTAGAGAAACAGTAATGGCACGACGTAATCGCAGACAAAAATTACCGCAAGATCCAATCGACGTAACGATAGAATCATTAGGCCATGATGGCCGAGGCATTGCTCGTATTGATGGTAAAATTTTGTTTGTAGACGGGGCTTTAGCCGGAGAAACTGTCACAGCACTTTATACTAAAAAACACAGCAAATTTGATGAAGCCAAGATAGTTGAAGTAATCAGCGGTGCCTCAGACGATCGTGTTGCAGCACAATGTCAGCACTTTGGTCTATGTGGTGGTTGTAGTTTGATGCATATGAAGCCGGAAGCTCAGTTAGCATTAAAACAGCAAACTTTAAAAGAACACTTAACCCATTTTGGACAATTAACACCTGAAAATTGGTTGGAACCATTAACTGGCCCACTATGGGGTTATCGCCGTAAAGCCCGTTTAGGAGTTAAATATGTGCCTAAAAAAGAACGGGTGTTGGTAGGGTTTCGCGAAAAAGGCACACCCTATCTGGCGTTATTAGAACAATGTGAGGTATTGGATCAACGTGTTGGTGCGCGATTGGCTGAGTTAGGCAATATGATTGCGACATTAGAAGCACATAATCGCATCGCACAAATAGAAGTAGCGATGGATGATGAACATGTTGCATTAGTATTCAGAAATCTTGACCCATTATCTGATGATGATCAAAACGCCTTAATTAACTATGGTCAAGCCAATGATTTGTGGATTTATCTGCAACCGGGTGGCCCCGATACTGTCGCTGCTATTTGGCCTGAACATCCACAATTACGTTATGCACCTGAGCAAGGTCTGACACTTGAGTTTGAGCCGAACGACTTTACTCAGGTCAATGCTGGTATTAATCAAAAAATGATTCCTTATGCAATGGAATTATTAGCTGTTTCAGCTGATGATCGCATTTTGGATTTATTTTGTGGCTTGGGTAATTTCACCTTACCGCTGGCAACAAAAGTAAGCGAAGTAGTGGGTGTTGAAGGTGATGAAGCACTTGTTCGACACGCACGCAAAAATGCGGCTAACAATAACTTGCATAACGCTGTATTTGAACAAGCGGATTTAACTAAAACGCAATTAAAAGATTACCCTTGGGCTAAGGCTGGTTTTAACAAGATCTTACTTGATCCACCTCGTAGTGGCGCGTTTGAAGTCTTGCATCAACTGGCGGATTTAGGAGCCGAGCGCTTGGTCTATGTATCCTGCAATCCGGCTACCTTGGCACGTGATGCCGGAGAGCTGGTTAATAAACATGGATATAAACTGGTTTCTACCGGTGTGATGGATATGTTTCCTCATACCACCCATGTTGAATCAATTGCATTATTTGTTAAAAATTAGGCCGACTAGTTCATGAGTGAAGCCATTCTCATGAAAGACAAACTGGCGAAAGATGCAGTGCTTGAAATCAGCTATGTCTTAAGCAAGCTTATACCTGATTTCCCATCGGACAGCTTTATCAATGATGCGTGTTTAGGACTTGAACAACGTGAGTTAAAACAACGTGTAGACCATATCATTAACGTATTAGGCAGATTTTTGCCTGATGATTTTAATGAGACTGCACGGCTATTATTGCAATTAAAATCACATTGGCCTCAAAAGTCGCAACAACCAGGCTGGTTTTCATTTGCTGCCTGGCCTGTGATTGATTATGTTGGTGTTTATGGTCTTGAACATCCAGAGCTAGCCTTGGATGTATTGGAAAATTTAACCTCGTTATTTAGTGCTGAATTTGCCGTTAGACCTTTGATAGACACTCATTTTGAATTAACACATCGACGTATGCTGGCATGGACTCAACATGATGATGAGCATGTTAGACGCTTAGCATCAGAAGGCTGCCGTCCCAGATTACCTTGGGGTAAACAGCTAAAAACCTTGCGTCTTGAACCAGCGCCAGTGATTGAAATTTTAGAACAGCTTAAAGATGATCCCAGTCTTTATGTTAGAAAATCTGTTGCTAATAATCTGAACGATATTTCTAAAGATCATCCCAATCTGGTTACAAGCCTTTGCCAGACCTGGCGTAGTGATGCTTCAAATGAACGTCAATGGATTATTAAACAGGCGTTAAGAAGTTTGATTAAGGCAGGCCAACCATCTGCATTTGAGATCTTAGCTTATAACCCACAGCCGCAATTGGTTGTTTTAAACTTTCAATTGACGCCCCACTCAATATCACTAGGACAAGATATTGAAATGGCATTATCGTTACAATCAGAATCAAGCGAACAGCAAACCATTGTGCTTGATTACAAGGTGCATCATATCAAAGCCAACGGACAATCAACGAGTAAAGTGTTTAAATGGAAAACGCTCACATTAATGCCATTTGAACACTATGATTTAATTAAAAAACATCCAATCAAAGCCATATCAACCCGGACGTATTATGCTGGCATTCATCTGGTTGAGATAGTGATCAATGGTCGCGTTTTTATTCAAAATCAATTTGAATTAACGCTATAAAAAACGAGCACGCATAAAAAAGGCTGGAGATAAGTAAATATCTCCAACCTAAATTAAATTGAGTGGAATCGAACGATTATTGCATGATGAGTCCATAAGCGACTAAACCAATCCATGATAATGCAAATAAGAAAATAATCAGTGTGAAGTTATGAATAATAATGTTTTCCAGTTTTTCCATGACCAACCTCGCTTTACCAAAAAATAAACCTGTAAGCGAATAGTTAACCATCTGGACTAAAAAGACATTGATCTAGATCATGTTGAAGATTAATGTTTTGACTAAAATTTGAGAGCAAAAAAAAACCAGTTTTAATAACTGGCTTTTTAGAAAATACTTTTTTGTAAGCTATTGATTTAAAAGGCCGTAAGCGATAAGTCCAATCCAGAAGATTGCGAAGCTAAAAATAATGCCAGAAAAGTTTTCAATTACATATTTCTCTAATTTTGCCATGATATTTCTCGATTTATTAGGATGAAACTGTCGAAAAATATATCACCTGCGGCTCAAATAATCCAGTAAATTACTATGATATTTAAGCGTTATTGATAACTAATCTATTGGTGTAATGGTGCACATAGTGCTCTTTTATTTTGTTTTGATGTTAGACTTTGCCTTGATTTAGTCATCAGAAAGACACAAGAAAAAAGGTTGAAATTTATCATGGAAAAACTTTACCACCTATTCGAAAAGCTTCAATCTCAAGCAGCAGTTGTGTTTACACAATCTGAAACTTACATACAAATTGTAATCATTTCAGCAATCTATGCGGCTGCCTATATTGTAGCGAATCATATTAGACGGTATTTTTCAGTAATTAATGAAAAGCTCGCTGTAGATGATCACCCAATACAGAAGTTATTGAGCAAGTTAGGAAATCTGATTTTTCCATTAACTGCCATTTTATTGTTACGAATAGCGGCAGAATTGAGTCAGACAACATTGTCACACGATTGGATTGTGCAAACGGCATTGATTGTTGCAGTTTTATTATTATTCAATTCTGTTGTTGACGATCTAGTCGAAAATAAAATTGTTGCACGCATTATTAAGTGGATTGGTACTCCCATACTGTTTCTACACATGATTGGCGCGTTAACCAGTCTAATCCAGATTTTGCAATCTATTTCGATCTCGGTGGGAAATATTGATTTATCGCTCTATGGTATTTTGCGTGTCGCAATTTTTGGTACTTTATTGTTCTGGCTGGGACGTATATCAAATTCTACCGGTAAAGATATTATTCGCAGGCAACAACAGCTCGATTTTCGAACCAGAGAAGTCGCTTCAAAACTGCTCGAAGTAGTGATATTTGTAACGGTATCGTTACTGTTATTACAGATAATGGGGATCAACCTGACGGCATTAGCTGTATTTGGTGGTGCCTTGGGTGTCGGGCTTGGTTTTGGTTTACAAGCGATTGCATCAAACTTTATCTCTGGCATTATTATTTTGTTAGATCGCTCAGTGTCTATCGACGACTATATTGAATTAGAAGATGGGCGTACCGGGTTTGTGCGTGAATTGAATATGCGTTCAACTACCTTAGAAACCTATGATGGTAAGGACATCATGGTGCCTAACGAAAAGTTCATAGTTGAAAGTTTCACCAACTGGACCCACAAGAATAAATTGCAGCGTTATCGGGTCGATTTTCCGGTTGCTTATCACTCAGATATACGAAAATTAGTAGCGATCATCAAAGAGGTTGTAGCGACTCACCCTCAGGTGCTTAGCGGTGACGATCTGCCAATAGAAGAAAGACCAGACTGTGAAATCGACGGTTTTGGTGATTCTGGTATCAATATGTTTGTTGAGTTTTGGATGGAAGGTGTCGATGACGGCAAAAATCGAGTTGGTGGTGATTTGTTGTTAATGATTCTGGAAACCTTACAGCAACATGGCTATCAAATTCCATTCCCACAACGCGAAGTTCGGATCCTTAATCCGCAATAGGAGTCATTAAATATCATGGCTAAATCATGGCTTATGTTTGTTATATTGCTAAGCACTATCACCGTTGTGTCTGCACAGCAGGTGGTGCCACAACATCAAATTTTAAACCCTTGGTATAGCAATGCGGTCTCTAAAATGAAGACCAAACCACATTTTCAAACGCAGACAAAAGCCAAAAATATTATTCTTTTCGTTGGTGATGGTATGGGGATTGGTACTGTCACTGCCGCCCGAATTTTTGAAGGTCAGAATAAGGGGCTTCAAGGTGAAGAAAATAGCCTGAGTTTTGAACAGTTTCCATTCACTGGATTGTCAAAAACATACAATGTAGATGCCCAAACGCCTGATTCTGCTGGCACGATGACTGCTATTATGACCGGAGTAAAAACAGACTCTGGTGTACTTGGAGTTGATCAAGAGGTTGTAAGGGGAGATTGTCGTACTGTTGCAGCTAATGAATTGGTCACAGCACTTGAATTGGCAGAAATTGCAGGAAAATCTACCGGTATTGTGACGACTACACGCGTTACCCATGCCACACCTGCTGCCACCTATGCAAAATCAGCAGATCGTGATTGGGAAGATAATTCAGATATGCCCAAAGACGCAACCGAAGCAGGCTGTGAAGATATTGCCTCACAACTCATTGATTTTGAAAAAAATCTAAAGCAACGTTTTCCAAATGCAAATGATATCAACGGCATTGAGGTTGTAATGGGAGGTGGACGTCGTCACTTCCTGCCAAATGATGAGCGCTTTAACAGTGCTGATGCCATTAGCAAAATTGAAGGCGATAGAACCGATGGTCGTAATTTAATTAAAGAATGGCAACAGCGCTATCCATCAGGGCTTTATGTAGAAGACTCAAAGGGCTTTAATGCAATAAACCCTGTCCAAACAACGCGCCTGTTTGCATTGTTCAATGAATCACATATGCGCTATGACGCTGATAGAAAAAATGACAGCGCTGGTGAACCATCATTAACCGAGATGACTAAAAAAGCGCTGGAGATACTTTCACACAATCCAAACGGCTATTTTTTAATGGTTGAGTCAGGTCGGATTGATCATGCCCATCATGCTGGCAATGCGTTTAATGCACTCAATGAAACAGTCGAATTATCTAATGCTGTGAGAATGGCTGTTGAAAATACCGAACCAAATCAAACCTTAATTTTAGTGACAGCGGACCATAGTCATGTCTTTACGCTTGCTGGTTATCCCAAACGCGGTAATCCTATTTTAGGAACGGTGGTCAATGTAGGCGAAGCACAACCCGCAAAGGCTGAAGATGGCTTGCCCTATACTACAATTGGCTATATGAATGGACGAGGTTTTCATGATTTTCAAGATCAAACCGATGCCGATGTAGTCTATGAGACACACATAGCCGAAGGACGCACTGATATAACTAACAGTGACACTTTGAACAGCGGTTATCATCAAGAAGCACTGGTGCCACTTGAATCTGAAACTCACTCAGCTGAAGATGTTGCTATTTATGGGCTAGGGGTAGGGGCAGAAACTGTACTTGGCGTAAATGAACAAAATGTTATTTTTCATATCATGAATCAAGCAGCAAATTTAGAACAACACGCGCTGCAAAATATGGCAGTAACCAAATTGAACCATGATAAGTAAGCTATCCCTTCGATCACATGCTCAGGGCGAACGAAAATTTTTTAGCACTATCATCAACAACGCCAATGACCACGGGTATAAACTTAAAAATATCGTTATTTCGGCTAAAAAACAGCGTCATCCTATGCTTATATCTGCCAAATATGTTTCATTAAATATTTGTGCAAAAACAACAAAAACAAATAAAACTTGGCTAAAGTTGGAAAGTCTGTATAATCATGTTTTTTTAGTAGGTGTTGGTAGGCTAAATTTCATTGTAACCAATTGATCTCTATAGATTATTTTCCAGTAAAGTTCGATGCGATTCTGGTTGTACCCTTCATATTATGAACGTACTTGATGCGGGAATAGCTCAGCTGGTAGAGCGCAACCTTGCCAAGGTTGAGGTCGCGAGTTCGAACCTCGTTTTCCGCTCCAGATTTCAAAAGGCCGTAGTTTAATAGCTGCGGTCTTTTTTCTAACGCATCACTGATGTCATCACTCTGTTGTTATGCTATAACCGCTTTATCTTGCACAGCATTAAACAACTGGTAGCAATTTTTACCCGCTAATTTAGCTTGATACATTGCTTGATCGGCATGTCTCAGCAAGGTATCGAAATCAGCATTATCATTTGGATAAAGTGTAACACCGCATGATGCGTTAATTTTTATCTTATGGTTATTGATAGTCAAGGGTTGTGTGAGTGCGTTTTGAATACGAGTTATCGATTGTTCACACTCAGATATTGAACTGAGATCGCCTAATAATAATACAAATTCATCTCCCCCAATTCGAGCGATGGTATCTTCATCACGAATATGATTTTTGAGACTGTTTGCGATGGTTATTAGCAATTGATCACCAATGTCATGTCCATAGCTGTCATTAACAGGCTTAAAATCATCCAGATCAAGGAAACAAACAGCGAGTAGTGTTTGCATCCGGTTACTATGGGCAACAGCCTGTTTATAACGATCTCTCAGTAATATACGATTAGGCAGTCCTGTTAATACATCGTAATGTGCCATCAGTTCTAGTGCTTGCTGATGTTGTTTGCTTTCGGTAATGTCATAAAGCACAACAGGATAATCAGATTGAACATGATAATCAGCGGCCAAGCTCACAAGTACTATTCTTTTTGTGCCATTCTTTGCTGTAATGTTGATCTCAATGGGATCGGGATGCTCTTGTGAACGTCGAAATTTAACCAGATAATTGTGCCATTCGTTTCTGACTTGATTTCGGTAATCTTGTTGAGGAAAAGCCTTTTCTGACCATAAATCTCTGTTTGCAATGTCAGAGAGGCTATAGCCAAAGGTATTGGTAAATGCTTTATTTACATAGGTTATTTCTCTTTTATTATTGGTTAACATATAGGCAATGGGTGAATGTTCAATTAATTTTCTAAATTTATCATTAGCTTGATATTTAGTCATGATTGCTCTGGAGTAGCTGGCAATCAATAACAATATGATGAGTGCGATCATCAGGGTATAGAGTCTGGTCTGCCAAATGTTATCAGGCAAAGCATTCCAACCAGTTTTGGGTCGTGCAATCATCTCCCATGAACCAATTGGCAAATTGATCGACGTGCTTATATGTGATTGATTAAACAGGGTTTTATCACCAAAAAACACCTCACCTTCAGATCCTAAACCATCTTTGCCTCGGATGGCGACATCTATAGTTAAGTCAGGATTTAATAAGCCACTTACTTGGTATAACTGTTTGGCATCAATTACGGCAGCAACAATTCCCCAAAAATATTTTTCCTGATTTGAATTGCTCAAAAATAAAGGAAAGCGTGTAATAATTCCGGTGCCACCCTGCTTCAATTCGAGTGGGCCTGCAACAATAACTGAGTTGAGTTTTCGGGCACGATCAACAGCATCAAACTGTTCTGGTACAGTACGAAAATCCAAGCCTATAGCCGCTTCGTTACCTGATACTGGATACATATATTTAATGACCAGATCTGGCGCTGCGGCAATATTGCGTAACTGGTTATTACCATCAAACAAGTGTTTAACAGCTCGCTGATAGTCTTCTATCGATAAATTGGGGTTAAGTGAAAATAAGGCAGGAACGCCTTTTGCCACATGAATATTGTTGTATAAATGTGAGCTTAATTGGTTTTCTAAGGCATTCAGTTCATTTTGAGCATTGCTCTTTATATCTGCATTATATTTTTCAATAATTTGATTATCGACATAAATGGATAAGGTGATTAATGCCAGAGTAGTAATACAAAGTAGTACATAAAATTTAAATTTTATCGACAACATGGTCCGATCCGGCTGGCTTATGGAGCTTGGGGCTACGAATAATTATATACCCTTGACACTTCAGTCTGCAGAAAATCATCTTTTGTCGATCCTCACGAACGCGAGCAACCATGGGCAGTGAAACTATTCGTTATCGTTGGATTCCCGCTTTTACAGGAAAGACCATAGTAATTTAACAGTAAATTCATTGATTGCGGGTATATTAACTAACTTAACTTTGGGAAAACCCAGACTCAAGTCCAACAAACCATCGGTCATTCGAATGCTTGATTCACTAGAGACAACACAGAGATCTTGGATAGCTAGGAGAACATTCAGGAACGCATTGCGCTCCGTGACCTGGCACACCGCTGGCTACATTCCCGCGCTAGAACGTGGCTATGATGAAATTATTGAACCTTGGAGCACATCTTTAAGGATATCCAGACCTTAAGAAAAAAGACACTCTCAGCTTATTTTAAGGAGCAAGAATGGATCACAGTGAATATACTAAACTAAGCTAATATCTGAAATATATCTGGAAAGTTTGTGGAATGAATTTTCAATTTGCCAACAAATCTATACAACACGTTGAAATACAATAGATTTATTGGTAGGCACGAGTGGATTCGAACCACCGACCCCCACCATGTCAAGGTGATGCTCTAACCAACTGAGCTACGCGCCTGCCGTTAAGCGATGGAATTATACAGTGCTGCAAATTTAACGCAAGCAAATTATGCTGACTCAGGCCCCAATGCAACGGATCGTATATGCTTAATTTCATCACGTAATTTACTTGCTTGTTCGAACTCAAGATTTTGTGCATGGCGATACATCGCTTGTTCCATTTGTTGTAGGCGTTTGGCTAATTGTTTCGGTGTCATCGCTGCATAACGAGCCTGTTCTTCTGCCACTTGAGCAATGTTTTGTCTATCCAAACGGTCTTGTTTTTCATGATCATCAATACTGTTACGAATCGCCTTGATAACCCCTTTTGGTGTGATGCCATGTTCTTTGTTGTAAGCAATCTGTTTAGTACGACGACGGTCTGTTTCATCGATTGCACGTTTCATTGAGCCCGTGATCTGATCAGCATATAAAATAGCTTTACCATTCAGATTTCGCGCTGCACGACCTATGGTTTGAATCAATGATCGTTCTGAACGCAAAAAGCCTTCTTTATCGGCATCCAGAATAGCTACCAATGACACTTCGGGAATGTCCAAACCTTCTCTTAACAAGTTAATGCCCACTAGTACATCAAACTCACCGAGTCGCAGGTCACGTAATATTTCAACACGTTCAACGGTATCTATATCCGAATGTAGGTAACGGACTTTGACATTATGTTCACGCAAGTAATCGGTTAAATCTTCTGACATGCGTTTGGTTAAAGTTGTGACCAACACTCGCTCATTTTTGGCAACACGCAGATTCACTTCGGATAACAAATCATCAACTTGTGTTGTTACAGGACGAATTTCAATTTCAGGATCGATTAAGCCGGTAGGTCGCACCACTTGTTCCACCACTGAACTGGCATGTTCTTCTTCATATTTGGCGGGTGTTGCAGAAACAAAGATGGTTTGTGGTGCTAATTTTTCCCACTCATCAAACATTAAGGGACGATTATCCAAGGCTGAAGGCAGTCTGAAACCATAATTAACCAGAGTTTCTTTGCGCGAACGATCGCCTTTATACATCGCACCAATTTGTGGAATCATGACATGACTTTCGTCTAAAACTAATAAGGCATCATCTGGCAGATAGTCAAATAAGGTCGGCGGCGCTTCCCCCGCGGCTCTTCCTGATAAATGACGAGAGTAATTCTCAATACCATTGCAATAACCCAGCTCAAGAATCATTTCAATGTCAAATCGAGTGCGTTGCTCAAGTCGTTGAGCTTCAAGCAATTTGTTCTCTGCATTGAGTACGTCTAAACGTTCTTTTAACTCTTCCTGGATCGCATCAACAGCCGATAATAATTGCTCACGAGGTGTGACATAGTGTGTCTTAGGATAAATAGTGATACGAGACATGCGTTGTAACACTTCACCAGTCAAGGGATCGAAATAGCAGATCTGTTCAATTTCATCATCAAACAATTCAACCCTGACCGCATCACGTTCTGATTCTGCCGGGAAAATGTCTATCACTTCGCCACGGACACGATAGGTACCACGATGAAGTTCAATATCGTTGCGTTTGTATTGCAGTTCAGTAAGGCGACGTAAGATATCACGCTGATTAATCACATCGCCCTGAACTAAATGCAGCACCATTTCCAGATACGAATCTTTATCACCTAAACCATAAATACACGATACGCTAGAAACAATGATTGCATCGCGTCGTTCCAGCATGGCTTTGGTTGCAGATAAGCGCATTTGTTCTATCTGCTCATTGACCGATGCATCTTTATCTATAAAGGTATCGGATGAAGGCACATACGCTTCCGGCTGATAATAGTCATAGTATGAAACAAAATACTCTACCGCGTTGTTGGGAAAAAACTCCTTCATCTCGCTATAGAGTTGTGCGGCCAACGTTTTATTTGGCGCTAAAATCATGACAGGCCGTTGCACTGCTTGGGCAACATTGGCAATGGTGAAGGTCTTACCCGAACCTGTTACACCGAGCAGCGTTTGCCACATTTCACCATTATTCAGACCTTGCACCAGCGCTTTAATGGCTGTTGGCTGATCACCTGCTGGTTCAAAGTCACTCACTAATTCAAATTGTTTAGCCATATACCTTCTGCATTTTTCGGGTTTGGCGTATATTATCAGTCATTTTTGTCAATTTATGTTTTATGAAAGGAAAGATTTTGGATATCAAACTCTCTCAGCGTGTGCAAAGCATCAAGCCATCCCCAACACTTGCCATCACTGCACGAGCAGCGGCTTTAAAAGCGCAAGGCAAAGACATTATTGGCCTCGGTGCCGGTGAACCTGATTTTGATACGCCAGACCATATCAAAAATGCAGCAATAGACGCAATCCATCAAGGCAAAACAAAATATACTGCGGTTGATGGCACTGCTGAATTAAAACAAGCCGTTATTGATAAATTTGAGCGCGATAATGGTCTTTCCTATCAAGCTAATCAAATTTTAGTATCGTGCGGTGGCAAACAAAGTTTCTTTAACTTGAGCCAAGCTATGTTAGATGCTGGTGATGAAGTCATTATTCCTGCGCCTTATTGGGTTTCTTATCCAGATATGGTGCTTCTCGCTGATGGCGTGCCCGTTATTATTGAAGCAGGCCAGGACCAACACTTTAAAATCACACCAGAACAACTAGAAGCAGCGATTACACCAAAAACACGTTTATTTGTAATTAATAGCCCATCCAATCCATCAGGCATAGCTTATAGCAAGGCTGAGTTAGAAGCTTTAGGTGAGGTGTTACGTAACTATCCTGATGTCGTCATTGCTACTGATGATATGTATGAACATATCTTGTGGACACAACAAGGTTTCTGCAACATTCTGATGGCGTGTCCAGATTTATATGACCGCACACTTGTGTTAAATGGTGTTTCAAAAGCCTACTCAATGACAGGGTGGCGCATTGGTTATGCAGCAGGGCCTGCAAACATCATTGCTGCGATGAAAAAAATTCAATCGCAAAGCACATCCAACCCAACCTCAATTTCACAATCAGCCTCCGTTGAAGCCTTAAATGGCGACCAGCAATGCGTTCAAGATATGCTTATTGAGTTCAAAAAACGTCATGATATTGTCGTATCACGTCTTAACGCTATGAATGGAATTGAGTCGCTTGAAAGTGATGGTACATTCTATGTTTTTCCTAACATCAGTGGCGCAATCGCAAAAATGCCAGGCATTAATGATGATCTAGAATTTGCTGAAGCGTTATTGGTTGATAAAGGTGTTGCTGTCGTTCCTGGCACGGCATTTGGTCTTAAAAACCATATTCGTTTATCTATCGCAACTAGCGAAGCAAACCTCACTAGTGCCTTAGATCGCATTGCTGATTTTATAAAATGAAAATTAAATGGCAATAGCGCTTGACGATCAAAAATAAAGCTCTATAATAGCCATCTTTCTGTTCCTCAATAGCTCAGTTGGTAGAGCATCGGACTGTTAATCCGCAGGTCCCTGGTTCGAGTCCAGGTTGAGGAGCCAATAAATATTTAAGCCCCATAAGTACATACTTCTGGGGCTTTTTTATGGAAAAAACTAGATTGGAATTCAACCTATCAAGATGTTATTCCAGGTCTTTATCGATTTTTTGGCTTCCACGCTCCGTATCTTGTTCAGCTACAGCTACTTGAAACCAATCGGGATAATCACGGTTTAAAACTTCATCAAGACCTTCTATACCACGTAAAATATTTTTTGTTTGTTCTAGGATCTCGGTGAGATGAGAGGCAATTATCTCAACAGCTATAGGCATAGAACTCCAACTAGGATGTTGGCATTTGGGAATCAACGCATCATGTAACGCGTCGCCCGATAATGATATCAGTTCAGGTTTATGCATCATCAATATGCTTAAGGCATCACTGACCTGAACGAGTTTGAGTATAGCTGTAAGTTTCTTATCGGCTTGTTTGTCTTCGGTATACTCATAGGCATGGTGTTTAGACACTACATTATGTATGAGTTCAGGTAACTGCCACTTTTCACATACATAGCCGCCCAGTGTAGCGTGATCCATACCACACACGTTTTCTTCCGAAATCAATAACTGTTCACCATCAACCCAATTAAATTCATCAATCAATTTGGGTGCATCTGTGAGTTGAGAAAAGAAGATAAAGCGACCGATATCGTGGAGTAGCCCACAAAGATAGGCCTCTTCTTCATCCAGAATAAATTCATGTATAAAAGGAGCGAGTGTTCTTGCAAACACAGCGACCATAACAGAGTGTATCCATAAGAAAATAGTAAGAAAATAGGGTCAGGTCTTGCAATACAGCAAGGTTAATTCATTTTAACTCAAGACATATTTAAATAATTGATTTTGCACAATTCAAGACCTGACCCTCTTCACTCTGTGACCCTCTTCACTCACTCTTCACTTACAAGTGACTCACACCAGAATATGTGGTAAAACCACAACCATACTCAAAAATGGGATGGAGCTCATGTTCAGTCACAAAAAACTTAAATCATATCTATGGCAATACAGCGATTGTTATCCAGACAAGTTGGCAACAGGTCAACTTATTGGTACGACCATTTAAAGAAGCAAGGGAATGACTAGCATCCAAGCCCGCAAAGTTCTTCTAGCTGTAAGTGGTATGTCGCCACAGATCATTACCGAAACGCTTTATGCTCTGATCAAAGATAAAAACTGGCTACCGGATGCAATTTGGCTGATCACCACCCGCATCGGCAAAGAAAACGCCATGCAGCATTTGTTAGAAGGGCCGCGCCATTTCAACCAGCTGATGGACGATTTGCAGATCACCCAGCCGATTCGCTTTACTGAAGATCAGATTATTCTGATTGAGGATGCACAAGGCCACGAGCTTTCCGACCTGCGTACCCCGCAAGACAACGAAGCGGCCGCCGACACCATTTGTGCCGCCATTCAGCAATTGACCGCCGACGACGACACCGAACTGCACGTTTCCCTGGCCGGCGGGCGCAAAACCATGGGCTTTTATGCCGGTTACGCGCTGTCGTTGTTTGGCCGGTCGCAAGATTGCCTGAGTCATGTGCTGGTCAGTGAACATTACGAATCACACCCGGATTTCTTTTATCCCACGCCCCATAGCCGCCTGATCAAAACCCGCGACGGCCGGTCAATCGATAGCCGCGATGCCAGAGTGTGGCTGGCGGAAATTCCCTTTGTGCGCCTGCGCAACCGCCTGCCGGAAACCCTGCTCAAGGGCACGCACAGTTTCAGCGAAACCGTGCGCCTGGCACGTCAAGCAACTGAAAACATTCGTCTGACGCTCTACCCAAAAAGTCAGCATTACCAGGTTAACGACCAAACCGGAGCGCTGAATGCGCTGCATATGAGCCTGCTGCTGTGGGTGGTGACCCGTGCTTTGCAGCAACAGCCACCCATCGAGCCGGTGGTTGAATCCGAACAGCGTCCTGCCGATGAGCTGCTTGCGCTGGCCGAACATTACTGGCTATCGCTGCCCAGCAGAACAGAAGACACTTTGAAACGTGATGGCATCACCCAGCGTTGGCTGGAACAAAATATCTCCCGACTGAATCATGCCTTGGCCGATACCTTGGGGATTGAGTTGGCAGAACGCTGCAAGCTTGCCAGCCGTGTCATTGACGGCAGACGTGCCTATACTTTGCCTGACGACATCGAGTTGAGCATTGATCAACAGAACCCACCGCAACCATGACTGAAGGAACTCCAGCATGAAACAAACAAGCTACACCGTGAAATTTCTCACTCCAGCATTTCTTGGCAATGCTGAACAGAACGGCCAGTGGCGCACCCCGCCATTCAAGGCACTACTTCGGCAATGGTGGCGGGTAGTGTATGCGGCAGAAAATAATTTTCAGGTTAATATCGCGGCCATGCGCACAGAAGAAGGGCGGCTGTTTGGTGTGGCGGCGGATGGTGCCGAGTCCAGGAAAAGCAGGGTAAGGATTCGGCTTGACGACTGGGGTTTGGGGAAACTCAATCAGGCCCCCGATATCGGCAGGGTTGTCATGGGTAAGAATCAGATTCCGGGTGCACTGTATTCCGGCTACGGACCTGTTGTTCCAGGGCCGAAACTTCCAAAGCCGAAACGTCCAGGGCCGAAACTAAAAGCCAATGCTGCAATCCAGTCTGGTGCAGAGACCCGTTTTCACATTGCCTTTCCTGAAGATGCTGGCATTGAGCAAGCTATAGCACTGATGAATGCCTACGGTACCTTGGGTGGTCGTAGCCGTAATGGCTGGGGCTCTTTTGAATTACAAGGTGAATTGACAGGGTTGGAGACGCTCGTGCAGGAGTGGAAAACAGCGATGGAATTGGATTGGCCTCAGGCCTTGGGCAGAGACGAAAAGGGCATTCTAATTTGGCATTCCGGGCCAAAACCGAGTTGGGATAGAGCAATGAATCTGCTTGCTCAGACGCGTGCTGATATGCGTAGAGCGGTTCCTGATCGGTTGATGCTGGCCTACCCCGACACCAAGTCATCCATGCCTGGCTGGGACAAGAATGCGCGCGTTCCTCATAGTTTGCGTTTCAAGGTGCGTTCCGAGGGTAAAAATTTCATTGCCGTTATCTTTCATGTGCCCTGTCGGCCTTCAGATGAACTGTGGAAGAAGCTTACAGCGCAAAAGCAGCAGGGTTTTATCGGCTGTTTTAGTACAGCGCACGCATTTCTGGATAGACATGCACAATTACATCGGGGCGAGGCATAACCATGACTGATAACAACACCCTCTGGCAAACCAAAGTCGCTGCCCGTTTGCACGATCCGGCGGAAAAAGCGCTGGTGCTGATGCGCGATCCGGCAGGGCATGAAAACGGCACCAGCCTGGCGCTGTCCCGGCTGCTGGGCTTTCATGAATTGAACACCGCAACCATGGATAGCGAAAATGACGAGGCGCTGGTGCGCACCCTGTTCAAAAAAGGCATCCCCAAAGCCATGTACGTCCACGTTCAGCGCGCTGACTGGTGGGCCGCGGCAGCAGATCGGCCTCAGTTTCCGATGGATGAAATCACCGTTAAAACCAAAAAAGGTGATAGCAAAACGATGGCGGTTTCCGGCTGGGCGCAGGTGCGCTGGGCCAAGGAGCCGGTGCTGATTCATCCTTTAACCGGCGACCGCATCGATCTGCACAATCTGACCGAGACCGCGATCGAGGCGGTCAAGGATCGCAGTTTCAACCATTTTTCCGAGCTTTTAGTCAAACTCGGTGCAGGTGATCAACAACAGCTGGACTGGCGCAAATTGCTGCTGACTTTCTGGCGTTTCGGTCCCGATCTGGATGTGACCGATGCCGATACCCAAGATAACGACAAACTGGGCAAGCTGTGGGAGATCCTGCCGGCCGACACCCGCATTCCCGATCACAGTATCTGGGATCACCTCGATCTGACTTCGGCCTTCGCCGGTGCCTTTGCCGCCGACCCGGACGGTGAAGTGGCTTTATTAAGCCTGTCCATCGGTCCGGTGCAGCCGTTCATTGCCGCTGCCCGCACCACCTCTGACTTGTGGGCCGGCTCGCATCTGCTATCGCGCCTCGCTTTTGAAGCGATGCGCCCAGTGTGTGAGCAACTGGGGCCGGATGCCATTTTATTTCCCCGTTTGCGCGGCATTCCGCAAGTGGATTTATGGCTGCGCGATGATATGAATCTGCCGAAGGAACTGTTCAAAGACTGTGACTGGCATCAATCCAGCACCGATGCCAATCCCTTGTTTTCCGCTGCACTGCCCAACCGCTTTGTGGCGCTGGTGCCGGCCAGTCAGGCCAAAAAAATTGCGCAAGCGGTTGAAACCAGTGTTCGCCAATGGCTGAAAGAGCTGGGTGAGGATGTGGTTAACGAATTACTGACCGTAGCCGGTTATCAAGGCGAACAGGAAAATATCAAAACGCCCTATGATCAAATGAAAACACAATTACAGGGCTTTCCCGAAGTGCACTGGGCGGTGGTGCCGTTTTCATTGATCCGCTGTAACGACCGACAAAAACAGCGCGATCTGGATCTTAGCCTGCTATCCAACGCCATGCGGCCCTTTTTCAAGGGCGAGGGTGAGCCTGGCTTTTTGGACACCCCCGCCTGGAAAGTGCTGCAAAAAGAGCTGAACGTACAGAATGAACAAGGTAAAAAGCAGGTTTTCTTTAGCCCCAACCCTGGTGTGCTGTATCCGGCGGTGTTTGATCTGGCCGAGCGCGTCTTGGCCGCTGCCAAGGCCAGCCGTCCGTTTGCGCAAAGCCAGCAACAAGGCTGGCGTTGTTCGCTGACCGGTGAACAGGAATGGCTGACCACCGACGGTAAGCAACTGCACTGGAACCAGAGCTACCGCCAACAACAAGGCACGCTTTGGACCAAAGTGGCCGATGCGAAACCTGCCTGGGCCAAAAAAGGCGAACACCTGAGCGCCTTGCCGGCCATCAAACGCCTGTGGCCAACCCTGTTCAAACGTGAAGTAGGTCGTGCATTGGCGGGAGCGGATGATGAATCGATAAAACAGATTGATCGTTTTGTGGTCTCCACCCACACCATGGCATTGGCTCATCAGCTCGATCAATTCTGCACCAGCCAAACCGTCATCAATGTTCAGCTGGCGGCCAAACTCAAGGACAAAACCCGCGTGGCCTTACCGGCACAACTGGCTACCAATCTCCGTAAGAACAAGCACCCGCAAAGTGATCTGATCGCCCGCATTCCCGGCTGGCTGGAAGATGCCAAAGATAGCGATAACGAAACCGATTATGAAGCCGCACAACGCGAGCTCAAAGACCTGCTGGGTGGCGCTGTCGAAACCTACTACAGCCTGATCATGATGGATGGTGATCGCATGGGCGCTATTTTGTCTGGTGATGAAATAACGCAAACGGCGATCAGCTATCAAGACAGTTTTCACCCCAAAGTGAAGAAAGGCTTTGCCGAACGCGCCGAACGCCAGCTAGGACTTAAAGCTTATGGCGAGCAGAAGCGCGCGGTCACCCCAAACCGCCATCTGGCGATTTCCGGCGCGCTCAATGATTTCTCGCAAATCGTGGCGCGTCATGTCGTGGAACGCGAGCATTTAGGCCGCCTGATTTACGCTGGTGGTGACGATGTGCTGGCCATGTTGCCGGTCACCGATCTGTTTTCGACCATGCAGCGGCTACGTCATGCTTACAGCGGCACCGTGCCGGAAGATCAGGATATCGATTGGGGTGTGCTACGCAAACGCAACACGTTGGCGTGCAAACAAGGTTTTGCCTGGTTGAAAGGCCGCCTGATGCGCATGATGGGCAAAAATGCCACTGCCTCCTGTGGCGCGGTGATCGCCCACCATCAAGCGCCTTTGAGCGCGGTCATGCGCGAATTGCGCGCTGCAGAACAAAGAGCCAAGAACGAGGGTGGCCGCGATGCCTTTTCAGTCACCGTTATCAAGCGCTCCGGGGGCACCTTGTATTTCACCGAAAAATGGGGCGAGCCGGTCGACCTGTTGATCGCGCTGCGCGACTTTCTGGTTCAGGATGGCGTGTCCCGCCGCGCTGTCTATCACACTCTCAGTTGGTTGGATGAGCATGAAATACCGGAGAATGCCTTCGATAACGGCATGGCGCAAACCCTGTTGCAGTATCAACTGGACAGGCAGGCCCAAGGCGCAGCCAAGGATCAGGTGCCCGATTTGGCACGGCGGCTGGTGACGTTGGCGCTGAACTGGTCACAAGAGCAACAAGAGAAACAAGACAAGCCGGTCAAACGCATCGAAAAAATGCGTAACCTGCTTGCCGTGGCCGAGTTCCTGGCCCGCGCAGTTCGCACAGGAGACCAACTATGAACCTGCATTACCGTTTTATCCAACCGTTGGATGTTTTGTTTCTGCGTGGCAATAAGTTATTTGGCGACCCCGGCAGTTATGGCGAAGCACTAATTCCACCTTGGCCCTCGGTCGCGGCTGGCGCGCTGCGTTCCAGAATGCTGGTCGATAAAAACATCGACCTCAAAGCCTTTGGCGCCGGTAAGGTGACAGATGATGCCGAATTGGGCACGCCTGAGCAACCGGGCAGTTTTATGCTGACAGGTTTTTATCTGGCACGTAAACGTGCAGACAGCCAACTTGAACTACTGATGCCAGCTCCGGCGGATCTGGTGGTCAGCAAAACGGCTGAAGATAAGCTATTGATTGATCGGCTGTCACCTGAACCACTGGCGCTGGCGTCTTCGTTTCCGCTACCGATGTTGCCGGTGCTGGCACAGGGCAACCAACGCAGCAAGCCAGAAGGCGGCTATTGGCTAACGCAAGCGGGTTGGTCGGCCTATCTCAACGGCCAAACGCCTTTGCCTGAGCAACTGGAAAAATCGTCGCAACTCTGGAGTCTCGATGCCAGGGTCGGTATTGGCATGAGCTCAGCCACCCGTAGCGTAGAAGAAGGTAAATTGTTCTCAACTCAAGCTGTGGCGATGAAAGATGGGGTCGGTTTTATAGCTGTGGTTACAGGTGCCGTCCCACCGGAAAGCGGCTTGTTACGCTTGGGCGGTGATGGTCGCGCTGCCAACATTCAACAGGTGAATTTCAACTTACCGGAAGCCGATTACACCGCCATAGTCCGGGCTAAACGCTGCCGCATCGTGCTGACCAGTCCGGGGTTGTTCGCGGATGGCTGGAAACTGCCCGGCTGTGACAGTGATGACAGGGTCAGATTGCCGGGCGGCATTCAAGCCAGACTGGTTTGTGCTGCCATACCTCGCGCTGAAACCATTTCCGGTTGGGATTTGGCCAGATGGCAGCCCAAGGCCGCACAAAAAGCGGTGCCGACCGGCAGTGTTTACTGGCTGGATGAACTCGATGCGACCGAATCCAGCCTGCGCAAGCTTGCCGAAAACGGCTTGTGGGGCGAACCGTGCGAAGATGTTTCACGTCGCACCGAAGGCTTTAATCGTTTTGCCCTAGCTGCTTGGTAATCAATAGAGGGGCAATAAGCAAATTATATCGACGTGTGGCTGGCGAGAGCAGCCACAGATTTCTTTTCAGAAAATGATTCAGTAGAAAGGACACCAAACCATGTTTCAAAAACAAGCAAGCGTATTTCTCTATGCCATCAGCCCCGTGCACATGGGGGTTGGACAGGCTATCGACGTGATCGACAATCCCATCCAACGGGAAAAACACACCGGTCACCCCAGCTTTGCCGGTTCCGGCATCAAAGGCGCGGTGCGCCACAACTGGCAGGCATTAGGTGGCAACTTAGATCATATCGACAAGTTGCTTGGCCCCGACTCCCAAAGCGATGATCTTTATGCAGGTGCGGTCAGCTTTGGTGATGCCCAATTGGTTGCCTTACCCATCCGCAGCCTCAAGGGCGGTTATGTTTACGCCACTTGTCCACAGGCACTGGCCAGGGCGCAGCGCTTGCTGGCATTGACCGGCCATCCAACATCATGGCCAAGTCTGGAAGTTGCTGAAGGCGATTGCCTGATAGGCAAACCGGCCTTGTTGTCGAACGACAAGCTGCATCTGGAAGCTTTTGAATACAACGCCAGAATATCCGAGCCACTGGCCGACATTGCTGCTGATTTGGCCAAAAAGGCCTTGCCGGAAGCAGAGGAATACACATTTTTCCGCGGCAAACTAAAAAATGATCTGGTGATGCTGGACGATACCAACTTCGCCTATTTCGCCAAAAACGCTATGTTAGTGGAAGCACATGTGCGCATTGAACCTGAAACCGGCACCGCCAAAGAAGGAGGGCTGTTTTACACTGAAAACCTGCCACCGGAATCGATCCTGATCGCGCCGCTGATGGCGAGCCAGACTCGCAGTGGCAAGCAGGGTGATGATCTGGATGCGGCAGCGGTGATGACGCAAATCAAAACATTGCTTCATACCCGTCTGTTGCAAATTGGTGGCGATGCCACCACTGGCCGCGGTCTGGTGGTAGCACATCTGGTGGAGGGCTGAACATGACTCAGACTAAGCAACAACTGAAACCAACACTGGAACAACAACGCGCTGAAAATGCCTGGGCGGTGTCTGAAAAATACAGCAAAGAGCATGTCAATTTCGCCAAGGGCTTGCCGGCATTGATTATGAACAGCGGTCTGATGCAGGTGTTAGCCTTCGCGCATGAAAAAGGCAAGCACCATGAAGTGGTTGCCACCGATTTGCGGATATGGTTAACCCGGCGAATCACCCGTGATGACCAGGCACAAGACCCTGGCTTTGAAAAGTTCATGCAGGCACTGATCAAGGCCAAACCACAGGATTATCAGACTATCAATGCCGAGGCTTTTGCTTGGCTGAAATGGCTAAGGCAAATGGCTGCCGCACGTAATCAAGCCAAGGGAGGGGAGTAATATGACCATCGCTGCCGTACCTGCCTATCTGGGCACTGATTTTTCAGAAGCCTCGCCGGGCCTGCGTTTTGGCTATTATTTGTCTATCTGGGCCACTCGTCAGGATCAGGAAGAACAGGTAAAAAAACGCGCTAAAGCCAAAAGCCGCGAAGGTTCCGAAATAAAAGAGCACCTAAACAAGCATGGCATGGATGAAACCATCACTCAATGGATTAAGCGCGACAAAAACCCTATTCCCGCCTTGTGGGCTAAAAACGATGATGCCGATGTCATAAAGCAGACTTGGCAAGACATCACTAAGTTGAGCGTCAATGACAGGAAACTCATGGAGAACCTGCAGCTTCGCCAACAGCATCAGGCCTTGGCTTTTGCTAATAGTGGCCAAGTACTCATCCTGGACGCCATCGCCAGCGCACCGTTTACCACTGGCCTCGGCAACGCACACCCGCTGGAAAATGGCTTTGCCTTTCTTAATCCCTACGGCTTGCCTTATCTGCCCGGCAGTGGCGTCAAAGGTGTGTTGCGCCAGTCTGCGCGCGAACTGGCCTCCGGTGACTGGGGCGACAGCCACGGCTGGAACCAAGCCGCCATCACCGCCTTGTTCGGGCTGGAAAGTCAGGATGGAGAAACGGAACTGCAACGCGGCGCATTGACCTTTTGGGATGTTATCCCGCAGATCAAGGGCAATAGTTTGCTGGTTGAAATCATGACCCCGCATCAGAAACATTACTATCAGGACGGCCAAACGCCGCATGACTCAGGTATGCCGGTGCCGCTGGGCTTTCTGACCGTCCCGCCCGGTTCCGGCTTCACCTTTCATGTCACCTGCGACAGCTTGTTTTTGCGGCAGTTGGCAGAAGATCTAGTCGAGCAGGGAAACTGGAAAACATTGCTGCAAGCCGCATTTGATCATGCCTTCAGTTGGCTGGGCTTTGGTGCCAAAACAGCAGTAGGCTATGGTGCGATGGCCGAAGACGCGGTGAAAAAAGCCGAGCGGGCCGAGCAGTTAAAACAACAACAGGAAGCGGCGCGCCGCAGCCAAATGAGCCCAGAGGATATCGCCTATGAAGACAATCGAGCCGTTATTGAAAAGTTTCGCGCAGTCTATGAGCAGGCATGTAATGATCTCTATGGCCCTAGCCATCCATTCAATTCCAGGCGTAATGAATTTATTAAGGTAGCACTGTCTTGGGAAGATCCGCGTTCCCGTCTTGAAGCAGCTCAACTCGTGCAGGAAACATTCAAGTGGGGTGTGTCGAAAAAGGGTAAGGAACGTCTAAAAGCGGATGTCAACGAACTCAAAGGTCAGGGAAATTAAAATACCATGAAAAAATACAAAACCCATTTTTGCATGGTCTCGCAACAGGCCGCGCCTAACCTGCTTCCTTTGCTGGACGACGACATGAAACCAGAGCAAGTAGTGCTACTGGTCACGCCACAAATGAAGCAACAGGCCAACTATCTGGAACAGGTGATAAAACCACGGGGTATCAAGGTGGTGCAGAAACCGTTAGAACTGATTGATGATTTCAATGCTATGGAAGAACAACTGATTGGCATTATCGACACTGAGCCAGACGGCGAAATCGCGCTCAATGTCACCGGTGGCACCAAGTGGATGGCGATTGCTGCCCAGGAAGTATTCCGTATGAAGGGGGCTGGGATATTCTATGTGAAAGTCGAAGATGACAAAGTGTTGTTTCTCGATGGCGACCCGACCAGTCATACCCTGTCACAACATATCGATCTCAAAAGCTACATTCAGGCTTATGGTTACCAGTTTCGTGAACAAAGCCAGCCAACCGGCTTGCCACCAAAATTGCGCGACTTTTGCCAGCAACTGGTTCTTAAAGTTGACAGCTGGCAAGCGGCGATCGGGCAGCTGAACAACCTTGCCAGTATTGCTGAGAGCCAAAACAGCCTTTCCGTGCAACTGGCGCGACTTCCACACCCGCAAGATCCACAGCTCAACGTGTTATTAATTGAATGTTACCAAGCTGGCTTATTGTCAAAAAAAGCGAACGTCGAAGTCTGCTTCAGCGACGAAGATGCGCGTACTTTCGCTAATGGTGGCTGGTTGGAAGTTTACGTTAGCAGCAAGCTTAACGAACTCAAACGCGATGGTGTTATCCAGGACAGCCCACGATTGAACCAGCATATTCAACGTATCGGTGCTACCTCGCATAACGAAATCGATGTCTGCTTCATGGCCAGAAACCGCCTGCATCTGATTGAATGCAAGACCAAACGCATGGCCGGTAAAGGCACCGCCGATGCCACCACCGACACCGTGTACAAGCTCGACTCGATCAGTGATCTGGGCGGGCTGGCGACAAAGTCGATGCTGGTCAGCTATCGCAAGCTCAACACCGCAGATCAAAAGCGCGCCAAGGATTTGCGTATCAAAGTGATCCAGGGGACAGACATCCGCAATCTTAAATCCGGACTGCGAGACTGGATAAACCAATGAACCTCCAAATCGCTCGATACCGATTTCATTGGCGAGTGAACAGACCCATGCAGCTACCGCCTTATGCCAGCTCGACCTTGCGAGGCATTTTTGGTCACGCCTTGCGGCACCGGGCGTGTGTTACTCGTGCAGCTCATTGTGAAGGCTGCGCCCTGATAGCTCACTGCGCTTATCCGCCCTTGTTTGAGCCGCAACATGCCCCAAAGAACCCCGACGGTCTGGCCGCGCTTGCGCCTTACGCGATCGAAACGACGTTTGGTGAAGTTACACGCTATCGACAGGGCGATGACTATGCCTTTGACATGGTGCTGATGACACCAAAAGCCATCGCTGAACTGCCGCTGATCGTCGCCGCCTGGAAACGAGCGTTTGCTTTGGGGGTCGGGCCAAAAGACGGTACGGCCGAGTTGATCAAACTCGAACATATTGCAACAGTTGCTAAGGTCAACAGCATTTACAACACAGCTTGTGAAATCTTATCGACTGATTCGACACTTAAAGCTCACAACACAGCGTTAGCTATCCCGCAATTTTCTGAACCTGCAAAAGTGCATCTGCACGTGCAAACGCCTCTTCGCATCATGCAACAGCGACAACTCATCGGCACACGCGAGCTGACACCATCTATTTTTCTACGCCATCTGATCCGCCGTGTCAGTGTACATGTCAATGCCCAGCGACCCGGCAGCTACTCACTGGACACAATCCGACAGCTAAATCAGCTAGCAGATCAAGTCAGCAGTGATACATGCCAACTCAACTGGCATGACTGGACACGACGATCTTCTCGCCAGCAACATAAAATGGCCCTAGGTGGACTGATGGGACATTGGCATCTGCAGCGCGTGCCAGCGGAACTACTGCCATTTATCTATCTTGGCCAATGGCTGCATGTCGGAAAAGAAACCGCGTTTGGTCTAGGTCACTATCAGTGGGTCAATCAATCACAGTAATGTACCCGAATCAAATCATTCTGTAGATTTACACCATCGTCATTCATCTCACAGACTTAAAAAACACGTCATTCCCAAAACCTTTTATCGGGGTTCTATCGATAATTGTACTCACTACTGCCCAATGACTCACCGTTTTCACGCTAATGAATGAAAGTCTACAAATTCATTACAAGTATCACTCAAGCAGCCATAGTTTCTCTGCAAGCTTGCCAAAATCGTATATGCCATCAGACCAAGTCATAATGCTCTCCAGTTCTTGAATGTACTTGCAGTTGCAACACGATCAAGCGCACTTTTCAATTCATAAATGAATAAAGGAGAGAAGATGATTTACCTTATTAGCCGTCATCCTGGTGCCGTTGAATGGCTGCAACAAAAAATCAGAGAGCCTACCACCCATATTCGGCATCTTGAACGGTTGGAAGTCATTGCCAAAGGCGACATCGTAATAGGAACGATGCCGATCAATCTTGTTGCCGACATCTGCCGACGTGGTGCGCGTTATCTTCACCTGCAATTGGATCTGCCAGAACAGTTACGCGGTCAAGAACTCTCAGCTGACATGTTAAACGAGCTAGGTGCATCACTGGTCGAATATATAGCCTTGCAGCCACAATCCGTCATGTTTGGACATGGATAAGAGCTAACGATAATGGCACGTGATCTTTTTCTTGTTGCTTATGATGTGCGTAACCCCAAGCGGCTGCGCCGAGTTCACCAGGTACTGAAAGAATTTGCCTGCGGTGGTCAGAAATCGGCATTTGAATGTTATCTGACCAATTCAGAACGTAAGGAACTAGTAGGCCGGGTCGAAGACTGCATCAACTTGAAAGAAGACGCTTTCCTAGTCATTCAGCTAGTCAGCCGTGATGCTGTTTCCACATTGGGAATTGCCATGACACCCGCAGATGAGCTATTCACATATTTAGGATAATCACAGAGCCATGGAAACCTTATACATAGACCGAAAAAATGCCGAGCTAACAATTCAAGGCGGCCGTCTTCTGGTAAGAATTACAGATCGTCCACGGCCATTTTCTGTCCCCTTGAGCATACTTGAATTTCTTGTTATCAGCGCATCAGTGCAATTTTCATCAACGATACTGACGCAACTAACACTGGCTAATGTCACCGTCATTTTTATCAACCCGAGAAAGCATGAAGCATCCAGCATTGCTACCGGCTTACTGCACAATTCCACCGACCGCCGTCTCATCCAATATAAGGCAATTAGCGACCCAGAGATCCAATTACGCTATGCCAAAATGCTGGTCAGACAAAAACTACGCGGACAGCGAGCCCTACTCAAAAAAGCCCTGCGCGGCCGACCGGACAAACGTTTGCCATTGACCAAAGGCATTGAGCGACTGCATCCTGTCGAACAGCGAGTGATCGCAGCGAGCACAATCGAAACACTACGAGGCATTGAAGGTTCATCCGCAGCCATGTACTTCGAAGCATATCAAAGCCTGTTTGCACCGAAGCTTGCATTCACCGGTCGCAATCGCAGACCACCGCGCGATCCGGTCAATGCAGTACTGTCGCTTACCTATACCATGCTACATGCCGAAGCCATCCGAGTACTGATCTCGACCGGTTTTGATCCACACCTTGGGATCTACCACTTACCGACTTTTGGTAGAGAATCACTGGCGTGTGATCTGGTGGAGATCTACCGACCCATCGCCGACCAATGGGTGTGGACATTATTTGCTCACGAAATCCTCAGACACGATCATTTCAGCTTCGAAGCAAAAGGCAGCACCGACACATCATGCCTGCTGGGTAAAGCAGGTAGATCAAACTACTACAGTCACTACGAGCACAAAGCACGCGGCTGGCGAAAATTAATGCGCAGAACCAGTCGTCACTGGCTTAAACAATTGCAACTGGATTTACAAATACCAAAGCTCGACACCAATATAACTAAGCCCGCAAGCCAGACAGAAGAGAAAGCATGACAGAAACCGTGCCTACATCATTGGTAATAGATACCCGCAAACTAGCCCAACTAGGCATGGACGGACCTGCACTAAAGGTCGTCATGAAAATGAAAAGCCCCGTGCTTTTTCCGTTACGGCGACTGCTGCGAATTCATATCATAGGCACGCCACAGTCTGGCATGGACGCACTGTTGTTTTGTGCACAACAGCGTATTCCAGTAGCATTTTTTCATGCAGATGGCCGCCTGCGCTGTCGATTGCAAGCGCCAGCCAGTGACACAGCCTTGGTCGATCACTGGTTTGAACACGTAGAATTTGATCCCGAAGTCAAACAAATTTATGCAGACTGGCTACTGCATCAAGGATTATATGCCCTGTCAATAATGGGGTTTCACCTTGGTGCTTACCAGACACGTCACAAACTTGTCTATGAAGCACTGCGGAGTTTCTGCACCGAATCACTGGGTAAACAAGATTTTCGCACCGCGCTCGATTGGTTGGACGGCTTACTCCATTTCCAACTCGAACAAGTCATTGCTGAGATTGGTTTTTCCCAACAGCGTGGTCAAAACAAACTACTCAATGACATAAAACCACTGGCACAACTTTGGTTATTACACGGTCTGGCCAATCATTTACAACGAAAGCCCCATTTTGCTATAACATCACAAACTATGATAACGTTCTACCAGACACAGACTAGTTTGATCGAATATTCCACACGACGAATGCTCATCCAACTAACAACACGCTTGGAAGCGATCGTCTGACATGGCGCACTACTTGGTTTGTTATGATATTGCTGATCCGCGAAGACTAGGCAGAGTGCATAGGAGAATGGTCAAACATGCCGTTTTTATACAACTTTCGGTTTATTATCTGAAAGGGGATAAAAAGGATCTGAACAACCTACTCGATGAACTGCAACACCTTATGGATGAACGCTATGACGACATTCGTGCCTACCAGGTCAAGCCACTATCGGAGGCATTACAAATTGGCTGTGCATGGTTGCCGGATGGATTAAACCTATTTAACTGAGGTCAACTTTATGTGTGGCAATATTTTCTCGAAACCACCCATTAACACATTGTATTTATTTTACTTATCGCCTCGGGCGGTTTGAAAACGAGCCCCGCTCAAAGGGGATTAAGACGGTGTACCTCGAGGCATACTTTGTTCCTGCCTCCCGTTTGAAAACGAGCCCCGCTCAAAGGGGATTAAGACGCTAACGACGTGTTAGCGCGGGACAGTGGACGTTTGAAAACGAGCCCCGCTCAAAGGGGATTAAGACAGATAGTTAGTGGTAACGGGCTGGACAGATCGCGTTTGAAAACGAGCCCCGCTCAAAGGGGATTAAGACTGTGCAGGATGCATAATATTGAAAAACGTATATAGTTTGAAAACGAGCCCCGCTCAAAGGGGATTAAGACTTGAATTTCATTTTATTTTCCTCTTTTAAGTAGTTGTTTGAAAACGAGCCCCGCTCAAAGGGGATTAAGACCAGACTCTAAGTCTGATAACGATTGATCAGCGTGTTTGAAAACGAGCCCCGCTCAAAGGGGATTAAGACATTTTTCGATCTTGCATTGGTGCCGCTAGTACCGTTTGAAAACGAGCCCCGCTCAAAGGGGATTAAGACTATTTTGTTGTTGTGTTGTGGACATTGTGAGTTTGAAAACGAGCCCCGCTCAAAGGGGATTAAGACGGTAGGCTATACGGATCCACTTGCGTGGATTGGGTTTGAAAACGAGCCCCGCTCAAAGGGGATTAAGACCAAGCTCTTGTGCCGCAACTGAAAGGTCTAGCTTGTTTGAAAACGAGCCCCGCTCAAAGGGGATTAAGACCGCGATCAATTGCTGATTGATCCAGCGTTTTCAAGTTTGAAAACGAGCCCCGCTCAAAGGGGATTAAGACTCTATAAAGGGCAGGTATACCTAGTGGCGGATAAGTTTGAAAACGAGCCCCGCTCAAAGGGGATTAAGACGTCTTTTTAATGTCATATCCTAACCCAGCTATGATGTTTGAAAACGAGCCCCGCTCAAAGGGGATTAAGACAGTAAGTATCTGACTGCTTTAGTTTATAAGATGCGTTTGAAAACGAGCCCCGCTCAAAGGGGATTAAGACCATTAAACGTGTCAACAACTGTTTGGGCTTTTGTTTGAAAACGAGCCCCGCTCAAAGGGGATTAAGACATCCTTAACCCATGATGCAAAGACCTTACGGGCTGTTTGAAAACGAGCCCCGCTCAAAGGGGATTAAGACCGCGTCGAGCGCTCGTTGACTCGCGGCATTAGCGTTTGAAAACGAGCCCCGCTCAAAGGGGATTAAGACGCTTTGCCGCGGTACCACCTTGGGCAAAGTGGGTTTGAAAACGAGCCCCGCTCAAAGGGGATTAAGACCTCGCGGATAAAACCCGCGAGGAACGAAAGTTTGAAAACGAGCCCCGCTCAAAGGGGATTAAGACTCACCCACCCTGTGGGCATGAAACTCGTTCATTTGTTTGAAAACGAGCCCCGCTCAAAGGGGATTAAGACGCGGTGTGGCAAGAGGTACATAAAACCACGGCAGTTTGAAAACGAGCCCCGCTCAAAGGGGATTAAGACACGTCCACCCAATGCGTTAGGGAGAAAAATTTGGGTTTGAAAACGAGCCCCGCTCAAAGGGGATTAAGACGTGTTCATTTTTATGACTCCTTTTTAGTTAGTGGGTTTGAAAACGAGCCCCGCTCAAAGGGGATTAAGACGATGCCGCATTCGCGGCTTTGATTCCAGCTTGGTAAGTTTGAAAACGAGCCCCGCTCAAAGGGGATTAAGACTGCGGATAAATCCCGCAAGGAACTCCATTTCTTGTTTGAAAACGAGCCCCGCTCAAAGGGGATTAAGACCTAATACGAGCGCGATAACGCGGCCGTCAACCACGTTTGAAAACGAGCCCCGCTCAAAGGGGATTAAGACATGATACGACCCCTTATTAGTTGCCGTAAACGAGTTTGAAAACGAGCCCCGCTCAAAGGGGATTAAGACTCTCGTCCATATTACTTGTCAACAACACTTTAAAATTGACCCCTTTTGGCTTTAAAACACCGGTTTAAATTTGACCCCCTTGAGCAGGAT
>JARGFJ010000022.1 GCA_029210875.1 Gammaproteobacteria bacterium | reverse complement strand
CTTGTCAAAAAATACAATTGTTAATGCAGGAGCCGCTTAATGTTTAGCTATCTCAAATTTCGTGGGGATCGGTCAGATGCTGATTGCTTGATTGTTGATTATCAATACTAAAAGCAATCCACACTGGGGCGGGCCCGATACCAAAAGTTAACACTTCCTCTGTTGCAGCTTGAAACTGACCTTGATAATAGTTATCAAATGCCTGCTCTAAATTCAGGGGTTGATTGGTTTCTTGGTGATAGGATGTGATGAGACCGATAGGATTGGTACCGATACTATCGATATCTGTAACTAAGGTATCATCAGCAAAACTAGCTGATACCAGCGTTAATGTAGACAAAATAGAGAGGAACAACAGTATAATTAACCGTCTAGCGTTCCTTAAAATATTATCTGGCATTTGGTCAAGTGCCCTTATAAATCAAGGCGCTAAGATTAACATATAATCTTCAGATGCAATATAAATATTAACTCAATCAATGCTATTGCTGATTTGGCTCATAGCCTAATCTTATCAAAGACAAATCTAAAAAGGGTCGTAATGACGACCCTTTTTATGGTTTATATTGCTAGCGTTTTATTAAACGTCGTAATTGGTCGCTGAAATATCGCCACCACGACCAGTCCAGTTGGTATGAAAGAACTCACCGCGCGGCTTATCCAATCGTTCATAGGTATGAGCCCCAAAATAATCACGTTGTGCTTGCAATAAATTAGCCGGTAAGCGTGCGCTACGATAACCATCATAAAATGATAATGCACTGCTAAAGGTTGGTGCTGGTACGCCAAGTGAAATTGCTGTACCAACAGCTTTACGCCAGCCCGGAAGTGCTGCTGTGATCTCATCAATAAAGAACTGATCTAACAATAAATTTTGTAGTTCCGGGTTATTGGTAAATGCATCACGGATATTAGCCAGAAACTGACTACGAATAATACAACCACCACGCCACATTAGGGCGATACCGCCATAGTTTAATCCCCAACCATAGGTGTCAGCCGCTTCACGCATCAGCATATAACCTTGGGCATAGGAGATAATTTTTGAAGCATATAAGGCATCTCGAATGGCGTCCACCGTTTCTTTTTTATCACCACTAAAGTCTGACGCTAATTTTGGTAATACTTTTGATGCTGTAACACGTTCATCTTTACGTGCTGATAAACAACGTGCAAATACGGCTTCACCAATTAATGTCAAAGGAATCCCCAAATCCAGGGCATTCATACCCGTCCATTTACCCGTACCTTTTTGACCGGCTGTATCTAGAATGTCATCAATGAGTAATTCACCATTGTCATTTTTAACAGCAAGAATATCGCGAGTAATTTCAATCAGATAAGAATCAAGCACGCCTTCATTCCACTCGGCAAAAACAGCTTGGACTTCATCACCCGTCATACCGAGACCTTCTCGCATCAACTGATACGCTTCGCAAATCAGTTGCATATCGCCATACTCAATGCCGTTATGTACCATTTTCACATAGTGACCGGCACCATCATTACCAACCCAATCACAACATGGTTCACCATCGACTTGTGCCGCTATAGCTTGAAAGATTGGCTTTACAGCAGGCCATGCCGCATGATTACCGCCAGGCATGATCGAAGGTCCAAAGCGTGCACCTTCTTCACCACCTGACACACCGCTACCTATGAATAAGATACCTTTTAGATGTAATTCATGGGTACGACGATCACTATCATTGTAAAGTGAGTTACCACCATCAATAATGATGTCACCATGTTCAAGATATGGAACAAGTTGATCAATAAAACTATCAACCACGGGACCGGCTTTAACCATCAGCATAATGCGACGCGGTGCCTTTAAGCTGTTTACAAATACTTTTAAGTCGTGGCAACCGATAACGTTAGTACCTTTAGCCGGACCGTCAATAAATTCATCGACTTTGCTGGTAGTTCGGTTATACACCGCAACGGTAAAACCATGATCATTCATGTTTAACACAAGGTTTTGCCCCATTACAGCCAAACCCACCAAACCAATATCAGCCTTTGCGGCTGTTTCTTCTATCATCATTTATCTACACACCTTAATATATTCGCCTTCGGCTTCTCGAGTCGATCCAACAATCAGCCGACGTTGCCCCGTAGCAATGTTATATTCCACGGTACCTGATACTTCAATCAATTCATTGTTTTTTGCCTGACCGACATAGGTATGAGTGAAAGATAACACCTCTGGTGTCATATCATCATCAACACGATAGTAAGCAGGGAAGTCAAACGCGCGGTGATCATCAATCACTTTCGTTTTAAATGTACGCATTCCTTGTTTTTGATAGTGATTCGTGTCTATTTCAAGCTCATGCCATAAACACACCATACCAATATCAAACTTAGTGCCTTCAATAGCCGCTTTGTTACACTTGCGATATTCATGCCACGCAAATTCACTGTAACTTAACTGTGCTGCGCGTCGTTCAAAATTGTCTTGCATCAAAGCACTATCTAAATGAGATAGTGCCTCATCAGCGATTGCCTGTTGAATCGCTTGCCGCATGTGATGAAAGTTATCTCTGCCGTAGACCACCAAATCAATATCAGAGGAGGACCGATGTTGATCGATTAACATCGAACCCGTTAAACCTAAACTATCACTATTTGCACCATACTGTAGCAACACCGCAATTAATGTGTGCAGTTTTTGTGCAACATCATCTAGCGGCTGTTGCTGTATAAGTTGCTTGAGTTTATTTTCTGGTTGAAAGTGTTGGACAATATCCCTTGGTGCTACAGCATGAAAGCGTGTATCAAATTGAGATGACGTATAAAGATACTGTGGGTACTGTGTTTGTAATAATGAGTTTGCTTGTTCAGTATCGACTTTTTTCCAGCCTTGCCCATCAGCAACATAACGAAGAAAGCACCCTACTTTAGTAGCTTGAGGTTGATAACAAACAACCGCAAAAATAAGCCCTTCTTTAGTCTGAATAAAGTCTTTAGGCAGAAATGGAAACGCATTATTTCTCATGTCACATTACCCAAGACGTTTTGCCCACATCCAGATACCGGTTAATGACAAGATCAAGAGCAATGCGCCGATACCATCTAATAACCAAGGACCATATTGACCAAAAATATGACCATTATGCAGATCGAGGACAACACGCTCAATTGATATGCCTTGTCCATGAAAATAAAGCTGCAACTGCTCTGCAACACTAGCTGGCATTGGCTCTGGCACACTCCAGCCTACACCTTGAAGCGATAACCTCTCCCATCGTTCTAACATAAAATCACTTCGCCATAGACCATCGCGCGTTTGAACAACGGGTTCGCCATGATATAGGCCAATATTTTGAATCATTGCCGGCACACCGCTTGAACTGGTCATTTTTTCTACAAACTCGCCATCTTCTGTAAAAATAAGTAATGCTTGGTCCGTTGCAACAACAAATGTTTCCTCTTGGCTTATACCGCCTTTTAGAGGGCGTGATTCTTGTACTACTGGCGTTGCATCAACAAATAGTTGCTGACCAAATTGAGAAATGACTTTATTGTCAATTAGAAAAACGGCATCTGGTTCAAGCTTGGTAACACCGTAATGATTGAGCAACCAATTCCATGTAAGGTAACGTTGATCTAAGTTTAGATCGGTTGTGTGATTAAGTAAGATACCTGTAGATGCAAGCAATAACACAAATAATGCAATTGTAGCACCCAAAATTCTATGTATCCGTCGCATTCTGCGATTCATATTATATTTCTATGGTGTAGTAAATTTGTCCAGATATAATGCCATTCTAACTACCGAAGTCATAGCCCAAACTGATAAGGTTGCGCCTGAAATACCGTCAATGTGACGATCAAGTTTATTACCATCAAGTGTAACGTGTTCAAATTGCTGGGTAAATGCGGGATATCGAATTTCATCGCCGCGACTTTCGCGAAATGCTAAAACTTTAACTACTTCAACTTTTTGCCTGGAAATAACCACACCAAAGGTAATCGGCTGCTCTTTACCAATTTCTTCCAAGATCCAAACACTTTTGTTTTGATCTCGCCAATATCGAATTCTCAAGCCCTTATAGTCGTGCCCTAAAATATCTGAAACTGACTGGCGTACCTCACCTTTAAGCCAGACAACCTGGCTTTTAGGTACATTGTTAGCAAATATCTCCGACAAAAAATCTTCATCAGTTTGATACACACCACGAGCAGAAACAGTGATTGAAGTCACCATCAACCCTATCAGGACGATAAATTTTAATTTAAATAACCTGGTCAAATCACTGTTCCTAGTCGTTTTAGTATTATTAACTTAGAATTGATAGCCTAAGCCAACGTTAATGCCATCTTGTTCTTTGCCTGCGGGCGCGTCTTGATCCTGGTAATCAACTTTAACCACAACATCTTTATGCGGCCACCAATTCACACCAAGATCAATTTGCTCATATTCGCTGTCGGTCGAATTACCCGCTTGATTATCCCATTCATTATAACGAGCAAACACACCGAAATTCTCATTAATACGGTATGAAGGCTCTATATACCAACCTGTTTGTTCATCAGCGCCCGATGCTTTAGGTCCAGAACCATCAAGATCCCATGTCGCATATAAAGCGCGTAACCCAAAGTCACCTTGTTGAATAACAGCGTGGGTTTCTAACAAGGTTGCACTACCTGCTGTTGGATCTTGGCTTTGTGTCATATTATCTTGATATTGTGCCGTAACGGCTAACTCAACACCTGGAATTGCTGTCCATTTTAAACGACCTGTATAAGCGAAATCTTCAGCCTGAGCGTTTGAAACCTTTTGGCGGCCACTTCTAACCTTATACTTGTTAGCATTATTTGTATTTAAACCAGAGGTTGCAGCAAGGTCATAGCTCAAGCCTTGTGCTAATTGACCACTAAACATGACACCACCTTCCCACCATGTAGTTGGGATGATGTTTTTTTCTACCGGGTTACGTTCCGTACCATAGAATGTATTAGGCTCATGTGTCTCATTCATAATACCAACTGGCATTAAAAACAAACCACCTTTAACACGATGTTGTTGATTGATGTCATATTCAATATAAGCTTGTTCAAGCTCAACTTCACCGCCATTACTGCCATTACTGGTATCTTTGACTAAGCTATGTTCAAGCTCGAATTCAGAGAAAAATCGTAGATCATCATTAAACTCATGACCAAAAAACAATACAAAACGGTGAAAATCAATTTCATCTTTATCGGCAGCGCCATTTTTACCTTCTAAGTTGTTATAGTGAAGCTCACCGTAACCACCGATTGATGTTTTATTGGCATTGAAACTAGCTGTTTTAACTGCTTCTTCAGTTGCAACAGCAAGTGCTTCTGCTGTTGCACTCGCTTCACGCGCAGTCTGCTCTGTTGCATCAACCTTGTTTTTTAAACTTTGATTTTCAGCTTTCAGATCGTGGTTTTGTTGTTGAACCTCAGCCATTTGTTGCTGCATTTTTTGCAACATCTGCCAAATTTCTTCATTGCTTGGTGTCGCAGCCTGAGCTGCACCGATTGCTGTCATTAAGCCCAATGCTAATGCCGTTTTTTTGAATGTCATGATAAACCCCGCCATGTATAAAATTAAAACATGGTGAGATTATAGATACTTATAAAACTAAATGCAAATCATTATCATTTAGATTGAAATTATTTACTTACTCTCTTTCTATTTCGTTATTTTGCCTTGAGCTATGGCGCTTATTCTTCCTCGCTAGTTTCTTGGCTTCTTTTTGTTGGCGGATTTGCAGCATCTCGATGATTTCTTGTTCCATCATTTCAGGCGTTTCTAAGCTTATATGGCCGATTGTTGCTGAACGAAACTCTGTTAATAAAATCTTGGCAGCACGGTCCACATCAACCATACCTCCCGAACGTAAACAACCACGTTTGGCTCCGATCATTTCTAATAATTTAATTTCATCTTCAGGCAACACATCTAATTCGTAGCGTTGTTTTAATAAATCAGGATAAGCCCGACGCAAATAATCAACGGCATACATGGCGATATCGTCATTGCTAATCGCTGTTTCTTTAATCGCACCAGTAATCGCAAGCCGGTAACCACCATGTCTGTTTTCAAGGTTTGGCCATAACACACCGGGTGTATCATGCAACACGATGCCGCCCTCCAATTTAATGCGCTGTTGCATTTTGGTCACCGCTGGCTCATTGCCGGTTTTGGCTATTTGTCTACCGGCAAGTGTATTAATTAAGGTCGATTTACCTACATTGGGAATGCCCATAATCATGGCTTGAATATTTTTTACACTACTTTCTTTGGCAGGTAGCATTTTGCGACATAAATCTAATATATCTCGCATCTGTTCTGGTTGCTGTGTGGTCAGGGCAATGGTTTTTACATTTTTTTCTTGTTCTAAATAGTCTTGCCACTGTTGTGTGAGTTCAGGATCCGCTAAATCACTTTTACTTAATACTTTGATACACGGCTTGTCACCACGTATCTCCGCCAGCATTGGGTTTTCACTACTAAAAGGAATACGTGCATCAAGGACTTCGATGATCAAATCAACATCTGGAATCATCTTTTTCATTTCTTTACTGGCCTTATGCATATGACCAGGATACCAATTGATCGCCATTATTTTTTCACCAAACTTATTACCGTTTTATCAATATCGATCAAGCGTTTTTTATATAGTTTGCCCAATGCCTTTTTATAGCTGGACTTACTGACGCCAAATTGTTTGGTGATCGCTTCTGGTGAACTTTTATCGGTTAACGTTGTGCTGCCACCTTGCTGTTTAATAAACGCCAAAATGTGTTCTGATAAAGTATCTAAGGCTTCGCGATTAACCAATTGCAAACACAGATCCAACTTTTTATCGGAACGAATATGTTTAATATAACCTTGCAGTTGCTCACCGTATTTAATCGGTTTAAATACATCATTATTAAAAATAACGCCCGTAACAACACCATCGACGATTGCTTTAAAGCCTAAATCAGTGCGCCCATAAACGATTAAATCAACTTTTTGTTGCTCTTTGAAATAAGGAGAATTATCAGGCAAAAACTTATCTATTTTTGTGCTGGCAGCAATGCGTGATGAAGCATCATCAATATAAAGGTAGACAACGTAGGACTTGCCAACTTCTAATGGTTTTTGTTGCTCTCCAAAAGGAACCAATAAATCTTTGGGTAAGCCCCAATCCAAAAATGCCCCAACTCGATTAACTGCAACCACTTTAAGATAAGCACACTCACCTACCATTGCTTTAGGTATTTCTGTGGTTGCAATCGGTAAATCATCTGAATCAAGATAAACAAAAACATCCAATTGATCGCCAATACTTACATTTGCAGGTATGTAACGATTAGGCAATAAAATTTCACCTAAACCGTTACCATCCAGATAAATGCCAAAATCTAATTTTTTGATTACTTTTAGGGTGTTAAGGTTGCCAAGTTGTGCCATGAGTTGCTCGATAGTGATAATTGATTAGGATAATTTTAACGTATTCATGATTACGCCATACTAATCATTATGAAAAACCAAGTCATCTCAACAAAACTTTTATGAAAAATGCTCAAACATACTCGGGTATAATTGCCCAAAATCAACCTAAACCAAGAGAAAGATTATGCCTAAAGCTAGTGACCTAAAACGTGGAATGGTCGTTGAAGTTAATAATGCGCCCTATTCTGTCCGAGAGATTGAGGTGCGTAATCCATCTTCACGCGGTGCATCAACACTCTACAAAATTCGCTTTAATCATCTTAAAACCAAGCAAAAGCTGGATGAAACCTTAAAAGGCGACGACTTTTTAAAAGAAGTCGACAGTGAAAAGAAAATGTTGCAATTTTCTTATAAGGACGACGATGGTTACACCTTTATGAGCCTGGATGATTATGAGCAATACACTATCAGTACCGATGATATAGAGGAAGAAAAACGCTACCTTGTCGAAGGCTTGGAAGGCGTAGTGGCAACATTACTCGATGGTGTTATGGTTGCAATCGAATTACCCGCGGCTGTTACTATGCAAATTACTGAAACCGCACCAGGCATCAAAGGCGCATCAGCCACAGCCAGAACCAAGCCCGCTAAATTTGCGACAGGTCTGGAAATTCAAGTGCCAGAATATATAGAACAGGGTGACGTTATAAAAATTAACACCGTTTCAGGTAAATTTATGTCTCGCGCATAAACGTCTTACTTTATTTATGCGAGCAATTATTAAACATTACCTTCTACTGACAACAGGGTGGCTGTTTGTCATATTAGGCGTAATAGGTGCTTTCGTACCATTATTACCGACAACTCCTTTTTTAATCGTGGCACTAGCCTGTTTTGCAAACAGCTCGCCACGTTTTCACAGCATGTTATTAAACAATAAATGGTTTGGTCCACCACTGGCACAATGGGAGCGTAGTCATACCATTCGCCGAACAGTTAAATTTAAAGTGATGGCATTAATTATCGCAACCTTTGTAATTTCAATACTGGTATTATCTGGCAGAGTAGGCTTGCAGCTTATGTTAGTGTGTTTATGTTTGATTTTATTGACATTTGTATGGCGACTGAAAGAATCTGAGGATAAGTAACATGAATGTAGATGATGCCATTATTCAACGTCACTCTACTCGATCATTTCTAAATAAAGATGTCACCATTGAACAGATTTCGCACATTCTAGAAATAGCGAGTCATTCACCATCTGGAGCAAACAGCCAGCCTTGGCAAGTTGCGATTCTAAGTGGTGACAGTAAAAAGCAATTGCAAGCAAAACTAGAGTTTGCATTCTCAACTGGTACTAAACCTAATCCTGACTACCAGTATTATCCAAAAACATGGAATGAACCATATCATAGCCGTCGCATAAAATGCGGTTTACAACTTTATCAAAGCTTAACCATCAACAAAGAAGACATTGAACAACGCCAAGCACAATGGCAAGCCAATTATCGTGCTTTTGATGCACCTGTTATGCTACTGTTTTTTATGGATGATGTAATGGAAACAGGCTCATATCTTGATTGCGGCATGTTTATGCAATCACTGATGTTGGCGGCAATGCAACAAGGTTTAGCGACATGCCCCCAAGCAGCATTAAGTGACTATCCCGATGTAGTAAAACAAGAACTAGGCTACGCCACTGGTGTAAAACTAATCGCAGGTATGGCCTTAGGTTATGAAGATACCAATGCCACCGTTAATGCTTACCGCACCTCACGTGAACCATCGTCCAGCTTTTGCCATTTTTTCAATTAACGTCAGATGAATAACACCGTTAGCTGGCTCTGAGATATTGGTTAATATCAACATCATCAATTTGTTCTTCGGGTAAAAACTGTTGGGCATAGCGACGGTATACACCTGTTTTGAGGAATAATTCAAACACCTCCACATCGACATGTTCGTTTTGCACCATTTTATAGAGTATATCGACCGCAACACTGACCGGTTTTGCTTTCTTGTAAGGACGATCCGCTGCTGTCAACGCTTCATAGATATCTGCTAACACCATAACTCGCTCTGGTATTGAAAGTTCTTCTCCCGACAAACCTCGTGGATAACCTGTACCTTTCATTGATTCATGATGGGTAGAAGCATAACGGGGTACGCGTTTTAACTCTTCTGGAAAGGGTAGGTTCTCTAACATTTTAATGGTGCTGATGATGTGTTCATTAATTTTGAATCTATCTTCAGCAGTTAAGGTGCCACTTTTAATTGACAGATTATAAAGCTCACCGTTGTTATAGAGATATTCAGGGATCGCCATCTTGATACCAAAGCCAGGATCATAATCCGTACCCCGAACACGTTCTTCTAAATGTTCCGGCTTATCTGCCAATAATGATTCTGTTACAGGCAATTCTTCTGGTATTTCTGGGCAACGACTAAGCTCTACATGAGATAAACCTAAACGATTATCAAAATGTCGTTGCCATGTCTGCTGGGCCAGTTCTTTCAAACGCGTAACATCCTCATCACTCATAAATTCGCTGCCAATATTGGCGTTAGCCAAAAAGGCAAAATCTTGTTGTAATTGTCGCTGTTTCTGCTGTTTTTCGATCAATAACGCCGCATCATCGGCCTCAGGTTCAAATGTGCTCAGTAAGTAGTTAATTTCCGCATCGCGCCACAATACCTCAAACCGCATCCTTATTTCATGAATACGGTTATACAAGGTTTCAAGCTTGGTGCCTTTATCAATAATCCGTTCCGGTGTAATGATCTTGCCGCAATCATGTAGCCAAGCTGCAATTTCAAACTCACGCCATTCCTCATCCGACTTAAATGCAAATTCACCAAAAGGTTCAGAATCATCCTTTTCTGCTTCTTTTATCAGCATAAATGCCAAATGCGGAACACGTTCGCAGTGACCTGCTGTATGGGGTGACTTATCATCGATTGCCTGAGCGATGAGCTTAATAAACGCATCCATCAACGCTCTCTGAGCTTGTTCATGCTCCTGGATAGAGTGTGACATTTCATGCATTGAAACGCCTAAGTTATGTATTTCTTTTATGCCACTTTCTATATCCTGCACTTCATCATATCGACGATTGGTTATTTTTCTACTATCTTCAGCTAATTGATGAATCGGATCCACAAATGGTTTTGCTAAAAACCAGGAAAGAGGCAGCAGCAACAAGGATGCAAGTGCCGTTAAAGCTATCGCCATTTTGACTTTTTCGACACCTGGCGCCAATACTTTCGACACAGGCGTTACAATTGAAAAAATATCTCGCGTGCCATTGTCGCCACCAAATCGCGTCGTGAACACGAAGTGATCCACACCTTTGATCTTTATAATTGAAAGTTTATCCGATGAAGGAGTATCTACCAATTGCATTAACTCACTATAAGGCACCGTTCCCAGTTGATAATCAACATCGTGTTGAGCTTGATACCCTTTCTGCTCAAACCATTTTTCTTGCAGTGCCTGTTTATACTCAGACCCTAGTTTAGACAGAGCTAAATTAAATAACTCTGTTAATCCGGGCTTTGATTTACCAAGCATAAAGTGCAGCTGACTTGGAAAAGAAACTTCACCGAAATCGAGTGATTGCGAAATGGTTACATCTTCAATAAAAAATTGTTTGGCGGTGTAATTCAGTATAGGTGCCGTATCTATCGCAGCATCAACTTTCCCTTGCCGAACAGCATTAAACATATCTCTAACCGTAAGGACTCGGATAATTTTGATGTCGGGAAACTGTTCTTCAAGGTTTGTAGCTAACAGCCAGCCTTCTGGAATCGCAACCGTTTTACCTTTCAATTGATCAATATGACTGACTTTAGCTGTACCGTTGGCCGTAATCACACCGTAGGGCACCTCAAGAAATGCATCCGTCAGCGATCCTAACCATTGCCGATCTTTGTCATAAAACACCGGCTGCAACACATCAAGTTCATTATTGACAAACATATCTGCTAAATCAGGCCATCGCATCCCATTGACATAATGGATTTCAATTCCTGTCATTTGTGAGATGTAATTCAATACATCTATCGCATAACCGTATGGTTGACCTGAAGCCGCAAAGTTAATCGGTGGCCAGTCATTCTCATTCGATACGATCAAATAGGGAATCGATTTGACTAATTCTTGCTGTTGTTCAGTTAAATTGAGCTCTGGCGCAACCGGCAATGGTTTCGATTTAATCAACTGATTGGTCGCAACTAACTGCCCGGTTTCCTGATAGATATAGATTTCATTTTCTTCAGCTAAATTTTGGTGGCGTAAATAGTCTGATAATACTGACATGGTGATATCGACAGCTAACACCGCATTATGTTTATCCAATTTAATGGAATAGGTTTCACCGGGCTTTTGTAATGCCTGAAACAAATAGGGTAAGGTCTTGTGAATTTCGCCCCGTTTAGCTTCGGTATACCAAACACGTCTTCGCGGGTCATAATCCGTTGCTTGTTTTATGGTCGCTCTAAGCTGAAACTGTTCATTGTAAAAAGCCAAGGCTCGTTGGCGCTTTTTGCCCTGTCCTTTAATCGTGATTACCAACCAACGATCATCCACTTGTGCATGAAACTTTGCACGTGCATCCTGATCTGAATCCAAATTAACTAATTCATAGAAATCACCATTATCAAAAGCAAGATAAACACCCAGCATTAAAGGATTTCTGATCATGCCCTGCATATACAAACGACGCGTTTCGTCGGTAATCGATTTATCTTTGGTAAGGTGGGTAAATTGCGCTAATATGCGTGCTGTTGCACTAGCTCTTTCATCAACTAAATCAAGGTAATTACGCGTGTCTGTAGCCATTTTCTGGTACATTGCCAACGTCGATTCTGTCGCCAGGGTTTTACTAAAATAGTATTGGAGACTAATCGCAACAGAGGCGGTAACTACGGTCACTAATAGGAAAAAGGCGATAACCACTGTTCGAATTGAAATTCGAAAACGTCGATAAAATCTAAATAATAACGCTAATTTCATACCCTTCTCTATTAAAAAAACTCTGTTTTAACCATAGCCCATGTTTCTAAGCTAAGCTCAAAATCTATGCTTGAGTTTACTCTATCATCCCTATCTCGAGAAATTTCCCATCATCTAGTTCAGGTATAATCTTCGTTTTTATAATCGTAACTAGGACTAAAATGACGCTTGATGAATTTTTACAAAAACTGGAACAGAATCCTGAACAAATCGAATTTAATGAAACGATGGATGTCATTGATGATAATTACGACTTCACACCCGCTAAATTTTCCAATGGCGATACCTTGAATGAAGAAAATCAGAATAACGGTTCGTGTAAAATTTTTGCATTTGGCTTGTTGAATAGCCTGAATGAGCAACAAACATTAGCGTGTTTTGGCAGTTATTATCGTGACGATGTGCTTGCACATCCTGAAAATAATGATCACCAAAATATACGAAATTTTATCAAATCTGGTTGGGATGGCATTCACTTTAGTAGTGCGGCATTACTCGAAAAATAACCACACATAAACAAGGTCGGCAATTTAGCCGACCTTATCTTTTAATCTAAAGTAGAATGCGTTCAATACCGCCGTTTTTAGCATCCTCAATAAATCGTTTCTGCCAGCCATCACCCAACAAGTGATTCGCAATTTCAACAACAATATAATCCGTTTCGATACCTGTATCTTCACTATAACGTGACAGGCCTTGCTGACAAGCAGGACATGATGTGAGCATTTTGACATTACCATTCACCGCTTTGTCTGCACCGGTAAGCTCTTGTATACCCTTGGTGATCTCTTCTTCTTTTCTAAAGCGAACTTGCGTTGCAATATCAGGTCTTGCCACAGCAAATGAGCCTGATTCACCACAACAACGATCATTCAATGTCACTTGTTGACCTAATAACGTTTCAGCAACACTGGTTGATTGATAGGTCTTCATTGGTGTGTGACACGGTTCGTGATAGAGGTATTGAACACCTTCAACCCCTTCCATCTTCACGCCTTTTTCCATTAAATATTCGTGAATATCTAATAAACGACAACCGGGGAAGATTTGTTCAAATTGGTACTTAAGCAACTGATCCATACAGGTACCACATGACACAATAACGGTCTTAATATCCATATAGTTCAGGGTATTAGCCATGCGATGGAATAAGACCTGATTTGCCGTTGTAATTGCTTGACCTTTCGCCAGATCCCCATTCGCTGTTTGCGGATAACCACAGCATAAATAACTTGGTGGCAATACTGTTTCAGCACCGATTTCATACAGCATTGCTAATGTAGATAAACCCACCTGACTAAATAACCGCTCAGAACCACAACCGGGGAAGTAAAATACAGCATCTGAATCTTCATTTACCTTGTTAGAATCGCGCAGGATTGGAATCATTTTGTCATCTTCAACCCCCAACATTGCGCGTGTTGTTTGCGAAGGCATACCCGTCGGCATCGGCTTTTTCATAAACTGTACAACTTGTTCACGAATTGGCGTTTTACCTGTTGTTGGCAATGGTTTCTTGTTCTTGCTGCCAAGTAAGCCTAGCGACTTGAATATTTTATGACCGATAGCCTGAGCCTTATAACCCCATTGAATCATAGCTTTGTGCATCAGCCTGATAGTCAGCGGATCGGTCGCATTCAAATACGCCATTGATGTCCATGTACCGATATTAGGATTGCGTTTACCCTGATTTTTCAGGATATTGCGTAATTTGATGGTGACATCACCAAAGTCGATATTCACTGGACATGGGTTTAAACAGCGATGACAAATCGTGCAGTGATCTGCCACATCATTCATTTCAGCAAAATGACGTACCGAAATACCACGGCGGGTTTGTTCTTCGTATAAGAAAGCTTCCATGATAAGACCTGTACCCAAGATCTTATTGCGCGGTGAATAAAGTAAATTTGCACGAGGAACATGCGTTGTACATTCAGGTTTACATTTACCACAACGCAAGCAGTCTTTGATGTCATTGTTGACTTCATTCAGTTCACTTTGTTCAAGAATAAGGGCTTCTTGTTCAAGTAAACGCATAGAAGGCGTATACGCGTTTTCCAAGCCAGATCCGGGCATTAATTTACCCGCATTAAAATGGCCGTTTGGATCCACTTTATGCTTGTAGCTGGCAAAGGCATCAATCGTAGCTTGATCCAAATACTGCATCTTGGTTAAACCAATTCCATGCTCACCAGAAATAACACCGCCCAATTTGCCAGCCAATTCCATGACCTCATCAACGATGCGTTCCGCTTCATGCATCATAGTGTAGTCATTAGAGTTCACCGGAATATTGGTATGCACGTTACCATCCCCGGCATGCATGTGCGTAGCAACAAACAAGCGGCTTGAACGATGTAACGAGTGAATGCTGTCTAACTTGGTTCTAAGCGCGGCTAAATCTTGTCCTTGAAACATTTCTTTGAGCGGTTTTTCAACCTCTGTTCGATAAGAGATCCGCAGATCACGTCGCTGTAACACATTAAATAATGTGTCACCTTCACGCAATCTGGTTTTTGCTTGATCTGACAATAAATCCAGTTTGTCTTTCGCTAGCGACTCAAAGCTATTCAGTACCTCTTCCCAACGCTCTCGCACTTGATCAAGATAAGCACACGCTGCTTCTATCTTAGTTTGAATGATCGCATTATTTTCATCGCTTTCTTCAAAATCAGCTTTGTGTTGCTTTAATTCTTTGGGATTGGTCGATAAGTAATTACAAACAGCATTCACCATAACCAACTTATTGCGTGTTGATTGAACGATATTGATTTGTTCAATACCGTCGTTATATTCTGATAAACGATCCAACGGAATAACGACGTCTTCATTAATTTTGAAGGCATTAGTATGTTTTGCGATAGCAGCTGTTCTTGAGCGATCCGCCCAAAAACGTTTACGTGCTTCAGCACTGACAGCAATAAATCCTTCACCGTCACGCGCATTGGCTAAATGAACAATATGTGAACATGCAGCGGCAACTGCATTTTCATCATCGCCAGCCACATCAATCAACAATACCATTTTGGGTAAAGCCGAACGCGGTGCTTTTGTTGTGTAATCAACAGCGCGCACATAACGCTCATCAAGATGTTCCATTCCAGCTAATAGCACGTTTGGATTGCTATCTAACGCGTCTTTAGTCTCAACAATCGCTGGTACTGCTTTACTTAAATCATTGCCAAAAAACTCAAGACAAACCGTGCGGGTAAATTGCGGCATGGTATGCAAAACAAAGACTGCTGACGTAATAAGTCCATCACAGCCTTCTTTTTGAATACCTGGTAAACCACCCAAGAATTTATTCGTAACATCTTTACCTAAACCAGATTTACGTAATTGGTTTGCAGGAATAGCAATCTGTTCAGGTTCACCAATTTGCGTTTTACCATCGGCTTTAAAGCGAGTAATACGAAATTCTGCAATCTCGACGTCATGAATTTTGCCCAGATTATGATTAAGACGCTCGACTTCCAACCACTCAGAATCAGGGGTAACCATGCGCCAAGATACAAGGTTATCTAAGGTTGTACCCCACATGACGGCCTTTTTACCACCGGCATTCATCGCAACGTTACCACCGATGGTTGATGCATCTTGTGATGTCGGATCAACCGCAAACACCAGTCCGTTTTTATTGGCTAAATCAGATACTCTGCCTGTTACCACACCCGCTTCAGCTCTTACTGTCGCGACTTCACCTTCACGACCAGGTAAAGTACGGCGAATAACAGGGCCTAAACCCTCGAGTTTTTCCATATTGATAACAAGACTATCGGCAGAAAGCGGAATCGCACCACCGGTATAACCCGTACCACCACCTCGTGGAATAATCGTTAAGCCCAGCTCAATAGACGCAGCAACAACGGCAGCCATTTCTTCTTCCGTATCTGGTGTTGCAACGGCTAATGGGTATTCAACACGCCAATCTGTTGCGTCAGTTACATGCGAAACACGCGCTAAACCATCAAACTGAATATTATGTTTTTTAGTCGCTTTGGCAAGCCGTCGCATAACACCACGACGACGGTCAGCAGTGCTTAATAAATTACGTTCGAAATCAGTAACCGCTTTTCGCGCACATTGTTCAAGTTGCAATGCCAGCTGATTATCATTTTCTAACGCTCGGTCGCGAACTTGATCCAAGCGATGATGTAGCGCATGTCGCAATGATTCCCAACGCTTGCTATTTTCAACCAAGTCATCTTGAATAAAGGGATTACGCGAGATAACCCACATATCGCCCAATACTTCAAATAACATTTTAGCGCTTCGCCCAGTCTTACGTTGACCTCGTAAGGTTTGAACGATTTGCCACATGGGTTCACCAAGAAATCGAATCACGATTTCACGGTCAGAAAAAGAAGTATAGTTATAAGGTATCTCGCGAATTCGGTTAGGCATAATCTACAAATATTCGGCTCAAAGAAAAACAGCATAATATTATCACGAAGCTACAGTATAATATGCCCACAAAACACAAGACTTTTACTGTTACACTCGGAATTTAATAATCACAATGGATTTTTTACATATACTTTCGCTTGCTATTTTGCAAGGCCTGACCGAGTTTTTGCCGATATCAAGCTCAGCTCATTTAATCCTTTTACCACTGATTTCAGGCTGGCAAGATCAAGGGCTGGCATTTGATGTTGCCGTCCATGTTGGTACCTTATCTGCGGTCGTTTTTTATTTTCGCCACATTCTTAAAAAACTCGTCGCCGATTGGTTTAATTCTTTATTGAAAAAACAATTGCTTGGGGAGAGCAAGTTAGCGTGGGCAGTATTGTTTGGCACCATTCCGGTAGGTTTGGCCGGCTTATTATTTAATGACATTATCGAAACAAGCTTGCGTTCACCTCTGGTTATCGCCACCACAACTATCGTATTTGGTGTGTTACTCGGGTGGGCAGATTGGTACGGCAAACAAGAGCGGACTGAACATCAGCTTACATGGAAGGATGTCGTTGTAGTCGGTATAGCCCAAGCTATTGCATTAATTCCAGGCACATCTCGCTCTGGTATTACCATGACCGCTGGCCGATTATTAGGCTTATCACGAACCGCATCGGCTCATTTTTCATTTTTATTATCGATCCCTGTTATTATCTTGGCCGGCGGATTAAAAACAATTGAACTGATTCAATCTAACACCACTACAGACTGGTTTGCACTCTGCAGCGGTGCAATAATATCCGCACTCAGCGCCTATTTATGCATCACTTTGTTTATGCGCTTATTAGAGAAGGTGGGCATGTGGCCCTTTGTTATATATAGATTGATATTAGGTGCTATACTTATCGCCTTATTTATCTAGCCAAATACAGTTGACAGTTTGTTCAGGAATGCGTAACATTCCCCCTCTTTATTTGGACCCGCCTGCGTAATTTTTTCCAGGAGCAACTTGCGGAATGAAAACAACCACATTAAGTGCAAAACCAGCAGAAGTTCGTCGTGACTGGTTCGTCGTTGATGCCAACGGCAAAACATTAGGCCGTATGGCTACTGAAATCGCGCGTCGTTTGCGTGGTAAACATAAAACTATTTACACACCTCATGTTGATACTGGTGATTATATCGTCGTTATCAACGCTGAGAAATTGCGTGTAACTGGTAACAAAATGAAAGATAAGATCTACTATCACCACACTGGCCACATTGGTGGTATCAAATCTATTTCATTAGAAAAGCAGCTTGATAAAGCGCCAGATCGCGTTATCAAAACAGCTGTAAAAGGCATGTTGCCAAAGAATTCATTGGGTCGCACTATGTTCAGCAAACTTAAAGTATATGCTGGCGAAGATCACCCACACACAGCCCAACAGCCTAAAGTGCTGGAAATCTAAACGGATATCATCATGGCAGATTCATACTACGCTACAGGTCGTCGCAAAAGCTCAACAGCTCGTGTTTTCTTAAAACCGGGTACAGGCAACCTTACAATTAACACTCGTTCATTAGAAGATTATTTCGGTCGTGAAACCTCGCGCATGGTTGTTCGCCAGCCATTAGAATTAGTTGATATGTTGAACAACGTTGACCTTAAAATCACTGTTCGCGGTGGTGGTAACAACGGTCAAGCTGGTGCTATCCGTCACGGAATTAGCCGCGCTTTAGTTGAATACAACAGCGAATTGAAATCAGAACTTCGTAAAGCAGGCTTCATCACTCGTGATGCGCGTGCTGTTGAACGTAAGAAAATTGGTTTACACAAAGCGCGTAAGAAACCACAATTCTCTAAACGTTAATTGTTCAGAACACTCAATACGATTGATCTCGTATTTGATAAAGAAGCCATTCAGCGTTATGCGAATGGCTTTTTTTGCATCTGAAAAAACATCATGCTATAAATGATGTCATTTTGTTAATCAGCCCACAGAATGGAACTTTAATGAAACTTAAATACCTCCTCATTCCAAGTCTATTACTTTTAACACCAGCACTACATGCTGAACAGTCTTCTGCATTAGCACTGTCTGTCGGCGCATTTGATGTTGGTAAAGATGAAACTGCTGCAGAGTTAGGTATTGAGTACCGATTCGCGCCTCTTGAAAATGCGTTTAATATCATTCCCGTTATTGGCGCAACAGCAACGACTGATGGTGCATAGCGGTATTCGCTATGATATTGCACTCGGTGATAACTGGGTGTTGACTCCTAACTTTGCGGCGAGTTTATATGAGCAAGGTGGTGGTAAAGATTTAGGTCATACTATTGAGTTTCGTTCAGGTTTAGAGTTTGCCTATAAACTAAATGAAGATTCACATTTGGGTTTGGCTATTTATCATATGTCTAATGCATCAATTGGCAATAAAAATCCAGGCCAAGAATCCGTGATTTTAAGTTACAGTTTCTCCCCTGATTTTTAAATAACTTTCGAAAAACCTTTAATTCATAAGCCCATATGGTTCTCGCTATATGGGCGTTATTTGTATAAGTTCGCTTTATCAGAATCAGGTTGCGTTTTAAAGCGACGATGCACCCAATAATATTGTTCAGGTGATTTACGTATTTCTTGCTCTACTATATCGTTAATGCGCTGTGCATCTTCAATATCGTCACCACTGGGAAAGTCAGTTAACGGTGGACCAATTGTGATGCTATAACGTCCATCCGCTTGTCGTCTTGGAACAAATGGTAGTACGACGGCACCGCTCATTTTCACCATCCGAGCTGTTGCCGGAACGGTAGCCGCACGAACACCAAAGAATGTTGGGAAAATACTCATTTTAGGCCCAAAATCCTGATCAGGCGCATACCAAACAACCTTGTTATTTTTTAATGCTCTTACCATTGATCTTGGATCTTCTCGCAACACAATACCTTCACTATGATGAATTCGATTTTTCATCATAACGGCATTAAACAAGGGATTTTTCAATTCTCTGAACATGACGTAACACGGTGTTTTAAGCATAATAAGACGCCCACCCAGCTCCATGCTGGTGAAATGACCTGTTAGTAAGATAACACCCTTACCACGTTGTTTTGCAGCTTCAAGGTGTTCTAATCCTTCGTAATCAACGCGCTTTTGCAAACGTTGATCACTTGCCCACCAGCTTAACGCTGTTTCAATCAACATCATGCCCATCGTGCGGAAGTTATTGTCCAACAATTGTTGCCGCTGTTGCTCTGATAATTCAGGAAAACATAGTTCCAGGTTACGCAATGCAATCTTCTTTCTCTTGCCAACAAAAGGCAACATAACCCACGCTAAGGTGCTGCCTGCCCATAATTGCATGCTAACGGGCAAATAAACAGATACACGCATCAAACCCAGTCCAAGCCAACTCAACCAGAAACGCGGGTGTAAAAATTGCCACTGAAAAATGTTCATATTTAGACTAATTTATAAAATCGGTGTCTATGCTATCATTCTCGCTGATTTATCGCTTAATAAAACGCGTCAAACGAGACCTCCATTGAGAATATTCTACACCGTACTTTTTTTTATCAGCCTGCCATTCATTCTACTTCGTCTAATTTGGCGAGGTTTCCGAGCACCTGCTTATTGGCAACGCTGGCCCGAACGTTTTGGTTTTAGTCCAACACGTTCACACCATCACGCTGTTATTTGGATCCATGCTGTTTCTGTCGGTGAAGTCGAAGCGACACGCCCACTTGTTAAGGCTTTGCAAGAGAGGTTTACTAATTATCATTTGCTGATCACGACAATGACACCAACAGGTAGCGACCGTGTTAAACAGCTTTATGGAGAAACGGTTTCTCACTGTTACTTACCTTATGATCTCCCTTTTACAATTCAGCGTTTTTTAGCCCGCATACAACCTAAGTTTGGCATAATCATGGAGACGGAGTTATGGCCAAACCTTTTATTGTGCTGTCATAAAAACAAGATACCTTTGGTGCTTGCTAATGCCCGTATGTCTGAGAAATCAGCTACCGGTTATCTTCGCTTGGCAACATTTACCAAGAAAGTACTCTCTAGCCTGGCTTTAATAGCCGCTCAAAGTGAGCAAGATCGTCAACAGTTTAAACGCCTTGGTGCTGATATTAAGACTATCCATGCCATCGGTAATCTTAAATATGAAATTGCATTACCTAACGGCATCAGGGAAGAAGCGCAAATGATGCGCGATATGTGGAATAAAGATCGACCTGTTTGGGTTGCAGCCAGTACTCATGAAGGCGAAGAAGAACTGATTCTGAATGCATCTCGTACTGTCCGTGCTCGTTTCCCTGATCTATTAGTCATAATCGTCCCACGTCATCCTGAACGCTTTGATCGAGTATCAGCGTTATCACAACGATCTGGCCTTACTACCTTACGTCGAAGTGAGCACCGTCCTTGCCGTTCCGACATTGATGTATTGGTAGTGGATACCATGGGCGAACTACCACTGTTTTACAGTTGTTGTGATGTTGCTTTTGTCGGAGGAAGTCTGGTGCCAATAGGCGGTCACAATATTCTTGAACCCGCAGCATTAGGTAAAGCTATTGTCACAGGACCGCATGTATTTAATTTCAGTGAAATTACCCAACAATTTCTCTCCGCCCAGGCAGCAGTTATGGTTGACTCAACTCAAACACTTGCAGATAAGGTAAGTGAATTACTAGCCAATCCACAACAACGCACAGATATGGGAAATGCAGCATTAAGACTTATTGCAAGCAGTCAGGGTGCAAGTTCTCGACTGATTAACTTAATTAATCATCATATTATTGAACATGCAAACTGATGAATTTTGGATGGCACATGCCTTAACACTGGCCGAACATGCTGAGCAACAAGGCGAAGTGCCTGTCGGTGCTGTTATTGTTCAGAATAACAGCATTATTGGCGAAGGTTGGAATCAAGCTATTTTAAGTAATGATCCAACGGCCCATGCTGAAATAGTAGCAATACGCAATGCCTGCCAACAGATAGAAAACTATCGTCTACTTAACTCAACCTTATATGTCACCCTTGAACCCTGCCTGATGTGCGCTGGTGCGATTATTCACGCTCGAATAGCGCGTGTTGTCTATGCATGCAAAGAACCTAAAACAGGCGCGAGTGGAAGCTGTTTTGATGTTTTTAATACCCAGCAGCTCAATCATTATGTTCATTCCGAACATGGTGTTTTAGCTAAGCAGAGTAGTGAATTATTACTTAACTTCTTTAAAGCAAAACGCTAGCCCCAATCCATTGGTTCGGAGCTATCATCGCTATCGTTTACTTCATGTTTATATAAATCTAGCTAATAAACCTTTTTCTGGAATAACGTCACTTGAGTAAGGCAGACTTACTTGATGGCCGCTACCTGGTGCGACATCAATATTGTCGCCCTCTTTATTCACTAATTTTTCCAAGATAAACTCGACGTTGCCTTCGGGTAAAATCAACTCCAGTTTATCGCCCAACGCAAAACGATTTTTGACATCAATTGTTAATGACTGTGTCTTGCTATCATAGCCGGTAATTTCGCCCACATATTGTTGGCGGTCACTACTGGAATAGCCTTGAATATAGTTTTGTTGTTCTTGGGTTGGATGACGCTGATAAAAGCCATCGGTGTAGCCGCGATTGGCCAAATTATCTAATTTACCAATTAAGGTCGGATCAAATTTTTTCCCTGCCAACGCATCATCAATAGCACGTCGATAGATCTGGGCGGTGCGAGCAACGTAATAGACCGACTTGGTACGTCCTTCTATTTTCAAGGAATCAACCCCAATTTTTGTTAAGCGCTCTATATGTTGAATCGCTCTCAAGTCCTTTGAATTCATGATGTATGTACCGTGCTCATCTTCAAAAATAGGCATCAATTCGCCAGGACGATTGCCCTCTTCAATCAAATACACCTCATCAGCTAAAGGATGACGCTGTTGTTCGCCACAATCAGATAATGCATGTTGTTCAAACGCATCAAATGCTTTGAACTCTATTTTTTGTGGTGAATCATCATTGCCATCAGTAGCATGCGTTTTATAATCCCATCGGCATGAGTTTGTGCATGAACCTTGGTTCGGATCACGATGATTAAAATATCCGGATAATAAACAACGGCCAGAATATGCAATGCACAATGCACCATGAACAAAAACCTCCAGTTCAATGTCTGGACAGCGCTGGCGAATTTCTTCTATTTCATCAATCGATAATTCACGCGATAAAATGACACGACTTACGCCTACGGATTGCCAAAACTTTACCGCCTGATAATTAACTGTATTAGCCTGAACTGACAGATGTACCGGCACGTCAGGCCAGCGTTCCCGCACCATCATGATTAAACCAGGATCGGCCATAATCAATGCATCTGGCTGCATCGCAATAACCGGTTCCATATCAGCCATATAGGTTTTAATTTTAGCGTTATGTGGCATCAGATTACTGGCTACAAAAAATTGTTTGCCTAAAGCATGTGCTTCTTGAATACCTTGTTCTAATACATCAAGTTTATGAAAATCATTATTGCGCACCCGTAAACTATAACGTGGCTGACCTGCGTATACGGCATCTGCACCGTAAGCATAGGCATACCGCATATGTTGTAAACTTCCGGCAGGTAATAACAACTCTGGCGCATTCATCGCGATTAATCTCACTACAAAAAAAGCGTGAATTATAAGCTATCTGACAAAATTCCACTAAAAACAGTGTTTTTCAGATAATTGAAACTTAAATATAGTGCAAACTGTTTAATATGAAGCGATAATCCAAACTGGATTTTTTGAGGTATCTTGATATTGAAATTTTTTAGCCTTCTCTTGCTATCATTAACATTACTCATGGCATGTAGTGAGGCACAGCCACATTTAGAAGAAATTCGTGAACGTGGTGAATTACGAGTATTAACGCGTTATGGACCAACGACTTATTACGTCAAGGGTAATGAGCTAGCGGGTCTGGAATATGAGCTTGCTGAGCGATTCGCCACATTCCTTAATGTTAGACTCAAAATTATCGTGCCTGAAAACCTTGGTAATATGCTCAAGTTAATTGAACAAGGTAAGGCCGATATTGCAGCAGCAGGACTCACAATCACTCCTGCCCGTAAAGATCTTATTCGCTTTGGACCAGTCTACCAGGAAGTCACCGAGCAATTGGTCTACCGCCAAGGAAACCGTATTCCACAGGATATAACAGCTCTGGAAGGTCAATTAGAAGTGGTTGCCGATAGTAGTCACGTTGAACAATTGAAATCGTATAAACAGGATATACCCGAGTTAGAATGGACTGAAAACCAGCAATTAGACAGTAGTGGCCTGCTTGAACTGGTTCAGCTTGAGATGATTGACTATACCATTGCAGACTCTAATGAAATAGCAGCCAATCAGGGGCTTTTCCCAGAGTTACGTGTCGCCTTTGATATTTCTGAACCTCGACCATTGGCATGGGCATTCCCTTTATCTGAGGATGGTTCACTTTACAATGAAATAGTGACATTTTTTGCACAACTGGAAGAATCAGGGGATCTCGACCGATTAATCGCTAAATATTACGGCCATATTCGTCGCTTTGATTATGTTGATACTCGTGCTTTTCATCGTCGAATTTTAACCGACCTACCTATATACCAACCTCAATTTGAACAAGCAGCCAGGCAATATGGATTCGATTGGCGCTTACTGGCAGCCATTTCCTATCAGGAATCGCACTGGAACCCAAAAGCCGTATCAAGTACAGGGGTCAAAGGTTTAATGATGTTAACACAAGCTACAGCAAAACAAATGAATATTGATGATCGTGAAGATCCACAACAAAGTATTGAAGCAGGTGCGGCTTACTTGGCATATCTTAGAGAAAATCTACCAGAACGGATCCAAGAACCCGATCGAACATGGTTGGCTTTGGCGGCATACAATATTGGATTAGGTCACTTGGAAGATGCGCGTATATTGACACAAAAAAATGGTAAAAACCCCGATCTATGGCCAGACGTAAAACAAAACTTACCCTTGCTCGGCAAAAAGAAATGGTATGAACAAACACGTTATGGCTATGCCCGTGGTGGCGAACCAGTTCGTTATATTGAAAACGTACGCCGCTATTATGATATTTTGCTGCATGAACTTGAGAATAGCCAAGCCGAAAAACCCGCGCTTAAACTCCCCCCTCTCATAACGACTCCGCCAGCAGCGTTATGATTTCAGCTAAGGACTAAACAATGACTAATGATGACACTATTCAACAACTTGATGAGTGGAAACAAAAATACTATCAATCTATTACCGCATTAGAAAAACAACAGAGCTACGATGACCTTTTACAACGTAGTCTTGGGAGACTTGCCCTTGCTGCCCAAGGTCTTGATGATGATTTAGATACACAACTTAAATCATTACGTCATGTACTTCGGAGCAATAGTGACCAATCAAAAATTCAAACTATCCTCGAATTGATGGAACAAGCCATTGCAAAAATGGATGCATCTGTTAAAAAAGAACAACACTTTGATGATAGCGGTAAAATTCTGGCCGATCTGTTAACTAAACTAAAATTGCCACGACCATATAAAAGACGTTCAAAAGAACTGATATCGCAATTAAGCAAGGCAGATGACGCTGCCACATCAAAAATAGTCCCCGATGTCTTGGCGCTTTTGACTGAATGCCTACAAACACTGCCCAAGAAAACAACAACAGGAAATTTAAGTTTTCATTTATTTGGTCTCGGTAAATCAGCTGATCAGCCTAAGGCTGAAAATAACAAGCCTTCTGTTACAGAGATAGATAATGATATTACGCCACATGAGGTGTTAATTGAACTGCTTGAACGCCTATCATTGCCTGAAGAGCTGAGTAAGCAAGCTACAAAAATCCGTCATCAAATTGAACATGGTGTATCGGATCTTGAACTTCCTGCCGTGATCACAACTATTGCCGATATCGTCAGTAGCTTGGGCTCGCAAGTCATTACCGAAAAATTAGAATATGAAACCTTCTTAAAAACACTCACCGAGCGCTTAAATGAACTTGATCAGCATATTCGTCAGACCAGTGACCAGGACATAAAAGCGTTTGAACAACGCACACAAATTAGCAAACATGTCGAAAATGAAGTACAGGGATTACGCAATCATGTTGAAGATGCAGGTGATCTTAATCAGCTCAAAACAACAATTAATCAGCGCCTGGATATTTTAAATGACCATTTTGAAAAATATCGTCATGCTGACGAGCAACGGCTTGAACAATCTCAACTACAAATTACGCAATTGACCCAACGTATTAAAGCCATTGAACAAGAAAGTGATGAATTACGTCAATTAGCAGCGTTATCTCGAGAGCAAGCACTTAAAGATGCATTAACAGGCATTTGGAATCGACAAGCTCTCGATGAAGTTATGGAAAAAGAATACGCCCGCTGGCTACGTTACCAAAGTCCGCTAAGTATCATTATTTGGGATATTGATTATTTTAAAAAGGTTAATGATAACTATGGCCATGCTGCTGGTGACAAAGTACTTAAAACCATAGCGCAAATATTTAAAAAAGCGACGCGAGATGCTGATTTTATCGCTCGCTTTGGTGGAGAAGAATTTATGGGAATATTCCCTGAAACCCGTCTGGAAGAAGCACTGAGTCTTGCTAATAAAATTCGAGAGAAAGTGGCTAATTCAAAATTTCATTATGACAACAAACCCGTACCTATTACCGCATCAGCAGGTCTGGCTATGTTTCGCCCTAATGATAGTATTGATGATGTATTTAAACGTGCTGATCAAGCCTTATATCGAGCGAAAGAAAGTGGCCGCAATCGCTGTTTAGTAGAGGATTAATCATTATCGGGCTAAATTATTAGCCCGATAACGTAAAAGCAAGATTTATCTGGTTTGTTGTTCTATTAAAAAATCAACAACGTTAAGCATATTTTCCATGGAACCGGCAGCAGGAGCATCTGTACGATATTGACCATTAACTAGCATTGCAGGAACACCAGTAATTCCTGATGTTTGGCTAATAACAAGTGCTTTTTTAACCTTGCTCTGCACTGTGAAAGAATTCATTGTTTTAGCAAACATCTCACGATCAATACCCTGATTCGCTACAAAATCTAATATTTCATCTTCGGTATTTAGACGTTTTTTATCAACATGAATAGCATTAAAAATGATGGGATGTAATCGGTCTAACTCACCCGTTGCTTCAGCAGCATAAAACAGTTTAGCCAACTGCAACCAGCTGTCTCTAAAAATGGCAGGAACGCGAGTAAATTTTACATTGTCGGACAGTGTTTTTTTCCACTGTTCAATTTGGGGATCTAAATTAAAACAATGCGGGCAACTATATGAAAACAACTCGTAAACTTCTACAACACCGTCATCACTGGTGGCGATACGCTGGGCTGTAGGTTGATAGTGGGTCCCTTCGACATAGGCTAATGGCGTTGCCATAATTGACATTGATAATAATGAAGCCCCCAATAAAAACAGTGCGTTAATGCTTTTTTTCATAGATTCATATCCTTGTTTATTATTCTAATGTTGTATTTAGAGACCTTGGCACGATAAGTATTTTTCGTCAGGACAAGGCAAAAATTGTCGAAAAAGCGCAGTTTACATGTGTAAATGAGCATTTTGAGACTATTTTTAACAGCGACATGACGGAAAAGACGACTCGTGCAAAGGCCTCATTTAAAGTGTGCCATATGAATGAAGCCCAGACAAAAACATATTTACGCCTAGAAAAGCGAATATAGTTACAAATAACCCAATAATCGCCCACCATGCCATTGGTCGCCCATTCCAACCTTTAGTCATACGCATATGTAACCAAGCTGCATAATTTAACCAAACAATCAGCGCCCATGTTTCTTTAGGATCCCATGACCAATAACCACCCCAGGCTTCAGCAGCCCAAAGTGCACCTAAAATAGTCGCTACTGTAAAAAATGCAAAACCAAGTGCGATGGCTTTATACATCAAGTCATCTATCACCGCTAAATCAGGCAAGGCAGAGGCTATCACTCCGTTTGGGTTATGTGTTTGCCGCCACGATTTTAACAGATAGGCTACACCAATCATTGCAGCCATTGAGAACGCACCATATCCTACAAAATTAGCGGGTACATGTATTTTCATCCAATAACTTTGCAAAGCCGGTACTAATGGCTGAATTTCATGAGCATGACGATCAAAGGTATACCATAGTTGAAAAGCAACAGCCGCACTAATCACAAATAAGACAAAACTGCCTAAACTACGTGTCTGATAGCGACGTTCATAAAACAAATACAAAAGCGCTGTAATCACAGCAAATAAAATAAACACTTCATATAAGTTACTGACGGGAATATGACCGACATCATGGCTGATCAAATAGGATTCACGCCAACGAACCATTAAGCCAACCATGCCCATGGTAGCAGCAGACCAGGTTAATGCCGTTGCTACTTTTTCAGTGAAATCTGAACGCAGTAGTAATCCCCCCAAATAGGTCAATGTTGCCAATACAAACAAGGCGCTCATCCACATAAATGCAGATTGGCTGGATAAAATATAATTTAGGAAAAAGTCACTGTCACCTAAATCAAGATCAGTACCATAGCGCGCAACGGCAAACCAACTGAGCAAACTAACGCTTATTATATGAACTCGAAACTGAGGCCAGTTTTGACCCAAAAGGATTAAGGTCACAGCGGTGAGAATGACGATCGCAATTTCATAACCATCAAATACATTAAAATACGTTGCCAACAAGGCAACACCTGATAATGCAATGACTATCCGCCACAGCCATTGCATTAAGGCGCTACTGTTATCTGTTCTGATTGTGCCAGCTAAATGTGTCATATTTTGCTCTTCTTTTTGTTTCAGGATTTAGTTCGAGCCTTGTGAACTGTATGAACATGAAATGGATTAGGAGTTCCCGTTGCCATGTTGCAAAATCTGTTTTTGCTGTTCAAAAAAGACATCAAATTCACGTGGATTACGATTACTCATTCCCGCCAATAATACTGTTGTAACACCTGATTTGGCTTTAACTAATAGCCAAAACCGGCGTTGAGGCAAATAAAACAGAATAAATACACCAGCAATCAAAAGTGCACAGCCTAAATATACAACAGGTTTACCTGGGGAACGCGCAATTTGAAGCCCACTTGCCTCTACATGCTCATAGTCTGTCAGCATCAAATACACTGGCGATCCATAACGTGACAAACTGCCGATGGCATTAAGGGCATCTTGCAAAAACAATAACTGTTCTGAATCAGCATTGTCTATTTCAGAACTATCCTGACTATTAAAATAGATTCTCGCCAACATTTCCCGCAACATACCCAAATAGGCAGGACCCAAATTTTCACGTTCATTCTCAGGCACGGCAGTGTCAATGAACTCGCCTACACCCTGAAAACCATTATCAATAAACATGGCAACCAATATAACCAATGTTTGTTCTAGGTTTTGTTCCAGTTCTGCTGTTCGGTCAGCTACGTCAGTCAAGGTTTGCAACATCATGTTATGTGCAATTGCTGCAACCTTATCGCTACTATGTAGTTCAGTTAAAAACTGATTAAACCCATCCAAACCGCCATTTTTATCAACGGGCAAATACAGAAAACCAAACTCTTCAGCAGGACTGGCTCGAACACCGCTCAGATAAAATGACCGCCCCTCTTTTTCAACTGGCAACATATAGTTGATATATTCCAAGGCTTCGCCGGTTTTAGTTCGTAATTTAAAACCAAAGCTAGGACCAAAGTTACGAATACGATCAGGGTCATCCTCAGTAGGATCGGGATTAATGTTAAATGGGCGAAACGACAACATTTCCAATTTTAGACTTTGATCGCCCCATATCATTTCACGGTTTTCAAACACTTTGGCTTCAAACTCAACGGTTTCCTTGCCCGCTACCTTAGTCAATGGCCATGCTTGCAATGACAGAGCAGAACCTCCATCACTAAAACTCGCCTGATAAATCGCATAACCTTTATGAAATAATGGATGATTGACAGAAATAGTCTGTTCAATCGGCTGAGCCAGATCATCGTCAAATACAATCAGATCTGTTTCAAACGACTTCGGTTGACCAGTTGCATAATGTTCGATCCGAAAATCTTTTACTTCTATTTTAAATGGTAATTCTTGCACCAAATAGCCATCACGCATCCCAACAAAGGCTACTTCAGATGTTCTACCTTCAGGAATATTAATACTGCCTCTAAATGCTTGCGGTCCAACAGGCAATCGACTTTTTGCCGGAATTTGGCTGCTTGGCAAGTCGCGTGTTTCAATAGCCAAACGTCCTTGCCATTCAGCCAGTTTCAATGGCAAATTACTATCCATCAAGCCACCAACACAAATGATGATGATGGCAAGATGAGTCGCAATATAACCAAGGCGATTTAACCCCCCTTTCATTGCGGAAACCAATATACCATCATCGATTAGCGTTTGTTTGGCTCGAAAACCCTGCTGTTGCATGTGTGACTCTAAATCTGAAGCAAGGTCTGATACAGCGTTATCAGACTGCCATTCGGCACGATAATGCATGGCACGTAGTGATTTTTCCTGCACATGTGTCCGCAAGTTACGCATATCATTGAGCATTGAAGGAGTGTGTCGAATTACACAAACGGAAGTAGAGGTAACGAGTAGCGTTAAAATTGCCAGAAACCATAATGCGCTATACACATCATAAAGCCCCGCACTTTCAAACACATCAAACCAGAAAGGTCCGAATTTAAGGAGATAATCGGTATAAGGCTGATTCTGCTGTAAAACTGTTCCAATAATCGACGCAATTGCCAATGTAAGCAATAAGGTGATAGCGAGATCCATCGACCCTAAAAAGTGGAAAATACGTTGACTTAACGTTTTCCGATAAGCATGTTTGGCATCAGACATTAGTGGCAACCATATGAACAACAGTGTCGGTACACTGCCGATAATAAAAAAGTCGCATAGTGTGAGACCATGCGACTTTCTAGACTAACTTAATGTAAGCCCGAAACGTATGCAGCAACGGCTTTCATTTCAGCTGCTGATAATTTTGAAGCTATATCGCGCATCATGCTGTTTGGATCGTTATTACGAATCCCTTCAGAGAAAGCTTTTAACTGCGCTTCAATATAATCTGGATGTTGTCCTGACAGTGCAGGCCATTTGGCAGCAGGCACACCTGCACCAGTTGGGCCATGACACGCCATACATGCAGGCACGCCATTATCTCTATTACCAGCTTGATATACTGTTTTTCCCGCGTTGAGCAATTCTTCTGAAACCGCACCCGGTGTCACTTTTTTGCTGGCATAGTAAGCTGCCAAATCAGCCATATCTTCATCAGTTAAGCTCGCAACCATTGGCGCCATTACCGCATTTTGACGTTCGCCGGTTTTGAAGTTCATTAACTGTTTAACAAGGTATGCTTCTCCCTGACCAGCTAACTTTGGAAACATCGCTGTAGGGCTATTGCCATCAGCACCATGACATGCGGCACATACTGCCGACTTTGTTTTACCCGCTGACACATTACCTTCAGCCATTACAGGGGCGACTGTTCCGAATGCGAAACACATCGCTGTTATCATCAACACTTTTTTCATTGTAATTCCCAAATTGAACTTTCAATAAACAAAACTGTGAATATGCTACTCTTATTGTCGTATTTTTGCACCTTGAGTCATTCGTTTTATGTCACAAATATATCGTCAGGCACTTTATACAGTAAGTGCAACCCAATTATCTGAGCTACCTGCTGACACTGGCATTGAAGTCGCTTTTGCAGGTCGCTCCAATGCTGGAAAATCCAGTGCCATCAACACGATTACCGATCAAAAGTCATTAGCCCGGATCAGTAAAACGCCTGGTCGTACTCAAATGATTAACTTTTTTAAATTAGATGAAGAACGCAGTTTAGTCGATTTACCCGGTTATGGTTACGCCAAAGTGCCTGAACAAATCAAAATCCGCTGGCAACAAAATTTAGGCAAATATCTTGATACTCGCCAGTCATTAAAAGGCTTGATGGTTATGATGGATATCCGTCATCCGCTCAAAAATTTTGATATTCAAATGGTAAAATGGGCCAATAATGCCGCACTCCCCGTTCATATTTTATTAACTAAAGCTGATAAATTTAAACACGGTGCGGCAATGGCAAGTCTTCACCAGGTTGTATCGCAACTTAGTAAACTTGAATTGCACGCTTCGGTTCAATTATTTTCGTCACTCAACAAAACGGGAAAAGATGAAGCGATTGCCCAACTTGATCGCTGGTTTTTTCCAGAACACGAAATAGAAGCAACCGAACAAACTGTTTAAATTGAGGTATTTGATGACTGACTCTACCACAACAAACCGACGTCAATTTCTTAAACAAGCGTCATTAGGTGGCGTTCTAGCCGGTACTATGAGTTTGCCGGTTTGGGCCAGTCAAACCAAAGCTGAATTTCCGGATACCTTGCCCGAATGGATGCGTAAACCGGGTGATAACTTTAGCAATTATGGTCAACCTTCACCTTATGAACAACAAGTAATTCGCTGGATATCAGCAAACCCAGAGGCACCCGGTAACGGTGTTTCCTGGACACCATTACATGATTTACAAGGCACAATTACTCCTAACGGTCTGCACTATGAACGCCATCATAATGGTGTACCCCAGATCGATCCAGCTCAACACATCCTGCTAATTGATGGCCTCGTCCAACAGCCACTCAGTTTTGATATCAGCAGCTTGTTACGTTACCCAATGGTTTCGCGTACCTGCTTTATTGAATGTGGTGGCAATAGTAATAGTGGCTGGAAAAACAATCCGATCCAGTCAAAAGCAGGCTATGCTCATGGTTTGGTATCTAATGCAGAATGGACGGGGGTTCCTGTCAAACTATTATTTGAAGAAGCCGGCATCAAATCGGCTGCCAAATGGGTCATTGCCGAAGGTGCGGATGCCGCAGCATTAAATGTCAGCATCCCGTTAGAAAAACTGCTGGATGATGCCATATTAGCGCTTTATCAAAACGGCGAACGATTACGGCCAGAAAACGGCTATCCACTACGTCTAGTGTTGCCCGGTTGGGAAGGTATTCTTAATGTGAAATGGTTGCGACAATTACGATTAGTTGAACAGCCTGCAATGACTCGTGATGAAACAGCTCAATATACTGAACTGCAAAATGATGGCCGTGCGCGCCAATTTACTTTTGTGATGGATGTTAAATCATTAATCACATCACCTTCGCTTGGCATGGTCTTGCCAGATAATCCCGGAATTTACCAAGTATCAGGATTGGCATGGTCCGGTCGCGGTAAAATCACCCGTGTCGAAATTTCATCTGATGGCGGCCAAACATGGCATGATGCAACGTTGCATGATCCTGTATTAGATCGTGCATTTACCCGCTTTAGCCTTCCATGGCATTGGCAAGGGCACCCTGCGGTTCTGCAAAGTCGTGCAAGCGATGAAACCGGTGCAGTTCAACCTTCACGCAGTGCATTAATCGAACAACGAGGTCGTCATGGCTTCTTTCATTACAATGCCATCATAAGCTGGGAAATAACAGAATCAGGAGATATCAATCATGTCTATGCTGATTAAAACCCTATTGATTGGATTTTGTTTATTACATTCTGTAAGCTGTTTTGCTCAAGACAACTACCAAAAACTCGGTAAAAAGGCAGACGGGCTTAGTCAGCAAGCACAATGGAATCTGACTATTTTACCCAGCGGTGACAATTTGCCTAAGGGTGGTGGCACAGCCGTACAAGGCGCCAAACTATTTGCTGTCAAATGCGCCGGCTGCCATGGACCGGAAGGCATTGGTGCCAGTGCTGAACCGCTAGTCGGTGAAGTAGGTTCATTAACCAGTGATTACCCTGAAAAAACGGTTAATAGTTACTGGCGAAACCCAACCACACTTTTTGACTATATAAGACGGGCTATGCCGACAAATGCACCATTTTCATTAACTCATGATGAAATCTATGCGCTTTGTGCTTACATTTTTAACAAAGATGATATATTTTTGAACAACGTAGAACTCAACCAAGAAACTCTACCCAAAGTAACAATGCCAAATCATTCTGGGTTTGTTGCTATATACCCTAGCCAAAACCAGCAAAATATTAAGGATCAACCATGAACCCTCGCTACGCATGCACTGTAAAAGCCCATCCTGAGTTATACGACACGCCTGAATTAGGTATGGACGTAAAATCAATCGAACACGACTTCAAAAGTTACTACGGCAATCATTTAGCCCAGGATAAAGGCTGTGCGTCAGGTCATTATCTCTATACATCACTGGCTCTGACACTGCGTGATCGTTTGTTTGAACGTATGAAACATACCAAACATATGTACGCTGAAACCAAATGCAGACAAGCTTATTACCTGTCAATGGAGTTTTTGATGGGTCGCGCCATGGGTAACGCTGCGCTCAATCTTGGACTTGATGAATCAGTTACCATCGCCATGAACACCATGGGATTAACCTTTGAAGAAATGGCCGAACTTGAACATGATGCCGGCTTGGGTAATGGTGGTCTTGGTCGTCTTGCCGCATGTTTTATCGATAGCTGCGCCACATTACAACTACCTGTTACCGGCTACGGTCTGCGTTATGAATACGGTATGTTCCAACAAAGTATCAGCAATGGTAATCAGGTTGAAATGCCGGATCACTGGTTACGTGATGGTAACCCTTGGGAACTTGAACGACCTGAATTTACTCAGCGTGTTAAATTTGGCGGGCACACCGAATTTCATAAAAACGCTAACGGTGAAATGGCTGTTTACTGGGTTGATACCAACGATGTTTTAGCCGTTCCGTATGATATGCCAATCCCCGGCTACAAAAATGGCACCGTCAATAAATTACGTTTGTGGAAAGCGGCTGCAACCGATGAATTCAATCTTGAAGACTTTAACGCTGGTTCATACACTGAATCTGTAGCATGTAAAAACGAAGCTGAAAATATCAGTATGGTGTTGTATCCAAATGATGCCAGTGAAAACGGTAAAGAACTGCGTCTTCGTCAACAGTACTTTTTAGCCTCTGCCAGTTTGCAAGATATTCTTGATTACTGGGTCACAACTCATGGTGAAAGTTTTGATACCTTTGCAGATAAAAACTGCTTTCAATTGAATGATACCCATCCAACCGTCGCTGTTGCTGAACTGATGCGATTATTGATGGATGAACATGGCTTGGGCTGGGATAAAGCATGGTCTATTGTCACCAAAACCATGGCTTACACCAATCACACCTTGCTTCCAGAAGCCCTAGAACGTTGGTCAGTTAATTTATTTAGCCGATTATTACCTCGCGTTTTAGAAATCATCTATGAAATCAATGCACGCTTTTTAAGTGAAGTTGCCCGTCGTTGGCCTGGTGATAAAGAACGCCTTGCTCGCCTATCGATCATCGAAGAAGGTCATCATCAAAACGTTCGCATGGCACATCTTGCTATCGTAGGAAGTTTTTCTGTCAATGGTGTTGCAGCATTACATTCCGAGCTACTGCAAAAAGGCTTGTTTAATGATTTCTATCAACTTTGGCCTGAAAAATTCAACAACAAAACCAACGGTGTCACCCAACGCCGTTGGATGGCTTGGTGTAATCCTCGATTACGTGTTCTGATTAACAAGACAATTGGTGAAGACTGGATCACTGATTTGAGTCAATTAAGTCAATTAGCAGCGTATGCAGACAAAGCCCCATTCCAAAAGAAATGGATACAAGCGAAACGTGATAACAAACAACGCCTGGCTGATCTGGTACAAAAAAGCTGTGGTGTCACATTTAACACCGATGCTCTATTTGATATTCAAGTTAAACGTATTCATGAATATAAACGTCAGCTGTTAAATGTATTACACGTCATTCATCTTTATGATCGTATTAAACGCGGTGATACTGATGGGCTTGTAAAACGTTGTGTTTTATTCGGTGGTAAAGCAGCGCCTGGTTATGCCATGGCGAAAGACATTATTAAACTTATCAATAATGTTGCTAGCGTAGTCAATAATGATCCTGACATTGGCGATTGGTTAAAAGTGGTGTTTTTACCTAACTACCAAGTTTCAGCAATGGAAGTTATCTGCCCTGCTGCTGATTTATCAGAACAAATTTCAACAGCAGGTAAAGAAGCCTCAGGGACTGGCAACATGAAGTTCATGATGAATGGCGCTATTACTATTGGCACACTCGATGGCGCCAATATTGAGATTCGTGAAGAAGTCGGTGATGATAATTTCTTCTTGTTTGGTCTGACCGAGGACGAAGTTGATGAACAACGCCTTAGCTATAACCCTCGAGCCGTCATTGCACAAGATCCTGATTTAAAACGTGTTGTTTCTCTACTTGAGGGCGGTCATTTCAACCAGTTCGAACCGAATCGCTTTGACAACATTATTAACGGCTTCACTAGTCATAACGATCCATGGATGACAATTGCAGACTTTAGAAGCTATGTCGATGCACAGCATAACGCAGGGCTCGCCTATCAAGATAAATCGCGTTGGACAAAAATGAGTATTCTTAACTCGGCGCACAGTGGCAAGTTTTCAACTGATCGCACAATGGAAGAATACAATAACGAAATCTGGAAGCTGGACAAGATTTCACCAAGACTTTCTTAACTGATCTCATAATTGGTTGGCGCTGACAATTATAATCAGTTGCCAACCAGTTTCTATCTAAAAAACATGGTTAGCTGGTGCAAGCATCGGTATAATCGTCTATCCGTAACACCTTAACGCATCGATTGTTACAAAATTGCGCCTGTAGCTCAGTTGGATAGAGTGTCAGTTTCCGAAGGCACAACTCATCGAATTTTTGAGCTCGGTGGGCGGAAGTCGAAAATAAGTTAAAATAGTATCAAAGCGCCTATAGCTCAGCTGGATAGAGTACCAGTTTCCGAAACTGGGGGCCGCAGGTTCAAGTCCTGCTAGGCGCACCATTTTGAGTATCAGCCAGATACTCTATTTAATTACGGCATTACAACTGTGTCCAAATTGTGTCCAGTTTGTGTCTCACTACTTTTAGCAACTGATAATTTCTAATTTATTTGATTGCTAGCCTATAAATCTCCTCAGTTCAGTCTGCAATGCTTTACTTCAACGATAAATACTCCAAGCCCAACATTTAATAACTAGCAATTTTACATATAAAGTAATATAAATTAACATAGGCTATGTTAATTTAATTACGTAATATAAATATGTCTAATGATTATTGTTATAGCTTTCCAGCGGTAAGAGGAGTGCAAGCAGGAAGACCCTTCTACATAGCCACTTGTCCCTTAAGGATTATTCCTCGAATTTTTATGTTTGATGAAGAAGAGTTACCTGCAGACCTTCGAGCACAAAGAACATTGAATAAATCAAGAATTCCTGAGATGGTTCGTTATCTGCTGGATAACCCTAATGATTACATCTTCTCAGCGCTAACAGCTTCCGTGGGAACTGATGTTAAATTTACTGAAAATTCAGAAACACCAAATATTGGAACACTCAGTATTCCCCTAGAAGCCCAAATTTTAATAAACGATGGTCAGCATAGACGCAAAGCTATAGAAGAAGCCGTCAAAGAAGTACCCGAGTTAGGACAGGATAATATTGCTGTACTATTCTTTATAGATGAAGGACTTAATCGTAGTCAACAAATGTTTGCAGATCTAAATAAATATGCGATTAAACCTAGCCCCTCTTTATCAGCTCTTTATGATAGGAGAGATGAAGCATCGGAATTAGCTCGTTATCTCGCGATACAAACGCCTCCATTTAAAGGGTTTACAGAACTTGAAAAGTCCAACATTGCCACTCAAAGCGGAAAAATTTTTACATTAAGCGGTATCAAACAAGCCTCAAAGACCTTATTAGGCAAAAAGACTAAAGATAGCTATTCTAAAGATGAAAAAATACTCGTCGCAGAATTTTGGTCTGAAGTTTTTCACAATGTTCCTGAATGGCAAATGATCTTCAATAAGGAATTATCTGCAGCTGAAGCAAGAAAGGACTATATACATGTACATGGACTCGGGTTACATGCTCTCGGAAAAGTAGGTCATCGACTGTTAAAGCAATATCCTAATGATTGGAAAATAAAACTCACCTTACTTAAAACAATCGATTGGAGAAAATCTAATCCAGAATTACAAAAACGCAGTATGTTGCATGGGAAACTAAGTAAGGCACAAACAAACATCACACTAACCGCTAATTATCTAATGGAAAAACTAGATATTCCTTTAACCCCAGATGAAATTGCTCTTGAGCAAATGGTCAGGTAATAAATGAGTCAGCAAGAAATATGAATAATAAATACAGAAAGTTTTTACTAGAATATGAATTTTCAGGCATGACTGGAATAGAATCTATTCAAGACATTCAGTCTGTTTACCTTGATGATAAACGGCCTTGGGTAATCGGTTATAGTGGAGGAAAGGACTCATCTGCGGTTCTTATACTAATATATTTAGCTTTATTAGACTTACCAAAAGAGAAACGACATAAACCTGTTTTTGTTGTCGCATCTGATACTTTAGTCGAAACCCCTGTAGTCGTAGATCATATTACACAATCTTTAGAAGCCATTCAGTCAGGAGCTATTCGTGACGAATTACCAATTACCACACACAAAGTTATTCCTGAAACAGAACAAACATTTTGGGTAAACCTGCTAGGGAAAGGTTATCCGGCACCTACTCGTCAATTCCGCTGGTGTACTGAACGATTAAAAATAGATCCTGTTGCTGATTTTATTAAAGAACAAGTTTCTAGATTTGAGGAAGTAATAGTTGTTTTAGGTTCACGTAGTCAGGAAAGCTCTTCTCGAGCACAAGTTATAGCTAAACATAAAATAAAAGGTTCTCGCTTAGCTCGGCATACAACCCTAAGTAATGCTTTCATATTCACACCCATTGATACTTGGTCCGTTGAGGAAGTTTGGAAAATCATTAAAGATTTGGATGAATATGAAGCTCCTTGGGGTGCTAGTAATTATGGTTTGTGGCTTCTTTACCTCGGATCTAGTCAAGGTGAATGCCCGATGGTGATCGATGAATCAACACCCTCTTGTGGTAATTCTAGATTTGGTTGTTGGACATGCACTGTTGTAAGTAAAGATAGAGCAATGGAAAGTTTGATCGAATCAGGTGATGACTGGATGCAACCGCTACTGGACTTTCGTAATATGCTTGCTGAAACTGGGGTAGTAGAAAACAAAAATACTTTCAGAAATTATAAAAGAAGATCTGGAAAAATGACTTATAAATGGGCTACTAAAGGTCAAGATATAACAGAAGAAAGAAAGCATATCCCTGGGCCATATTGGTTGTCATATCGAAAAAAATGGTTAAAAGAACTGCTTGAGATTGAAAAGGATTTGAATCAAAAAGGTCATAAAATAGAACTCATCACAAAAGATGAATTACATTGTATTAGGAAAGAGTGGTTATCTGACCCTAATGAACCTGATTGGTCAGACTCCTTACCAGAACTCTACAAATCAGTTTATGGCAAAGACCTTAACTGGGTTTATAACGATAATATAAATTTTCATCAGTCCGATGCAGAAATTTTGAATGATTTAGGTAAAAGGCATGATGTAGATGCAGAGATGATTATGAAACTCATTGAAGTTGAAAGTTCAATGTCAGGTTTGAGTCAAAGAAAAGGTATATTCGATAAGTTAGAGACCATATTGAAACAAGATTGGGGGAAGTTTGATGAAATTCAAACTAAACACGCCCAACATCAGAGTAAGCGTGATTTTGATATGCTTGCTCAACACATTAATGACTTAGATGATGCTATAAAACGCCTTGATAAGCTCGATGACGAATTTGCATAAAAATTATGATTTTAAAGACTATAAAACTGTATAACTTTCGAGTATTTAGCGGTGTACATGAAGTTAATCTTGAACCAAAAACTACTTCAAATGCACCAAACCATCGCCCAATAGTATTGTTTGGTGGTTTAAATGGCTCAGGTAAAACATCTATTTTGTCTGCTATTAGGCTAGGTCTATATGGTAGAAACTCTCTGGGTGTAACAACGACTAATGATGAATACACAGCCTATCTTGAATCACTTATTCATCAGGGTAACTCAACATCTGATTCAAAAGACTCCGCCAGTGTAGAGCTTCAGTTTGAATATAACCATAATGGTGAAAAGCATAATTACACTGTTATCAGAAGTTGGAAAAAAGGTCAGCAGGATAATATTCAACTATTCCATGGAGACTCATTAAAAGAAGAGTTAAGTAACGAACAAAGCCAAGGCTTCTTGAACGAACTTATTCCTATAGGTGTTGCCGATCTTTTCTTTTTTGATGGTGAAAAAATAGCAGAGCTGGCAGAAGATGAATCAGGAGTGATTTTACGTACTGCCGTTCAGCGTTTGCTAGGTCTGGATCTGGTAGCAAAACTTCAAAGTGATTTATCGATATTATTAAAGCGCTCTGACATTCAAAAAATGCCAGAAAATGTTAAAAAGCAGATTACAAAATTGGAAGAACAACAAAGAAACCATGAACAGCAAGCAGAGCTGCTAGAAAATAAAGTTACAACCTGCCGTACTTCAATCATTTCTATAAAACAACAGCTAGCTCAAACTGAACAACTTTTGTCCCAAAATGGTGGTGAATGGGCTAGAAGTCGACAAGATGAACAGAAAAAAGTTGATGAATTACTCATTGAAAAAACTTATTTGGAAAAAATAATACGGTTAGAATTAGATTCTTTTTTACCTTTATCTCTTGCTCCAAAAACATTAAGTCAGCTCATGGAGAAGCTAGAGAATGAGTCTAGGTTGAAGACTCAAATAGCTTTCAAGAGCGAGTTAGAGACATATATTCATAAAGTTAGTCTTGAGCTTAAAAATAACATAAATAACTCATCAACAGTAATGACAAGCTTAAATAATGTTGCTAAAAATTATAAGCAAAATATTAATGAATCTGAACTTGTATTTGATATCTCTGATCGTGAGCTAGCTAACCTACAGTTTCAGATAAACGATGCCTCGCTCGATAGTAAGAATAGGTTCTTAGAATCTCGTGATAGACTTAAAGAAATTGAGTATGAGCTAGAGAAAGCTGGAACAAATATTGCCAGAGCACCAGATAAAGAACGTCTGGATGAGCAACTTAAAGTTATAAGTATACTCAACCAGACATTGACTCATACATTACTTGAAAGAAAAGAGCTTATCCACGAAACTAAAAGAGAATATCGTGAAGCTGCAAGTTCAGCTAAGAAAATTCAACACCTACACAATAAATACCGCGATGATGATATTGCCTCTGAATCTATTCAAAATGCTATCAATGCAGGAAACTTGCTCTCAGAATTTTCTGAAAGACTGAAATTATCACGAATTACTTTGTTGCAAGAGGCTTTTATTGATAGTTACAAAAAGCTAGCTCGTAAAGAAGACCTAAGACTCCATGCTGAGATAGACCCGGTAACTTTTGATGTCTCATTGATTGACGATCAAGAACGCAAAATTAACCGTAAATCACTTTCTGCTGGAGAAAAACAAATCTATGCCATTGCGATATTAGAAGCACTAGCAAAAGCTTCTGGACATAAGCTTCCCGTGATCATTGATACTCCTTTAGGAAGGCTTGACTCTAAACATAGAGATAAATTAATCAAATATTATTTTCCTAATGCCAGCCATCAAGTTGTAATACTTTCAACGGATACCGAAGTAGATCAAGAATATCTTGACTGGATGAGTGATTCTATCTCACATGCATATGAAATCCAATTTGATCAAACTAATAGATCATCAACGTTGAAATCAGGCTACTTCTGGAAAAATGATATTGCTGAGGTTATATAATGCTCCCAAATCGAATGAACTTAGATAGAAAAACTGAAGAGAACCTTAAAAGGCTCAAACAAAATACCGGTGTGACACCTAATGTTCTGGCTCGAATTGCTTTTTTTCGTTCTGTTGAATCTAATTTTGTCTTCAGTACGAATGAAAAAAAACTCGATGGCAACCTGATTTTAGATAAAATCACGTGGCTTGGTGAAACTGTTTTTATTACAGAACAAGTCTTAAAAATGAAGTATCCTGAAATGGATTCCAAACAATTAATGATAGCTTGGGCAAATCATGTTGAAGATGGCATTGCATCGTTGAGAAATCATAAATCTCTAATTAACTTTGCTCAAAGCATCAACTAAAGATAGAAAGATGAATATAAATAAAGATTACATACAACTAAAAAATACTCTTGAATGTGAGTTTTTCGCACCATCAAAAGCTGACCATATTAATATAAAGTGTACTACCGAGGTACCTAGTAAATCAGACACTATTGATACTTATATTAATTTAGCACCAGTAGTTACTTCAATAATTGCATTTGTGATGATGTATATAACGGCCAGGAAATACTCTAAAGATTATCAGCTGCAACAAGATTCAGTCAAAAGAGACAAGGAAAATTTATTTCGTGAGAGCGAATTAAATAAAATTGAAAAATTTTATGGCCCAATGAAAGCTCTTCGAGAAGAGTCTTTTGTTCTATATCAATATTTTGCAATAGAAGAAAAGACTCTTCTCAAAGAAAAAGGCAAAACCTTCCGAACTCTTCGTCACCTAACTCAATCAAATTCAAATTCTTCCGATGAAATAGGAATAAAAAAGTTTTCATCTCACGATCAGTCTATTTTGAGAAGTATTTTAGACGTATCAGACAAAAACCTTAAACTGATCGAAGATCATGGTGGGTATATTGACAATCCTGAGTTACATGAGCTTCTCGGGCGACTGACAGCTCATTTCAGAACTCTAAAGCTTGCAGCCAATGGCGAATTAGAGGGAATGTCAGAAAAACTTGAATCTATCGTTTTTCCAAGGGAAATTGACGGAGCAATTGATAATGAGATAAGAAAAATCCAAGAATCTATAAAAAATTATGACACAAAGAAAAAGTACCATCCTAAAAGTAAATCAATAAAATATTATGACAAGAATTTCCAAGATTACAGTCTAAATGTCAACAACACTTTAAAATTGACCCCTTTTGGCTTTAAAACACCGGTTTAAATTTGACCCCCTTGAGCAGGATCT
>JARGFJ010000021.1 GCA_029210875.1 Gammaproteobacteria bacterium | reverse complement strand
GAACAAGCCATCACTGAAAATTACTAGTGAAGAATTTAAGATGATGGTCGTCTCTTAAACCGATCTCAGGTTATTTAACGTATCAGGGAGGCAGAGCTCTCCTTTTGTAGGCAAGCCTCACCGTTTTAATCTGTGACGGTAGGAATGATGCGTATAAAAAAAGGCCGCTCATCAAGTATGATGATCGACCTTTTTAGATTGGATTTGTGCTTAGTATGATGATGGAAAATTAATCATCATCTTCATCAATACCGTCATCATCATCTGTTGGCAGTAAATCATCTACTGATGATTTTTTAGCTTCAGCTTGAGCCGATGGTTTGCCGTGTGTGCGGATCAATTGTTTACGTGCGGCTTCCCAACTTGCATTGAATTTAGCTTCTGCTTGTTTGCGTTGCTCAGCATCTAATTCAAATAATTTAGGACAAACAATGGTTTCATCATATTGAATGATGGCATCACGTTCTGTGTTGTAAAGGTAGATGCGGCCTTTGTTTGCTTCGGGTAATTGATCATCACGAATGACAATTGTGTTGCCTTTGGTTGCTCTTAATTCGCCATACCAAACGTCGGAACCGAAATCGTTACTCATAAAAATAAATCCTCATAAAATCTATCGCTAACGTAGCGGCAAACAGAATTGTTATTGAAATTTTGAGGATAGTGCATTTGTTCTTTCTTTTTTACAATAGTTTTTTTACAAAATATCAAAATATGCTTCTATCGGCATTCTATCAAGCTTCTACAATCGATTTGTATGACCGATATGACGTATATAAAACATTTGTTATGCTGGTCATGAAATTAGTTAGGTTCAGACACCACCAACAGTTAATTACAAGGACATAATTTAATGCTAAATGTTGTATACAGTAATGATATGGTGCGTTTGGCTGCACAACTTGCTGAGTTACAACAGCGTGATCCATTGCCTCCATTGACCGCAGAAACGGTGATTGTTCAAAGTAATGAATTAGCCCGATGGTTGTCGTTGTATCTGGCTGAACAGCATGGTGTGGCAAGTCATATTGAGTTTCCATATCCTTCAGCTTATATCTGGACGTTATTTAGACAGGTGTTACCTGATGTGCCGCAACAGTCTGCTTTTTCGACTGATGCGATGGCATGGCGCATATTTGAATTGTTACCTGACTGTTGTGATGATAATGATTTTGCAATAGTGAAAGCGTATTTAGGTGAGCAGGATGATGCTCAAAAACGCTTTGCCTTGGCCTATCGAATAGCCGATATTTTTGACCAATATTTGATGTATCGCCCACATTGGTTAGACCAATGGGAGCAGGGTCTAACACCGCATTGGCAAGCAAAATTGTGGCAAAAACTAACAGCAGGTGATGCCCCCGCGATGCATCGTGCCAATTTGTTGCAACAACTCAATAGGTTTTTAACAACAACGCAAACACGGCCTGAAGGCTTGCCCCAACGTTTAGCGATATTCGGTATATCGGCATTACCCCCTGTCTATTTGAAACTGTTTGAATTGATGGCACGCCATTGTGATATCACCTTATTCTTTTTATCACCGAGTGAAGAATATTGGGGTGATTTAACCGATTTAAAAACACAGGCGAAAAAGCGATTAGCATCTGATAATGTGGATGACTATCTGTCAACAGGACACCCATTATTAGCGAGTTTAGGTAAGCAAGGCCAAGCGTTTTTTGAACAATTGCAAGAAGCGGAGCATGTGGCGATTGAAGCGTTCTATCCGCCTGAAACAGACACGCTATTAGGCCAATTACAATACGATATTTTTAGCTTAACTGATCGTAGTTTAGATGATGATAAGGTGGTTGTAACGTCTAACGATAATTCGATTATGGTGCATTCGTGTCATAGCACCATGCGTGAAATAGAGGTGTTACACGATCAATTATTAGCCTTGTTTGAACACAATTCTGATTTGTCGCCAACCAATGTGGTTGTGATGACACCGGATATTGAGGTTTATGCGCCCTGGATTGATGCTGTTTTTGGCAATGCTTCATCAAGCCAATCAATTAGTTATGGTATTGCTGATTGCGGGATTCGCTATCAAAGCACCCTGATTAATGCCTTTATAAGTCTACTTGGTCTGCCACAATCTCGATTTGATAGTGAGACTATTATCAGCTTATTGGAATGTGACGCAATTCAACAGCGTTTTTCAATTGAGGCAGACCAGCTTAGCTTAATTCGACAATGGCTTCGGGACACGAATATCCGTTGGGGATTATCAGCCCAACATAAGGCCGAATTTGATTTGCCTGAAACAGAGAATAATACATGGCGAGCAGGCTTAGATCGTTTGTTGTTAGGTTATGCGATGCCACTGAATGAACAGGGGCAAGCAACACGGTTATTTGATCAGCAGTTAGCCTTTGATGGCATAACTGGTGATAGAGCCAGTTTAATGGCGCAACTGTGTGCCTTTGTCGATTGTTTGGATGAAATACGTTTTTTATTAAAAGCTAATCGAACACCAATGCAGTGGCAAGTGATGTTGAATAACATGCTTGAAAGGGTGTTTGATAGTCGTGGTAATGATGCTCAGGACAACGAGTTAATCCTGATTCGTCAAACCATCGACAAATGTGTTGAAACAACCCAGTTAGCTGAATTTGAGCAAGACATTTCATTAGCATTGTTGAAAGATTGGTTAACGGATAATCTTGAAACCAGTCAGACAGTAAATCGCTTTATGGGGCATGGCGTGACGTTTTGTGGCATGGTGCCAATGCGAAGTATTCCATTTGAAGTCGTCTGCCTGATTGGGATGAACGATGCTAGTTACCCAAGACAACAACCGATACAAGGTTTTGATTTATTGTCAAAAGACTTTGAGCGCGGTGACCGTTCTCGCAGGGATGATGATCGTTATTTATTTTTAGAAGCCTTGTTGTCGTGTAAACGCCATTTATATATAAGTTATGTTGGTGCCAGCATTCGAGATAATACACCGATACCACCGTCGGTTTTGGTCAGTGATTTACGTGATGTAATTAACCAGTCTTTTAGTACAGAACAGGGTGAGAAGCTATGGGATCAACTTTTAACCAAACATCCACTGCAAGCATTTAGCCAACGTTATTTTAATAATAGTGAGCTCAAATTATTTAGTTTTGACCAGGCACAATGTCCGACAACACTCGAACAACAGTCAATTGATTGGTTTGCTCAGGCTTTACCTGAAGCAGATGATGACTGGCGTTATGTCAGTCTTAGTCAATTAGTTAATTTCTTTAAACATCCTGCCAGATTCCTATTAAGACAACGTTTAGGCTTGCGACTGGAATTAGCTGATGAACAACTGGAAGTGCGAGAACCATTTGATCTGGATGGTCTTGATGCATGGCAATTACGCCAGCAGTTATTACAGGCTCGATTAAATAAGCATGATACCAGCGACGCATTAGCACTGGCTCAGGCTAGTGGTATCTTGCCCCAAGGCATACTAGGTGAGCAGATTTTTGATAAACAGGTGGATAGAGTTGATGCCTTTTCTGAACAATTGCTATCGCATTATCCAAGCTTATTTATCGAAGCAATACCATTTGAGGTGAAGGTAGATGACTTTGTGATAACAGGGCAGTTTGAACATCTTTCTGATAAAGGCATATTTGTCTATCGTATGGCAAAAACCAAAGGCCATGATCTTGTTGGTTTATGGCTTGAACATCTGTTGTTAAATATTGTTCAACCCAAAGGTGTGCTTACAAACAGTGAAATTGTGACTGATGATAATCACTATCAATTTAAACCAGTTGATGAGCCAATGAGCTATCTCAAGCAATTGCTAGATTTTTATTGGCAGGGTTTACATCAGCCGTTGGCGTTTTTTAATAACACCAGTTATGCCTATGCCCAGGCGAGTTTGAATGATGGTCGTGCCTCTCCAGAGAATGCGATCAAGGCTAGTTGGTTTGGCAATCAACAAGTCAGTGGTGAGGCTGATGATGTTTATCATCAACAACTCTATACACGTCCGCCATTAGACCAACACTTTCAACAATTGGCCTTAGCGATCTATGAGCCAATCCAAGCCCATTTGCTTGGAGAAAAATTATGAGTTTTGATGTGAATAGCGTTGCCTTAGCAGGCATGAACTTGATTGAAGCCAGTGCCGGTACCGGTAAAACCTATACCTTGGCTGAGTTATACCTGCGTTTGGTATTGGAACAGAATTTGAAAGTTGAGCAAATTCTGGTTGTGACCTACACCCGAGCTGCAACAGAAGAATTACGTGATAGATTACGTCAAAAATTAGCAGACAAACGTCAGCAACTATTACAACAAAGATCGCACGATAAACATGCTCTGGATACCTTGGCACTGGCTATTCAGAGTTTTGACCAAGCGGCTATTTATACTATTCATAGTTTTTGTCAGCGTGTTTTAACAGACTATGCCTTTGAAAGTGGTTTGCGTTTTGATGTTGATTTGATCGGCGATGAGCGTGACATCTTGCAAGCGGCCACCGATGATTTTTGGCGTTGTAATGTCAGTGAGGCAACACCTGAGTTTGCAGCTTATTTATTAGCCAAACATCAAACACCAGAATCATTATTAAGATCGATTCGAGGCTTGATCGGTAAGCCTTATCTGAATTATCTCGATTTACCTGAGAGTGATGCTGAAAAGGCACAACATGCTGTTATGCAACACTTTGAGTTGGTCAAAACCGTGTGGCATCAACAGCAGGAACAGGTGATTGCTACTTTACAAAATAAAGCGTTATTAAACGGAAATAAATATCGTGTCAGTAGTGTTGATAAGTGGTTATTGCAATTGATGGCTTTATTAGAACAAACATCACCGCCAGCGACATTATTTGATGACTTCAATCGTTTTACGCCTGAAAAGCTTGAAGATGCACTTAAAAGAGATCAGGTGTTACCTGAGCTTACATTTTGGACTGCTTGTGAGAACTTGCTTGAACGTTATCAGCAACTTGAGCTGGCACGTACTATTCAATTACAAACGTTACGTTTGTCATTGCTTGATTATCTCAATGACAAAGTACCCGCGTTAAAACAACAGCAACAAGTGCAATCGTATGATGATTTGTTGATCAATCTTGAACGAGCCTTATCAGCTGAACATGGTGAGCAGCTGGTGGTATTGTTACGAGATAAATATCGAGCAGCACTAATTGATGAGTTTCAAGATACGGATCCAGTGCAATATCAGAGTTTTCGACGCATTTATCAAAATAGCGGCTTGCCGACTTTTTTTGTAGGCGACCCGAAACAAGCCATTTATAGTTTCCGTGGTGCTGATATTTTTACTTATCTCACAGCCAAATCAGCGACTGAACATGAACATACTCTGGATAAAAACTGGCGTTCACATCCTGATTTAGTCGCTGCGGTTAATGCCTTATTTCAACGACAAGAGAGCCCTTTTATCTATGACGATATTCCATTCCATGCCGTTGCTACAGCGCGACCATCTGAAACTGCCTTAGCGATTGAGCAAACTGATCATGCTCCGTTGCAATTAGTCTGGGCAAGCACCGATAAAGCCATGACTAAAGGCGATATGATGCAGTTGGCTGCAAACTCAACTGCCGATCAAATTGCACTCCTATTAAATTTGGCACAAAACCATCAAGCAACGTTGATAGAAGATGAACAGCAACGTCCTTTATCAGGTGGCGACATTGCCGTATTGGTACGAAACCATATTCAAGCCAGTGAAATACAACAGTGTTTATTGCGACGTGGTATCAACAGCGTGCAACAGGGACGAGAAACCATTTTTGCCTCAGATGAAGCTGTCATGATGGAGCGCTTGTTGTTAGCCGTTGCCGAACCCAATCATGTTGCTCGTATTACCACAGTATTAGCATCGCCATTTTTTGGTTTAACAGCCGATGAGTTATATCACTGCCAGCAAGATGAACAACAATGGCTACCCTATTTCGATTTATTCTATGAATTGCACCAGCTTTGGCTAAAAAAAGGCTTTATGTCGATGTTTAGGCACTTGATGGTGTCGCAAAACGTGCAACAACGGTTATTGGCACGGCAGCAGGGAGAACGCCAACTGACCAACCTGTATCATTTGGCTGAGCTGATTCAGGATTATTGCCAACGCCAGAAAAGCGCAATAGATTCTGTCATCACATGGCTATCGTCTCATCGGGCATCGGTTGATGGTGATGATGAAACGGCACAGTTACGTTTGGAAAGTGATGAACATTTAGTCAAAATCATCACAATTCATAAAAGTAAGGGCTTGGAATATCCAATCGTATTTTGTCCATTTTTATGGCACGTCAATTCACCTAAAAACAAAGCTGAGTTGATTCAGTTTCATGATCCCGAACACAACAATGCAGCCTATGTTGCCATGGCTGAACCAGCCTTAACCAAGGCCAAACAGGTGTTTGAACAAGAACAACAAGCCGAAGAGTTACGCCTTTTATATGTTGCCTTAACCCGTGCCAGAGAGCGTTGTGTCATTTGTTGGGGCACAGTGGCTGATGTTACTAAATCGGCTTTATTTTCATTATTGCATCCTGAGCGTGATGCCATTGATGCGACAAATATGACGGAAGATTTACACCAGCTAGTCGTGCAACAGCAACCCTTATTTTCAATCACGGACTTAGTTGAACAACCAGCGATAGCCTTAAATAAACAGGATGACGAGAATGTGCTATTACAGTCGCGTGACTTTACTGGTCATATTCGCAAGCCTTGGCGAATTGGTAGTTTCAGTGCTTTAACAGCTGGACATGATGCAGAGTTACCAGACTACGATGGTGCCAGTTATAGCGAAATGACATTAATGACATTAGAGCTTGAACTTAAACCTCAGATCCGACGTGATCGTTTTGGCTTTCCTCGTGGTGCTCAAGCTGGAACTTGCTTACACCGCATGTTGGAGGTATGGGATTTTAGCCAAGCGCATGATGATGCCTCACGTTCACAAATGAGTCGGATCCTGGTGCAATATGGCTTTGATCAATCATGGACAGATGTTGTCTGCCAGTGGTTGTCTGAGATCGTGGCGACACCGTTATTGACCGAACAACGTTTTTGTTTGGCTGATTTAAAGCCTGCTCAACGGATTGATGAAATGGCATTTTATTTCCCTGTTGCTCATTTATCTGCAACGTCGCTCAAGAAACAGCTTCAACCGTATTTAACTGATAATTCAGTGCTAACACACGTAATCGATCGCCTGGCTTTTTATGACCTGACAGGCTTCATGAAAGGCTTTATTGATATGGTGTTTGAACATCAAGGTCGATTTTATGTGGTCGATTATAAGTCGAATTTCTTGGGTGATAAGCAACAGGATTATCAACAAACACAATTAGATGATGCAATGCTGTCACATGATTATCCATTGCAATATTTGATTTATAGCCTTGCCTTGCATCGCTATTTGAAATTGCGATTGCCAAATTATGATCCTGCCCAGCATTTAGGGGGTGTTTTGTATTTGTTTATTCGTGGCATGCATCCCGATTGGCAGCAATCAGGCGTGTTTTCTGACCAAATCAATATTGATTTGCTTGAGGCTTTAGATCGTTACATGCAAGGAAAATCATCATGAACGATGTTACTAAACTATTACGCCAAGCCGGATTTAGTGAGTTAGCGTGTCAATTTACTGCGTATATTCAACGCCACGACTCAAGTCAGGATGAACTTGTTGCACTAACCGCTGGACTGGTGAGTGATGCCGTATCACAAGGCCATGTTTGTTTGAATTTGCAGCAGGCTAGTGAAATGTATCAGAGTGTGAGTGAGGTTTTGCCTGAGATAAATGAGTGGCAAACACGACTTAAAAATAGCGCTGTTGTCGGGGCTGATAATGAGTATCGTCCACTTATATTGACTGAAAATGGCTTGGTTTATCTTTATCGTTATTGGCAAGATGAACGTCATGTTGCGAAGGCGATAAAACAGCGAAGCCAAACCACATTAGCCATTGATAGTGAACAACTGAAACAGGATTTTTTAGGCTGGAATAGTTCAACAGATGGCATAGATTGGCAAAAAGTCGCAGTCATAATGGCCCTAAGCAAACAGTTTTGTGTGATATCTGGTGGGCCAGGCACAGGTAAAACCACGATTGTGTTACGCATAATTCAATCATTATTAAAGCAATGTCATCCGCCTCGCATTGCATTGGCAGCGCCAACAGGCAAAGCGGCTGCTCGCTTACAACAATCAATTGGCAATAGTGACAGTGATCGCTTACAGGCCAAAACCTTGCATCGTTTGCTTGGTATTAGCGCCCAATTTGAACAAGGGCGATATGATGCCGAGCGACCTTTGCCTTTTGATGTAGTGATTGTTGATGAAGCCTCAATGATCGATATTAGTTTGATGGCAAAATTATTAAATGCATTGGCACCATCAACTCGACTGGTTTTATTAGGCGATAGTCAACAATTAGCCTCGGTTGAATCAGGTGCGGTGTTGGCAAATTTATGTGACCATCCTATGACATTTAGCGAGTCTTTTGCCGAACAGGTCAAAGCGATTTCGGGTATTGAACTCAAGATTGAACCTTCAGCACAGACAATTTTGTCTGATAGTGTGGTGACATTACAGCAGAGTTATCGCTTTGCTGGAGACAGTGATATTGGACGCTTGGCAAAAGCTATTCAGGCTGCACAAGCAGATGACGTGCTTGAGCTTATCAGTAATTCAACTGAAACGATTTGGCATCAACAACCAGATTTGACGGTATTAATTGCAGGGTATCACGCTTATTTTGACCTTATAAAAACCTCAAAAAGTCCTCTGGAATGCATTAAGACGTTTGATGGTTATCGCGTATTATGTGCGCTTAAACAAGGCCCTTATTCTGTAGTATCAGTAAATCAATTAATCGAACAAAACTTGGCCAGACACGGTTGGCGTAGCCAGCAAGACTTTTATCATGGTCGCCCGATCATGATTAGCCAAAATGACTATCGCCAACAGCTATTTAATGGCGATACCGGCTTAATCCTTAAAGATGATGCCGGAGAATTACATGCCTGTTTTCTCATTGATAACACCTTACGTTGGGTTGATTTATCGCGTTTGCCAGCACATGAAACGGCTTATGCGATGACGATTCATAAAAGTCAGGGTTCAGAATTTGATGCAATCAGTGTGTTATTGCCAGATCAAGACAACAGCATGTTGAATCGTGAGTTACTTTATACTGCGATCACGCGGGCTAAAAAACAGCTGATGATAGTTGCCAATGAAGCTATCCTTCGTAAAACCATCAACACTCAACATCAACGTGAGAGCGGTTTGGCGCAATTGCTACACTAACATCGTATTTGCACTGTTTCATCAAGATGATTGATGATACTTTAAGAGTATAATTTTGATGACTAACTCATTAATCTTATGGAAGATAAATAATTTAAGGATAAAAAATGAGCAGAAAAGAAACAAAAAATACTGTTAAACCTCATACAGAAGCGAAGCTTAAATTTTATATTCATTATTTAGAACGATATTTACCTATTCTGTTTACAACTCAATATGTAGAGAAGATAAATATTTACGATATGTTTTGTGGACAGGCATTTTATGATGATGGCAAAGAGAGTGGAGCCGTTCGTGCTTTTAAGCAAATTCAAAGAGTTCAAAAATTTTACCCAGAGAGTAAAACTGAGATTACATTAACTTTGAATGACTTGAGTAAAAAACGTATAAAAATAACAAAAGAATGGCTCGAATCACAGAAACAAACATTTTTAACCCGTACTCATAATGAAGATGCTACTGATTTAATTAAGAAATTAATAGATGGAATAAATAATAAACAGGATAGTAAAACAAGAAATCTAGTTTTTATTGATCCTTATGGATACAAGCAGATTGATAAGCTTTTGATTGAGGAGTTATTAAGAAATAGGCGAACGGAAGTTATAATTTTTTTACCTATTAATCAAATGACACGTTTTAAGGACAAAACTCTAGGTGATGATATTGAAAAAGATTTTTTACCACTTAAAGGGTTTGTAGAACAATTTGATATTGATGTAGATACGATTAGCGGTGATATTGACTTGATAAAGGCGATAGAGCAATCACTTACTTTTAAAGATGAATATTTTGCTACCTCATATCATATTAAAAATCAGAAAGGGAGCTATTATGCTTTATTTTTTATAACCCAACATATCTTAGGATTGGAAAAAATCGTAGAAGTAAAATGGAGTTTAGATGATCAACAAGGCAGTGGATTCAATCATACCAATCAAGTTGACATGTTCTTAGAAGCGCAAAAAACTGATGAGCTAGAACAAGAGTTACAACTATACTTACGAGAAAGTAAGAATAATAATGAGATTTATGAATGGACATTGAAATTAGGTTTTAAACCAAAACATACGAATAAAATTTTACAAAAATTTAAAAAGAACAACAAAATAAAAGTAGAATATTTTTTAAATGCAAAAAGTGGTTATCATTTAAATTATTCAAACTATAAAAACCATCTGATTAAAGTGACGGTTCAATTAATATCATGACAACTAAAAGCCAAATAGAATGGACAGAACAAACTTGGAACCCTACCACTGGGTGTACAAAGGTTTCGGCTGGTTGTAAACATTGTTACGCCGAAGTCATGGCAAAACGTTTAAAAGCCATGGGGGCAAATGGATATCAAAATGGTTTTGAATTAAGTCTTTTAGAGGAAAGATTATCTCAACCAATTAAGCGTAAAAAACCGACTACTTATTTTGTAAACTCTATGAGTGATTTATTTCACGAAAATGTACCTTTTGAGTTTATCGACAAAGTATTTCAAGTGATCAAACAAACGCCGCAACATCGTTATCAAATATTGACCAAGCGTGAAAACCAACTTTTAGCATATTTCCAAAATAGAAATGTACCTGACAATGTTTGGTTGGGAGTAAGTGTTGAAAATATTAAAGAAGGGCTACCACGGATGGAAGTTTTAAAAACGATACCGGCCAAAATTCGTTTTTTATCTGTTGAGCCATTATTAGAAGATCTAGGTGATGTTGATTTTTCAGGAATTCACTGGGTGATTGTTGGCGGAGAAAGTGGTAGTAAAGCTCGCCCTATGAAAGAACAGTGGGCACTAAATATTCAGGAGCAATGCGAAGAACAAAATATTGCTTTCTTCTTTAAACAGTGGGGAACATGGGGAGCTGATGGTGTTAAACGGAATAAACATCAAAATGGTAAATTACTGAAAAATAAAATTCACCATTCTTATCCACAAGCTTTGCTGATTTAAAAACTTAAATACGATTGAGAAAAGTCTCATTGATTATTCAGTTTTAACAAACTGACCACGATCACACTCGGCTAATAATGTTAGTAAATCAGCACTTGCAAGGGATAGGGCATAACCCAATACACCACTGCCAATAATGACGGTATCAAACTCGCTCACACTATCATCAACTAAGACTTGAATTGTGTCAGGCAAAGCAACGGGGGGGACCGCACCGACGACATAGCCTGTTGCTTCAACAACTTCATCATATTCCGCCATGCGTAATTTACGTTCGCCAAGGTGTTTACGTAATGATGCCCAATCAGCACGACCAATGCCTGCAACGGCTAGCAAGGTAAAACCACCCGAATTCTTTTTAAATAACACGCTTCTTACAACGGAATTAGGATCACGGTTTTGTGATTGCAATAATTCTTCTAATTGTCTAATTGGTTTTTTATCTTCTGATAACGGAATTTCTATAACGTCGTAGTTAAACTTATGCTGATTAAGCAAGTCGGTGACAGCAGATTGAATCATGCTTTTCTCCTGGAACAATAATTAGGTTTTAATAATGTGACAATTTATCATATCGAGCGATTAACGATGCTGACTAATGGTAGAATAGCTGGCAAAAAATATAAGGATAAAAATAATGTTAGATCCTAAAAAACTGGAAGAAGTAGTTCAAGCGATCAGTAAGGTTATGCCTGCAAGCTTTACAGAGATGCAAGAAGATGTCGAAAAAAATATTCGGGCCGCATTAAGTGCAACATTCGCCAAGCTTGATTTGGTCACGCGGGAAGAGTTTGATGTTCAAACTCAGGTTTTACATCGCACCCGTTCAAAATTGGAAGCCCTTGAGCAACGTGTTGCGGAATTAGAATAAGTACAACGTGTTGCGGAATTAGAACAAGAGCAACGTGTCAGCGAATTAGAAAATAACAATTAAGAGAAAATTATGTCTGAATTTAACAATGTCACCGTTACGCGTGAAGCCAATGTCTATTTCAATGGTAATGTTACAAGCCGAACAGTCACGTTTGCTGATGGCAGCACTAAAACCTTGGGTATTATGATGCCGGGTGAATACACATTTGGCACAGCACAGCCAGAGCTAATGGAAATTTTAGCCGGACAATTACGTTATAAACTAGCTGGAAGTGACGCTTGGAACACCGTTATTGGTGGCGAGCAGTTTGAAGTATCGGGAGATTCATCATTTGATTTGATTGTGACAGAGCTTGTGGATTATTGCTGTTCATATCACTAAATACCATTAGATCAGGATAAGTCAAGCGCGTCAGCACATGTTGTTAGCTTACACAATTATGTAGTGAAGATTCTGGTACGATCACACCTGTGAAAAAAATTCAAACACGCCTGATTCGTTATACTTTATTGCTACTGCTCGCATTTATTGTGTTGAGCCTTGTTACTGTTGTGCCTTTTAGATGGCTAAATCCACCTGTAACCATGGTCATGATCGATAGATGGTTAGCCTCTAGCAATCAACAATTTAAACTTAAACAAACATGGCTTGATTGGGATACGATTCCCAAACAAGCAGCACTGGCCGTCGTGACGTCGGAAGATCAACGTTTTCCTTTGCATCAGGGCTTTGATATTGATGCAATTTTTCACGCTTTGGAATCATCATCTAACGGCAAAAAATTGCGAGGTGCCAGTACCATTAGCCAACAAGTTGCCCGGAATGTTTATCTCTGGACGGGACGAAGTTGGCTAAGAAAAGGACTTGAAGCGTGGTTTACCTTATTAATCGAGTTAACGTGGGGTAAACAACGTATTTTGGAAGTGTACTTAAATATTGCCGAATGGGGCGAGGGGGTCTTTGGTTTAGAGGCTGCCAGTCAGTATCATTTTGGTAAAACAGTACGCCAGCTCAGCCCGATGCAGTCTGCCTTACTTGCGTCCTGTTTACCCAGTCCATTGCGATATAATCCTGCAAGACCCGAACAACATATTCGAGATAGAGCCGTCTGGAATTTGCAGCAACAACGCCGTTTAGGTGGTGTGCGCTGGTTACAACAGATGGATTAATGTTGTCAGATCTGAAACAATTAAACCTCTGATAAATCAAAATAGACCAGGGAAGGTGATGATGACAATAGCAACAGTATATAGCCGAGCATTGACCGGCATTGATGCACCCATAGTCACGATAGAAGTGCATATTTCTAATGGTTTACCTAGCCTGTCGATTGTTGGTCTTGCTGAGATGGCTGTCAGAGAAAGTAAAGATCGGGTGCGTTCTGCATTGATCAATTCTCAATTTAATTTTCCACAACAACGGATTACGATTAATTTAGCACCTGCAGATTTACCGAAAGAAGGAGGGCGCTTTGATCTGCCGATTGCATTGGGAATTTTGGCGGCTTCAGGTCAAATTCCACTGACATCATTACAAGATAAAGAGTTTATTGGTGAATTGGGGCTTGCCGGAGAATTACGCTCTGTTCGTGGTGTGTTACCGACATTAATGTCAGTTGCAAAATCAGGGCGAGAACTGGTTTTACCGCAAGCCAATCGTGATGAAGCCGTATTGTTAGCCGATGCTAAATGTAGAACAGCCAATCATTTGTTACATGTCTGTGCTTATTTATCAGGCCAACAGGATTTAGAAATTCATCAACAGACAACAACGCATCAACGTCGTGACTATCCCGATTTGGCAGATGTAAAAGGTCAAGCTAATGCACGTCGGGCATTAGAGGTCGCAGCCGCAGGCAGTCATTCTTTGCTGTTAACAGGGCCACCCGGCACCGGGAAAACGATGTTGGCAAGTCGTTTGCCCGGCATTATGCCGGAAATGACAGAAGAGGAAGCCGTTGATAGCGCAACTGTACTGTCTATTTCTCGAATGGGCTTTGATAATACAAAGTGGCGACAACGACCTTTTCGTTCACCACATCATACTGCGTCAGCGGTTGCTATGGTCGGAGGTGGTAGCCCACCTCGTCCCGGTGAAATATCACTCGCGCATAATGGGATTTTGTTTTTAGATGAATTGCCTGAATTTGATAGAAAAGTGCTGGAAGTACTGCGCGAACCAATAGAATCTGGCAAGATCACCATTTCGCGAGCAGCGTTTCAGTCGGAATTTCCCGCTCGCTTTCAACTGGTGGCAGCTATGAATCCTTGTCCATGTGGTTATTTGGGCGATAATAGATGTCATTGTACGGAAGATCAGGTACGTCGTTATCGTGCCAGAGTATCAGGTCCATTGATGGATCGGATTGATATGTTGATTGAAGTACCTTCTATAGCAAAGTCATTGTTACGAACTGAGCAACACACTGAACAAACCAGTGCAGAAGTAAGACAACGTGTCACCATTGCCAGAGAACGCCAGTTGAAACGTGCAAACAAAGCAAATTATTTACTAGAACATAAAGAGTTAGAGGTTTATTGTTCCTTGCAAGACAGTGATTATCAATTATTAGAACAGGCAATTAGTCGTTTGGGCTTATCGGCACGCGCCTATCATCGCATTTTGAAAGTTGCGCGTACTGTTGCTGATTTAGCAGACAGTGAACATATTCAAACGGCACATCTGAGTGAAGCTATTTCTTATCGACGACTAGATAGACTGAATGCGTGATCTTAATCCGCAGCAGCGGGAAGCGGCTCGGCATATTGATGGACCTTTACTTGTTTTAGCCGGTGCTGGTAGTGGTAAAACCCGTGTTATCACTCGGAAAATAGCCTATCTGATTGAACAGTGTGGCATTGCACCGCGCAATATTGCCGCTGTGACCTTTACCAATAAAGCTGCACGAGAAATGAAAAGTCGGGTGGCTGAATTAATGGCATCACGCAATGCCTCAGCGCGAGGTCTAATGGTATCGACCTTCCATACCATGGGACTTAATATTCTACGGCGTGACTATGCTCATCTTGGCTTTCGCGCTGGTTTTTCGATTTTTGATGCACAAGATAGTCTGGCAGTATTACGCGATTTGATGGGGCGTGACTTTGCAGCAGATAGTGAACATGCCGAACAATGTCAGTGGCAAATTTCTGAATGGAAAAATCAGCTGATCTTGCCGGAACAGGCAATGTCGTTGGCAGATGATGGCCAAAAAGTAGCTGCTGCCAAGGTTTATCATCGTTATGTCGAAGCATTACAAGCCTATAACGCGGTTGATTTTGATGATTTGATTTTGAAACCAGTGTTATTGTTTCGCAATAATGCTGACGTGTTACAACGTTGGCAGGCGCGAATTCATTATTTATTAGTGGATGAATATCAGGATACTAATGGCTGTCAGTATGAATTAGTCAAACAACTGGTAGGAATACGCGAAGCATTAACTGTCGTAGGTGATGATGATCAGTCAGTCTATTCATGGCGTGGTGCACGCCCTGAAAACTTAGTACAGTTACAACAGGATTTTCCACGATTAAAGCTGATTAAATTAGAACAAAATTATCGTTCAATGGGACGCATTTTACGTGTTGCTAATGAGTTGATTGGTCACAATCCTCATATTTTCGAAAAGAAATTATGGAGTGCAATGGGCGAGGGCGATCCGATTCGGGTCATTGGTTGTCGTGATGATGATCATGAATCTGAAAAAGTGGTATCTGAACTGCTGTATCACAAGCTTAAATATCATGCGAACTTCAAAGATTATGCGATTTTATATCGAAGTAATCATCAATCAAGACCGATTGAAAAGATTTTACGTGAACATAATGTGCCTTATTTCTTAACAGGTGGCACCTCGTTTTTTGCTCGTGTTGAAGTGAAAGACATTATGGCCTATCTAAGATTATTAGCTAATCAAGATGATGATAATGCGTTCTTACGTGTTATTAATACGCCACGCCGAGGTATTGGTGCCAGTACTTTGCAGACTATTGGTAATTACGCTGCACAACGTAAAACAAGTATGTTTGGTGCGTGTTTTGAATTTGGTTTGGCTGAGCAACTTTCAACACAGGCAATGGCTCGCATTCAGCATTTCTGTAATTGGTTGATCGATATTGCTGATCGTGCCAATCGAGGCAATTTGCTTGATGCTGTCAAAGATATGATCGAAGAAATTGATTATCGCGCTTGGCTAGAAGAAGTGACGGGTGATCCCAATCAAGCAACACGACGTATGGAAAACGTCGAAGAATTAGTTGCGTGGATAGGTCGAATGATCGAACAAGATACGGAAGAAAAGAATATCGGTGATATCACCGCACGATTGACCTTAATGGATATTATGGATCGTCAACAAGATGAAAATCAAGCCGATGCAGTCCATCTAATGACAATGCATGCGGCTAAAGGTTTAGAGTTTCCACACGTCTTTATTATTGGTATGGAAGAAGAAATTCTGCCGCATCGTACCAGTATCGAACAAGATAATATCGAAGAAGAACGTCGTTTGGCTTATGTCGGAATAACCCGAGCACAGCGTTCACTGGTATTTACTATGGCAAACACGCGTAAACGCTATGGTGAAAAAGTCGAATGCGAAGAAAGTCGCTTTTTACGCGAGCTACCGCCAGAAGACTTAGTCTGGACCTCAGATAAATCGCAGGTTGACCCAGAAGAACGTAAACAACGCGGCAAAGCTCACCTGTCTAATATTCGCGGTATGTTGGGTTAATATTTAACTTTCAGATGGTGGCTGGCTTACGACATAAAGCCATATATAACCAGCAATACCGGAAATAAGCGACGCCGCTAAAATACCAGTTTTAGCCATAAGTAACAGGGTTTCATTTTCTCCGAAACCTAATTGGGCGACAAAGATCGACATGGTGAAGCCGATACCGGCAAGTAGTGATACCCCTGCTATTTGAGTAAAGCGCGTATCTTTGGGAAGTTGAGCTATGCCAAGTTTCAGCATGACCCAACTTACCCCTGCAATACCGATAAATTTACCTAAGATCAGACCAAGCATAACTCCTAATGTAACAGGATGGCCTAATGTTGCAGTCGCCGAGCTAATATCAATTGCGATACCTGCATTGGCTAAAGCAAAAATTGGAATGATGAGATAAGCAACAGGGATATGCCATGTATGTTCTAAACGTTTCAGAGGTACACCGACACTTTCAACACCGTGTTCTAATCTTTCAACGACAGAATGTAACTTATCATTGGTCATGGTATTAGTACCTGGCTCATAACTCGCATCGAAATCACGCATTAATTTATGTACATGTTTACTAAAGCGAGTCGGATCATACTTTGGAATGGCTGGAACCGACATCGCTCCGAGGATACCGGCCAATGTTGGATGAATACCTGATAGTAATAAGGCATACCATAACGCCACGGCAACAACAAAATAAGGTAAGGTTTTGCGAATGCCTAGCATATTAAAAGACAGCAAAATCAAAAAGATAACACCAGCGGCGATTAACGGAATAAAGTTAATAGATTCTGTATAAAATGCAGCAATAACAAGTACCGCACCCAAATCATCAACAATCGCTAAGGCGACAAGGAAGGTGATTAAAGCTTTGGGGACACGACTTGCTAATAGGGCTAAGGCACCGATAGCAAAAGCAATATCAGTTGCCATTGGAATGCCCCAGCCACTGGCGGTGTCACCTTCGGGATTTATTGAAAAATAGATTAAAGCAGGCACGACCATACCACCGATTGCAGCAGCAATCGGCAAAATAGCATTTTTGATCGAAGCTAATTCACCGACCAGGATCTCACGTTTTAATTCTAGCCCAACGACAAAAAAGAAAAGCGCCATCAGACCATCATTGATCCAGTGATGTAGCGTCATTTCAATTGCCCAGTTACCAATACTGACATTAATTAAAGTATGCATGACATGGGAGTAACTATAGGCTAGGGAGCTATTGGCAAGGATTAATGCAAGAATCGCCGTTGCCATAAGTAACAGACCACTGGTGGTTTGACGATGAATAAACTCCTCAAATGGCGATACTAATTTATCAAAACTTTTTTCCCACGGAGCATGATATATTCCGGCTTTAGATTTTTTTGTCAGCATGATTGTAAGTTACTATCCTGGTATTAAGTAAATGTTTTGCATGCGGCAGTTTTATAGCTAGGAAAACGCCTTGCTTTAACTATGCAACTGATTATTTGAGTTGTTTGCTATACGACAAGATAAACCAATAATTGTTCACTTGTCTACGATCAAATCTTTAGCGAGATAGAGCTATTTTACTTAATCCTGTTCGCGATACATTAACTGCATTCCAAAAAGGAAATTACGTAATACCTGATCTTTGCATTGACGATAGTGCTTGTGATCAGGCTTACGGAAGAAAGCACTTAATTCATGTTTGCTAATGCGTAAGTCTGCAAGTTCAAGAATTTCAAGAGTGTCTTCAGCTTGAAGGTTTAACGCAATGGTGAGTTTTCTGAAGATGATGTTATTAGTGAGTTTTTTTTCTGGTTCAACTTGTGGGCCTTCTTTTTTGCCACGCATGTCATTGATTAAACCATTTAAGAAAATAGCGAGTTGTTTGTCTGGGCAATTTTGATAATCAGGATCATCTTCTTTCTTTAGCCAATTGCTTATTTGTTCACGACTCACGTCAACTTCAGCCAATTTAAAGAGCGCGATCATTTTGGCATCACTAAAATCAAAGGTATAGCGAATACGGCGTAAAATGTCATTATTAGTCACGAAGAAATACCTTAAATTGTTAGGTCAAGTGGTAAAAAGTGGAATAACTTAAAGCGGCCAGAGTGAGAAGCCTAATAGCAAAAAGCGTACTGATAATATCAAACATAAAAGTGTTGCCATGGCGTAAACAGCTTGAAAGCCAGTGGTTCGGAGTTGCTTGAAGCCGATGTAAGTGCCAATTGCAGTCACAAAAAATGCAAATTCACTCATTATTAATAAAGTGAGTAACGGTAAAAACGTTGTGCCATTATTATCGAACTGACTACCTTTGAAAACAACTAATAACAACATTATCGCGAGTGATAATGCAATGTAAGGGAAGTGCATTGTTTTCATTGTTTGTTTTTAATCTGGATCAAAATAAAAAAGCCCACCTTAGGGTGGGCCTTGTTTGATTATTTGGCTAGTTCAACCATATGGTCAACAGCAGCTTTAACATCATCATCACTTAAATCAGGTCGACCACCACGAGCAGGCATCATGTTGATGCCGTTAATCGCATTTGTATATAAGGTGTCTACACCTTTTTCAATACGAGGTGCCCAGTCCGAAGCACTACCCAGTTTAGGTGAGTTCATCATGCCTGAAGCATGACACATGGCACATACTTGAGTGACGATCTTTTCACCAACACTACCTGATTCCGCTGCAGTTTCTTCAACAGCTGCAACTTCCACTACAGGTGCTTCACCAACATAGACTTCAGCTACAGGTTTAATGCGTTCCAGAATTGCTTGTTCGGTCATGCTTTCAGGAGCAACAACGTTTTTGCTCACATCTTGTACGTTAACAAGAATGACTTTAATTACTAAAGCGATAATAAGAAAAGTAACAATACTTCCAAAAAAGAACTTGCCTGATTTTTGAGTAGTCATGAACAAACCTTAAAGTAAATTAAATAAAACGATAATTATACGGGTATAAGCTGTATGGCGAAATAGCTAGTCACAAATAGCTGTTAGAACAAGCTTTCCTATGGTATTGCCTGACACTAATTTGTTATGGGCTAGCATAATGTTTTCTGCTGTTATCGGGCCTATGATTTCAGTTAAAGTCGAGTTAAGTTCGCCTTTATCAAGTAAGTGTGATACCTGTGTCAGGATGTGATGTTGCTGTGAGATATCGTTAGTTTTAAACATGGGGCGAGTGAACATAAACTCCCAGACAAAGCCAGCACTTTTAGATTTGAGGCAATCTAGATCGTGTTTTTGTTGTGTTCCGACAATGCTACAGATCATACCTTGTGGTGCAATTAATTCAGCCATGCTTTTAAAATGTCGATCTGTGTTATTAAGACACACTATATAGTCTGGATCAGCCAAACCCAGGCTACGATATTGTAGGACGAGATCAGCATGATGATTAATGACATGATCAGCACCTTGCTTAACACACCATCGCTCTGATTCTGATCGAGATGCCGTAGTAATAACGTTTAGTTTGGCTATTTTTTTTGCCAGTTGAATAGCAATCGAACCCACACCACCGGCACCACCTATAATAAGAATGTTTTTACCAGCATCACGCTCAGCAGTAATTTTGAGTCTGGAAAATAAGGCTTCCCATGCGGTTAGACTGGTCAGAGGCATAGCTACCGCTTGTTGTGCAGATAATGATTTGGGTGCAAGACCTACGATACGTTGATCTACCAGTTGATGGCTGGCATAACAGCCAGAACGTCCGACATCTCCAGCGTAAAACACACGTTCACCGACAGTAAATAAATCAACATCATCACCAGTTTCAATGACAGTACCAACCGCATCCCAACCCACTATTTTAGGTGATGCTAATGCTTGGTTAATACTGGCTTTAACTTTAGTATCAACTGGATTGACGGCAATCGCCTCAATAGCAATTAACAGATCGTTGCCTGTGGCTTTTGGCGTCGCCTGTTCAACTAATATCGGGTCTGAACTGTTACTGGTAAAACCGAATGCTTTCATAATACTGTCTTATTGTTATGGTTAATCAATGTTCACGCTATGTTTTGTCAGGCTTGATTAGTTTTACCCAAATTGTAAGCCGCCAAAATCACATTTTTAAGCTTGGGATGATCATCGATATTATCAATATCAAGTTGTTGTTTTATGAGCGGTGCCAAGTAGTCGAGCTGCTGTTGTTGATGCCATGCCTGCTCAAAACCATGTTGATCAAACTGACCTTCATTATAAAAAGTAACTGCACTACCTTGTGGCTGACTGAATTGGATAGGTTCGGCAATTAACATTTCAAATTCATAGGAATAGCTATCGATATCACTTGTTTGAGCTAATAACAGGTGAAGATCGGGTAATGTGCCATAGGTATGCATGACTTTATCTAAATCCAGTTCAGAACTGGGGCTAAAAGCTTTTCCTTTAAAATAAAACTCGACACTTACAGTAATTTTGTTTGTCATAGGTTACCTACGTAATAATTGCGTCAGTGCTTCTAAGTAATCAGCTTCTGATGGCACTGTATTATTACGTTGTGCCAACCAAAGTGATTCGGTTAAACATTCCATCATCTGATGTTCAGCTCCATGAGCATCACCATAGTTATGTAATAGCTGTTGATATAGTTCTCGGATGCCATCAGGTCGATTGCTTGAAATTTGTTCATGCAATGAGATATGCAAGCCCATATGCAAAAACGGATTTGTTTGACCCGCTTCGACAAAATAATCTTGCTCTAAACTGGCATCACTCTGAAAAATTGAATGGTATTCAGGGTGAGCTTCGATAACCTGTGCAATGATGGTTTCTAATGCATTTAGAGCTACATTATTCTGTTTTTTTTGCCAAACATCATGGTAAAACTGACGTAGTTGTTGACGGTTTTGTCCAAACATTAACTTTTTATCATCTTTTTTTGCTGACGACGAAATTCGTCACACAAATCTGTAACGACACAGTGTTCACAATGTGGTTTTCTTGCAACGCAGACATAGCGGCCATGTAGGATCAGCCAGTGGTGGGCATCTTGTTTGAATTCATTGGGCACAACTTTCATCAGACGATCTTCAACCTCACGTACTGTTTTGCCTTTAGCCAGACCTGTCCGATTGGCAAGACGAAAGAGATGGGTATCAACGGCAATAACAGGGTGTTTGAAGATGGTATTTAAGATGACATTAGCTGTTTTACGTCCTACACCGGGAAGTGCTTCGAGGGCAGAACGATCTTCAGGCACTTCACCATTATGTAAGGTTAATAGTTGCTGACAGGTTTTAATCACGTTGTCAGCCTTACTATTAAATAAACCAATGGTTTTGATGTATTGTTTAAGTCCATCGATGCCTAAATCCAGAATCGCTTGTGGCGTATTCGCAATAGGATAGAGTTTATCAGTTGCTTTATTTACACCAATATCGGTTGCCTGTGCAGATAAAATAACGGCAATCAATAATTCAAACGGGCTAGTGTAATTAAGCTCGGTTGTCGGCTCTGGATTATGTGCTTTGAGTCGAGCAAAAAACACATATCGCTGTTGCTGATTCATGCTTATCCAGCGACAGCTTCAGCGATCATCGCTTTTTGTTTGGTTTCTTGGGCTTTTTGTCGCGCATCAATGACATTTTTTAAGGCGACAATTAAACCTAAGCCAATAAAGGCACCTGGCGGTAATAATGCGATTAAAAAGCCACGATAATCTTCAAATATGACAATCGTAAATTGTCGTGCTGCGTCACCAAACATTAAGTGTGCTTCACTAAACAGCGTGCCTTGCCCAATCAATTCACGCATTGAGCCTAATAAAACGAGTACAGCAGTAAACCCTAAACCCATCATTAAACCATCAACAAGTGCCGGCCCAACCGGATTGCGTGATGCAAACGCTTCAGCACGACCAGTTATGGCGCAGTTGGTGACGATCAATGGAATAAAAATACCTAAAATCACATATAACTCATGAAACCATGCATTCATTGATAATTCGATAATGGTTACAATTGATGCAATTATTAGCATAAACACAGGTAAACGTGCTTCGTCAGGAATATGCTTTCGAAGGAGAGATACCAAACCATTTGATGCAACTAAGGTTAAGATAGTTGCGAGTCCTAAACCTAAGCCATTTATCGTGGTATTTGTCACTGCAAGCAAAGGACACAGTCCTAATAGTTGGACTAACGCGGGGTTATTTTTCCATAAACCATCACGAATGATAGTGCTGTAGTTATTATTCATCTGGCGTTACCTCAAACAATGTGTCGCGATTTTTATTAAAATATTCTAAGGATTTTTTTACGGCGCCGACCACAGCACGTGGCGTAATGGTCGCTCCTGTGAACTGATCAAACTGGCCACCATCTTTTTTAACTTTCCATTTTGATTCGGACGGATTTGTTAAAGAAAGTCCTTTGAATTGACGGATCCAATCTGATTTTTGTTCATTTATCTTATCACCTAAACCAGGCGTTTCTTTATGGTTGATCGCTCGAACGCCAGCAATGCTACCATCGTAATACACACCGATCAGTAATTTGATTTCACCGCTATAGCCATTAGGTGCAACACTGGTGAATATTGCTGCCACAGGTTTAGCATCAAAACGAGCTCTATAAATAGTGGTGTCTTGTTTTGTTCCTAAGAGCTTGTTTTTACTGATCGTTAAGGTATCTGACAAAATAGCATTATTATAGTCACTACTATCTACAATTTGATTGATTGCCTTCAATAAGGCTTGTCGCTCATTTTCGCTGATTTTTTCTCGGGTATTAGCTTCTGTCATTGCAACAAGTGACGTTGCTACGATAGCAAATACAGCCAGCATTAAGCCAACACGAAAAATATGGGTTTTTAATGACGCCATTATTTCACTGCTCCATAGACTTTTGGTTGGGTGTAATAATCAATTAACGGCACCAGCATATTCATTACTATTATCGCAAAAGCAATGCCATCGGGGTAACCGCCCCAGACGCGTATGATGTAGGTTAATAGACCTACGCCAGCACCAAATACTAATCGTCCTTTAACTGTGGTGGCTGCTGTAACAGGATCTGTTGCAATAAAAAATGCCCCTAACATTGTACCGCCACTCACTAAATGAAAGAGTGGTGAGGCGGTTGTTTCTGGTGCAAGCAACCATGTGATAAGACTAATAGCTAATAGACCACTTAACATGGCAACCGGTATATGCCAACTTATCACACGGCGATACAATAATGCCAGGCCACCGATGGCAAACCAGATGTTAACCCATTCCCAACCTTTACCACCAAAATGACCAAATAATGGTTGTTGAATCACTTGTGATGGTACGTGTAGTAAGCCAATCTCAGTTTTCATCGCATCAAGCGGGGTGGCGCCAGATAAACTATCAACCGCTGTAGTCAATTGACCTTGAAAGATCATTTGAAACGCTGAATCAAACTCTATGGGTGCATCACTGAAAGCTGATATAGGTAACCATGTTGTCATTTCAAGCGGGAATGAAATCAACAGTAATACATAGGCAACCATTGCCGGGTTAAATGGGTTATAGCCTAGTCCACCATATAAATGTTTAGCAAAAATAATGGCAAACAGAATCCCCACCATTGTTAACCACCAAGGTGCTAGTGGTGGTAGTGCAATAGCAAGTAACACCGCCGTCACAATTGCACTGCCATCGGTTAAAAAAGGCTTAATAGGACGATGACGCAGTTTTAGCATCACAGCTTCAGTAACTAATGCAATGACCACTGCAAGTACGATATTGATTAGAACACCAGGTCCAAAAAAATAAACTAAAGCAATAATTGCCGGGATCAATGCTAATAGTAACTGTGCCATGATCAAGGTGACTCGATTCATTCCCGATAAAAACGGTGAAGATAATCTACTTCTTAAAGGCATGGCTAGCTCTCCGTTCCGTCAGATGGGGATTGTGCGGCTTGTTCCTGCTTTTCTTTGGCAGCTTGAGAGGCTGCTAAAGCTAATTTTCGTTGACGTTGACGCTCTTCTTTCTCTTGTTGCTCTAATTGCTGACGAGCTAAACGGTTTTCATGGCGTATGCGAGCCTGATCAGATTTAGCTGCTTCCAGTTCTTGATTCATTGTTTCGGTTTTGGCAAAACGAAAGTAATGAACCAGTGGAATTTTACTTGGGCAGACATAACTGCAACAGCCACATTCGATGCAATCAAACAGGTTGTATTGACGGGTTTTTTCCAGATCTTTATCGCGAGCATACCAATATAACTGCTGTGGTAATAAGCTGGCAGGACAAGCTGCTGCACATTCACCACAGCGTATGCAGGGTAGCGGTTTTTCTGCTGGAGCAGCAGCATCAACACCCACTAAAATACAGTTGGCTGTTTTAGTGACGGGCAAATTATCACCAGACAGGTTATACCCCATCATTGGACCGCCCAGAATAAATGGCGCATTGGGTTCGCGAGTGGTTTCACAAAAGGCTAATAACTCATGCATGGGTGTGCCGAACAAGGTCTCGAAATTACCGGCATGTTTGACATCTGTGCCAGTGACAGTAACGATACGTGAGATAAGTGGCTCGCCATGTTTGATAGCGCGACCAATAGCATAAGCAGTTCCAACATTATGACATACGATACCGATATCAATAGGCAAACCGTGACTAGGTACCTGTTTGCCAGTGACGACTTGAATCAGTTGTTTTTCACTACCTGCAGGATAACGAGTTGGTACAACCATGATTGTTGTGTCAGTTAGCTCTGGTCTGGCAGCTAATGCGAGTTCCATTATCGAAATTGCTTCAGGCTTATTATCTTCAATAGCAATAACACAGTTTTTAACACGTAATGCAAAACGAATAATCTCGATACCATCGAGAATGCCATCAGCGCGTTCACGCATTAGCATGTCATCACAGGTGATATAGGGTTCACATTCGACACCATTGATGATCAATGTTTCAACGTGATGATGTACGCCTGGATTGAGTTTGATAAAGCTAGGAAAACCGGCGCCACCCAGACCAACTATGCCTGCTTCACGCACATGTTGACGAATATCATGCTCAGATAGTTGAGTGTAATCTGCTATTGGGTGGTGTTCAATCCATGTGTCCAGTCCATCCGTTTCGATAGTGATACAAAGTCCAGATAAGCCCGATGGGTGTGGTATCGGTTGTTCATCGATGGCACTAATAGTGCCTGAACTAGGTGCATGCAGATACACAGAAACATGACCATCTGCTTTAGCAATTTTTTGACCCTTTAGTACCTTGTCTCCAACACTTACAATGGGTATGGATTCTGAACCAATGTGTTGTTGCAATGGCAAGATCAGCTTTTTACTCAAAGGCGTTTTGCGGATAGGGGTCTGGGTTGAGCGTTTTTTTTGACCATTAAGCACTAAACCACCAGGAAATGAACCTGCAACAGTACTCATGAGCGATCTCCTAATTGGATATCAACATGATCAGGATCAGGCCAGCGCCATGTGTTTGGATTTTGTTTTGTTTCAACCATATCAATACAATCTACAGGGCATGGTGGTACGCATAATTCACAACCAGTACATTCACTTGCGATGACCGTATGCATGTGTTTTGCGGCACCTAAAATAGCATCAACAGGACAAGCCTGAATGCATAAGGTGCAACCTATGCAACGATCTTCATCAATCACTGCTAATGTTTTGGGTTTTTCGACACCACATTCTTCATCAAGCGGTTTTGGCTCAACTTCTAATAATTCAGCTAACGCTTGAATTGTTGCTTCACCACCAGGTGGGCAACGGTTAATATCAGCTTCACCGGCAGCAATTGCTTCAGCATAGGGACGGCAACCAGCAAAACTACATTGGCCACATTGAGTTTGAGGTAATATTTTATCAATTTGATCGGCAATGGGATCACCTTCGACCTTAAATCGAATAGAAGCAAAACCTAGCAATAAACCAAAGATAAGCGCCATCACCGTGATGGCAATAATAGCTGTAAACATAGATTAAACCTTAACTAGGCTAGCAAAGCCCATAAAGGCCATAGACATCAGTCCAGCTGTGATCAAACCAATAGCAGCACCTTGAAAGGGTACAGGTACATCGGCAGCAGCAATGCGTTCACGCATCGCAGCAAAAATAACTAAGACCATTGAAAAACCGATAGCAGCACCAAAGCCATATAGGGCTGACTCAATAAATCCATGTTGTTCTTGTACGTTCAATAATGCGACCCCCAATACTGCACAATTAGTTGTGATCAGTGGCAGAAAAATACCTAACACTTGATAGAGTAGTGGACTGGTTTTATGCACAACAAGTTCTGTAAATTGCACAACAACCGCAATGACAAAGATAAAGCTTATCGTTCTAAGAAATTCGATGCCGAGTGGTGTTAATAGGTATTCATTGATTAAATAGCTAGTAATTGACGACAGGGTCAACACAAAAGTCGTTGCAAGGCCCATACCCATAGCTGTTTCCAATTTGCGGGAAACGCCCATAAATGGGCACAAGCCCAAGAATTTAACCAGAACAATATTATTCACCAAGATGGTGCTAATCAATATGAGGGCATACTCTGCCATATAATAACCTACTAAAATCGTCAGGAATTTTTACAAGCTAACATTCTAAATTCGTTTTAACAAGGCATTATAGCTGATTTTGACCGCATCAGCAGAATTAATAGTGTATATTAATGCTTGCTTATGAAAGGCTTAGCCTGTTTATGGCTGGTTTGAGATAGTGGCTTCAAGGCTATTTTTTTCGTCGGTTTTGTACAGATGTTGCTAATTCACGTAGCAGTACTTCGCTATTATCCCATGCCATACACGCATCGGTAATGCTTTGGCCGTAGACTAAGTCTTTACCTGGAGTAGCATTTTGCCTTCCTCCGACAAGATTACTCTCTAACATTAGCCCCATGATGCGTTTTTCACCATTACTAATTTGCTGGGCTACATCGCGACAGACAACTTCTTGTTGGATGTGACTCTTACCACTGTTAGCATGACTACAATCAACCATAAACCGAGCTGCTTGACCAGTTCGACCAATAGTTTCAGCGGCCTCATTAATGCTTTTAGCATCATAGTTAGGTGTTTTACCGCCACGTAAAATAACATGACAGTCAGGATTACCTGTCGTTGAAAAAATCGCAGATCGGCCAGCTTTAGTCATTGACATAAAGTGGTGTGGTTTAGATGCTGATAAACAGGCATCAACTGCTATTTGCAAACCACCATCTGTGGCATTTTTAAAACCAACTGGACAGGATAAACCTGACGCTAATTCACGGTGGCCTTGGCTTTCAGTGGTTCTGGCACCAATAGCGCCCCATGAGATCAAGTCTGCAATATATTGAGGACTGATTAAATCCAGGTATTCACTACCAGCTGGTACACCCATTTCCGCTAAATCAAGCAATAATTTGCGAGCGAAATGCAGGCCATCATTTATTTTGAAACTACCATCAAGATACGGATCATTGATTAGCCCCTTCCAGCCAACAACCGAACGAGGCTTTTCAAAATAGACTCGCATGACGATATGTAGATCATCTTTAAGTTCAGCAATAAGTGGTAGTAAGCGACGTGCATAGTCACGAGCCGCATCAGGATCATGTATTGAGCAGGGTCCGATAATCACTAATAAGCGATCATCCTTACCATGAATAATATCTTGAGTTTGTTTGCGAGCATTAAACACCGTTGCTGAAGCATTGTCAGTGATCGGTAATTCCTGGTGTAGTTCAGCTGGAGGCAGGACTTCCTGCAATCCAGTAATTCGCAAATCGTCAGTGTTGTATAACATGGTGAGAGAGGCTCGGACGCAATTAGGTAGTCAGGCATTTTACATGCTGAACGTGATTTATGCTATTTGATGTCGGGTGTATACCAAATTGCACTCTTTGTTGAAGAAGAACAAAACACTATTTTTCTGTTATGTGTGCTTCGGCTATCTGTTCTAAAACAAGCGTAATGGCTTCGTGAATCGTTCTGGAATAGTCAACCAAGCCATTTTCTTTATGAATACCGACTTTTCTTAGCTTCAATATCATGCGTGCATCAAGATTATTAATAACCATTTTGATGTTATGTTGTTTGAAATTTTTAGCAATAGATTCCATTGCAATCATTGCTGTCATATCCAACATCGTTACGTCAGACATATCTAAAATGACCGTTTTAACGTCACTGATATGGGTGAGTACACTCAGCGCTTTTTGTGCAGATCCAAAAAACATAGCACCATTAACATCATAAATTAATACATCATTGGGTAATTCATCAGCACGTGGGTGCTCTGTTTCATAGTTTGGAATTAATTTTAAACCTGTTAACTCAATGCTTCGCCGAATAAATAACACTGCAGCCAGACCCAAACCAACAGCAACGGCAATTTCCATATCAAATAATACCGTTAACGTGAAACACGTCAACAACGTTGCTTTATCTCCAGCTGGTGCGACTTTTATGATGCGGGTAAAGTGCTTTAATTCACTCATATTCCAGGCAACCATTAATAGTAACGCAGCAATGGCAGCCATTGGGATATAGGCTAACAATGGTGCTAACACTAAAATAGACCCTAAAATAACCAAAGAATGAACAACGGATGCCAGGGGTAATGTCCCACCGCTACGGATATTGCTGGCGGTACGGGCCAGCGCAGCAGTGGCCGGTAAACCACCAAAGAAGGGGACGATGATGTTGCCTATGCCTTGACCAATTAGTTCATCATTAGGGTTATGCGTTTTACCTGACATACCATCAGCAACAACGGCACACAATAACGATTCTAAGGCCCCGAGTATTGCGATAGCGAAGGCTGCACCCATTAAAGAGCGAATAAGGTCAAATGATAACCCGATGGTGTTTCCGTCACGATCTGGTAAATGCCAAGGCAGGTTGAATTCGGGTAAAAAGGGAGGAATGCCGTTACCGATAACCCCATTAAGATCATAGTGAAAGTGTGAACCGATAGTTGCTACTTCAAATTCAGGTATTAGTAGCGTTGCTAGCCAAGCAGCAATCGAACCAAGCAATAAACCGATTAAATGTGCCGGGATCTTGGATTGTAAACGCTGCCAGCTAAATAATACTGTAAGAGTGAGTAGTCCAATAATGCTTTCTTGCCAATTGGGATGCGGTATTGCTTGAACGATTACTGATAAATTGTCGATATAGTTACCGTTAAGACTGGTAGTATCTAAGCCGAGTAAGTCTTTTATTTGCAATGTGGCTATGACTACAGCAATGCCTGATGTGAAACCAACAGTGACAGGATAAGGCACAATTTGAATCAGACCGCCTAATCGGGCGAGACCGAGCAATATTAAAATAATGCCAGCCATCAATCCGCTAACTAACAAGCCACCGAGGCCAAATTGTTGAACAATAGGCAATAAAATTACAACAAACGCAGCGGTTGGGCCTGATATATTGACCTTGGATCCCCCTGTTAAAGCAATAACGATTCCTGCAACAATTGCGGTATAAAGTCCATGTTGAGGAGCAACACCACTGGCAATTGCCAAACCCATAGAAAGCGGTAAGGCAATAATACCAACAGATAGACCTGCTATGACATTGGTCTGAATCTCACTAAGTGATGGTTTGCTTTTGAGCGATCGACGTAATGCTGAAAACACGCTGTTTTAAATAAACTCAAATTCGAACATCACGCTAAGGGATGAAACTTATCGGCATTGAGCCATAAATGAACCCAAATGCTGGCAGCATAACCTAATGCAATTGCCCAAATCCATTTAAGATGGGCAAAAAAGGTGTAAATACCTCGTGCTTGTCCCATCACTGCAACACCAGCAGCAGAACCAATTGATAATAAAGAACCACCGACACCGGCAGTAAGCGTCACCAGCAACCATTGACCATGACTCATATCCGGCATCATCGATAACACTGCAAACATTACTGGGATATTATCAACCACAGCTGAGATGAGACCTATCAAAATATTAGCGGTAGTTGGCCCCAAATCACCATACAACAGGTGTGAACCAAGTGTTAAATAACCAATTGTACCTAGACCACCAACAGATAAAATAATGCCATAGAAGAACATGAGAGTATCCCACTCAGCACGTTCCAACTGCTGAAAGATATTAAATGGTTCTTTGGCTGTTGCTGCGTTTTCAATGGTTAATGACGATTGTCCATCATATGCTTCCGTAACAGTTTTACGTTTGTCGACCATTTTGAGTCTATAACCATATAGCTTAAGGATGCCTAAGCCAGTCATCATTCCGATAACAGGAGGAATGTGTAAGAAATTATGAGCACATACTGCCATAGTAATTGTGATCAAAAATAATCCAACTACAACTAGTCCGCCTTCTTTCATTTTTGCTGTTTCGTTCAGTGCTGGTGGTTTTTCATTTGACACTGCAATTGACATTATCGCTGCCGGGACTAACCAGTTAACTACTGATGGCACAAATAATGCGAAGAATTCATGGAAATCAACTACGCCTTTTTGCCAAACCATTAAGGTTGTAATATCACCAAATGGGCTAAAGGCACCGCCGGCATTCGCGGCAACAACAATATTTATGCAAGCGATAGCGACAAATTTATGATTGTTACCACCTACAGCCATGGCAACTGTTGCCATTAATAGTGCTGTTGTTAGGTTATCTGCAATGGGTGAGATGAAAAAAGCTAAAAGACCGGTCAGCCAGAAAATACTGCGTAATGAAAAACCTTGGTTAACTAACCAGCTACGTAGCGCATCAAAGACACCACGTTCACCCATGGTATTAATATAAGTCATTGCTGCTAACAGGAATAATAACAGTTCAGCGTATTCCAACAGATTATGACGAATAGCTATTTCTGCCGTATGTTGATCACCATGTTGCGCATAAATTATGGCGATCATAGCCCAAATAATACCGGCTGCGACCATAACCGGTTTTGATTTGCGCATATGAATTTTTTCTTCAGCGATGACCATGACGTAAGCCACAACAAAAAGCAGCAAGGCAGCGTAACCTACCCAATGCCCTGTCAGATCGATAGTGTGCATTTCTTCTGCAGCATAGGAAAATTGAGGGAAAATCAACAATAGAATGCTGGAGAACAAGGTTGTTATCATGATATTACGGGAAAGAAAAGGCATGGTCATTATTGGTTCCTTGCGATGGCAGGTAGTGTGATAAATCGGATAATCATACCTTGGTTATCTATCTTGTGAAAGATAAGCTAATGTGTTCATTTCATGACAGATTCATAAAAACCGATTGATGCCTGTTCAACCAGGTCAAACACATGCTCAAAGCCATTTTGACCACCAAAGTAGGGATCGGGTACATCTTTTTGTTTTGCCTCGGATGCAAACTCTAAAAATAATTTGATTTTTTGATGGTATTGGCTTGGGCTGGCATCTAATAAAAGTTGATAATTATCTGAATCCATAGCCAATATGAAGTCGAAATGTTCAAAATCTAAAGGGGCTACTTTTCGGGCTCTGATGTTACTTAGATCTATACCACGCTGACGAGCAGTTTGCTGTGCTCGTGCATCAGGCATTTCGCCGACATGATAGGCATGTGTTCCCGCTGAATCGACCATAAAATGGTCAGCTTTGCCTTGATCTGTAATCACTTTATTAAATACACCTTCTGCCGTTGGTGAGCGGCATATATTGCCCATGCAAACGAAGAGTACTTTTATTTGTTTCATAAAATTCCTATACAAAATATCGTTGATAATCAGCAATTAAATTGCTTCTAATGTCTGCGTACAATTTACCTTTAAACTTTATTAAGCTTCAAGCACCCACTCATAGATGATGAGTAGAGTATGTTTCAATCAGAATCAATTCAAGATGTAAACAGCGCTATATTTCAGCCAGAAGTCGGTCAATCATTGATTGTGCTTGCCCCAAATAGCCACTACCAAACAAATTAACATGGTTAATGATATGGTATAGATTGTATAAGGTTTTACGAGTGCGATAACCAGGGTCAAGCGGATAGTGAGAGTGATAGCTGTCATAAAAATCACCTCCAAAACCACCAAATAACTCAGTCATTGCAATATCTGTCTCACGATCACCGTAATAAGTGGCCGGATCAAAAATAATAGGATGACCCAATTCATCTGCGGCGGCATTACCGCCCCATAAATCTCCATGAAGTAATACCGGTTCCGGTGAATAACCATCAAAAAAGCGAGCGACATTTTCTAAAAGTAAGTGACCTCTATCTTGCAGTCGACCTCGATATCCATTTTTTGCAGCGATTTGCAACTGTTTGCCTAAACGATGTTGTTGCCAAAATGTCACCCAGTCATGTTCTCTTGAATTGATTTGTTCGGTACTACCAATAGTGTTATCACGATGCCAACCAAAATAGGATTGTTGATGTTGATGCAATTGGGCAAGTTGAGAACCTAATAATTTCCCTGCATTGCTGCTTAATCCTTTAAGGTCAATATATTCGAGTGCTAAATAACTGTGGCCATCAGCAATGCCTGAGCAAATTACTTGAGGCACACGCACGCAGTTAATGTGTGTAAATTCACTTAACGCGTCTGCTTCCGCTGTAAACATATCGATCAAATTGGCGTGATTGAGTTTAATAAAATAACTATTATCAGCACTTTCTAGTTTGTAGGCAGTATTGATGCATCCACCACTAATCGGATTTGTTGTGTAGTTTGCCAACGTCTTGCCAGTAGCGTGTTCAATATCTGTCATAATTTGCTTGAAATCAGTCATGGGCTATCCTTCCGTCATAGATATTGCTAGATTGTATGCTATAGCTCTGCCAATAGTGGATGCAAGCCCGGATAACGTTTAAGCATCAGATTTTTTTGACTAATTAAAATGTAAAAGGTGACCTTATGAATGATAAGCAAAAGGTGGCAGTTCATGCTGCGCAATTGATACAAAACGATATGATCGTTGGCTTAGGCACTGGCTCAACCGCAAATTATTTCATCGAAGAACTGGCACGCAAACAACAACAGAGTTTACATGTCCAATGCGTTGCCAGTTCAATTATTAGCACCATTAAAGCCCAAGAACTCGGTTTGCCGGTGGTTTCAATTGAACATATCAGTCGACTTGATATCTATGTTGATGGCGCTGATGAAGTCACTAACGATAAGATCCTGTTGAAAGGTCGAGGTTATGATTTAGTTAAAGAAAAATTATTGGCCAAAGCAAGTGATAAATTTCTGGTGTTAGTTGATAAGACTAAACTAGTGTCTTATATCGGTCAAAACTACCCGATACCGGTTGAAGTCATGCCTTTTGCATGGAAATTAGTATTAGCTTCAATAGAAAAAGTCGGTGGACAAGCACAGTTAAGAGCCAATAGTGCTGGCGATGGTTTGGCAATAAGCTCTCATGGCAGTTTGGTATTAGATGCTCGTTTTCCTGACACTATCGGTGCATCAGAATTAAATCACGTTTTAAGTTCGATACCGGGTGTGGTCGAACATGGTATTTTTGAGTCATTAGCTACAACGGTGTTTGTTGCTGATAATGGCCATATTACCGAAATGTAAATAGCGGACTTTGCTTCGGATTTCTAAGTAATTGAGACTGTAACTCAGACTGAACCCAGGCAGTCATTCATTCAATAGATCAAAGTAACTGTTTTGTTAAAATCAATGTTTATCATTTCATGAGTTCAACTATTACGAGACAATCACCTAATGTACCTTTTTCACACTTGTTTTTAAGACGTAAAATTGATTTTTCCATTTGTTTCAGATCATCAAGCTTACGATGTAAATTTACTAAATGTTGTGTTAGCAGTTCGTTCACTTCATCACACTTTGCTGATACCTTCGTCTCTATGTCTGCCAACTGACGAATTTCATCTTGGGTTAGACCTATTCTTCTACAGCGTAGAATAAATTGTAACCATTTAAGTTGATTTTCTGTGTAGGTTCGATAACCGTTCTCTGCACGCTCAGGCTTTGATAGCAGTCCAACTTTTTCGTAATATCGAATTGTTTCAACAGAGCAATCACACTCTGCTGCAAGTTCACCTATACGCATATACTTGACCCTGTAGTTACTTTAGGGTTTATTCTAGCATCTATCGATTATGTTTTTAGGTAAAGTATCATGAAAATTACTTATTTAGGCTTATTATTAACAGGTGTAACAGATAAGGCTGGCTCAGTTGGTGCTGTTATATCAGCAATGGGGTGTGCAATGTGTTTTCCTGCTATTGCAAGTCTTGGTGCTGCTTTGGGTATGGGGTTTTTAAGTCAATGGGAATGGGTGTTCATCGAAACTGTTTTACCGATGTTTGCAAGTCTTGCATTGCTTGCTAATGTATTGGGGTGGTTTAGTCATCGTCAATGGCACCGTAGTCTGATCGGCATTATTGGACCAACCCTAGTCTTGCTATCGTTGTACCCCTTCTTTCAGTACGGATGGAGTGTTTACGTAACATATTCTGGCTTGGCTATTATGGTATGTGTTTCTATTTGGGATCTGTTTTTTCCAGCAAATAAAACTTGCGAAATATCACTAAAGGATGTGCAATCATGAGCGAAACAACACAAGCAACAACAGTCATTTTTCGATCTACGATTACGTGTCCCGAATGTGGGCATGCTGAAAATGAAACTATGCCTACCGATGCCTGCCAATTCTTTTATGAGTGCAAATCGTGTGGTACGTTGTTGCGACCAAACCAGGGGGATTGTTGCGTTTACTGTTCTTTTGGTTCGATGGTATGTCCTCCAATGCAGAATGCACCGCATAGCAAATCTGATTTGAAAGGCTGTTGTACCTGATTAGGACACATATTGTAAGATGGAACATAAAGTAGCCTTGTTTTATAACTTATAACGTCTGCCTGTTGTGGGTCGCAGGAAATCAGAACACATCTGACTATCTGAATTAGTCAGATGTGTCACAACAAAAGTGTGGAATTCCAAGTTAAAGCAAATCTAGAATCGTTTCAGCTTTTGATACGCCAAATTCGCCCGATCCTTCCACACCTAGATAGGTGACAATACCGTCATCAACAATCATCGCAAAACGATAACAGCGGACACCCATACCACCGGCAGTTAGGTCACGATCCAAGCCTAGTGCTTTGGTATATTCGGCGCTGCCATCAGCCATCATATTGACTTTGCCTGTTGCGTTGTTTGCCTTTCCCCAAGCCGCCATAACAAAAGCGTCATTCACTGCCATACACCAGATGCTGTCGACACCTTTGGCTTTTATTTGATCCGCATAGTCGACATAACCAGGCAGGTGTTGTGCGGAACATAGCGGTGTGAAAGCACCCGGCACACCAAAGATAACAACTTTTTTGCCTTTGGTTAGCTCGGCAACATCTTGCGGTTGCGGATTCATCGGGCAGCCATTTTCTGGATCAAACTCATTACATTCTGTGAGTTTTCCTGCTGGTAAGCGTTGTCCAACTTCAATAGTCATAATCGTTCCTTTATGTGGGTGAAAAAGAGTTTAGCTAGGGTCTGTTGATCTTTCATCGCCACCACTGCTGGATGCTGTTTTTGCGTCCAACAAGGCGGAAATGATGCGATGTAGTTATTCTACATAAGTCATTTCCAACGCTGTGGGGCGGAAAAACAGCCCCAGCCCTCTGGGTTGTGATTGAAAAACCGTCACCCGGTGTTGCTCGTCATTCACTTGGAACAACCAAGCTTCATTCCTCGCGCCTTGGTTGACGGTTTTTCAACTCACAACAGAGGCGGCTATGAAAGGTCAACAGACCCTAGCATAAGCTAAAAAAGTGCAGATAAAAACAGCAACTATTTCATGGTTTTATGGCATTGGCACTTCTGATTGTAAATGGTTATGATGATCTGATATTCAAAACAAGGAATTACACATGACCACAGATTCAGTTTTACGTTGGGGAATACTTGGTGCAGCCAGAGTCAATGAGCGTTTATTGCCAGCCATTGTTGAGGCGAGCAATGCCAGGCTAGTTGCAATTGCAAGCAGACGACAAGGCGCCGCAGCTCAAACACTCGCTAAATACGCACCAAATGAGACGAATGTCTTGACCTTGGATGATCCTGAACAACTATTAAATAATAAGGATATTGATGCAATTTATTTGCCGATGGCAAATGAAGAACACACCGAATGGGCTCTGAAAGCGATTGCACAGGGTAAGCATGTTTTAATTGAAAAACCAATGGCACTGAAACTGGAAGAAATAGAACAGATTGAACAGGCGGCTGTGAGACATAAGGTGACAGTGATGGAAGGATTTATGTATGTGTTTCATCCACAACATGACTATGTGCAAGCATTACTCGATTCGGGCGTGATTGGTGATGTACGTACTGTCAAAACCTGTTTTTCATTTCCGATGAAACCAGCCCGATTGTATCGACTTGCCAGATCGATTGATAACGGTGGTGGTGCCATGTGGGATATTGGTCCTTATGCAATTCACACCGCTCGCAAATGGTTTGATACTGATCCTTTATCAGTTATGGCAATGGCTAAACTGAACGAACATGAAGCTGATACCAGTTTAGCGGGTGTATTGGATTACGGACAGGGACGTTTTGCCCACTTTGATATGAGCTTTGAGCGAGCACGCCGTAGTGAATATGAAATTATCGGTACGCTTGGTGGAATTAAATGTGAAACTGTTTGGCAAAATCCAGATGATGCACCTATCATTTCATGGTGGACAGATGTGGGAGAACAATATCAACAGGTTTTGGATGTTGCTAATCATTTTGTGCGAGAGATTGAACATTTTAGTGACTGTGTTTTATCTGGTAAGCCGCCAGCACTATCATTCAAAGATGCAAAAGCAAATTGCAAAACGATTGTTGCAGCGTTGCAATCAGCTAAAACCGGCCAACGAGTTCAGCTTAGTTAACCTTAACTCGGTTGTAGGTTCGACTTTAGTCGAACAGTGTTGGGTTGAAACCCAACCCACAACCGAGTTGTCATTGCAAGGTCGTAGACCTCGGTAACCTAGTGTTGAACCAAGATTTGGGAATGGATTGCTTCGCACCACGGCTCTACCTCGAGGTCGCAATGACCGTGTTTTTAAGACGGTGGCAATGACAGCATGTTTCTTATCCCGAGTTGGGGTTAGTTAAGTTTATGCTTTGCGGCTAAATGATGAACGACGGCGATCAGATGACACACGACGCTCGATCTGTTTTTTAGATTGTTGAGGGCGGCGACGTGTTGGTGATAAACGGCGTTCAACCGCTGCCATAGCCCTATCTTCTTCTGAAATGCTGTTAAAACGTACATTACTCTTAGGTGAACTGGCAGTAACTATCGGAGTTGTATTTTGCCCTGGTATTTCTATCATAAAATTTCCAAACTGTATCTTTATAATTCAGTTTAGCGGTAGAGATAAAAATAACTTTAATAACAACAAAGGCTTAATCGTATTTTACTCAAAATACCATTGCTTGTTTTTGCTGACGCTGAATATCAATTGCAAGATATACACAAAAACTCACAAGTAAAATGACAATAATTGTTACAGTTTTACTCATTGAGCTGATATATCATGCTGTTTTAGATAGCTTATCTAACAGGGCATTAATGCCAAGTAAGCGACTATCAGCATCCTGCATATTATCTATAAAGCGTAGTTTATCCTGACCATCTAGTTTATATTTAGCCGGTTGAGATTGAATCAGTTGAATGATGGTTAACGGTTCAATGTTAGGTTCTTTATCAAATAATAAACGGCCGCCCTGATCATAAACATCAATTTTACGAATACCTAACTGTTTTGCTTTGAAACGAATTTCATGGATAGCAAATAAGGTTTGTACTTGTTCAGGCAATAGGCCAAAGCGATCAATCATTTCCACTTGTAATTCACGTAATGCGTCACTATCTGCAGCCGCAGAAATACGTTTATATAATACTAAACGGGTGTGTACATCTGGCAGATAATCCGTTGGAATCAGAGCTGGAACATGGAGGTCGATTTCAACAAAATGACGATCGGTCATGTTTAAGCTAGGTTCTTTACCTGATTTAAGGGCACTGACTGCGCGTTCTAATAATTCGTTATATAAGGTAAAACCAATTTCCTGCATTTGACCACTTTGTTCATCACCCAGCAATTCACCTGCACCACGAATTTCCATATCATGTGTTGCCAAGGTAAAACCAGCACCTAAATCTTCGATTGATTCAATCGCTTCTAAACGTTTGATAGCATCTTTAGTCATGGCTTTCTGTGGCGGCACGATTAAATAGGCGTAAGCTCGATGATGGGAACGACCTACACGACCACGAATTTGATAAAGCTGAGCTAAACCAAGTTTGTCAGCACGATCAATAAAAATAGTATTGGCAGATGGAATATCGATACCGGTTTCAATAATGGTTGTACAGACCAAAACATTAAAGCGTTGGTGATAAAAATCGAGCATAACCTGTTCGAGTTCTCGTTCACGCATTTGACCATGTGCAATCGTGACTTTGGCTTCTGGCACGATCATTTCAATTTCACGAGCAACCCGATCAATATCATCTACTTTGTTATGAAGGAAATAGACCTGCCCACCACGTTTAATTTCACGCAGTATACCTTCACGAATATTTTCTGCCTTCCATTGTTGGACAAAGGTTTTGATTGCTAATCGTCGTGCTGGTGGCGTGGCGATAATAGACAGATCGCGAATGCCCGAAATCGACATATTAAGGGTTCGTGGTATTGGTGTTGCCGTTAGGGTCAATACATCAATTTCGGCTCTGAACTTTTTGATTTGTTCTTTTTGAGTAACGCCAAAACGATGTTCTTCATCGAGTATAAATAAACCTAATCGTTTAGGATTAATATCTTGTTGCAGTAGTTTATGAGTGCCGATAATAATATCGGCAGTGCCGTCGGTCATGGCATCTTTAACAGCATCAAGCTGTTTCTTGCTACGAAAACGTGACATAACTTCAATATGTACCGGCCAATCAGCAAAACGATCTTTGAAATTCTCGTAATGCTGCTGGGCTAATAATGTGGTTGGCACCAATACCATCACTTGTTTGCCAGCTTGTGTTGCCAAAAAGGCGGCACGCATGGCTACTTCTGTTTTACCAAAGCCGACATCACCACAGACCAAACGATCCATAGGTTTATCTGATGTCATATCATCAATAACTGCATCAATGGCATCTTGTTGATCGGGTGTGGTTTCAAATGGAAATGATGCAATAAAAGCAGCATATTGTTCATCTGGATCAGTTATTGGCGGTTTTTTATGGGCGGCACGTTGGGCATAAATATCAAGTAATTCAGCTGCGACATCACGTACTTTTTCAGCTGCTTTACGTCGTGCTTTTTCCCATTGACCTGATCCAAGTTTATGTAAAGGCACCAGTTCTGGCGCTGCACCTGAATAACGGCTGATTAAATCTAAAGCAGCAACCGGCACATATAATTTGTCACCTTTGGCATATTCGAGCGTGACGTATTCTGTTGTGACATCACCGACATCAAGTGTTTGTAGACCAAGATAACGTCCGACACCATGATCTTCATGAACCACCGCGTCACCAATAGTCAGCTCTGCAAGATTGCGAATAATGGCATCAGAATCACGTTTTTTACGGCTACGTCGCCGCCGTTGCATGACTTGTTGACCAAATAATTGGGTTTCGGCAACAACTGCAAGTTTGCTTCCAGGTAATAACAGGCCATGTTCAAGCGGGGCGACAGTGATACCAAGGCTGTCTTTGCCAGCAAGGAATTCGTCCCAAGTTGTATATTTTTTGGGTTGAATGCTATTTTCAGCAAGTAATTCTAATAATGTTTCTCGTCGGCCTGCAGTTTCGGCAGCAAATAAAATACGACCATCAAAGTTGTCGATAAATTGAATCAAGGCTTCGCATGATTTTTCGTGACGTGCATTAAGCGTTAATTGTGGCGGTAATTGGCTACGATAATTAAGTTTGCCAGCACCTTGTTCTAATTCGAAGGTTTGAGCGTTGAGTCGAGCGTATTGTTTGAAAGTAGCAAACAGATCCTCAACCGGAATAAACATATCATTGGGCGCAAGTAGTGGCCGTTCATTATCGACTTTATGTTGCTGATAACGGGCATTGATTTCTTGCCAAAAACTATCAGCTGCATGATGCGAATCATTGATATTGACCAGTAATGTGTTGTCTGGCAAATAATCAATCAGGCTATTGGTTTGTTCCAGAAACAAAGGTAAGTAATACTCAATACCACCCGGCATATTGCCTTCACTGACTTCACGATAAACATGGCTGCGTTGTGGGTCGCCAGAGAATGTTGCACGAAACTTTTGACGGAATAGTTGAATGCTATCCTCAGTAACTGGAAATTCACGTGCCGGCAATAGTTGTATTGATGAGATGGTATTAATAGAGCGTTGTGTTTCAGGATCAAACGTTCGTAAGGTATCAACTTCATCGTCAAATAAATCAATTCGGTAAGGTAGTTTGCTACCCATGGGGAATAAATCGACAATGGCACCACGAACGGCAAATTCGCCATGTTCCATTACTTGTGAAACATAACGATAGCCAGCACGCTCGAGTCTGGTTCGCCATGCTTCAATGTCAAATTGATCACCTGTTTTTAATAATAAAGTGTTGCCTTCGAGAAATGTGCGTGGTGCAAGACGATGCATGATAGTTGAAATAGGCACCATCAATATGCCACGTTTGAAATCAGGCAGTTGGCGTAGTGTATCTAGACGTTCTGAAACAATGTCCTGGTGCGGTGAGAAGGTATCGTATGGCAAGGTTTCCCAATCAGGGAAGTGTAAAATAGGTAATGTGTTTTCACCGAAATAAAAACGTACTTCAAGCTCCAGGCGATGTGCTGTTGCAGTGTCATCGGTAATAACTAATAACGGACCATCGTATTCCTGCGCTGCTTTAGCAAGTAGTAATCCCTGAGCGCTGCCATAGAGTTGCCCGGCACGTAATTGTGCCGACACTGTCTGCGGAAGTTTAGGATGTAATAGATTCGCTACGTCGGTTGTTGCCATGACACTTTTCAAATATACATTTAGAACAAAGTCCGACATTTTCCCACAAACAACCGATAGCGTTGCAATTAATTACACGCCTGTTTGATGTCGGACAAGGCTAAGATTTATTCCCTATGTTTATTGTGTGATAATAGCCCGACCTGAAATTGATGCATCCGTATCTGGAGTTATGTAATGAAGCGTATTGAAAATGTTGTATTACTTAAAGTGATTGGTAGTTGTGAATTAATAGCAGCTATTGTAATGTTTTATTTTTTTAGTGATGAAGTACCAGCGTTAATTGGCGGCCTTGTATTATTAGGTTTATCTGCAAATAGCTTCTATCAGGCTCACAAATGCTATCAACGTCAATACGCACCCAAAAAAGATGACTAGACTGAAACCTTGCCCTAACGTATGACTCAACAACCGAGCCAGCTAACGCCAGATAGATTTGATTCGTCAGCATTTTTAAAAACCTTAACCCAGCTGCCGGGTGTGTATCAGATGATCGATAACAGTAATACGGTCATTTATGTTGGTAAGGCAAAAAATCTTAAAAATCGAGTTTCAAGTTATTTCCGAAAAACCGGTTTAACGTCTAAAACACGCGTTATGGTTGCACAAATCAACCGTATTGAAATCAGTGTGACCCATACTGAAAACGAAGCCCTTATTCTTGAAAATAATCTGATTAAGGAGTTTATGCCTCGCTATAACATTCTGTTACGCGATGATAAAACCTACCCTTATTTGTATATATCAGGCCATAAGTTTCCCAGATTAAGCTTGCACCGTGGCAGTAAACGCAAGGTCGGTAAATATTTAGGGCCATATCCGAGTGCCGGCGCCGTTCGGGAAAGTTTAACTCTGCTACAAAAGCTATTTCCGGTTCGCCAATGTGATGATACTTACTATCAGAATCGTTCACGTCCATGTTTGCAATATCAAATTAAGCGCTGTACTGCGCCTTGTGTTGGTTTGATTTCTGAACAGGACTACCAAAAAGATATACAACACACGATTTTGTTTTTGGAAGGTAAAAATCAACAGGTCATGGATGAACTTTCTGAACAAATGCAACACGCCTCTGCAGAGTTGGACTTTGAAAAAGCCGCTTTTATTAGAGACAAAATTATCAGCCTTAGACGGGTACAAGAACGTCAATATGTCAGTTCCGAACATGGTGATCTTGATGTGCTGGCAGTCAAAATTGCAGATGGTATCGCAGTAGTTGAAGTGTGTTTTATACGGGGTGGACGCAACTTGGGTAATAAAAGCTATTTTCCTAAAGGCTCTGCTGATAGTACGCCCGAAGAGCTGTTATCTGCCTTTATTCCACAATATTATTTAGGCAAAGATGTTCCCGTTGAAATATTGTTGAGTCATAAGCCAGAAGATCTTGAGTTATTGCAAGACGTTTTGAAAACCGAATCGCAACATCGTGTATTACTGCGTTGTCCTCAACGTGGCACCAGTGTACGTTGGATGAAAATGGCAATGACCAATGCCGATATAAGTTTGGCTCAACGTTTAAGTAGTCGCTCTAATTTATTACAACGTTTTGAACTGTTGCAGCAAGCACTTAATTTGGATGAAATACCCAAACGTCTAGAGTGTTTTGATATTAGTCATAGCAGTGGTGAGAGAACCGTCGCATCCTGTGTTGTATTTGGATTAGAAGGCGCTATAAAAACAGATTATCGTAAGTTTAATATTGAAGGCATTACACCCGGTGATGATTATGCTGCGATGAATCAGGCGTTAACACGTCGCTTTACCCGTTTACAAAAAGGCGAGGGTAAGCGTCCTGATTTGTTATTAATCGATGGTGGTAAAGGTCAAATAAAAGAAGCGGTTTCTGTTTTAGCAGAGTTGCAACTTGATATTGATATTTTGGGCATTGCCAAAGGACCAGAACGTCGTCCAGGAGAAGAAACCTTATTCTTGGTGGGGCGTGAAGGTGAGGTGAATTTACCTGCCGATTCCCCCGCCTTGCACTTGCTACAACAAGTTCGAGATGAAGCGCATCGTTTTGCAATTACAGGCCATCGTCAACGGCGAGCAAAGGCACGCAAAACATCAGCACTTGAAGATATACCAGGAATGGGGCCAAAACGACGCCAAAAATTATTACAACAATTTGGCGGCTTGCAAGAAGTCAAACGTGCAGGTGTTGAAAACCTGGCTCAGGTAGATGGCATAAGTGAAGCCTTGGCTCAAAAAATATACGATTTATTTCATGGTGAGAAATAAGTGACAGATGATGCTACTATTTAGGCATTGTAGTAATTTAAAGAGTCTTTCATGTTGAATTTGCCTAATATCCTTAGTTTATTGCGAATAGGATTAATCCCAGTATTAATCGGTTTATATTTTTTACCGACTCAATCAGCCACTACATGGGCAACCATTGTGTTTGCGGTTGCATCATTGACCGATTGGTTGGATGGTTACTTGGCTCGTAGATGGGATCAAACATCACCGTTTGGCGCTTTTATCGATCCTGTTGCCGATAAATTAATTGTTGTTGTTGCATTAGTGTTAATTATTTATAAAACACCGGAACCATACCTGTTAATCCCAGTTGTCATAATTATCGCAAGAGAGATCATTATTTCTGCTTTACGTGAATGGATGGCTGCGTTAGGTGAACGAAATGTAGTCAAAGTATCAAATGTCGGTAAACTAAAAACAAGCTTTCAAATGATGGCGATTGGCTGCCTGATATTCTATAAACCATTGTTTGGAATACCGGTATTTGAAGTGGGAATAGCATTGCTGTACGTTGCTGCTTGGTTAACGATTAGCTCAATGATTAGCTATATCAAAGCTGCGTGGCCGTTATTGAAGCCTAAGGCTTGACATCAAAAAATAAGTGCCTATAATGCACATCTTTCTAAGCGGGAATAGCTCAGCTGGTAGAGCGCAACCTTGCCAAGGTTGAGGTCGCGAGTTCGAACCTCGTTTTCCGCTCCAAATTCCGAAAAGCCGTAGAATCAAACTACGGCTTTTTAGTCTTAACACTCAAAGGCTGCGTGGCAGAGTGGTCATGCACCGGACTGCAACTCCGTTTACGCCGGTTCGATTCCGACCGCAGCCTCCATTATTTCCCAATAAAAATCATTAAGTTAGCTGGTTTTGTTAGCGTTTGAATAAACGCTTCATTCTCCCCATAAAGCTGACAATATCACCCGTAAACGGATAGTATCCGCTTGTTCCTCAGTTAAGGACAAGATATGGCTGCTAAACGCAAATGCAGTAATGGTCAATGTCAATATACCAGTGGTAATTGAATTTTCTGTTTTTCTAGTGCGGTCAGTATCTGTGCTATAAATCTGCAAATTCAGTGATTACGACGGGTATAGTCACTTGTTGTGAATATAAAAATCAAATCAAATGAACAAACTGACATCGGCTTCACCAGCAAACTCGAAAAAAGTCGCTGCGCCGCCATAATCAATGCCGTCAATGAAGTCTTGCTGCTGAAAATCGAACAAATCCAGCGTCATCTGGCAGGCAATCAACTTGACGTCGGATTCCAGACTGTCACCAACACTGCAAAACTGACCCCCTAGCACCGTAGTAAAATTGACCCCCTTGGGCAATTATGACGACCTTT
>JARGFJ010000020.1 GCA_029210875.1 Gammaproteobacteria bacterium | reverse complement strand
AGATCCTGCTCAAGGGGGTCAAATTTAAACCGGTGTTTTAAAGCCAAAAGGGGTCAATTTTAAAGTGTTGTTGACATCCATGCGCCAACATCATATTCATCAAGCTTGCTTGGAAACTTGGCAATCCAAAAACCTTCATCATCCTGAACGCAGGCTTTAGGTCTTGCACCACCCAAAGAAGAGCCTGGAGCAATCAGCATATTTAGCCACTTCCTGTATTCTGCAAGATATTCATCAGAGGGAATGGATTTGTTATCTTCAACTACTCTTGCTGCATGCTCTAACTCTCTTAAGCTTGTAACATGAGGAGCTGAAAGCTCATCGCTGTCACTTAAAAACGGGTCGTCAATATCTAACTTATAACGAAGGCCTCCCATCCTGTAGCTATCATGTACACCAAGCAAATAGTCAGACTCAAGTAGTGTGCGCTCTTTTCTTCCCTCAAGCTTTGCGTCAATTGCTTCTCGTCGCTTCATGAGTAGCTTTCCCCACCTGTCCGGTGCGGAATCAAGGAAGGCGCGGAAGTTGTCATTGCCAGATCTGGGAAAGAGATCACCCTTGTAGAGCGATAACTCTGGGTCTATTTCTAAGCGATAGGGAGATTGAAGCCAGTCATTTTCATAACTGAATCTGTAGATCTCTTTGCCGCGAACAACGTCAACAGTAAGTTCTCCCACTAAAATCGTATCGGGCAGGCCCAGCCAGTCAGCATATACCTTTATCATTTTCATTTAGTGGTGACCTTTTTGTTTTTTAGCTCAAGATCAACAAGCTTCCTTCCAAGCTCATCATCAGCGGCAATCTTGAGAAAGTCTTCCTCCTGATGAAGTACAGTTAGAACATTAAGGTAATGACCAATTGCCACAGAAGGGCTACCCTTCTCGATATTGGACACGGTATGGCGTGTTGTATCGGCTCGCTCAGCCACCATCTCCATAGTGAGATTACGTCGCTTACGTGCAAGCATAATATTTTCGCCCATCTGCTTTAGAATGCGCGCCCTTACTGGAAAGAGAACGGGAGACTTTCCGCGTTCATTTTTGCTACTCATAATTGATATACCATACATAAACTAATGTTTGAGTAAAGTATATCAAACATTATTTAGTTTTAACACTTCTAATCAACTACATGAGCAATTAAGAAAAAACAACTAAGATAATTTATTGGAGTGCGTCATCTATCGATCACTTATTAGTGGAACTCATTCAAATATTTGAATGAGACAATCGTTATTTTTACGCAAAAAAAGTGTGACCGATTGACTCGACCACACTTTAGGGTAATGCCTTGAGTGTAACTGGGCTTTTTTTATTTTAATGCGTCTGACGATCCTGGAATACGAGTGAACGATGAACAGTCTGGCATTGATTCGGATTGTGTTGTCGTTGGGTGAGCGGAATAATATCGGCACTATGTGGTTGACTATTATAAAGTTGAGCTTGTTGCACAGATTCAACGCTAAGTATCCGTAAGCCAGAACTATTGCCCTGGTAGCTCATAAACGTGGCAAACTCTTCAAGTCCTTGCATGATAGTTCTTACTTCTAATTCTTGTGCTTTATTAGTCATCGCAACCTAAGATACCTTTTTTCTGTGTCACACGCTGTATCGACGTAGCTAGCGATTTCTTGAGTTAATTTAGATGTTTTAGAATATTGCTAACAAGTAGTAATAATTAAGAAAATGCCAATACATTGATTACAGAGGGAATATAAAAATTAAGCGAACTAATTAGCAATTGGATAGTCACTGTTTTGAGGATTTTTTCCTGTTTTTATTAATGATAAAACACTGTATTGTGGTGTGAAAAAATCAATGGAGAATATACATGCGCGCTATCATATTATTGTTGATGCTATTTGCAGGTCTACTGTCACATGCAGTTAGAGCAGAGGTCATTGACGTTCCACTACACTATGTTGGACCAACAGAGGGTGGGGTTTGGTTAGGCTTGCAGCAAGGTTTGGATGAAGCTAATCTTCAAGGCGAGTTTCTAGGACAAAAATACACCTTGGAGCCAATTAGTTTGGCAGATTTAGAATCATTACAATCAGTCACAGCAGTGTTAATGGCAACACATGCCGCAGAGATAATGGAACTGGCTCAGTTGCCACAGTTTGCACATGTACCGGTAATTAATGTAGTGGCTGATGATGATGATCTGCGCGTTGCATGTTTACCTAATTTACTCAGTATCGCTGCCAGCAACAAAATGAAGCAAGATGCTTTAGCCCAATGGCATGTTAAACATGCTGACTCGAAAGCAGTCGCTCAAGGCTGGCATCAGGATTTTAAAAAGTTTGCTGCCAGTCAACTGAATATTCGTTTTACTAAAGCCCATGGTGTCGCTATGGATGACGCTGCGTGGGCAGGTTGGGTAGCGGTTAAGTTATTGTCTGATACCGTTGCACGAATTCAAACAACTGATGCTGCTGCAATGCTGTCTTATTTGAGAAATGAGATTGCATTTGATAGTCAAAAAGGTGATGGTGCGACCTTCCGTGATACTGGGCAATTACGTCAACTGCTATTACTGGTTGAAAATGATCAAATCGTCGCTGAAGCACCATTACGCGGAGTTAAAGGTGGTCTAGATAGTCTTGGTTTACAAAGCTGCAAATAATAAAACTAAATAAGAAAAAATTTAAGGATGGTTCAAAAATGAAATTAAAACAATTATTGTTATCTACATTGCTTTTGGCGAGTGCCTCAGCATGGGCAGAACCCACTTACCGCTTGTTTGTAAGTAACGAGAAAAGTAACTCGGTGAGTGTTATTGATTCGCGTACAGGCGAGATTGAAACAACACTTGAGATTGGTGACCGTCCTCGTGGTATTGGTTTGTCGCCTGATCAGAAAACGTTGTATGTTGCTGTAAGTGCAGAAAATGCGATTGCTGTTGTTGATGTCGCTAGTTTGAAACTGTTAGGAAAGTTGAATGCAGGTGACGATCCTGAAACATTTGATGTACATCCAAATGGCAATTTGTATTTATCGAATGAAGATGATGCTAAAGCGACAGTCATTAATCCTGAAACGGGTGAAATCGTCGAAGAAATTAAAGTGGGCCTGGAACCGGAAGGTGTTGCTGTTTCGCCAGATGGCAGCATGGTTTTAGTGACCAGTGAATCTACGAATATGGTTCATGTTATTGATACCAACGCGCACAAAGTGGTTGCGAATATTTTAGTTGCAGCACGTCCTCGTGGTTTAGCATTTAACACCGATGGCAGTCGTGCTTATGTGAGTAGTGAAGTCGGTAATGAAATCGCGATTATTGACATGAAAACGTTAAAAATAACTAAAAAATCAGGTATTGATATTGATAAGTCAAAACCAATGGCAATTCGTTTAAGCCCTGACAATAAAACCCTTTATTTAACAACGGGTCGTGCTGCAAAAGTCGCTATCATGGATGCTGATACGCTTGAGTTAAAAGCGACTGTAGATGTCGGTAAGCGAGTTTGGGGAGCTGAATTAAGTCGAGATGGTTCAACACTCTACACTGCTAATGGTGTTAGTAACACGGTTTCTGTTGTGGATACTGCATCGCAAAAATCGGTTCAAGAAATCGAAGTCGGTCAAGGTCCCTGGGGCGTTGCTTTGGACGATTAAGCTCCAGGCTGATTAGAAACAATTTAAACCCGGTAGCGCTAGCCGTTATCGGGTTTTTTTATTGCCTGAAAATTATTTATTGTTACATGTTTACACGGTATTATGGATGCCATGAAATTTATCCGCTCCTATATTGATCTTTGTCTGTTTAAAGCAAGCCCTGCTGATTTGCCGGCATCGCAGTGGCTACTTCGACTTACATTATTCGCTTATTTTATTATTGGGACAGGAATCGGATTAATTGATAGTCCGATCAGAATAAGTGTAGCCAGTAGCCTGGCTGACACGTTGACGATGGTTGTTGCACTATGGTTAATGCTCAATTTCCGTGGCATGTTAAATCGCTATCAACAATCTTTAACAGCGTTAACCGGTGCTGGATGCTGTATTGGCATTGTTGCTATTCCAATTATGCTGCTATTCAGTCAAGTTGACGTAAAACAGCAAATGACAAGTTATGTCATGCTGTTAATGATAGCGCTGATGTTCTGGAGTTTAATGGTGACCGCCCATATTCTAAGAAAGTCGCTTGATATTAAACCGGGGACAGCGGCTGTTTTAACCGTTGCGTATACCATAATAACGTTAGTGCTGGTTGCTCTGGCTAATTCAGGAGTTGCTTAGTGCATATTCATATTCTCGGCATTTGTGGCACATTTATGGGCGGCGTTGCGTTAATGGCACGACAACTAGGTATGACGGTATCTGGATCTGATGCCAATGTTTATCCTCCAATGAGCGACCAATTAGCTGCTGCAAGCATTGAACTACAGCAAGGTTATTTGCCAGAACATCTTGATCCTGCTCCTGATCTGGTTGTTATGGGTAATGCTATGTCGCGTGGTAATCCTGCTGTTGAATATGTTTTAAATAAGGGGATACCTTATATTTCTGGCCCACAGTGGTTAGCCGACTACGTGTTAAAAGATAAGTGGGTTTTAGCGGTATCAGGCACACATGGAAAAACGACGACCAGTAGCTTACTGGCATGGATTTTAGATGACGCGGGTATGGCCCCAGGTTTTTTAATTGGTGGTGTGCCAGCAAATTTTGGTGAAACAGCACGATTAGGTGACACGCCTTTCTTTGTAATTGAAGCGGATGAATATGACACCGCATTTTTTGATAAACGGTCAAAATTTGTTCACTATCATCCACGCACCTTAGTAATAAATAACCTTGAATTTGATCATGCTGATATTTTTGATGATCTTGCCGCGATTCAAAAACAGTTTCATCACCTTGTACGCACGATTCCTTCTGAAGGTTTAATAATTTCACCCAAAGATGTGCAAGCCATTGAGCAAACATTAGCATTAGGGCTATGGACACCACGTCAAACCATCGGGATTGAACAAGGTGCATTACAGGCAACGAGTGTTGCTGCTGATGGTAGTCAGTTTGCTATCGAATATCAGGGTGAACATGTAGCTGATGTCGAGTGGACAATGCTAGGCATGCATAATGTACAAAATGCATTGGCAGCAATCGCTGCAGCACATCATGTTGGTGTGACCTACCAACAAGCCGCAGATGCATTAAGTCGATTTAAAGGTATAAAACGTCGAATGGAATTACGTGGTGAGGTTAATGGCATTAAAATATATGATGATTTTGCTCATCACCCAACAGCGATAGAAACAACCATCGCGGGTCTACGCGCTAATATAGGTGATCGTAAGTTAATTGCGATTTTAGAGCCGCGATCCAATACGATGAAAATGGGCGTACATCAGCAAACCTTAGCTGATGCTCTGATAGCGGCTGATAGGGTTATTCTGTTTGAGGATGCAGGTTTATCCTTGTCGTTATCGGCAATACAACACCAATTGGGTGACAAAGCGACGGTTAAAAAGTCGATTGATGACATCATTGCTACTATTGTTGACGAAGCGCAAAGCGGTGATGAAATACTCATTATGAGTAATGGTGGTTTTGGCGGCATTCATCAACGCTTATTAACAGCATTGGACACTAAATGATCGATTCTAATCAGATTGCAGTTGCGATTACCGGTGCTTCAGGTGCGCCTTATAGCAAGCGCTTGTTAGACGTATTGTTGAATAGTGATTTAACCGTGCATTTAATGATCTCAGCGGCTGGCCGGATTGTGTTAGCCGATGAACTGGACTGGAAATTACCTTCTCGTGCCAGCGATATTCATCAACACTTAGTTGATGAATTCAAATGTAAACCAGAGCAATTATTCGTGTATGGCGAACAACAATGGACGTCACCTCTGGCAAGTGGTTCACATCACGTTAAAACTATGATTGTGTGTCCATGTACTATGGGCACATTATCATCGATTGCATGTGGTAGTAGTGATAACCTCATTAATCGGGCAGCAGATGTCATGATCAAAGAGAATCGCAAGCTGATTCTGGTGCCAAGAGAGGCACCTTTCTCAGCGATTCACCTTGAAAATATGCTTAAATTGGCACGTATTGGCGTGTGCATTTTGCCTCCAAACCCCGGATTTTATTTTAAGCCAACACACCTGTCTGACATTGTCGACTTTGTGGTAGCCAGAATTTTAGATCAGGCAGATATTGAACATACTATTGCGCCACGTTGGGGTGAGTAAGACGCCTATAAGAGCAAGTTAGTAAACTTGCGTATAATGCTTAAAAAAACCATTTTCCGGAAAAAATATGTCAGATATCGATATCGCGCAACAAGCCAAAATGGAGCAAATAACAACCATTGCTCAGCGATTAGGCCTGAACCTCGACAACGTTGATAACTATGGCCGTTACAAGGCTAAAGTTTCATTGGATGTGATGAATGACTTATCTGAAAGACCAGATGGCAAACTCATCTTAGTTACCGCAATTAGTCCAACTCCAGCTGGTGAAGGTAAAACAACCACAACCATTGGCTTGAGTGATGCCTTAAATCGAATCAATAAAAATGCAATAGTGTGTGTGCGTGAACCGTCAATGGGCCCCTGTTTTGGTATGAAGGGTGGTGCGGCTGGTGGTGGCTACGCACAGGTCGTACCGATGGAAGATATCAATCTCCACTTTACCGGTGATTTGCATGCTATTGCTGCTGCACATAATCTGCTGGCCGCGATGATTGATAATCACATTCATCATGGTAATGCTCTTGAGTTAGATGTCCGCCGTATCACGTGGGGTCGAGTGCTGGATATGAATGACAGAGCGCTTAGAGATATCACCATAGGTTTAGGTGGAACAGCTAATGGATTTCCACGACAAGATGGTTTCGATATTGTGGTGGCATCAGAAGTGATGGCGATATTTTGCCTGTCGAATTCAATTAAAGAGTTGAAGCAACGTTTAGGCAATATTCTAGTTGGCTATACAAAAGAGGGTACAGCACGGTTTGCTAAAGACTTAAAAGCGCAGGGTGCAATGGCAACCTTATTGAAAGAAGCGCTTAAACCAAATCTTGTACAAACATTAGAAAATAATCCTGCCTTTGTTCATGGTGGCCCATTTGCCAATATTGCACATGGTTGTAACTCTGTTGTGGCAACAAAAATGGCATTAAAGTTAAGTGATTATGTCGTGACTGAAGCTGGCTTTGGTGCTGATCTTGGAGCTGAAAAGTTCATTAATATCAAATGTCGTAAAGCCGGAATCAAGCCAGATATGGCGGTGATTGTCGCCACAGTCAGAGCGCTTAAATATCATGGTGGTGTGGAGGTTGCTGATTTAGCAACACCTGATTTAGCTGCATTAGAACAGGGCATGGAAAATCTTAAACGTCATCTGTCTAATTTACAGGATCAATTTGGTCTGAAGTGTATTGTTGCAATCAATCATTTTGATCAGGATACCGATGCCGAGATTGAGCTTGTTAAAACAACCGTTGAAGCATTGGGTGCTCGGACAGTATTAGCTAAACATTGGGCACATGGTGGTGCTGGTGCTGAAGAATTAGCACAAGCTGTTGTGACCATGCTTGAGCAAGATAATCAGCCTTGTCACTTTCTTTATGACGATGACGAATCCTTGTGGGATAAGATTATCGCGGTAGCGACCAAGTTGTACGGTGCGGCAGAGGTGGTGGCTGATAAAAAAGTCCATGACAAATTAAAACTTTATAGTGAAACCCATGCCCATGTACCGGTATGCATGGCAAAAACGCCGTATTCATTTAGTGGCGATCCAGCTTTAAGAGGCGCTGTATCTGGACATACCATTACTGTACGTGATGTACGTTTATCGCGTGGTGCCGAATTTGTGGTGGTCTTGTGTGGTGACATTATGACGATGCCGGGGCTGCCGAAGAAACCTGCTAGCGAACGAATTGATATTGATGAGATCGGCAATATTTCAGGGTTATTTTAATATCACTCAATTATCAAAAATAAACAGAGCCCCAGTTTGGGTCACTTTAATCCGCGAGATTTCTTAATCACATCATAAGCAACTTGAATTTCTTGTGCTTGTTCGGTTGCAACCGCAATCATATCTTCGGGTAAACCTTGGCCGATTAATTTGTCGGGATGATATTGGCTCATTAGTTTACGATAGGCGCGTTTGATTTCTTGATCGCTATTATTTTCTGTAACACCGAGTGCTTTGTAGGCATCGGCTAAAACCGTGGTTGATGATTGTGACTTGCCAGAAGCAAACTGCGCCTGGTTAAGTACCATATCAAGGATGCGGTTAAATTGAGCGCGGCTATAGCCTAAACGTAGTGCAATTTGCTCTAATAAAGAGCGCTCAGATTGATCTAACTTGCCATCAGCTAAAGCGATAACAGTTAGGTACATCAATAGTACCTGTTTCAAATTTGAGGTCTGGCCACAGCTATGCATAAACTCATTGAGCGTATCAGTGATATCAAAATCAGCAACAGAGCCTTTCTTAAATTGGCGGATAGCTTCTTTACGGTGTTCAGCTGTTAAGCCTGTTTTTTTGATAAAGGCTTCAACATGGTCGACTTCATCTTGGGAAATATGACCATCAGCTTTGGCTAATTTACCCATTAATATAAAAAGTGTGTCGAGAAAAACTTTTTGACGTTGGCCGGATGTTAAAGGGTTGATACCACCAATGCCATAATCGCGCGCGCGGTCAAGACTGCTACCGATTAAATAACCGATAAATGCGCCAAAAATGCCAAAGAAATAATAGCCGACTACAGCTGCGATTAATTTATACACGTTACAACCTGTTTGTTAATTTTTGTCACTAAGGCTGGTATAAAGCAACATTGCTCCCCAAAGACCTAATACCCAGCTGAGAATGGGGATACCTGCAAACATTTTTGGGGCATAACCATCTAGCCCTATGATAACTGTTGCGCCAATAATAAATGCCGCACCACTGACGGCACCCGCACAACGAAAACCCGCATTACGAATTTCGTGTTTTAATTGTTTAAATTCACTATTTGAACGTTGCGATGATGCCTGATGTTGAAATTTCTGAACAAAGTCGTGTAATAGCCGTGGCAATTTCGGTAAGGTCTCAGCCCACATCGGGGCTTCATTTTTGATATTTTTAAGCGCAGCCTGCCAACTCATCTTTTCCTGCATCCACTGCTCTAAAATAGGTTTGGCCGTTTTCCATAAATCCAGTTCCGGGTATAACTGGCGACCTAAACCCTCAATATTGAGCAAGGTCTTTTGAAGCAACACCAGTTGCGGTTGCACCTCCATATTAAAGCGTCGCGCAGTTTGAAATAAGCGTAATAGTAATTGTCCAAATGAGATTTCTTGTAATGGTCTTGCAAAAATAGGTTCACAGACACTACGAATTGCAGCTTCAAATTCATCGATACGCGTATCTGATGGTACCCAGCCAGATTCAATATGTAATTCGGCAACACGACGATAATCATGATTAAAAAACGCAAGAAAATTATCAGCGAGATAGTCATTATCTGTAGGTGATAAGGTGCCCATAATGCCAAAATCGACAGCAAGATAGCGTGGGTTCTCGGGATCAGATACATCAACCATAATATTGCCAGGATGCATATCAGCATGAAAAAACCCATGTTTAAATGCCTGGGTGAAGAATATTTCAACCCCCATTTCAGCCAGTCGTTCAAGATTAACGTTATGTGCTTTTAATTGACCGATATCGCCGATAGGTATGCCGTAGATCCGTTCTTGTACCAGAATATTGGTTTTAGTTAATTGCCAATTGATTTTAGGGACATAAAGTAGGGTGCCATCACTAAAGTTACGTTGAAGTTGTGACGCTGATGAGGCTTCCCGCATCATGTCGAGTTCATCAAATAAATTCTTTTCTAATTCAGCAACCACTTCTCTTGGACGAAGGCGTTTTCCTTCTGCCCAATAGCGTTCAGCCAAACTTGCCAGTGTGTGTAATAGATCGACATCACTACGGATGGTTTTTTCGATATTGGGTCTGACTAATTTCAATATAACGTCGGAGCCATCGATTAACCGAGCTGCATGCACTTGTGCAATAGAGGCTGATGCCAAAGGTGATTGATCAATATGGCTGAATATGGTTTCTAAACTCGCTTTGCCATAGGCTTGTTCGATAATGGCTAAGGCCTGTTCGTTAGAAAAAGGCTCAACTTGGTCTTGTAGTTTAACGAGTGAGTCAGCGATATCATCTGGCAATAAATCACGACGAGTTGACAAGATTTGACCAAATTTAACAAAGATAGGGCCCAAATCTTGCAATGCAAGTCGTAATCGTTCGGAACGTGATTGATCACTCTTATGACGCCAGCGATAGGGCGATAACATGCTGAGATAACGAAGTGGACGCAATAGATGAGTCGCTTGAATGAAGTCATCCAAGCGGTGCTTGGCTAAGACATGATTGATTTGGATAAGCCTAACTATCTGCCTTAATTTCATGAACGTTTGTCTCGTAGTCGCTGAATCCGTGCTTCAATTCGGTCGCTGTCTGCACGCAATTTATCTATGTCAGATAAATAGTCATTTATTTCAGATTTATCAGGTAACAGGCGGCTTTCTTCACGAAGATATTCTGCTAGTGAAAGTTGTAGTGATTGATGTGTATCAGACAACCAGCCTGTTAATGTTCTAATGCCATGTGCAATCGGGTAAGACAATGTATCCCCCGTGACTCTGGCTATTTGTGCTTCCCAATCAAAATCAAAACTTTGTAGAAAATCCTGTAGCTGTTTAGCGAATTGAACATCACCATGAATAGTGATATCGCTAGAAAATAAACTATCAGGATCACGACTCAATTTGAGCAAGGTCAGTGCCTTTGCTGAAATAGTTAAATCGACATCGTGTTCACTATTTGACGATAAACGAATGTGTTGTTTATCCATGCGAACACAGATGCTATGAGCGAGATCAGTGATATCAATAACAATAAGACGTTGATCATAGCGTTCAAGTTTATGTTGTGATTCAGGATCGACCGCAAGTGCTGCATTGAGTGCAAATTCAATAGGTTTAAGAGGTGTACTCATTGTAATTTAAAACTTATAGCCACTATGCAAGGCAACAATGCCAGCACTCATATTATTAAAATCACAGCGCTCAAAACCGGCATCAACCATCATTTGTTTCATGGTTTCTTGATCTGGATGCATACGAATTGATTCAGCTAAATAACGATAACTGTCTTCATCATTGGAAAATAGTTTGCCAAGTTTAGGCAGTAACTTGAATGAGTAGGTGTCATATATCGGTGCTAGCCAGTCGGCAGGTTTAGAAAACTCTAAAACCAAAACCTGACCACCGGGTTTCAAAACACGATACATCGAACGCAGTGCCGCATCTTTATCTGTTACATTGCGTAGACCAAAGGCAATCGTAATACAATCAAACGTGTTATCAGGAAAGGGCAGGCATTCTGCATTGGCTTGTACATAGTTAATATTGCCGACGATACCATCATCAGTAAGGCGATCACGTCCAACATTAAGCATACTGGCATTGATATCCGCCAAAATGACTTTACCGGTACTACCGACTAATTTGGAAAACTTTAATGATAAATCACCGGTGCCACCTGCAATATCAAGTACTTTGGCACCACGACGAACACCGCTGGTGTGAATAGTGAAACGCTTCCATAGACGATGAATACCCATCGACATTAGATCATTCATCAGATCATAGTTAGTGGCAACAGAGTGAAATACCCCCGCAACATGTTTTACTTTGTCTTCTACAGGTACTTCTTTGTAACCAAAGTGGGTCGTTTTTTTATCTTCCACAGTGTTTAGCCTTTTAGTGTCGTTGATAACCAGCAGCTTCGAGACGATTTAAATAATCTTGCCAATGTTGATCTTGTTGTGTTGCCAGTTCATATAGATAATCCCATGAAAATAAGCCGCTGTCATGGCCATCATCAAAGTAGATTTTGATTGCATAATTACCTGTTGGTTCAATCTGAGTGATAGCGACTTGTTCTTTATTGGTTTGCAATACTTCTTGACCGTGGCCATGACCCCTCACTTCGGCCGATGGCGAATACACACGTAGATATTCTGCAGACAACATATAACGATCGTCACCGTAGGCTAATTCAAGTTGTTTTGATTGTTTGTGCAGAACGATTTCTGAAGGGTAATTTGTATTTGCCATTGAACTGTTGACCTATAATTTAAAGGATATAACGTGAAAGATCTTCGTCTTGAACCAAGCTTGACAGTTGTTGATTAACATAATCAGCATCAATAGTGATGGTACTATTATTTTCATCAGCATCATACGAGATCGCTTCAAGCAGTTTCTCTAGCATGGTATGCAAACGTCGCGCACCTATATTTTCTGTTTGCTCGTTAACTTGTTCAGCTAGTTCAGCAATACGACGCAATCCTTGTTCGCTGAAATTTAACGTTACACCTTCGGTGCCTAATAAGGCGCTATATTGCTCGGTTAATGATGAATCTGGTTCGGTTAAAATCCGAACAAATTCATCAGCACCTAAGGCATCAAGTTCAACACGAATTGGCAAGCGGCCTTGTAATTCAGGAATCAAATCCGAAGGTTTACTTAGGTGGAAAGCACCTGATGCAATAAATAAAATATGGTCAGTTTTGATCATGCCATATTTAGTTGAAACGGTACTGCCTTCAACCAAAGGTAATAAATCGCGCTGAACACCTGCACGCGATACATCACTGCCACCGCCTTCAGTACCACTACGATGAGTGATTTTATCGATTTCATCTAAAAACACGATACCGTCTTGTTCAACTGAATCAATCACTTGACTCTTAAGATCATCTTCATTAATTAGTTTGGCGGCTTCTTCTTCAGCAAGTGCACGCATCGCTTTGGCGATAGGTAATTTGCGTGTTGCTTTTTTGGTCGATCCCATGCTCTGGAACATATCTTGAAGTTGATTTGTCATTTCTTCCATGCCGGGCGGTGACATTATTTCGATACCGACGTTAGGTGCGCTGAGTTCTAATTCAATGTCACGGTCATCGAGCTTGCCTTCTCGTAACATTTTGCGGAAACGTTGGCGTGTATTTGATTCATCATCCAGGCTTTCATCTCGTGCTGGGCGTAATAATGCATCTAAAATACGTTCTTCAGCAGCATCTTCAGCCCGTGCTTTGACAGAAATAAATGCCTGTTCACGCAAACGTTTCATTGCGGTTTCAGCAAGATCACGAATGATCGATTCAACATCGCGGCCGACATAACCGACTTCAGTAAATTTAGTCGCTTCAACTTTGATGAACGGCGCATTTGCCAGACTGGCCAAACGTCTAGCTATTTCAGTTTTACCAACACCCGTCGGACCAATCATTAAAATATTTTTAGGTGTGATCTCATGCTGTAGTTCAGCCGAGAGTTGTTTGCGCCGCCAACGATTACGCAAGGCAATTGCCACGGCTTTCTTGGCAGCACTTTGACCAATGATGTGTTTATCTAATTCGTGAACTATTTGTTTAGGTGTTAATGCTTGCATAGTGGTGTTATCAGTTACTTTCTAATGTTTCAATAGTGAGATTGGTATTCGTATAAATACAGATCCCAGCGGCAATATTAAGACTTTTTTCGACAATATCACGTGCACTTAAATCAGTGTTTTCAATCAACGCAGTGGCTGCCGACTGGGCAAATGGTCCGCCAGAACCAATCGCCATAAGACCATTTTCAGGTTCAATAACGTCGCCATTACCGGTAATAATAAAGGATGCTTCACTATCTGCTACAGCTAACAACGCTTCAAGACGGCGCATCATGCGATCAGTACGCCAATCTTTTGCTAACTCCAAAGCACTGCGAGTTAAATTGCCTTGATGTTTTTCCAATTTGGCTTCAAAGCGTTCGAATAGAGTAAATGCATCGGCAGTGCCTCCTGCAAAACCAGCCAATACATTGTCACGATAGAGTCGACGAACTTTGCGTGCATTGCCTTTCATAATAGTGTTACCAAGACTGACTTGGCCATCACCTCCGATCACAACTTGACCGTTTCGACGATAAGATACGATGGTAGTACCGCGGTACTGCTCCATGAATTGATACTCCGAATAGTTACAATAATTATAGATTGGGTGCCACTTACATAGAATCACACATGCAAGAATTAGCGCAGATTAGTATACTATGCAGAGATAACAAGCGCATTGATTCTTGCGAACTTCTCCAGTCTGAGTGCCATTAATAACATTCAGTGCCATTTAATCAACATTAGTGTTGACATTATGTTCAGATATGCGGAAAATGCGCTGTTTTAGTGGAGGGGTTCCCGAGCGGCCAAAGGGATCAGACTGTAAATCTGACGGTTCCACCTTCGGAGGTTCGAATCCTCCCCCCTCCACCATTATTATTTAGAGTTGAGTTTTGTGTTAGCGGGTGTAGTTCAATGGTAGAACTCCAGCCTTCCAAGCTGATCACGTGGGTTCGATTCCCATCACCCGCTCCATTTTGCGTTGGAATTTGGCCCGCATAGCTCAGTCGGTAGAGCGCATCCATGGTAAGGATGAGGTCATCAGTTCGATTCTGATTGTGGGCTCCACAAAGTGTGTTTATTTAGACAAGACTAATCTTGTCTTTTTTGTTTTTGTTATAAATTGATAATATTGACGGGGAGACTGGTCATGTCTAAAGAAAAATTTGAAAGAACGAAGCCCCATGTAAACGTGGGCACCATTGGTCACGTAGATCATGGTAAAACCACATTGACAGCGGCGATTACAAAAGTAATGGCAGAGCAACAAGGTGGTACCTTCAAGGATTACGCGGATATCGATAACGCGCCAGAAGAAAGAGAGCGTGGTATCACGATCTCAACAGCGCATGTTGAATACGAAACACCTAACCGTCACTATGCACACGTCGACTGCCCAGGCCATGCTGACTATGTTAAAAACATGATCACAGGTGCAGCACAAATGGACGGTGCTATTTTAGTTGTGAACGCGGCAGACGGTCCTATGCCACAAACACGTGAACACATCCTGTTGTCACGTCAAGTAGGCGTACCTTACATCATTGTTTACCTGAACAAAGCCGACATGGTTGATGATGAAGAGCTGATTGAATTAGTCGAAATGGAAGTACGTGAACTACTCGATACCTACGACTTCCCCGGTGACGACACACCAATCATTGTTGGTTCAGCATTGAAAGCGTTAGAAGGCGACACAAGTGAAATCGGCGTACCATCAATCATCCGTTTGGGTGAAGCAATGGACAGCTACTTCCCAGAACCTGTACGTGCAATCGATGGTAAATTCTTAATGCCGATTGAAGACGTATTCTCAATCTCAGGTCGCGGTACCGTAGTAACGGGTCGTATCGAGCGTGGTATTGTAAAAGTCGGTGAAGAACTTGAAATTGTAGGGATCAAAGATACAGCGAAAACAACCTGTACCGGTGTTGAAATGTTCCGTAAGCTTCTTGACCAAGGTCAAGCGGGCGACAACGTAGGTGTGTTACTACGTGGTACCAAGCGTGAAGACGTTGACCGTGGTCAAGTATTAGCGCACCCGGGTTCAATCAAGCCACACACAAAATTTGAAGCAGAAGTCTACATCTTGTCAAAAGATGAAGGTGGTCGCCATACTCCATTCTTTAATGGATACCGTCCACAATTCTACTTCCGAACAACAGACGTAACCGGTGCCTGTGAATTACCAGCAGGTGTCGAAATGGTTATGCCTGGAGACAACATTAAAATGGACGTAACTTTGATCGCACCGATTGCGATGGAAGAAGGTTTACGTTTTGCTATTCGTGAAGGCGGCCGTACTGTTGGTGCTGGCGTCGTTAGTAAAATTACTGAATAGATAAAGAGCAAAACCGGTCGAGGAATTTTGGAGTCCTCGACCGGCTTAAAGAGTATGTTAGGCCAGTAGCTCAATTGGCAGAGCGACGGTCTCCAAAACCGTAGGTTGGGGGTTCGATTCCCTCCTGGCCTGCCATTTTATTTTCAGATAGATTAACTAAGTAACGAATAAATAATGGCAGATAATATCAAATTGATTGTCGCAGTTATCATTATGGTAGCCGCGACTGTTTCGTTTTACAGCTTTGCAGAATATTCTACTATTTTGCGAGTGCTCGGCTTGTTAGCAGCTGTTGGTGTGGCTTTATTTATTGCTGCAAAAACAACTGTTGGCGCGACGTTGTTAAAATATATCCGCGATACACAAGTAGAAGTCCGTAAGGTTGTTTGGCCTACACGCCAAGAAACAGTTCAAACAACACTGATTGTCGTTGTGATGGTGTTTGTTGTTGCATTGATGTTATGGGCATTTGATTCGTTATTAGGTTGGGCGGTTCGCGCTCTTACCATATAGAAACAAGGTTTGAATAATGAGTAAACAATGGTACGTAATTCAAGCTTATTCTGGATATGAAGGGCAGGTTAAACGTTCACTAGAGGAATGTATTAAGCGTTTAGGCCTAGAAGAAAAATTTGGTGATGTTCTGGTTCCAACTGAAGAAGTTGTTGAAATGCGTGAAGGCCAAAAACGTCGCAGTGAACGTAAATTCTTTCCAGGTTATGTATTAGTTAATATGGAAATGGATGATGAAACATGGCATGTCGTCAATGACTTGCCTCGTGTTTTAAGATTTATTGGTGGTTCTGGTGATCGCCCGGCACCTATCACTGAAGCGGAAGCAAATAAAATTTTGCAACGCGTTCAGGAAGGTGTCGAAAGTCCAAGACCAAAAGTACTGTTCGAACCAGGTGAGGTTGTTCGAGTTACGGACGGTCCCTTTAATGACTTCACCGGCGTGGTAGAAGAAGTTAACTACGAAAAAAGTAAATTACGGGTTGAGGTGCTTATCTTTGGGCGTTCAACACCGGTTGAACTTGAATTTAGTCAAGTCGCAAAAGGTTAGTTTGTCTGGCGTGTTGACGCTGGTTTTTTAATTGGGGAGCCGTAAGGCGTTTGAACCCGCTGAGGAGTAAATAATGGCTAAGAAGATCCAAGCCTATATTAAGCTGCAAGTGAAAGCTGGCGCAGCAAACCCTAGTCCACCTGTTGGTCCTGCTCTAGGTCAGCACGGTGTTAACATCATGGAGTTTTGTAAAGCATTTAATGCTAAAACTCAAAGTATGGAAGCAGGTTTACCGATTCCTGTTGTTATCACTGTCTACAACGACAAGAGCTTTACATTTGTCACTAAAACACCACCGGCAGCAGTATTGTTGTTGAAAGCGGCTGGTTTACAAGGTGGTAGTGCGACACCAAATACTAAAAAAGTGGGTACTGTGACCCGTGCTCAGCTTGAAGAAATTGCTACTACTAAAATGGCAGATCTTTCAGCAGCGGATATGGATGCAGCAGTAAGAACAATTGCTGGTACTGCACGTAGTATGGGTTTGAACACAGAGGGCGTTGAATAATGGCTGCTATCGGAAAAAGAAGTCGTGCTATCCGCGCAAAATTGGAACCAGGTAAAGTCTACGCTGTTGATGAAGCTTTAACATTGGTTAAAGATAACGCTTCAGCTAAGTTCGTTGAATCAATTGATGTTGCGATTAACTTGGGTGTTGATCCTCGTAAATCTGATCAGGTTGTTCGTAGTTCAACTGTATTGCCTAACGGTACTGGTAAAACTGTACGCGTTGCTGTATTTGCCCAAGGTGCAAATGCTGATGCTGCAAAAGCGGCTGGTGCAGATGTAGTTGGTTTTGAAGATTTAGCGGAATCAATTAAAGCAGGCAACATGGATTTTGATGTTGTTATCGCATCACCAGATGCAATGCGCATCGTGGGTACGTTAGGTCAAGTGTTAGGTCCTCGTGGTTTAATGCCTAATCCTAAAGTTGGTACTGTAACGCCAAACGTTGCTGAAGCAGTAAAAAATGCCAAAGCGGGTCAAGTACGTTACCGCACTGATAAAGCCGGTATCATTCATTGCTCAATTGGTAATGCAAGCTTCGAAATTGATGCATTGCGTCAAAATTTAAAAGCATTGATTGATGACTTGAATAAATTAAAACCAAGCTCAGCGAAAGGCGTTTATCTGAAGCGTATTAGCATATCTAGCACTATGGGTGCTGGTATTGCTGTTGATAAGTCTTTCTTAGACTAAGCAAGGTTAAAAAATTTGGACCGCCAGACCTTTTTCGGTCTGGCCGTCTAAGACCGCAGGTATGTGAGTTTAATCGGTTACATCCGTGTAATTGGCCTGCGCAGACGGGTTCAGCTGCAGAATTTCTAGCGTTGAATACCGTAACTAGGTGGAAGGGGAAACTCTTCTTTTAGCAACAACGCTACCATTAGGTAGTAAACCTAAGGAGGTACTTAGGTGGCTTTAAATCTTGAAGGTAAAAAGGCCGTCGTTGCTGAGGTCGCTGAAGTAGCATCATCTGCTTATTCTGCTGTAGCAGCAGAATACCGTGGATTAACTGTTTCAGAAATGACTGCGCTTCGTGTTGCAGCTCGCAATGAAAATGTTTATTTGCGTGTTGTTCGTAACACATTAGCTAAACGTGCTGTTGAAGGAACTGATTTCGCTTGCATGCAAGAAGGAATGACAGGTCCCTTGGTATATGGTTTTTCGCAAGAAGATCCTGGTGCTGTAGCACGCGTCATTGGTGAGTTTGCTAAAGACAACAAAAAACTTGAAATCAAAATGGTATCTTTAGGCGGTAAATTATTGCCTGCTTCTGATATCGACAAGCTGGCTAAAATGCCTACTAAGGATCAAGCAATTGCTATTCTTATGGGTACGATGAAAGCGCCGATTGAGAAATTTGTTCGTACTTTGGTTGCACCGACAAGCAAGATGGTTCGTACGCTCGCGGCAGTTCGCGATGCAAAAGAAGCGGCTTAATTCTCATTTGAGATTAGGTTGCTGTTTAAATTAATTCTGTAAGATTGAAATAGGAAAATAACATGGCTGTATCTAAAGACGATATTTTGGAAGCAATTTCAAATATGACAGTTGTTGAGGTCGTTGATCTGATCGAAGCAATGGAAGAAAAATTTGGTGTAACTGCTGCTGCTCCTGTAGCTGTAGCCGCTGCTGCTGGCCCTGCAGCTGCAGCTGCTGAAGAGCAAACTGAATTTGACGTAGTAATGACTGGTTTCGGCGATAACAAAGTTGCTGTAATCAAAGTTGTACGCGGCATCACAGGTCTTGGCTTGAAAGAAGCTAAAGACATGGTTGAAGGCGCACCTGCTACAGTTAAAGAAGGTGTTAGCAAAGCTGAAGCTGATGATGTTATCAAACAGCTTACTGAAGCTGGCGCAACTGCTGAAGCTAAATAAGCATTTGCTTAATCGATGTGGTCTTGTGACCATCTCGATATAGGAATTGGCTGGTGATTTTTGTCACCGGCCTTTTTCCGTTACTGGTCGGTATTCATCTGATTACTGACTGAATAAATACAAAATGATAATTCCTTATGACCCTATATTTTAGTGGTGTAAGGACGTTTCTTGAGGTGTAATAAATGGCTTATACGTTTACCGAGAAAAAACGGATTCGTAAAGATTTTGGAAAGCGTCCAAGTGTCTTGAATGTTCCTAACTTGCTTGCAACCCAAGTCAATTCATATCAGGACTTTTTGCAGCACAGCATTGCAGCAGATGATCGCGCAGCGAAAGGTTTACATGCAGCGTTTGATTCAGTCTTCCCGATTAAAAGCCATACAGGCATGGCAGAACTACAGTATGTTAGCTACCGTTTAGGTACGCCATCATTTGATGTGAAAGAATGTCAATTACGTGGTGTGACATATGCTGCGCCATTACGCGTCAAAATGCGTCTTGTTATTTACGATAAAGATGCCCCTGCAAAATCAAAAGTTGTCAAAGACATTAAAGAGCAGGAAGTATATATGGGTGAAATCCCATTAATGACGGAAAAAGGTAACTTCGTCATTAACGGTACAGAACGTGTAATCGTATCTCAATTACATCGTTCACCTGGTGTGTTTTTTGATAGTGACAGAGGTAAAACACACTCTTCAGGTAAAATTTTATTCAACGCTCGCGTTATTCCGTATCGCGGTTCATGGTTGGATTTTGAATTTGATCCTAAAGATGCCGTATTTGTGCGTATCGATCGTCGCCGTAAATTACCAGCCTCAGTGCTGCTACGTGCACTCGAATACACAAATGAAGAAATTTTGGACATATTCTTCAGTCAAGATACTTTCGTTAAGAAGGGTGATGACTTCGAAATGGAACTTGTTCCTCAACGTTTACGCGGTCAAACAACACCATTTGTAATTACAAGCCCAGAAGGTGAAGTGATTGTTGAAGCTGATCGTCAAATCACTGGACGTCATATTCGTCAAATGGAAAAAGCAGGCATGACCAGCCTGACTGTTCCAGCCAGTTACCTGGTTGGTAAAGTTATCGCCAAGGATATGATCGATACCGATACAGGTGAGTTGTTAGTTGCTGCTAATGAAGAAATTACAGAAGCGACATTAGAAGCGTTAGAACGTTTTGATATCACAACTATCAACACAATCTATTCTAATGATCTGGATGATGGCCCATACATGTCAGATACATTACGTTTAGATGACACAACAACGCCATTAGAAGCTAAAGTTGAAATCTATCGCATGATGCGTCCTGGTGAGCCACCAACAGAAGATTCAGCTCAAAACTTATTTAAAAACTTATTCTTCACTAGTGAACGTTACGATCTCTCTGGCGTTGGTCGAATGAAATTCAACCGTCGTTTAGGCCATGAAAGTCATGAAGGTGAAGGTATTCTCTCTAGCGAAGATATCGTTGATGTCGTAAAAGAATTGATTGCAATTCGCAATGGTCATGGTGTTGTCGATGATATCGATCACTTAGGTAATCGTCGCGTACGTAGCGTTGGTGAAATGGCCGAAAACCAATTCCGTGTTGGTTTGGTTCGTGTTGAACGTGCTGTTCGAGAACGTTTGAGTATTGCCGAGTCTGAAGGATTGATGCCACAGCAACTAATCAATGCTAAACCTGTTGCCGCTGCGATCAAAGAATTCTTTGGTTCAAGCCAATTATCTCAGTTCATGGATCAAAACAATCCATTATCTGAAGTAACCCATAAACGTCGTGTTTCAGCATTAGGCCCTGGCGGTCTTACTCGTGAACGCGCAGGCTTTGAAGTTCGTGACGTACATCCAACTCATTATGGCCGTGTATGTCCTATCGAAACACCTGAAGGTCCAAACATTGGATTGATCAACTCATTAGCCGTCTATGCACGCACTAATGAATACGGCTTTATCGAAACACCTTATCGTAAGGTTATAGATGGTAAAGCAACAACCGAGATCGAATATTTGTCAGCGATTGACGAAGGCGAATACAAAATTGCACAGGCGACAATCAGCCTGGGTGAAGATAATTTGATTTTAGACAACATGGTGCCATGTCGTTATAAGAATGAATTTTCATTAATGCCTTCAGAGCAAGTGCAATATATGGATGTATCGCCACGCCAAGTTGTATCTGTTGCGGCTTCATTAATTCCATTCCTGGAACATGATGATGCTAACCGTGCGTTGATGGGGTCAAACATGCAACGTCAAGCCGTTCCAACATTGCGTGCTGAGAAGCCAATTGTTGGTACAGGTATGGAGCGTGCTGTTGCTAAAGACTCAGGCGTAATGGTAACCGCTCGCCGTGGTGGCGTAGTTGACTCTGTTGATGCTAGTCGTGTGGTAATTCGTGTTAACGATAACGAAGCGGAAGATGCAGATTCTGGTGTAGATATCTACAGCTTGATTAAATATGCACGTTCTAACCAAAGCACATGTATCAATCAGCGTCCTCTTGTTAATCCTGGCGATGTCATTGAAAAAGGTGATGTATTAGCTGATGGTCCTTCAACGGATAAAGGTGAGTTAGCCTTAGGTCAAAACATTCTAATCGCATTTATGCCTTGGAATGGTTATAACTTTGAAGATTCGATTTTAGTCTCTGAGCGTGTTGTTGAAGAAGATCGTTTCACAACCATTCATATCCAAGAACTAAATTGTTTGGCTCGTGATACCAAACTAGGTACAGAAGAAATCACTAGTGATATTCCGAATGTCAGTGAAAGCGCTTTATCTAAATTAGATGAGTCAGGCATTGTTTACGTAGGCGCTGAAGTTAAACCCGGTGATATCTTAGTTGGTAAGATCACACCTAAAGGTGAAACACAGTTAACACCGGAAGAAAAATTACTCCGCGCGATCTTTGGTGAAAAGGCGGCGGATGTTAAAGATTCATCGTTACGCGTTCCATCAAGTACATACGGTACAGTTATTGATGTACAAGTATTCACACGTGATGGTGTTGAAAAAGATGAACGTGCATTAGCAATCGAAAAAGCGGAATTAGAAAAAGTACGTGCTGACTTGAAAGATCAACACCGTATTATTGTCGACGACGTTTTTGCTCGATTAGAAAAAGCATTAACAGGTAAAGTTGCTAAAAGTGGTCCAGGCTTGAAAGCTGGCGATAAAATCACTAAAGCTTACTTGAAATCACTTGAGCATTCACAGTGGTTTGAAATTACCATGGAAACAGATGCACTTAATGCTCAACTAGAACATGCTGTGCAACAAATCAAACAATATCGTCAAGATATGGATGATGCATTTGAAGTTAAGAAACATAAACTGATCTCAGGTCATGATTTGGCTCCAGGCGTACAACGTATGGTGAAAGTGTTCTTAGCTGTCAAACGTCGTATCCAACCTGGTGATAAAATGGCGGGTCGTCACGGTAACAAAGGTGTTATTTCAAACATCGTTCCTGTTGAAGATATGCCTTATACAGCAGATGGTCGTCCTGTTGATATCGTATTAAACCCGTTGGGTGTACCGTCACGTATGAATATTGGCCAGGTTTTAGAAATTCATTTGGGTTGGGCAGCTAAAGGCCTTGGCTTCAAGATTGCTGAAATGCTTGACCAACAACGTGAAATTGCCGAGATACGTCAGTTTTTAGACAAGGTCTATAACACCAGCGGTAAAAAAGAAGATCTTGATTCATTGACTGATGATGAAATCATCGAATTGGCACATAACTTGAAGGGTGGTGTGCCAATGGCAACACCAGTATTTGACGGTGCTCAAGAAGATGAAATTAAAGCTATGCTTGATTTAGCGGGCTTACCTCGTAGTGGGCAAGCGACGTTAATTGATGGTCGTACTGGTGATGAGTTTGAGCGTCCAGTAACGGTTGGTTACATGCATATGTTGAAATTGAATCACTTGGTTGATGACAAAATGCATGCACGTTCAACTGGTCCTTATAGCCTGGTTACACAACAGCCGTTGGGTGGTAAAGCTCAATTCGGTGGACAACGTTTCGGTGAGATGGAGGTATGGGCACTACAAGCTTATGGTGCTGCTTATACACTACAAGAAATGTTAACTGTGAAATCAGATGATGTTAATGGTCGTACCCGGATCTACAAAAATATTGTGGATGGTGATTATCGAATGGAAGCAGGTATGCCTGAATCCTTCAAAGTATTAACGCGTGAGATTCGTTCTCTAGGTATCGATATCGACTTGGTTGAAGATTAAGTCTTTATAAAGTATCGAATTAATACGAATAGATAATCAAAACATTAGCCGTTAATCGGCAGCGGAGAAAAAAAGATGAAAGACTTGCTTAATTTATTAAAGCAACAATCGCCAACAGAAGAGTTTGATGCTATCCGAATTGGATTGGCATCACCTAAAATGGTGCGGTCATGGTCTTTTGGTGAAGTTAAAAAGCCAGAAACGATCAACTACCGTACCTTTAAGCCTGAGCGCGAAGGTTTATTTTGCTGCAAAATTTTTGGTCCAGTTAAAGACTACGAATGTTTGTGTGGTAAATACAAACGTCTAAAACACCGTGGTGTTATTTGTGAAAAATGTGGCGTTGAAGTCACAGTAGCCAAAGTACGTCGTGAACGTATGGCTCACATTGAATTGGCCAGCCCAGTTGCGCATATCTGGTTCTTGAAATCATTACCGTCGCGTATTTCATTGTTCCTTGATATGACATTACGCGATCTTGAACGCGTTCTTTATTTTGAAGCATTCATCGTAGTAGATCCAGGCATGACGCCATTAGAAAAAGGCCAGCTTTTATCTGATGATATGTACTTGCAAGCTGTTGAAGAATACGGTGATGAATTTGATGCACGCATGGGTGCGGAAGCCGTTCAACAATTGTTGCGTGCTATTGACCTGGTTAAAGAGATAGAAGTGATCCGTGAAGGTATCGGTTCAACCAACTCTGAAACTAAGATCAAAAAATTAAGCAAACGTCTTAAATTAATGGAAGCCTTCCTAGATTCTGGTAATAAACCAGAATGGATGATTATGGAAGTGTTGCCAGTATTACCGCCTGATCTTCGTCCATTAGTACCGCTTGATGGTGGTCGTTTTGCGACATCTGATTTGAATGACTTATACCGTCGTGTTATCAACCGTAACAACCGTTTGAAACGTTTGTTAGATCTAAATGCACCTGACATTATCGTACGTAACGAAAAACGTATGTTGCAAGAATCTGTCGATGCTTTACTAGACAACGGTCGTCGTGGACGTGCGATTACGGGTACTAACCGTATGCCGCTTAAATCTTTGGCAGATATGATCAAAGGTAAGCAAGGTCGTTTCCGTCAAAACTTACTTGGTAAGCGTGTTGATTACTCTGGCCGTTCAGTAATCGTGGTTGGTCCATATTTGAAATTACACCAGTGCGGTCTGCCGAAAAAAATGGCTTTGGAATTATTCAAACCATTTATTTACGGTAAATTGGAACGTGCAGGCTTAGCAACAACCATTAAAGCGGCTAAGAAAATGGTAGAACGTGAAGGTTCTGAAGTGTGGGATATTCTTGAAGAAGTTATTCGCGAACATCCAATCATGCTTAACCGCGCACCAACTTTACATAGGTTGGGTATTCAAGCGTTTGAACCATTATTAGTTGAAGGTAAGGCGATTCAATTACACCCACTTGTGTGTAGTGCATTCAACGCTGACTTCGACGGTGACCAAATGGCGGTACACGTACCACTATCATTGGAAGCACAGTTAGAAGCACGTTCATTGATGATGGCAACTAATAACATTTTGTCACCTGCAAATGGTGAGCCCGTGATCATTCCTTCACAGGACGTGGTATTAGGTCTTTATTACATGACACGTGAATTGGTTAATGTTAAAGGCGAAGGCATTAAGTTTGCTAATTTAAATGAATTGAAACGTGCTTATGCAAATGGTGAAGCTGAGTTGCACGCTCGCATTACAGTTCGTCTTGATGAAACAGATGTGACATTGCCTGAACCAGAACAAAGTCGCACCATTCGTGTTGACACAACCGTGGGTCGTGCAATTTTGTTTGGTATCGTACCAAAAGGGTTACCGTTCTCAGTTGTTGATCGCCCGATGACTAAAAAAGCCATTGGTGATCTGATCAATACATCCTATCGCCGTCTTGGTTTGAAGGATACGGTCATCTTTGCTGACCAATTGATGTACCTTGGCTTTACTCATGCGACTAAATCAGGTGCATCTGTTGGTGTAGATGATATGGTTATTCCTGAGCAAAAAGTTGAAATCCTGGCTGCGGCAGAAGCCGAAGTAGAAGAGATTGCGACTCAATATGCTCAAGGTTTGGTTACTGATGGTGAACGTTACAACAAAATCATCGATATCTGGTCACGCACTAACGATCAAATCGCTAATGCGATGATGAGTGGTTTAGGTTCGGATACGGTTATTGATGCTGAAGGTAATGAAGTCAAACAACAATCTATGAACTCTATCTATATGATGGCTGATTCTGGTGCGCGTGGTTCGGCTGCTCAAATTCGTCAGTTAGCGGGTATGCGTGGTTTGATGGCAAAACCGGATGGTTCTATTATTGAAACACCGATCACAGCGAACTTCCGTGAAGGTCTAGATGTACTTCAATACTTTATTTCTACACATGGTGCTCGTAAAGGTCTGGCCGACACCGCACTTAAGACAGCGAACTCAGGTTACTTGACTCGTCGTTTGGTTGACGTTTCACAAGATTTGGTTGTTGTTGAAGAAGACTGTGGTACGCAGCAAGGTATCAACATGACACCAATCATTGAAGGTGGTGATGTTGTAGAACCGCTAGGTGAGCGTGTACTTGGTCGTGTTGTTGCTAAAGATGTACTTGATACTGATGGTAATGTTGTTATTGCCTCTGGTGTGATGATGAATGAAGATTCCGTCATCACGTTAGAACAAAAAGGGATTGATGAAGTACTTGTGCGCTCAGCTATTACCTGTGAATCACGTTACGGTATTTGTGCTTCTTGCTACGGACGTGACTTAGGTCGTGGACACCAAATTAACGTGGGTGAGGCGGTAGGTGTTATCGCGGCTCAATCAATTGGTGAGCCTGGTACACAGTTAACAATGCGTACATTCCATATTGGCGGTGCCGCGTCACGTACAGCTGCGGATAACTCGGTTGCATTGAAGGTCAAAGGTAGCATTCGTTTCCATAACATTAAATCAGTTCAGAACGCCAACGGTAAATTCATTGCCGTTTCTCGTTCGGGTGAATTACATCTGATTGATGATAATGGTCGTGAACGTGAACGTTATAAGATCCCATATGGTGCTGAAATCAGTGTTGCTGATAACGAAGCAGTAGAAGCGGGTCAAATTGTTGCAACATGGGATCCTCATACACACCCCGTCGTGACAGAAATGACAGGTCGTGTACAACTGAAAGATCTTGTTGAAGGTGTAACTGTTGATAAACAAGTCGATGAAGTGACTGGTCTGACAAGCTTAATCGTGCGTGATCCAAAACAACGTAGCAGTTCGTCAAAAGATATGCGTCCGATGGTTAAACTGGTTGATGAAAACGACAATGACGTCTTTATCGTTGGTACAGAAATACCAGCACAATACTTCTTGCCAGGTGGTGCGATTGTTCGTGCAATAGATGGTGCGCAGGTAAACATTGGTGATGTCTTAGCACGTATTCCACAAGAAAGTAGTAAAACGCGTGATATCACTGGTGGTCTTCCTCGTGTAGCCGACTTGTTCGAAGCGCGTAAACCAAAAGATCCTGCATTGATGGCTGAAATTTCAGGCACAATCAGCTTTGGTAAGGAAACAAAAGGTAAACAACGCCTAATCATTACCCCTAAAGAGGGTGATGCCCATGAAGAGCTTATTCCTAAATGGCGTCATGTTTCTGTGTTTGAGGGTGAAAGCATTGAAAAAGGTGAAATGTTAGTTGATGGGCCTGAAGATCCACATGATATTTTACGTTTGAAAGGCGTGTTAGATCTCGCCAACTATATGTCTAGCGAAGTACAAGAGGTTTATCGTCTGCAAGGTGTAAAAATCAATGATAAGCATATTGAGGTTATTGTTCGTCAAATGCTACGTAAAGTTGAAATTACATCACCAGGTGATACCAAGTTCCTTAAAGGTGAGCAAGTTGATCATGATACTTTGTTAGAAGCAAATGATGCTGTACGAGCTGCAGATAAATTAGAAGCAACCTATAGCCACTTGTTATTAGGTATTACTAAAGCGTCGCTTGCTACAGATTCGTTTATTTCAGCAGCGTCATTTCAGGAAACAACGCGCGTGTTAACAGATGCTGCAGTAACAGGTAAACGTGACAGCTTACGAGGTTTGAAAGAAAATGTTATTGTTGGTCGCTTAATTCCTGCTGGTACTGGATTGGCTTATCACAAAGAACGTTATCGCAAACGCCACGGCAATGAAGCTGTTGTAACAGAAAAAACATCTCCAGTTGCTGAAGCTGAAGATAACACAGAAGAATTAGAACAGGTTTCTTAAAACAGAACTTGACTCAATGATATATTGAGTAGTAGAATTCCTCTTCTTTGTCAGGCCCCATGTTCGGGGGCCAGATTTTTACTGGTAGTGCGAGAAGGATAGTATCGCAGGTTACCATGGTTGAATATTTGTTAAAGGCTGTACTTTAATGGCAACAATAAATCAGTTGGTTCGTAAACCAAGATTGAAGCAAAAGAAAAAGAACAATGTTCCTGCATTGCAGGCTTGTCCTCAACGTCGTGGTGTATGTACACGTGTGTATACAACTACACCTAAGAAACCAAACTCTGCGATGCGTAAAGTGGCTCGTGTGCGTTTGACAAACAGTTTCGAAGTCACATCATACATTGGTGGTGAAGGTCATAATCTTCAGGAGCACTCGGTTGTATTGATTCGTGGTGGTCGTGTTAAGGATTTACCTGGTGTTCGTTATCATACTATTCGTGGTGCATTGGATACCTCTGGTGTTGCTGCACGTCGTCAAGGCCGTTCTAAATACGGTGCGAAACGTCCAAAAGGTTAATAGTCGTTCAGTACGATTAGCTTAGAATTCAGAATTAGGAAAGAGACATGCCAAGAAGAAGGGTTGTTGCCAAACGTGAAGTGCTGCCAGATCCAAAGTTTGCGAACATTGGTTTAGCAAAGTTTATTAACGTCATCATGAAAGATGGCAAAAAATCTGTTGCAGAAAAAATTGCCTACAACGCAATTGATACTGTAGCAGAAAACAAAGGTGCAAACGGTTTGGAAGTATTCCAACAAGCACTAGAAAATATTAGTCCGATGGTTGAGGTTAAGTCACGCCGCGTTGGTGGTGCGACATATCAAGTACCTGTTGAGGTGCGTGCTGAACGTCGTGTTGCATTGGCAATGCGCTGGTTGGCAGAAGCAGCACGTAAGCGTGGTGAAAAATCAATGGCAATGCGTTTGGCTGGTGAATTAGCCGATGCATATGACGGTAAGGGTACAGCGGTTAAGAAGAAAGAAGATACGCATCGCATGGCTGAAGCAAACAAAGCGTTCTCTCACTTCCGTTTTTAATTCGTTTTACCTTGAGCTATCTGAACTTTAGATAGCTCAAGTTTGTTTGGCCCGGTTCTTTAACAATTTATTTATTAGCTTAAGAGTAGCGGATAGTGGCAAGAAGTACACCTATTAATCGATACCGTAATATCGGCATCATGGCGCATATCGACGCGGGTAAAACCACGACGACCGAGCGCGTGCTGTTTTATACGGGTATATCGCATAAGATTGGTGAAGTTCATGACGGCGCAGCTACAATGGATTGGATGGAGCAAGAGCAAGAACGTGGTATCACTATCACGTCAGCGGCTACAACCTGTTTCTGGTCAGGGATGGATAAACAGTATCCTAGCCACCGGATTAACATTATTGATACACCGGGACACGTCGATTTTACCATTGAAGTAGAACGTTCTTTGCGTGTGCTTGATGGTGCGGTAGCTGTATTTTGCGCTGTTGGCGGTGTTGAACCACAATCTGAAACAGTATGGCGCCAAGCTAATAAATACAAAGTCCCTCGAATGGCATTCATTAATAAAATGGATCGATCTGGTGCGGACTTCCTTCGTGTTACAGAACAAATCAAAAAGCGTTTAGGCGCAAATCCTGTTGCTATGCAATTACCTATCGGATCTGAAGAACAGTTCGAGGGTGTCGTAGACCTTATCCGTATGAAAGCAATCTATTGGAACGAATCTGATATGGGGGCAAGCTACGAGGCTAAAGATATTCCAGCAGAGATGCTTGGCCAATGTGAAACATATCGTGAGCGAATGGTTGAAGCGGCAGCAGAAGCAAGCGAAGAATTAATGAATCACTATTTGGATAGTGGTGAACTGTCTGAACAAGAAATTAAATTAGGCATCCGTTTGCAAACTCTTGCAAATCAGGTGATTCCAACATTTTGTGGGTCTGCATTCAAAAATAAAGGCGTTCAAGCTATGCTTGATGCCGTTATTGATTATATGCCTTCACCGGTTGATGTTCCAGCGATCACTGGCGTCTTAGATGATGGTGCCGAAACAGTAAGCTCGCGTGAGGCAGATGATAGTCAGCCGTTTGCGGCACTTGCATTTAAAATTGCGACGGATCCATTCGTTGGTACGCTAACCTTTTTTAGAGTGTATTCTGGCGTAATGAAATCAGGTGATGCTGTTTATAATCCAGTTAAAGGCAAGAAAGAACGCATTGGCCGACTAGTGCAAATGCACAGTAATAGTCGTGAAGAAATAACCGAAGTATCTGCAGGTGATATTGCTGCTGCGATTGGTCTAAAGGATACAACAACTGGTGATACCTTATGTGATCTTGAGCATGTGATCACACTGGAGCGTATGGAATTCCCAGAGCCAGTAATATCAGTAGCTATCGAACCGCGCACGCAAGCCGATCAAGAAAAAATGAGCATTGCGCTTGGAAAGTTAGCGAAAGAAGATCCTTCTTTCCGTGTCTACACAGATGAAGAGTCTGCGCAAACGATTATTGCGGGCATGGGCGAGTTACATCTGGATATTATTGTTGATCGCTTGAAACGAGAGTTTAGTGTGGGTGCAAATGTGGGAGCACCACAGGTTGCCTACCGCGAAACGATCACAAAATCAGTTGAAGCTGAAGGTAAGTTTGTGCGCCAAAGTGGTGGGCGTGGCCAGTATGGTCATGTTTGGTTGCGCCTTGAACCACAAGCGGCAGGTACCGGCTACGCCTTTGAAAATGCGACTGTAGGCGGATCGGTTCCAAAAGAATATATTTCGTCTGTAGATAAAGGTATACAAGAGCAGATGAAAAATGGTGTAATAGCCGGCTACCCAGTTGAAGATGTTAAAGTGACATTGTTTGACGGTTCTTATCACGATGTGGATTCAAACGAAATGGCATTCAAGGTTGCCGGATCGATGGGGTTCAAGAACGGTGCTTTAGAAGCAGCTCCTGTATTGCTCGAGCCAGTGATGAAGATTGAGGTTGTTACACCTGAAGATTATATGGGTGACGTGATGGGTGATTTAAGCCGTCGGCGTGGCCTGGTAAATGGTATGGAAGATTCAGCAAGCGGCAAGATTATTAATGCTGAAGTGCCATTAGCTGAAATGTTTGGCTATGCAACAGATTTGCGTTCTGCAACGCAAGGTAGAGCAACGTACTCAATGGAGTTTGCTCGCTATGCAGAAACACCTAATAACGTGGCTGATGCAGTCATAAGTAAAAGATAACTAGAATAGTTTTAATGAGGTAGACGAGATGTCCAAGGAAAAATTTGAAAGAACGAAGCCCCATGTAAACGTGGGCACCATTGGTCACGTAGATCATGGTAAAACCACATTGACAGCGGCGATTACAAAAGTAATGGCAGAGCAACAAGGTGGTACCTTCAAGGATTACGCGGATATCGATAACGCGCCAGAAGAAAGAGAGCGTGGTATCACGATCTCAACAGCGCATGTTGAATACGAAACACCTAACCGTCACTATGCACACGTCGACTGCCCAGGCCATGCTGACTATGTTAAAAACATGATCACAGGTGCAGCACAAATGGACGGTGCTATTTTAGTTGTGAACGCGGCAGACGGTCCTATGCCACAAACACGTGAACACATCCTGTTGTCACGTCAAGTAGGCGTACCTTACATCATTGTTTACCTGAACAAAGCCGACATGGTTGATGATGAAGAGCTGATTGAATTAGTCGAAATGGAAGTACGTGAACTACTCGATACCTACGACTTCCCCGGTGACGACACACCAATCATTGTTGGTTCAGCATTGAAAGCGTTAGAAGGCGACACAAGTGAAATCGGCGTACCATCAATCATCCGTTTGGGTGAAGCAATGGACAGCTACTTCCCAGAACCTGTACGTGCAATCGATGGTAAATTCTTAATGCCGATTGAAGACGTATTCTCAATCTCAGGTCGCGGTACCGTAGTAACGGGTCGTATCGAGCGTGGTATTGTAAAAGTCGGTGAAGAACTTGAAATTGTAGGGATCAAAGATACAGCGAAAACAACCTGTACCGGTGTTGAAATGTTCCGTAAGCTTCTTGACCAAGGTCAAGCGGGCGACAACGTAGGTGTGTTACTACGTGGTACCAAGCGTGAAGACGTTGACCGTGGTCAAGTATTAGCGCACCCGGGTTCAATCAAGCCACACACAAAATTTGAAGCAGAAGTCTACATCTTGTCAAAAGATGAAGGTGGTCGCCATACTCCATTCTTTAATGGATACCGTCCACAATTCTACTTCCGAACAACAGACGTAACCGGTGCCTGTGAATTACCAGCAGGTGTCGAAATGGTTATGCCTGGAGACAACATTAAAATGGACGTAACTTTGATCGCACCGATTGCGATGGAAGAAGGTTTACGTTTTGCTATTCGTGAAGGCGGCCGTACTGTTGGTGCTGGCGTCGTTAGTAAAATTACTGAGTAATAGAAATGGCAGCAACTCAAACAATTAGAATCAGATTGAAATCATTCGATCACCGTTTGATTGATCAATCAGCGAAAGAAATCGTTGAAACAGCGAAACGTACTGGCGCACGTATCAATGGACCAATTCCATTGCCTACAAAAAAAGAACGTTTCACTGTGTTGATTTCTCCGCACGTTAATAAAGATGCTCGTGACCAGTATGAAATTCGTACACACAAACGTCTTATGGATATCGTTGAGCCGACTGATAAAACAGTTGATGCTTTAATGAAACTGGATCTCGCCGCTGGTGTAGATGTCCAGATCAAGTTGAATTAATAGGGGCCTGATATGACTATTGGACTCGTTGGCCGTAAAGCTGGTATGACTCGCATCTTCACTGAAGATGGTGTTTCTACTCCTGTAACGGTAATTGAAGTTGAACCAAATCGCGTAAGTCAATTAAAAACAGTTGATGTCGATGGCTACAATGCGGTTCAAGTTACAGTGGGTGCTAAAAAAGCATCACGTGTAACTAAGCCACAAGCTGGACATTTTGCAAAAGCAGAATCAGCAGCTGGACATAAAGTATGTGAATTTACTGTTGGCGAAGCACCTGAGTTAGAGCTTGGTTCTGAATTAAATGTAACTATCTTTGAAGTAGGGCAGCAAATTGATGTCTCTGGTGTTACTAAAGGTAAAGGTTTTGCTGGTGTTGTTAAACGCTACGGGTTCCGTGGTGGTGATGCGACTCATGGTAACTCTTTGTCACATAGAGCGCCTGGTTCTATCGGTCAATGTCAAACACCTGGTCGTGTATTCAAAGGTAAAAAAATGGCTGGCCATATGGGCGATGTCAAACGCACATTACAGAATTTATCTGTAGTACGTGTTGATAGTGAACGTAACTTGCTACTTGTTAAAGGTTCTGTACCTGGCGCTAAAGGTAGTAATGTTGTGATTCGTCCTGCTGTTAAAGCCTAAAAGATTCTTAGGGGAATATTGTGGATCTTCAATTACAATCATTCGATGGAAATAAAGCCGGAAGCATTACTGTTTCTGATGCTGTATTCGATCGTGAATATAATGAATCTTTGGTTCATCAAGTAGTAACAGCATATTTGGCTGCTGCTCGTAGCGGAACACATGCACAGAAAACACGTTCTGAAGTAAGTGGTGGTGGTCGTAAACCATTCTCACAAAAAGGTAGTGGTCGTGCGCGTGCAGGTACAATCAGAAGCCCATTATGGCGTTCAGGTGGTACGACATTTGCAGCTAAGCCTCGTGACTATAGTCAAAAAGTAAACCGCAAAGTTTACCGTAATGCGATTTGTTCAATTTTATCTGAACTACGTCGTAACGACGCATTAGTGGTTGTTGACAAGGTTGAGTTAGCATCACCAAAAACAAAAGACTTGCTAGCTAAAACAAATGCTATGGGCATTAAAAATGCACTTATCGTTTCTGAAAATGCAGCAGGTAACTTAGCGTTAGCATCACGTAACTTATATGATCTTGCAGCAACAGATGCAGCGCATCTAAATCCAGTTGCATTGTTACGTTTTGATAAAGTTGTTATGAGTGAAGACTCAGTCCGTAAGTTAGAGGAGTCATTAGCATGAACTCAGAACGCATAACAAAAATTATTTTAGGCCCCGTTGTTGCAGAAAAAGCATCACGTGTTGCTGAAAGTAACAACCAAGTAGTGCTTAAAGTACTGCCTAACGCCAATAAGATTGAAATCAAACGAGCTGTTGAAACCTTGTTTGAAGTAAAAGTTGAATCAGTGTCAACAGTGAATGTTAAAGGTAAAACTAAACGCACCGGTCGTATTTTCGGCAAGCGTAGCGATTGGAAAAAAGCCTATGTAACATTAGCTGAAGGTGCTGATCTTAACTTCCTTGGCGCAGAATAAATAACAGAATACGGGTGAGGAATCAGGAATGGCGTTAAAAAAAGCTAAACCTACATCAGCAGGACGTAGATTCGTTGTTCAAGTAAAAACAGCAGATCTACACCGCGGCGCACCATACGCGCCTTTGGTTGAAAAGAAAGCCAAAACTGGTGGTAGAAATAACACAGGTCGCATCACTGTAAGACATCATGGTGGTGGTCATAAACAACGTTATCGTTTGATTGACTTCAAACGCAACAAAGTAGGTATTCCTGCTGTTGTTGAGCGTATTGAATATGATCCAAACCGTACTGCACATATTGCTCTGCTCAGCTACGCTGATGGTGAAAAAACATACATCATTGCACCTAAGGGCGTTGTTGCTGGTGATCGTTTAGAAACAGGTGAAAGTGCTGCAATTCGCGCAGGTAACTGCATGACTTTAGTAAATATCCCTGTTGGTAGCACTGTTCATTGTATTGAAATGAAGCCAGGTAAAGGCGCGCAAATCGCTCGTAGCGCTGGTAGTAGTGCTCAATATGTGGCGCGTGAAAATGGCTATGCAACATTACGTTTACGTTCAGGCGAAATGCGTAAAGTGTCATTAGACTGTAAAGCTACATTAGGTGAAGTGGGTAATGGCGAGCATTCGTTACGTTCACTGGGCAAAGCTGGTGCAACACGCTGGCGTGGTGTAAGACCTACCGTTCGCGGTGTGGTGATGAACCCGGTTGATCACCCGCATGGTGGTGGTGAAGGCCGTACATCAGGTGGTCGTCATCCTGTGTCGCCATGGGGTATGCCAACTAAAGGCTATAAAACACGTAAAAACAAACGTACAGATAATCTAATTGTACGTCGTCGTAGTAACCGTAAGTAAAGGCTAGGAACTAGATATGCCGCGTTCGATTAAAAAAGGTCCGTTTGTTGACCTTCACCTTGAAAAAAAGGTTTTAGAAGCAGTAAAAGAAAATAATAAGCGTCCGATTAAAACATGGTCACGTCGTTCGATGATTATTCCAGATATGATCGGGTTAACTATTGCTATTCATAATGGCAAGCAGCATCTACCTGTATTTATTACAGAAGATATGGTTGGTCACAAGTTGGGTGAGTTTTCTCCAACACGTACCTTTAAAGGCCATGTTGCTGATAAAAAAGCTAAACGATAAGGTTGAGATATGGCTACGAAAGCAAAATATAGCTATGCACGCATTTCTGCACAAAAAGTGCGTTTAGTTGCAGATCAAATTAGAGGGTTGCCAGTTGAAAAGGCAATTAATTTATTAACCTTCAGCCCTAAAAAGGCTGCAGTACTAATGAAAGACGTATTGAACTCTGCGATCGCAAATGCAGAACATAACGACGGTGCTGATATCGACGAACTATATGTGTCGGCAGTTATGGTTGATGAAGGCTCAACAATGAAACGAATGTCACCGCGTGCAAAAGGACGTGGTAACCGTATCCTTAAACGTACAAGCCACATTACTGTGGTTGTTGACGAAAAGTAAGAGAGAATACTTATGGGACAAAAGGTTCACCCAATTGGCTTCAGACTTGGTATAATTAAAGATTGGAATTCGATCTGGTATGCTGATTCTTCTGATTATGCAGATCTACTAGACAAAGACATTAAGGTTAGAGCGTATCTTAAAGATAAGCTTTCTCATGCGTCGGTCAGTAAGATTCAAGTAGATAGACCAGCGAAAAACGCTAAGATTACAATCCATACGGCTCGCCCAGGTATTGTGATCGGCAAAAAAGGCGAAGACATCGATAAGCTTCGCATTGCAGCGTCCGAAATTATGGGTATCCCAGTTAGTGTTGGTGTTGAAGAGATTCGCAAGCCAGAGCTAGATGCGACATTAGTTGCGGAAAGCGTTGCGCAACAACTAGAGCGCCGCATTATGTTCCGTAGAGCTATGAAACGTGCGGTTACTAATACTATGCGCCTAGGTGCAGAAGGTATTCGTATCAATGTTGGTGGACGCTTAAACGGTGCTGAGATTGCTCGTACTGAATGGTATCGTGAAGGTCGTGTGCCTTTGCATACATTACGTGCAGATATCGATTATGGAACTGCAGAAGCAAACACAACCTACGGCATTATTGGTGTCAAGGTTTGGATTTTTAAGGGTGAAGTTTTTGACGCAAACGCGCAAACAGTAACCCCAGCTGAGAAGTAAGGTTATAACCAATGTTACAGCCAAAGAGAACGAAATTTAGAAAGCAGATGAAATTGCGCAACCGTGGCTTGGCTCATCGTGGAGCTAAAGTAAGCTTCGGAGAGTTTGGGCTTAAATCACTTGAACGCGGTCGTGTTACAGCGCGTCAAATTGAAGCAGCTCGTCGTGCTATGACTCGTTACATCAAGCGTGGTGGTAAAATTTGGATCCGTGTTTTTCCGGATAAACCAATTACCAGTAAACCGCTTGAAGTACGTCAAGGTAAAGGTAAGGGTAATGTTGAATACTGGGTTGCTAATATACAGCCTGGTCGCATGCTCTATGAAATGGAAGGTGTATCAGAAGAGATTGCACGCGAAGCGTTCCGTCTTGCAGCTGCCAAGCTTCCTCTTAAAACAACATTCGTAACGCGAGCAATATTGTGATGAAAGCAAGCGAAATTAGACAAAAATCTGTTGAAGATATGGCGCAAGAGCTAGATGCTCTTCATAAAGAACAGTTTAATCTGCGTATGCAAAACGCTACTGGCCAGTTAACACGTTCGAGTGAACTTAAACGTGTACGCCGTGACATTGCACGTATCAAAACTGTACTGAACGAAAAGAAATAGGGTACGAACATGAGTGAATCGGAAAAAAGCATACGTTTAGTAACAGGCCGTGTAGTCAGTGACAAGATGGATAAAACCATCACTGTATTGGTTGAGCGTAAAGTTGCGCACCCTATTTATAAAAAATATGTGAAACGTTCTACCAAATTGCATGCGCATGATGAAAACAATGAATGCAATATTGGTGATGTAGTTAGTATCACTTCAAGCCGTCCGCTTTCGAAATCAAAAAGCTGGCAATTGGTCGAAATTATCGACCGCGCGAAGTAGTGCCACGGTTTATATTGGAGTTAGATCATGATTCAAATGCAAAGCAGTCTAGATGCCGCTGATAACAGTGGTGCTAAACGCGTAGAATGTATCAAAGTATTGGGTGGTTCACACCGTCGTTATGCCGGTATTGGTGATGTAATTAAAGTGACCATTAAAGAAGCGGCACCTCGCGGTAAAGTGAAAAAAGGTGAAGTTCATAACGCTGTTATCGTTCGTACTCGTAAAGGTGTTCGTCGTCCAGACGGTTCAGTGATCCGTTTTGATGCTAATGCAGCTGTTCTATTAACAGCTAACCTTCAGCCGATCGGTACTCGTATATTTGGGCCTGTGACACGTGAGCTTCGCGGTGAGAAGTTCATGAAGATTATTTCATTAGCGCCTGAAGTGCTATAAGTTAGGAGTGCTGAAATGGAAAGATTAAGAAAAGGCGATCAAGTTGTTGTAACAACTGGTAAAGATCGTGGCAAACAAGGCGAGATACTTAAGCCTGGTCAAGATGGAAAGTTCTTGGTTCAAGGTATCAATGTTGTAAAAAAACACACCAAACCTAATCCTGCTTTAGGCAGAACTGGCGGCATCGTAGAAAAAGAAATGCCAATTGACGGTTCAAACCTGGCATTGTTGAATCCTGCTACAGGTAAAGGCGAAAAGGTTGGTTTTAAGATTTTAGATGATGGTCGTAAGGTTCGCGTGTTCAAATCAAACGGCGAAGTTGTCGGCGCTTAAGCTACGAAATTAGGTATATACAGTGAGCAGATTAAAAGATTTTTATCGTGATACTGTAGTCAATCAGCTTTCAGAGCAGTTTGGCTATAAATCAGTAATGGAAGTACCTCGGATTACCAAGATTACACTTAATATGGGTGTTGGTGAGGCTCTTACTGATAAAAAAGTATTGGAAAATGCGGTTGCTGACATGGAAAAAATTTCCGGTCAAAAGCCTGTTGTTACAAAGGCAAAGAAATCTATTGCCGGATTTAAATTGCGTGAAGGATGGCCAGTAGGCTGCAAGGTCACGCTACGATCTGAACGCATGTATGATTTTCTTGACCGTTTGATTACTATTTCACTACCTCGTACTCGTGATTTCCGTGGTCTAAACCCTAAGTCTTTTGATAAGCAGGGTAACTACAGTATGGGTGTGAAAGAGCAAATTATCTTTCCAGAAATCGAGTACGATAAAATCGATAAGCTAAGAGGGATGGATATTACGATTACGACAACAGCTAAAACTGCTGAGGAATCTCATGCATTGTTGTCAGCATTTAAATTTCCTTTTAGAAAATAAAAATTTAGGTTGGATGGTATAAGTTATGGCTAAACGTTGCATGATAAATCGCGAAATTAAACGCGAAAAAATGGTAAATAAATACGCTGCTAAGCGTATGGAATTAAAAAAACAGATTCTTGATGAGTCATTGTCGTTTGAACAGCGTCAAGAAGCTGCTAAAAAATTCCATGCACTTCCACGTAATTCAAGTGCGGTTCGCATGAGAAATCGCTGCAACATAACTGGCCGTCCACATGGTTACTATCGCAAGTTCGGCCTGTCTAGAAACAAGTTACGCGAACATGCAATGAAAGGTGATATCCCTGGCCTTGTAATGGCTAGCTGGTAATAACCGATTGATATTGTGGAGCTAGAATAAAATGAGTATGACAGACCCTATTGCAGATATGCTAACACGCATTCGTAATGCACAGCAGGCAAAGAAAACAAATGTTTCTATGCCTTCTTCAAAAGTTAAGATTAGCATTGCAAAAGTATTACAAGATGAAGGTTATGTGTCTGCACATAACATTACTGATGTTGACGGAAAAGCAGTACTTACAATTACATTGAAGTACTTTGAAGGTAAATCGGTTATTTCAGCGATTGATCGCGTGAGCCGTCCAGGGCTTCGTGTCTATAAGTCAGCAAGTGATCTACCTAAGGTAATTGCAGGTTTAGGTGTTGCTATCATTTCAACCTCACAAGGTGTTATGACTGACCGTAAAGCACGTGCACTTGGTCAGGGCGGTGAAGTCCTGTGTGCAGTTAGCTAGCCTTAGTATTTGGAGATTAGAAAATGTCACGTATTGCTAATGCGCCAGTAGAAATACCGGCAGGTGTTGAAGTTTCATTGGGTAACAATGAGGTGTCAATTAAGGGAACAAAAGGTACGTTAACTCGTGCTGTTCACCCCGAAGTTGAAGTAACACAAGTAGGAACAACGTTAAAATCAAGTGCGCGTACACCAGCGAAACAATCAACTGCGTTGGCTGGAACTACACGTGCTTTATTGAATAATATGGTTGTTGGTGTAAGCCAAGGTTTTGAGAAGAAATTAACCCTAGTAGGTGTTGGTTATCGTGCTAAAGCACAAGGTAATAAATTAGATCTTACTTTAGGTTTCTCACACCCTGTTGAGTACATTGCACCAGAAGGTATTAATATAGAAACCCCAAGCCAAACTGAAATTGTTGTGTCTGGTCCAGATAAACAACAGGTTGGTCAAGTTGCGGCAGATATTCGTGCATACCGTTCTCCTGAACCCTATAAAGGTAAAGGCGTACGTTATTCTGATGAACATGTTGCTCGTAAAGACGCTAAGAAAAAATAATTAGGCTGAACAATGGATAAGAAAAATTCACGTTTACGTAGGGCTGCAAAGTCTAGAGCTAAGTTGAAAGAACTTGAAGTATATCGCTTAAGTGTTCATAGAACACCACGCCATATTTACGCACAAGTGCTCGCTCACGATAGTTCTAAAGTTATTGCTTGTGCTTCAACTTTAGATGCTGAAGTTAAAGCAGGCTTGAATGGTACAAGCAATATCGCAGCGGCTGTTGCCGTTGGTAAAGCTGTTGCAGAAAGAGCTGCCGGTGCTGGTGTAACTAATGTTGCATTTGATCGCTCTGGTTTCAAGTATCACGGTAGAGTGAAAGCACTAGCTGACGCTGCTCGTGAAAATGGCTTGCAGTTTTAAATTTAAAGGTATTATCAAATGGCACAAAATGATCAGCGACAAGCTCCATCAGATGGCTTGGTTGAAAAGTTAGTAGGAATACGTCGCGTAGCAAAAGTTGTTAAAGGTGGTCGCGTATTTGGTTTCTCAGCACTAACAGTTGTTGGAGATGGCCAAGGTCGTGTTGGTTTTGGTCAGGGTAAAGCGCGTGAAGTTCCTGTTGCTATTCAAAAAGCAATGGATGAAGCACGTAAAAACCTACAAACAGTGACATTAGACGGTCATACATTACAGCACCCCGTTAAAGCTAACTTTGGTGCGGCTAAAGTGTTTATGCAACCAGCTTCTGAAGGTACTGGTGTCATTGCCGGTGGTGCGATGCGTGCTGTGTTTGATGCTGTTGGTGTTCATAACGTATTAGCTAAATCTATCGGTTCAACCAATCCACTGAATGTTGTACGTGCAACAATCAAAGGCCTAACTGATATGAATAACCCTGAAGCAATTGCTGCTAAGCGTGGCAAGACAGTTGCTGAGATCATGGAATAAGTACAATGGCATCTGAATCTAAATTAAAAGTTACATTGGTTAAGAGCACTATAGGTCGCTTAGCTAAACATAAAGCATGTGTTGCTGGTCTTGGTTTGAGAAAAACAGGCAGCAGTGCAATTGTTATTGATACACCAGAAAACAGAGGCATGATTAATCATGTTTCTTACCTGTTGAAGGTCGAGGAAGTATAAGATGTATTTAAATACTATTGCTCCAGCTCCAGGAGCGAAAAAATCTGCTAAACGCGTAGGTCGTGGTATTGGTTCTGGTTTAGGTAAAACGGGTGGTCGTGGACATAAAGGCCAAAAATCACGTTCTGGTAGTTTCTCTAATCGTGGTTTCGAGGGTGGTCAACAACCTTTGCAACGTCGTTTGCCAAAAGTTGGTTTCAGATCACGTAAAAAAGCGACTACTGCAGAAGTGCGTTTAGACGTTCTTGCTAATATCGATGCTGCTGTAATTGATTTGTTAACATTAAAGTCGGTTGGCGCAGTTCCAGAAAATACAGTACGTGTAAAAGTAATTGGTTCTGGTGAATTGACTAAAGCCGTCACGATTAAAGGTCTTGTTGCTACAGCAGGCGCAGAAAAAGCAATTACTGCTGTCGGCGGAAAAGTAGAAGAGTAGCCTACGTGGAAAAAAACAAACACAGTGCGTTGCCGAGTGCAGGCAAGTTTGCTGAGCTAAAAAGTCGATTGCTTTTTGTGCTTGGTGCTTTGCTTGTCTATCGCATGGGTACATTTATTCCAGTTCCTGGAATTGATCCTGCTGCATTAGCTATTATGTTTGAACAGCAGAAAGGCACGATTTTGGACATGTTTAATATGTTCTCTGGTGGTGCCTTACAACGCTTATCTGTTTTTGCCTTAGGAATTATGCCTTATATTTCTGCATCAATCATTATGCAGTTATTAACCGTTGTTCACCCTAAACTAGCACAGCTTAAAAAAGAGGGTGCGGCTGGAAAGCGTAAAATCACGCAATATACGCGTTATGGAACGTTAGTCCTGGCAACATTTCAGGCATTAGGTATTGCTCTTGCTCTTGAAGGGCAAAGTGCCGGCGATATGGGTGTTGTAGTTGACCCTGGTTTGTTGTTTAGAATAACTGCAGTTATAACATTGGTTACAGGTACAATGTTTTTAATGTGGCTAGGTGAGCAGATTACAGAGCGTGGTATTGGGAACGGTATCTCATTGATAATATTTGCAGGTATCGTTGCAGGACTTCCGGCTGCAATAGGTGGTACTCTAGAGCTAGCCAGAACTGGGCAGTTGCATACATTCTTAGTGATTACATTACTGTTTCTGGCATTAGCCGTGACAGCGTTTGTTGTTTATGTAGAACGTGCTCAAAGACGTATACCAGTGCATTATGCAAAACGTCAGCAAGGTCGTAAGATGATGGCTGGACAAGTAACACATTTGCCATTAAAACTAAATATGGCTGGTGTTATCCCACCGATCTTTGCCTCTAGTATTATCTTGTTTCCAGCAACTATTGCGGGATGGTTTGGTAGTTCAGATGGCCTAGGCTGGTTAAAAGATATTTCTACACTTATGTCGCCTGGTCAGCCAGTTTATGTTGTGTCGTATGCTGTAGCAATTATATTCTTCTGTTTCTTCTATACAGCATTAGTGTTTAACCCGAAAGAAACAGCAGAAAATTTACAAAAGTCTGGCGCATTCATTCCAGGGATACGTCCTGGTGAACAAACTGTACGATACATTGATACAGTGATGGGCAAGCTAACTCTTGCTGGTGCCGTATATATATCAGCAGTATGTTTGTTGCCAGAGTTTTTGATTTTATACTGGAACGTACCGTTTTATTTTGGTGGAACATCGTTGTTGATTATTGTTGTAGTTGTGATGGATTTTGTTTCTCAAATTCAATCACACATGATGTCGCAGCAATACGAAAGCTTGATGCGTAAATCAAATAAAAAAAGTAATGGTATGTCTGGCTTTTTAAACTAGAGTTTAAGTCTGCATATCACAGATACAGTTGGAGAAAGATCGATGAAAGTTCAAGCGTCAGTTAAGAAAATATGTCGCAATTGCAAAATTGTTAAGCGCAGAGGCGTTTTACGAGTTATCTGCAAAGAAGCTCGTCACAAGCAACGTCAAGGCTAATAGCTTTAGTGTTAATTAATGTATTGTTGAACCAAGGTTTTATGTGCTATAATTCTCGGTTCACTGTTGAAGGATTAGGGTAGCTCAATGGCTCGTATTGCTGGAATTAATGTTCCTGTACAGAAACACGCTGTAATAGCATTAACTGCTATCTACGGTATAGGTCTTACTCGTGCAAAACAAATTTGTGCGGCTGCAGATATTGCTGAAGATAAAAAGATCAGAGACCTTTCTGAACAAGAAGTAGAAGCACTTCGTACAGAAGTTGCTAAGTTCACCGTTGAAGGTGACTTGAGACGTGAAGTATCTATGGATATTAAACGTCTTAAAGATCTTGGTTGTTACCGAGGTGTGCGTCACCGTAGAGGTCTCCCTCTTCGTGGTCAAAGAACAAAAACTAACGCAAGGACCCGTAAAGGTCCTCGCCGCATGATTAAGTAAAGAGGCGATTCGATGGCAAACTCATCAGCACGTCAACGTAAACGTGTAAAAAAGAATGTTGTAGATGGCGTAGCACATGTTCACGCTTCATTTAACAATACAATTGTAACGATTACAGATCGTCAAGGTAATGCTCTTTCTTGGGCTACTTCTGGTGGTTGTGGATTTAGAGGTTCTCGTAAGAGTACACCGTTCGCAGCACAGGTAGCAGCTGAAAAAGCTGGCCAAGTTGTCAAAGACTTTGGTATGAAAAACTTAGATGTTGAAATAAAAGGTCCAGGTCCAGGTCGTGAATCAGCTGTTCGCGCATTAAATAATCTTGGTTTTAAAATTAACAATATTACAGACGTTACACCAATTCCCCATAATGGTTGTCGTCCGCCAAAACGGCGTAGAGTGTAGTTTAGGAGAACATTATGGCTAGATATATTGGTGCTAAATGTCGTTTATGTCGCCGTGAAGGCGAGAAGCTTTTTCTTAAAGGTGAAAAGTGTTTTACATCAAAATGCGCAATGGAAAGTCGTGCGTTTCCACCTGGCCAACATGGCCAGCGCCGTGGTCGTCTATCAGACTATGCAACGCAGTTACGTGAAAAGCAAAAAATGCGTCGCGTATATGGTATTTTGGAAAAGCAATTCCGTCTTTACTACAAAATGGCTGATAACAAAAAAGGCTCAACTGGTGAAAACCTACTTCAGTTGTTGGAAAGCCGCTTAGATAACGTTGCGTATCGTATGGGTTTTGGTGTTTCTCGTAGTGAGGCGCGTCAATTAGTACGTCACAATGCCATTACTGTCAACGGTGCAAAGGTAAATATTCCTTCATATCAAGTGAAAGCAAATGATGTCGTTGCTGTACGTGAAGCTGGTAAAAACCAATTGCGAATTAAAGCTGCATTAGAGTTAGCTGTACAACACGGCTTCTCTGATTGGGTGGATGTTGATGTTACAAAAATGCAAGGTACTTACAAGCACGTTCCTGAACGTTCAGAGTTGCCTGCAGAAATCAACGAACACTTAATTGTTGAGTTGTACTCGAAATAATTTTAATTAAACCATTAAGGTTTACTTAGAGGGAATTGCATGACGACCTATATGAGTCAGTTTTTAAAACCAAGCATTGTCGATATTAAGAAGGCTAGCAAAACACGTACTCGTGTTGTGCTAGAGCCTTTAGAAAGAGGCTTTGGTCATACGTTAGGTAATGCACTGAGACGCATTTTATTGTCTTCTATGGAAGGCACTGCTGTTGTCGAAGCTCAAATTGCTGGTGTTGTACATGAGTATTCAGCAATTGAGGGTGTGCAAGAAGATGTCCTAGATATTTTGTTAAATATGAAAGGTCTAGCTATTATCTTGCACGATGCAAGAGAAGTAGTTCTTACAATTAATAAAGATGGTGTCGGTCCTGTAACTGCTGCAGATATTCAACTTCCACATAATGTCGAAGTTGTGAATCCAGAACACGTTATTGCTAACCTTACTGGCGGTAGCTTATCTATCACCTTTAAAGTAGAAAAAGGTCGTGGTTATGTGCCATCTAATGCGCGTGTTGAAAATGACGATGAAGATCGTGTGATTGGTCAGCTGTACCTGGATGCTTCTTACAGCCCTGTAAACATGGTTACATACAATGTTGAAAGTGCACGTGTTGAAAATAGAACTAACTTAGATAAGTTAATTCTTGATGTTGAAACAGATGGTACATTAGAAGCTGAAGATGCTATTAAATATGCATCTACAATTTTGAGTGATCAACTATCTGCATTCGTTGATTTCAAAGTAATTGAAGAACAAGCGGTTGTAGAAGAAGTTGTTGCTGTAGATCCAGCTCTATTGCAGGCGATTGATGAGCTTGATTTAACTGTTCGTTCAGCGAACTGTTTGAAAGCTGAAAATATCTACTATGTTGGTGATTTGATCCAACGTGGTGAGATGGAACTATTAAAAACACCGAATCTAGGTAAGAAATCACTAACCGAGATTAAAGATGTATTGGCATCAAAAGGGTTATCATTAGGTATGCACCTTGATAATTGGCCACCTGCATCACTGGAACAGAAATAATAATACTGAAGTAATTCAGCATAAGATATAGGGTAATAACATGCGTCATCGTAATTCTGGTCGTAAATTAAACCGTAATAGTAGCCACAGAAAAGCTATGTTCAAAAATATGGCTGTTTCTCTGATGGAACACGAAGTTATTCGTACAACGCTGCCGAAAGCAAAAGAATTACGAGGTGTTGTTGAACCTCTAATCACTTTGGGTAAAGAAGATACTGTTGCTAATCGTAGACTTGCATTCTCTCGCCTAGGCGATAGAGCTGCTGTTACAAAATTGTTCACAGATCTAGGTCCTCGTTCAGCTACTCGTCCAGGTGGCTACATACGTATCCTAAAATGTGGCTTACGTGAAGGTGATAAAGCGCCTATGGCAATTGTTGAATTAGTTGATCGTAATACTGAAGCAACAGCTGCATAATAAACAGATTAATTATGCTACAAAAGAACCGGCTTTATGCCGGTTTTTTTATAAGTGTAGGCCATAAATATTGAATTGCGTATTAGCAAGACAATAACTGTTACTAGTAAGAACAATGGCTTAGAAATAAAAGAGATCCAATACGAAAAAAGTTTGATTCTAGTGTTGACAGCCCAGCGGGTGTCTGTATAATTCTCGCTTCTTTGTTGGACATACTGTTGTTCATCAAACGCTCTTTAAAAAAATAATATCAAGTAATGTGTGTGGGTACTTGCGTTAGGTCGAATTTGCAACAAGAAGATCTGATGTTTGAGTATCAACACAAAAACATGTAAATGTTTTAAGTAATACGACAACGTCGAAATGAGTTCGTATCCTCTTTAAAAGGGTACAAAGAGTAATTAAACTGAAGAGTTTGATCATGGCTCAGATTGAACGCTGGCGGCATGCCTAACACATGCAAGT
>JARGFJ010000001.1 GCA_029210875.1 Gammaproteobacteria bacterium | reverse complement strand
TAAAAGGTCGTCATAATTGCCCAAGGGGGTCAATTTTACTACGGTGCTAGGGGGTCAGTTTTGCAGTGTTGGTGACATTTGAATGAAGCCGTTATCGAACATTATGAGAAGACGGTCAATGGTGAGTCAATTATTGATTTTTTCACGAAAGTGAGAAAATGTTATCAACACAGTGGCACGATTCATCTCGTCCTTGATGGTGCTGGTTATCATCGTTCTCAAGCAGTTAAAGATAAAGCAAAAATACTGAATATAACCTTGCACTATCTTCCTCCTTACAGTCCCAATTTAAATCCGATAGAGCGGCTATGGAAAGTGATGAATAAACAGGCAAGAAATAATCACTATTTTGCCACAACGAAAGAATTTCGAGAGCGAATAACCCAATTTTTCACAACAACGTTGCCTAAAATCGCTGATTCACTTGGAAGTACAATCAACGATAATTTTCAGCAATTCAAACCTGCATTTTGAAGATGTTTGGGTATATACCCCAGCCTTTCCACATAACCATAAATTAAAGGCTCCTTCTTGATTATTTCTGGATTCGACAGAAAGTCTGTCGAACCATTTTGTTTCAAGATTATTTTGAGACTATTTTTAACGCCGGCATGGCACAAAAGACGACTCATGCAAAGGTCTCATTTTAGTAATTGACTTAAATCTTTTGCATCCCAGTGTGGGAAGTGTTTTCTAATTAAGGCATTGAGTTCGAGCTCAAACTCAGAGAAAGCTTGTGTCGAAACGTCTTTGGCCTGAGCACCGGCTACAGCTTCAGTAATCATACCGGCACCAATGGTCACATTGCTTAAGCGGTCAATAATAATAAATGCGCCTGTTGTTCTGTTTCGTTTATACGGATCAAACACAATTGGTTTAGTTAATGAAAACTCACATTCGCCAATTTCATTTAATGCTAGTTGAGTGGCTGATTTTTTTGCCAAGCTATTGATATCAATTTGGCTATCAACAGCCGTCATCACACCTGAACTATCACTGACACCAACCTTGAAGTTATAGTGTTTACCCACGACTAACGGTTGTTCTGTCATCCAGACCACCGTTGCTTTGAAACGACTCGCTACATGCGGTTGATGATCACGCTGAACAATCATGTCGCCACGACTGATATCAATTTCATCTTGCAGTGTTACTGTGACAGCTTCACCCGGAATTGCTTGGTCTAAATCACCATCATACGTCACAAGTGCTTTAACTTTGCTTTCTTTGCCTGAAGGTAACACAGTGATATCATCACCTGGCTTCAGAATACCTGACGCCAAGGTGCCGCAATAACCACGGAAATTCAGATTGGGACGATTAACAAATTGCACAGGGAAACGCACATCTTGCACATTGGCATCTGCTGCAATTTCAACCGTTTCCAATAATTCCATCAAGGTCTCACCTTGATACCAAGGCATATTTTCACTTCGGTTAACTACGTTATCACCCACCAAGGCTGATAACGGTACAAAATGGACATCTTCCATCTCTAATTCACGAGCAAACTCGGTATAGTCCTTACGAATAGCGTTATACACTTGTTCGCTGTAATCTTTGATATCCATTTTATTGATTGCAACAACAATATGCTTGATACCCAATAATGAGGCAATAAAACTATGACGACGGGTTTGAGTCTGCACACCATAACGTGCATCAATCAAAATAACCGCTAATTGGCAGTTTGATGCACCTGTGGCCATATTACGTGTGTATTGTTCATGCCCTGGCGTATCAGCAATAATAAATTTACGTTTAGTGGTCGAAAAATAACGATAGGCTACATCGATAGTAATACCTTGTTCACGTTCAGCTTGTAGACCATCCACCAGCAATGCTAAATCAACGCCATCACCGGTTGTACCAGATTTTGCACTATCTTTTGTCACGGCTTCTAATTGATCTTCATAGATCATTTTAGAGTCATGCAATAAACGTCCGATTAAGGTACTTTTACCATCATCCACATTGCCGCATGTTAAGAAACGTAGAATTTCTTTATTTTCGTGCTGCTTCAAATACGCTTCGATATCGGTGGCTATTAAACTGTCTGTTTGATATGAACTTTCATTACTCATTAGAAGTAGCCCTCTTGTTTTTTCTTCTCCATAGAACCTGCTTCATCATGGTCAATGGCACGCCCTTGTCGTTCTGAGGTCGTGGTTAATAACATTTCTTGAATAATATCTGGCAATGTCTGCGCTTCAGACTTAACTGCACCGGTTAATGGATAACAACCTAATGTTCTAAAACGTACTTTTTCCATTCTTGGTTGTTGGCCTTCAGGAATACGCATACGATCATCATCAACCATGATCGTCAGACCGTTATAGTCAACAACTGGACGCTCTGCCGCATAATACAAAGGTACAATTGGGATATTTTCTAAATGAATGTATTGCCAAATATCTAACTCAGTCCAGTTTGATAATGGGAACACACGAATACTCTCACCTTTATTTACCTTACTGTTATAGATATTCCACAATTCAGGACGTTGTTGCTTAGGATCCCAGCGGTGGTTTTTATCACGGAAAGAATAAACACGCTCTTTAGCACGTGATTTTTCTTCATCACGACGCGCACCACCAAATGCCGCATCAAAGCCATATTTGTTTAAGGCTTGTTTTAAGGCATCGGTTTTCATAATGTCGGTGTAACGCGCATGATCAAATGGATTGATACCGGCATCAATACCTTCTTGATTACTATGCACCAATAACTCTAAACCGAGTTCTTTAACTCGCTGATCACGAAATTCAATCATTTCTCTAAACTTCCATGTAGTATCAACATGAAGCAAAGGAAATGGTGGTTTACCAGGAGCAAACGCTTTCATCGCCAAATGCAACATAACCGCTGAATCTTTACCGACTGAATATAACATCACCGGGTTATCAAACTCAGCAGCCACTTCTCGCATAATATGTATGCTTTCGGCTTCCAATTGTTGTAAATGTGTTAACTTTTTAGTCATAAAAATCTCTAATTTATTTCGCTTTCACATGAAGACCGCATTCTTTTGATTCTGGATTTTCCCACCACCAGCGACCGGCACGAATATCTTCACCGGCGGTAATCGCTCGTGTGCATGGTTCACAACCAATGCTGGCAAATCCTTGATCATGCAATGTGTTGTATGGCACATCAAATGCTCTGATATACGCCCATACATCACCATTCGACCAATCTGTTAATGGGCTAAATTTTTGTAAACCATGATCCTGATCGCGCTCAGATACGGGTAATTCACTACGAGTAACCGCTTGTGAACGACGCATCCCCGTTAACCAGGCATCTTTACCTGCTAACGCACGTTTAAGTGGTTTTACTTTACGCATACCGCAGCATTGTTTACGTAACTCAACACTGTCATAAAATGCATTCGGTCCATTTTGAGTCACATACTGTTCAACATCGGCAGCCTCAGGAAAATAGACTTTTACATCAAGGTTATAACGTGCTTTTGCTTGTTGCATCACGGTATAGGTTTCTTTAGGCAAACGTCCTGTATCGAGGGTAAAGATTTCGATCTCTGGTGCAAACTTGCAGATTAAATCCATTAAAACCATATCTTCAGCGCCATAACTTGATGCAAATGTAGCTGACTCATAGTCAGTAACAATGCTGGTCAATAAGGCTTTAACAGCATCAATTTTAAGCGCTAATTTTTGTTTAATTTCACTCATACTTTTCTCGTTATCTTAATCAGTGAGCTTAGCTTGCCCTTGGTTTGAAGCTCACACAACTGACCATCTTGTCGCAAACTATTTAATACTTCATCAACCGCATCACCGTTATTTACTTCTATCGTAATGCTTTTTTCCAGTTCAACCGTTTTTATTGCTTCACGCGCTTTTATATAGTGCATAGGACAACCATATAAAGTCAGATCTATTGGTTTAATTTCAAAAGACATATAACACCTATCACTAATAACACTATCGCTAAACTATTTCTTATCACACCACTGGGAATTTTGATGGCTAAATGATATCTAGTTTAGATATATACCCCACCGTCGATGTAGAACGGGTAATTCTATCATTGTCTTATATTCATTCAAGGAATATTATTATCTATATTTATAATTAAACAGTATATAAATGAAGTTGCAACAATTAAATTATATTCGTGAAATTGCCCGTCGAGGTTTGAGTATCTCTGCTGCGGCAGACGCATTGCATACCTCACAACCAGGCATAAGTAATCAGGTACAACTACTGGAACATGAGCTTGGTTTTAAGATTTTTGAACGCCACGGCAAACGTCTTGTCGATTTAACACCAGAGGGAAGACTCGTTATAGAGCTGGCTGACAGCGTGTTATTAGATGTTGAGAATATTCAACAACTCGCCGCAGACACTCGCAATGATCAAACAGGCACTTTATCTATTGGCACAACACATACTCAGGCACGCTATGCACTGCCAAAGGCAATCAAAGCATTTAGTGAACGTTATCCTAAAGTTCATCTTAATATGGTGCAAGGTACGCCAACAGAAATTGCTGAAATGGCAGCCACAGGCAAAGTAGATATAGCTATTGCTACTGAAGGTTTGGCCCAATTTGACAGGCTTGTCATTCTACCTTGCTATCAGTGGAACCGTTCGATTGTGGTGCCACCCGATCATCCATTACTTGACGAAAAAGAGCTGACGCTCGAGTCAATTTATCATTATCCGATATTAACCTATGTCATGGGCTTTACGGGGCGAGCCCAACAAGATCAAGCTTTCATTGAAAAAGGGCTAACGCCTAATGTTGTATTCACAGCAACGGATGCCGACGTTATTAAAACCTATGTTGAATTAGGTTTAGGCATTGGCATTATTGCCAGCATGGCGTTTGATCCTGTTAAAGATACGCCACTGCAAGGGCGTGATGCCAGTCATTTATTTAAAACCAGTACCACTCAACTTGGCATTCGACGTGGTAGTTATTTAAGGTCTTATGGCTATGCCTTTATCGAACTATTAGCACCACAATTAACCAAACACGTTGTACAAACAGCCATTGCCTAACGAGAACATAGTTTTATGACACTGAGTGAAAGAATTAAACACGTCCAACAAGACTTAAGTCAACTTACGCAAACAATTGCTGACACCGCACTCAAACACAAATTAAACATGCTGGTCGAAGCGTTAAGTTACATCGCTTTAGATGCTAGTCCTGATGAAATGACAACATCTGTTAGCACGGCAATCGAACTTAAAAATGGCCGTTATGTTTTTCCCAATCAAAAAGGCTTTTATTGTCCCAACTGTTTTGATCGTGATGGCATAAAAGCGGTGACAACCCGAATCAACAGTAAACTTCGGATCTGTTCAGTTTGCAAAACAAGCATTAAATAGTCAGACTCAATTCACTGATAAAAACAAGGTGTTATAAATAGACTAAAGCAACAATCACTAGTTATAACATGTGTATTGCACTATAATGCCGGCTTTGATTAGCTAAGTTTTAGCTAATCTGGCCTAGGGGTGGCATAAAGCCTGAGATCACCACATTAACTTGAGGTGGAACCCTACGAACCTGATCCAGTTAATACTGGCGTAGGGACAGGCAGCGATACAGTCATTGCACAACCGTGCTCAAAAGATGCGTTATCCCCCTGTCCTTTTTTATCTAAAAAGGATAACAATGAAAGTTACGATTTTATCAGTTGCAATTGCCAGCTTAATGGCGGGCAATGCATTTGCCGAAATTACAGTAAAACAAGATCCTACAGCGCTAGAGCCTATCACTGTAAGTGCCGATTTACGTGATATCAGCCAAGATAAAATTGCAGCCAGTGTCACCATTCTTAACGAATTAGAACTGCAAGATCGTGGAGCAACACATTTTGGCGATGTGTTATTACAATTACCCAATGTTAATTTCTCTGCCGAAGGATCGCGTCCTCGCCATCTTCAAATTCGCGGTATGGGCGAGCGTGATGAATATACTGGTGCACCCAATGCCAGCGTCGGTTTTGCCATTGATGATATTGATTTCAGCGGAATCGGTATGGCTGCCAATTTGTTTGATATAAAACAGGTTGAAGTATTACGCGGCCCACAAAGCACGCGTTATGGCGCTAATGCATTCGCTGGCTTAGTCAATGTCCAGTCTAACGATCCAACTCCTTATCGTGAGAGCATGCTTGAAGTCACGGCTGGTCAAGATGATCTGAGAGAAATTGGTTTAATGACGAGTGGGGCTTTTGATCAATCAAAATCAGATAGCCCACTCTATCGTTTGTCTTTATTCAAACATGATAGCGATGGTTTTCGAAAAAATACTTTCCTGGGTAAAGATGACACCAATCAACGTGATGAACTCTATGTTCGAGGTAAATTACATTTCACCCTGACGCCCAGCACCATGCTTGATTTAACAGTACTCCATGCTGATATTGATAATGGCTATGATGTATGGACCTTAGACAACGATTTCACAACAGAAACAGATCAACCTGGCAAAGATAAACAACGTTCGACCGCAGCGGCAGCCAAATTTACAGTAGATGGTAGTGACACATTCACACTGATCAGTACAACGACCGTGGCTGCTTCTGATCTGACCTATTCTTATGATGGCGATTGGGTTGATCGTTTGTTCTGGGGAGCAGCAAATCCTTTTGTCTATACTTACCAAAACAAAAAACAACGCGATACATTCACACAGGAATTTCGTTTTGTCTCCAAGCCGAAATCCAGACTATTTAATAACAGTACCGACTGGTTAGCCGGGGTTTATTATTCTAGATTGAACGAAGACAATATTACTAACGAAACGTTTGAAGATGACTTCACCTCACCCTTATTTTCTACATCAAAATCTAGTCAATTTGATGCCAACAATATCGCTCTATTCGGTCAATTAGATCATCACATAAATGATCACACATTACTGTCAGGTGGTGTTCGTGTTGAACGTAACAAACAGGATTTCAGCAGTAATCTAGGTGATGACTTTTCACCAAGCGACAACTTGATTGGCGGCCATATCAGTCTAAGTTATGACATCAATAACCAGCATAATATCTACGGTTCAATTGCTCGAGGTTATAAGGCAGGTGGATTTAATGCCGGCCTGGGTATTGGAACAGGTAGTCAATTCATCCAGTTCAATAAGGAAACCGCCTGGAACTACGAACTGGGGCTTAAATCTTCATTATTTGATAACACACTTAAAACCGTTATTACCCTGTTTTATATGGATAGAAATGATCCACAATTTGATGGCTATTCATTTGTGAACTCAAATTATGTTTTCTTCACCGAAAATCTGGACAAAGCAGAAAACTATGGCGTTGAAGCAGAATTTGATTGGCAAGTAACATCAGCATGGAGAGTGTTTGGATCACTCGGTCTGCTTCAAACCAAAGTAGAAGGCCAACCTATTAACACTGCATTTGTAATGAGTGGACGTGATCAAGCCCATGCACCGAATTACCAATTTAATCTTGGCACTCAATATCGTGCTCAAACTGGCTTGTTTGCACGTATTGATGTAACAGGTGTAGATGCATTTTACTATGACAATGTACACAATTTCAAATCACAGAACTACACTCTGACTAACGCTCGTATTGGTTATGAAATTGATAAGTGGGAAGTCTATTTATGGGCTAAAAATCTGTTCGATCAAACATATACCACTCGAGGATTCGTTTTTGCCAATGATCCTGGCTTCGCTAATACCAGAGAGTTTGAGCGTCTCGGCGATCCACGCCAGGTTGGTGTAACCGCCAGAATGCGTTTCTAGTCTTTTACATATTTAACAGGGCTTGCACTTAACCGTATAAGCCCTTTTTTCACTCAGGAATTTTGCTATGCGAATTTCAATTGATATCAGCCTCTATCCACTTACTGAAGGTTTCGTTGAACCTATTTTAGCGTTCATCGATAAATTAGAAACCAATCCAAAACTCATCGTGAAACGTAACAGCCTCAGCACACAAGTCTTTGGTGAATACCGTGATGTTATGGATATGATGACAGCTGAAATTGAACAGGTCTTCAGTGTTATGCCTGACAGTGTCTTTGTATTGAAAATGGTTGGTACAGATCGCGCAGATGTGGTTGATGTTTAACATACTGTCTAGGTCGGAGTTCAATCCGACAAACGTTCCAAGTTTAGGATCCATGTTCGGTTAAAACCGAACCACAAAATATGGAAATACTCATACACGCTTTTGCAACCATGTCGGGTTGGGAAATCACAGCGTCCCTGCTCGGCATTGGCTATATCATCTTTGCAGCCAGAGAATCACAATGGTGCTGGCCACTGGCGTTTATCAGTACGCTGATTTACACCGCCTTGTTTTGGGAAGGACAACTTCCGATGCAAGCCCTGCTCAATTTTTACTATATGGGCATGGCTATTTATGGTTATCTGCTATGGCGAAAACACGGTATCAACGAAGATAATCTAGCCATCACCAGCTGGTCATGGTCTAAACAAGTGGTATTTCTGCTGATTGCCACACTGCTCAGTGTCATAACGGCTTATTATCTTGACATCACCCAAAGCTCACAGAATCCCTATCTCGATGCCAGTGTGACCATTTTTTCAGTTATGAATACATGGTTAATGGCACGTAAAATTTTACAAAACTGGTTGTATTGGGTGGTGATTGATTCGGCGGCAATCGTACTCTATGCTCAATCAGCTTATTACGCCACCGTTGTTTTATTTGCGGTTTATACAGTTTTAGCGATAATTGGTTTTATAAATTGGCAACAGCTATATAGCCGTAATCAATGAGGCTATTTTAAAGATAATGTTCATTTTGCTGACTTGTCAGCGATATCACAGCTAAAACATTTATTTCCACCAAATCGGTGCGTTCATCCATTTTGCAATATCAGTTTCGCCGAGACTATTCATCAAAAATAATAACAGGCGATAACCGTAGCGTTGATCAGCTAAAGCAGGCATGTCGCTGATCTCTTGATAGGCTTGTTCAAACGTGTTTGCTTGTTGTTTATTAAGTTGATATTCAAGTAATACCAATTCTAATTCCCTGGGCCCGACCACAAACGCATCCATATCGACAATTGCTGATAATTGACCTTGTTGATGTAGCATTTGATCCCAACGCAAATCGAGCATAATCGGTGAAAACATAGTTACATTCAGTTTTTTGGCTTGCTCCAATGCGTGCTCGAGCATGTTGTTTGGAATGGTAACGGGATGTAATTCAGCCAAAGTCATTAAGGTGTGTTGCAATCGTTCTGACCATTGTTTAGCTGAAAACCCAGTATGGTGAAATGCCCCCCAGTTTGATAGCTGATGTCGATGAAGTTGAGCAAGATGACTCGCCAATTTTCTAACCATCGAGTCTGATACAGTTTCAGCATCATCACCAGTTATATGCCTTACCAAGACATAACGTGACGCTTCTGAGGCAATGTATTCCGGGATATTAAGGCAACCGTGTTCGCTCAAAAATGTATGTATCTGTTGTATTTGATTTAATGAGTCAGGAAAATCAACCGCAAATAAACTATTGACGCCTTGCCAGAATGACGATGTTTTAATTGTGTCGTGATTGCAGAGTTTGAGCACCATTGGGCCATCTATCGTTTCACAATGCCAGAGTTGATGAGTGCTATCTTCAAACTTGGCACACATCTGTTGTGCCGGCTTGGTCAGAGCCGGCAAATTTTGTTGTTGCATTTCAGTGAGATTTGGATACTTTACCAAGGAAGTAAATCACCGTTACTATGCCAGAATGATCCGGTGTTTTTAATAGTCAACTCTTCCATTCGTGCAATTAAACCAGCAGCCGATTCATCTGGATCAATTAAACCATTATGATTTGTCATATCGGTACGAACCCAACCTGGATGGAGAATACCAACGGCAATACCATGTGGTTTTAAATCAATGGATAACGATTTACCAGCGGCATTGACTGCGGCTTTTGACATGCGATAACCGTAGCTGCCACCAGAATCATTATCAGCAATCGAGCCCATTCGACTCGTCACTATGCCCACTTTGCTACCAATACCAAGATTGTTTAATAATGCTTGTGTTGTTAACAAAGGTCCCAGACTGTTGACTTCAAACATACGGATACTACTTTCAACCGCACTTTGGTCTAATTCGTCCATCGAAATACCATTGGCGATCCCGGCATTATTGATCAGCCAGTTAATGCCACGCCCTTCCAGTTTTTTTGCAAGTGCATTTAAGCTTTTCAGATCTGAGGTATCGACATCTTCAATCACTTCAACGTTCAACGCATCAAGTGCAGGTGAACTATGGCGACAGGTTGCTATAACATGCTTGCCATTCATCGCTAACTGTTTACATAATTCAAGGCCTATACCTCGATTACTGCCCGTAACTAATACTGTTTCAGTCATGTTTATTACCTTAAGTCTTCATTTTAAGTTTAGTCATAGTTTCAATTGATGGCGACAAAACAACACCGGCTTCTGTCACGATCACATCAATTAAATTAGCTGGGGTCACATCAAATGCGGGATTAGATGCGACTGTACCTAATGGTGCAATTTTCTGACCTTGTAACATTGTCACTTCTTGTTCTGGTCGTTGTTCAATCGGAATTTCACTGCCATCATGTAACGCCCAATCTATGGTTGAAGTGGGTGCAACCACCATCATTTTAACACCATGATAGTGAGCTAAAATAGCCAACATATACGTACCGACTTTGTTTGCAACATCACCATTTGCTGCAATGCGATCGGCTCCCACAATCACCCAATCAAGTTCACCAGCTGCCATTAACGATGCTGCGGCACTTTCCACTTGCAATGTCACTGGAATAGTATCTTGCTGTAATTCCCATACGGTTAGTCTTGAACCTTGTAACCAGGGTCTGGTTTCATCTGCATAAACATGGCTAATTTTACCGTCGTCATAGCCCTGTCGAATCACCCCTAATGCCGTTCCAAATCCACCTGTTGCTAATGCGCCAGCATTACAATGCGTTAATACAACGCTATCTTTTGCCAGCAGTTGCGAACCTAATTTCCCCATTGTATGGTTGGCTGCAATATCGTGTTGATGAATTGCCAGTGCTTGTTGTAACAGGATTATTTCAGCTGATTGCGTATCCGATAAGTTCATGTAGATCTGGGTCATACGATGTAGCGCCCAGTGTAAATTAACTGCGGTTGGGCGTGACTCTGCCAGACGTGCAAGTGGTGCTGTCATCGCTTGTTTCCAATTAACTCCCGCAACATTCCATGCTTGTCTTGCGGCTAACACAACACCATAGGCAGCGGTAATTCCAATCGCAGGTGCGCCACGCACAACCATATTTGTAATCGCATGAGCCACATCATCTGGATGACTAAATTCGAGCCAAATCTTCTGATGAGGCAATAGGCGTTGGTCAAGCAAAAATAAGGTATCATCCTGCCATTTCATTGGCTGAATAGAATCAGTTTGTTTATCCAATGTCATCTCCTGTCGATGGCGGTATAATCATGCTCATGAAAAAAGTCGATCTCATTATACATGCTCGCTGGGTAGTTCCCATCGATGCAAAAAATTCGGTGTTAGAACATCACTCTATCGTGATTAATGATGGTTATATTGTAGCCATAATTGCTCAAGATCAGGCAAAACAGAGATATTCAGCAGCGCTTGAACATCACTTTGATCAACATTGTCTGATGCCCGGTTTGATTAATAATCATGCTCATGCCGCTATGAGCTTATTACGCGGCCTGGCTGACGACTTACCCTTAATGACATGGTTACATGATCATATCTGGCCGGCAGAACAACACTGGGTCAGTGATAGCTTTGTCGAAGCAGGTTCTCAACTCGCCATTGCCGAGATGTTGCGTGGTGGCACCACCTGTTTTAATGATATGTATTTTTTCCCTGATGCAACCGCACGTGTTGTCGATCAATCAGGGATTCGAGCAAGCCTTGGTATGGTGATTATTGATTTTCCAAGTGCTTGGGCTGCCGATGCCGAAGAATACATGCATAAAGGTCAGCAGTTGCATGACTATTATCGTCACCATGCTCGCATTACCACTGCTTATGCACCTCATGCGCCCTATACCGTATCAGATGACACCTTAAAATCCGTCATTACCAATGCTGAAGAATTGGATATACCTATTCATATGCATATTCATGAAACACAAGATGAAATTAACCAGAGTATTGAAACCTATGGTGTCAGACCATTACAACGATTAAAAAATCTTGGTTTATTATCACCACGCTTACTCGCCGTTCATATGACGCAGTTAACCGATGAAGAGATCAAATGGTGTGCCGAGGCAGGAGTTCACGTTGCCCATTGCCCTGAGTCAAATTTAAAATTGGCGAGCGGCTTTAGCCCGATCGCCAAGTTAGTCAAACATGGCATTAATGTCAGTATTGGTACTGATGGCGCCGCATCAAATAACGATTTAGATATGTTTGCTGAAATGCGTCAAGCAGCACTGCTAGCAAAAGCTGTTGCACAAGATGCTACAGCAATACCCGCACAAACAGCATTAAAAATGGCAACAATTAATGCGGCAAAATCGCTAGGGCTGGATCAGATCACAGGCTCACTCAAAAAAGGCAAAGCGGCTGATATTATCGCTGTCGATTTTTCTGATATTGAGAGTCAGCCTTGTTATGACGTTATTTCCCAACTTGTTTATGCCACTGGCCGCCATCAGGTAACTGATGTATGGGTTGAAGGCAAACAACTACTAAAAGATCGCCAATTGACGACACTACATCAAACAAAAATTAGTCAAAAAACACAACAATGGGCAAGCAAAATAAGGCAATCCGATCAATGACACACTCATATAGCAATGTCGATCCAAATGAAGTCGCAAAATTTGATGCATTAGCCAACAGTTGGTGGGATCAAGAAGGCGAATCAAAACCATTACATGAGATTAACCCACTGCGTTTAGAATTTATCAAAACACGCTGCAAACTTGCTGACAAAGAAGTCATTGATATCGGCTGTGGCGGTGGGATATTAACTGAAGCATTAGCTAAAAGTGGTGCACATACAACCGGTATTGATATGGGTGAATTGCCACTTAATATTGCCAAGTTACATGCATTAGAAGCAGGCTTATCCATTAACTACCAACAGATAACAGCAGAACAAAAAGCACAACACGCTGCGCAGCAGTTCGATGTTGTGACCTGTATGGAAATGTTAGAACATGTGCCTGATCCTATCTCAGTCATTCAAGCCTGTTCAGAGTTAGTTAAGCCGGATGGTGACGTATTTTTATCGACACTTAATCGACACCCAAAAGCCTATTTATTTGCTGTTGTCGGTGCCGAATATATGATGAAAATATTGCCAAAAGGCACACATGATTATAAACGCTTCATCAAACCATCTGAAATGGCTAAATGGTGTCGGCAAGCGGGGTTAGAAGTTTGTGATATAACAGGGTTATCCTATAATCCTCTTAGCCAACAGTATTCACTTGGTGACAATGTCAAAGTCAACTACCTTGTTCACTGTAAAAAGACAGGCAATTAATGCAAAACTTTACAGCGATCTTATTCGATCTTGATGGCACCTTAGTCGACACCGCGCCTGATTTGGCATTTGCCTTAAATTCATTGCTGGAAGAGCAAGGTATGCCAACACTGCCTTACGAAACAATTCGTCCTGTTGCCAGTAATGGTGCAGGCGGATTACTCGAACTTGGCTTTGGAATTTCAGATAATGATGATCTTTTACCTGCTTTGAGAGATCGCCTACTTGCTATCTATCAAGATAATATTTTGCGTGAATCAAAACTGTTTGAGGGTATGCCTGAAGTACTTACCGCCTTAGAACAAGCTAACATTACATGGGGCATTATTACCAATAAGCCGGCATTTTTAACTGATCCACTGATTAAAGCATTGCAACTAACTCATCGTGCGGCATGTGTCGTCAGTGGTGATACAACACCATTTAGTAAACCTCATCCAGCTCCGATGTTACATGCCTGTGAACTTATTAACATAGCACCTGAACACTGCCTCTATATCGGTGATGCAGCACGGGATATTGAGGCTGGTAAAAATGCCAATATGCGAACTGTTGCAGCACGTTATGGCTATGTCAGCGAATCTGATAATCCCGTCAACTGGCAAGCGGATGCTCATATCAACCACCCAAGTGAAATCTTACAATGGATCTAATCATCGCTTTTATTCAACAAAACCAGGTCATGCTTATTGCGATGATCGCAGCCGTTTTGGTCGGTGTTGTTATTGGTCTTTTGATGCGTTCAGGCAAACTACGCGAACTGCAAGCTCGTCATGCTGAACTCACGCTGACATTAGAACTGGAACAAAAAAATAAACGTCAACTTGATGAGATCCTTATTCAAACACGTGAGCAGTTAGCTAATACCTTTAACCAATTATCTAACGAAGCATTAACGCGTAATAACAGCAATTTTTTACGCCTTGCAGAAGAAAATCTCAAACGTTTTCAAAGTGAAGCTAAAGCAGAGTTGGGCACTAAAGAAAAAGCCATTGAGCAAATGCTCAAACCGATCAACGATGCCTTAAAACAAACAACAAAACAGATCCACGATATCGAAAAAGACCGTAAACAAGCTTATGGTAGCCTCACCACTACCATTGCTCAAATGACACAAAGCCAGCAACAATTACAGCAAGAAACTCAAAATCTGGTTCAGGCACTTCGTCGCCCAGAAGTACGTGGTCAGTGGGGTGAGATGACCTTACGTCGTTTAGCTGAACTCAGCGGTATGGTGGCTCATTGTGACTTTTATGAACAAACGCATACTACAACCGATAGTGGTGCGATTCGTCCTGATATGATCGTACGCCTGCCGGAAAAACGTGAAATCATTGTCGATGCCAAAACGCCATTAGATGCTTACTTATCAGCCATTCAAGCTAAAGACGATGCCACGCGTCAACGTGAAATGAAACGTCACGCTCAAATCATTCGCAGTCGAATTAAAGAATTATCACGTAAAAACTACTGGGCAGAATATTCCCAGTCACCCGAATTTGTTGTGTTATTTATTCCCGGTGAACAATTCCTATCTGCGGCCTTAGAAGTCGATGCAACGCTGCTTGAAGACAGTATGAGTCAAAATATTATTCTAGCTACGCCAACCAACTTTATCGCGCTGCTTCGCGCTGTTTCGTATGGCTGGAAACAACAAGCCTTGGCAGATAATGCTGAAATCATTCGTGAGCTCGGTGAGACCTTGTATAAACGCCTGGCAACATTTGGCAATCATTTAAGCAAGTTAGGTAATAGTCTTGGTAGTAGCGTTAATCACTTTAACAGTGCCGTCGGTTCATTGGAACGACAAGTCTTACCCGGTGCCCGAAAATTCACCGAAATGGGGATCAGCAGTAAAAGTGACATTACTGACCTGCCCCCTATTGAGCAACAACCAAGAACAATACAAAATCTAAAAGATGATGAAAGCTGACGTCGAACTCGACCTAGCCTATGACTATTGTCAAAACCTGGCTAAATCGCATTATGAAAACTTTCCAGTAGCGTCAATATTATTACCAAAGCGACTGCGACAACCAATCAGTGTCATCTATGCTTTTGCTCGCACCGCTGATAATTTTGCTGATGAAGGCGATGCGTCGCAACAAACGCGACTTTCTAAATTAAATGAATATAGCCACGCACTGTTTCAAATCAGTAAAAACGATTATCAAGGCAATAATCCTATCTTTATTGCTCTAGCCGACGTAATTCAACAGCACAACTTACCTATCGAACTCTTTGAGAAACTATTATCCGCGTTCAAACAAGATGTTATTAAACACCGTTATGCCAATTTTGAGGAAGTTTTGGATTACTGCACTCTGTCTGCTGATCCGGTCGGACGTTTACTACTACATTTGAATGGCGATCCAACACAAGAGCAACTACAACAATCTGATGCCGTGTGCACTGCCTTACAATTAATTAACTTCTATCAAGATATCGTCCAAGACTATACCGAACAAGATCGTATTTATATTCCACAAGATGAATTAGCTCAATCAGGTTTAAGTGAGCCCGATTTAGTTAATCCTGCTACCGATAAGATCGCACCATTACTCCGTAGTTTATATAAACGGACACAACATTTAATGGTAAAAGGCGCACCACTTGGCGTCAGTTTGCAAGGCCGAATGGGCTGGGAAGTCAGAGCAATGACATTAGGTGGAATTACCACATTACATCAACTCAGCATGCAATCAGATCACAACTTACTGACCCGGCCACGTTTAAAAAAATCAACGTTTATAGCTATTATGTTTCGCAGTATCAGTGCTTGGAGCTATCAGAAAGCTATAGCTAAACTATTGGAATAGTCTGTAAAACATGATGTCGCACCATTTTTAATTCCTGTTGGAGACAATAAATGATTGATTCCGTTTTAAACGTATTTGGAGAAAATTTTGATGTTGAATCATTCCTCCAAAATCACCCTTTACCATTTGATGCAGAACCATATATAAAAGGTGAACCCGATTTATTTGGATCACCTAATTTAGAATCGGGGTTTGATGCACTAATCTCTGAAACTGCAACGCCAGATCAACACATAAAAGAGCTTTGTGCATTTTTGCAACGCAATGAAGCCTTGTTTCTGACCTTAAAACAACTCGGAGCAACGTGTGTTATTGATATTGGTAGTGCTGTAGATTTAAACAAGCAATTCACACAATCGCTACATATTCCAGTTGATTTACTTGGCTTATGTTATTCACTCAATGTATCGATTGAGTTTTCACCCTATCCAGACCAGGATCTACAACAGCAAATCCATTAAACCTAGATTGCCTTGTAAGTTAGATAGATAAGGCTTTAGAACAGTACACCTATTCGTTAGGTTTGTTAAAATGTATTTCACATACTTATAGGAAGACATTCACATGATCTATAACAGCATTTTAGACACCATCGGTAATACACCCATCGTGCGACTCAACAACATCGCTCCTGACCATGTGGAAATGTATGTCAAGGTTGAATCATTTAATCCCATGGCTTCAGTAAAAGATCGACTTGCATTTGCGGTTATCGATGATGCAGAAAGAAGAGGTGTACTAAAACCCGGACAAACAGTAGTCGAAGCAACTTCTGGCAATACAGGCATCGCACTCGCGATGGTCTGTGCTGCCAAAGGTTATCCCTTTGTAGCTACCATGGTCGAAACATTCTCTATTGAACGACGTAAGATCATGCGAGCACTGGGAGCAAAAGTTATTCTCACTCCTGCTGCTGAACGTGGCACAGGTATGGTCAAAAAAGCCGAACAATTAGCAGAAAAACACGGTTGGTTTTTAGCCAGACAGTTTGAAAATCCAGCAAATCCAGCCTATCATCGCAATACCACTGGACCGGAAATTTTAAGTGATTTTGCCGGACGACGTTTAGACTACTGGGTTTCAGGTTGGGGGACGGGAGGCACCTTAACCGGTGCAGGAGAAATGATCAAACTCGCCAGACCAGATACCAAAGTAATTGCAGCAGAACCAGCTGCTGCTGCAATGCTAAGTGGTGCCGAATGGTCTCCTCACAAAATTCAAGGCTGGACACCAGACTTTATCCCAGATGTTTTAAATAAAGACATCGCTGATGACATTGTTCAAGTCACTGATGATGAAGCAAAACAATGGGCATTACGTCTGGCAAGTTCAGAAGGTATATTTGTTGGACTATCATGCGGTGGCACCTTGGCAGCAGCCATGAAGGTTGCAGAAAAAGCAGAAGCAGGTTCCGTTATTGTTGCAATGCTACCGGATACTGGTGAACGTTATTTATCGACTTTCTTATTTGAAGGGATGAATGAAGGTTCTGATGATGACTGGTTAGCTAATTTAGACTAACGACCCTTACCCCAAGCTACCGGTTTAGAGCAACGTAGCGGCTATTATCGATGTCCTGCTTTTGTAGCAAAAAAAACGCCCGATCAGGTTCATCAGGCGTTTTAAGTGATATACAGCTATATCGGGATAAAGCAGCTTTGAAGCTTATTCCTTTTCCATACCAATTTCGTATAACTCGATATTGGCTTCTTCGATTTCACCTGTAATCGCATTAACATCGACTTTAATTTCATAACCTAGGTTGGTTTGAATGTCATATTCATAGGTAACAGAACCATCAGTACCAAGTTCATATTCATGAGAAACCACTTTACCCGGGTTAAAATCTAGAGCAACTGCACGCGCTTCTGCTTCAGTGATTTTGGCATATTTTTTAAATGTGGCATCATCAGCAGCTACTTCACGTTCAATTTCAGTAACAAAACCTTCTTCAGCATTACATTCAACGTTATATATCGTGCCATCAGGTGTTTCAATGTCAAATTCGTAGACAGCATCATCACCTTCCATTTTCAACTCAACCTTACGAGCATGACCTGGAACGGTATCTACAGCAACATCTAAACAGCTTTCGATAGCCACGAGTTTCCAATCTTTGATATCGTCTAAATCAGCTTGATCGCTGGCATAAATATTTGAAGAAAGTGCAAGAGCCAGAGCGGCAGGTACAAATTTTAATAGTGTCGTTTTCATTATTCCGTCCTTTGTTAGAATATCAATTCATTAAAAAAATGAATGATTATTTTCTACCCACAAGAACAACAATCACTTCGGTGTTTATTATAACTTAATATTTTTTAGAATGAGAATTTCTCCCTAAATTTAAATAAATAAATCTGCAAAAAATTATCTTTTGTCATTACAAGGTCGATAAATGAAAGGTCGTCATTGCGGGTATAGCGAAGCAATCCAGCTCTTATTATTGCTGAGGCATGACTAGATTGCTTCGTCGCTCTGCTCCTCGCAATGACGGGCAGCATTGCTTGTCATTATCAGATAGTTCACACATCAATCCTTACGTTAATTTGTTTTAATAATGCCCAAAGTCATAGCGATATAAGCCAACTCAGCCGCATTACTCACATTTAATTTATTTTTTATCTGAGTATTGTAGTTAGCCACTGTTTTATACCCTAAACACAAGTCCGCTGCGACTTCATGTGCGGTTAAACCTTTAGCCAATAAACAAAAAACATCAAATTCACGTGGTGATAACACATCGACCACTGCTCTTAAACTTTCAACTTCATCTTTGCGAACATCTTGCAGTTCGGGCAATAAACCGCTTTCAACATAACGCTTGCCCGATGCCACCGCCAACACCGCTTCAGCTAACACCTCAGCAGCACTATTTTTACTGACATAGCCTTTTGCACCCGCATTCAAAGCACGTTCGACATAAATGATTTCATCATGAATGCTATAAACCAAAATCACCGCATCAGGATCTAACAGACACAAGCGACGTATTGCCTCCAAACCGCCAATGCCCGGCATCGATAAATCCATCATCACCACATCGGGTTTAAAGGTTTGATACTGTTGGCATGCCAATTCACCACGATCAACATCTATAATCTCACCAATAAAATCTTGTGATGACAACAGCATTCGAAACCCTGCTCGCACCACCGTATGATCATCAACCAGCAATACAGTCAACTTTTTAGTCATTGGTTTTTTTCCTCATAAAAGGCATCCACGCATGCACCTGAACCCCTTTACCCACAGTCGATTCAAAACTGAACTTTCCCCCCAGATTTTCGACCCGTTCACGCATACCTAACACCCCAAATCCTTGCGCATTTATTTCGCCGCCAACACCATTATCACTGACATCCAGCTCGACCCGTGGCATCTTGCGTTGATTACTAATCATATCAACCGACACCGTCACCTCGGTAGCCTTGGCATGTCGTACCACATTCGTTAAACATTCCTGAACAATTCGATAAACATGGATCGCCACCTCATGATCCAGATCTTCTACCCGCTCATCATAATCAAACTCAATCCGCAATGAAGGATAACGCCTTCGCCACTCCCCCATCAAATCAGTCAACGTTGCCCCCAAACCCAACTCTGCCAGACTCAACGGATGCAAGGTACGCATCATCGAACGCACCACTTTGGCCAAATGATTACAAATCTCAATAATCGAATCAGCAACCTTCGGCACATCAACATTTGCCTGCTTACTGGTGACAGCCATTGCCTTAATTGCTGTCAGAGACTGACCCATTTCATCATGCAACTCACGCGACATAGTCCGGCGTTCTTCTTCCTGAATATGCATGGTATGTCGAGCCAAGGCCTGATTATTTTCTTGAGCTGTTTTTAAGGCTAACGACATTTTATTAATCTCAGTCGAAATCGCATCAAACTCACTAATTTTGAATGCTGGCAAAGCAAAATCATATTTACCCGACTCAACTAATTGCAAGCCCGCCAAAATACTCTTCACCGCCTGCAACATCGAATGAAACACCAAATTCACTGCCAAAAATATCACCCACAACATCAACACAATCGACCAAAAAAAGGCTTTAGACTCACCCCACGCTTCTGCAATCTCATCCAAGGGATTGGCAGTAATCAAAATTATTTTAGTCGTACCATCCGCCATCGCAATATCATATTTTGCCGTCAGATAATCCATTCTTACCGCCTGAACAAACCAGCCTGGTGGCGTTTTGTCTTTAGCTTCCACCACCTTATGCGTCACAAACTCCACCGGTTTTTCACCTTCATCAGCAATAGAAATTTGCAAATGTCGCGCCTGTTGCAAAGCAGCAATTTGTGGCAACCACGCACTGCCATGTCTGCTCGAAATAGGCAATTGCGCAAAGCCAAACTCAATCATCTGCAAGGCTAAATTGATCGACGACTGCACTTCTTTTTCTACTGATTTCCGCGCCTGCCACACCGCTGTTGCGCCACCCAACAGCATAATCAACAGTGCCGACACGATGATCCGAACATTAATTAAGCCACGTAAACTCATTCAACTTTCCCCACGTTTTTTCAGCAAACAATACACTACTACTTGACGACAAAAAACGTGATTATCTACCTGATGCAAGTTCGACTAAATGATCAGCTTCGCAGTTACTTCGTTTCGAACCTACAATGCCCGTGGGTCGGACTTTATGACCATGGATGGTCGGTATGCCGAAAATGCAGGAGCAATTTTTGGTCAGTCCGACACGTTCGACTAAATCGAACCTACAACCCAACTAAAAAAACGTGATACACATCTCAATCAAAAGGAATTTTTCCTATAACGCTCCAGCATAGCTCCCACCTACCATTGCAATCCACGAATTTAGCCAACCATCAACACTGAAACACCAATGACAACAGAAACGTTACACAACAACATAACACCAGCAACAGACAAACTAATGGCGTTATTTGAAGATATTTTAGAACACGATGGTTTTGGCGAAATTCGGGTGGAAGTCAACATTCTCAAGCGCAAGCAAAAAGAAGTGATTATCCATTGTGGCAAGCAATATCGGTTTGTTGTAGACGTACCCAATATCTAAGCCCCTGTCGGGTTAAAACCCGACCTACAAGGATCGTAAATAGGATTGTTTGCTTAGATTGTAGGTTGGACTTCAGTCCAACAACAAAGCTAAATAAATTGAGTGCGAAGCGGGTTCGCATCAACCAAAAACAAAAAATATATGACCAACAGACTGTTTGGGACAGATGCGGCATAAACGTTATATAGAGAGAAACTATGAACATTACACAAATGAAAAGCGCAATCAAAAAATTCCGCTCTGCAGACGTATCAGTAATCAAAGACGATGCGTTACGTGCCAAAGCCCAAAAACTACAAGGCAAACAAAGCGGTTTCACGCTGTTAGAACTATTGGTTGTTATTACATTATTAGCAACTCTGGCTACAGCAGCATTAGTCGCATATGAAAACGTCGGTGAAAACGCTGAAGCTGTTGCCGCTGCTAACAATGCCGTCACCATTGACCGTGCACTTCGTCAATACCGTGCTGTAGAAAATGAATGGCCAGATCAATGGGATAACCTGACTACAGTTTCAGCAGCAACTGCTTTGCCATTTGCCCCACCTGCAATGCAAGACTTTACTGCTGCGTGGACATTAGATGCCTCTGCTGCACAAGTGGTTGCACAAGTTTTGGTAGGTGGTGGTGTTGAAGAGCTACAATTTGCCAGTACCTTGAATGCGGGCGTTGAACCTAACCGTGGCCACAATGAAAGTGCTAATCCTGGCAGTGCTGTCCAGGTTGTACTGGTCGATGCCAATAATAACCCAGATGGTACTCAGTTAGTTGGTTCATCTATTGCTGTGGTACCAACAGCTGCGTGTAATGCCACAAATTTCCCTGGCTACGCTAATCCAGGTGCCAGTGCTAATCCGCTACCAACCGCTACGTTCAGTGGTACCCCCGTAATTCCTGCAAACACTAATGACTTACAAAACAGCTATGCTGATATTCTGGAAGCAGATGCTTGTCATCTAGTAGTTGCTTTGGGCTTTGGTGGTGATGCGGCATCTAGCACCTCATTCAGCCGAGTGGGTATTCCACAATCACCAGCTTATCTCAACGCTGAAACTGTTAACCCTGCAGACAACTATTCACGTTTTATTGGTTTATTCCACTTTGCAGAATATGACGATGTTGCTGGTGAATGGGATTTGAGAGAGTCACCACGTTTATTGTCTATCGTTTCAACAGACGGTGAACGTATTGATGAAATGGTTGCTGCTGCTAATAGCACAGAGTAATCAGGCTTAAATTTAACTAAGCCATGTGTTGATGGTTTAGCAAAGTGTGATGGGCAGGGTAATAACCTGCCCATCCTACTTCTGACCACAACATTATCCTTATGACAAACGATGTCAATGACAGGATTTGTCATAAGGATAATGGCAAGCAAGTAAATGAGGTGTATATTGTTTGTTCCCTTTTTTTTCTCATATCTAGGCAGGACGTTTGTAGGTTGGGTTTCAACCCAACAGCCCCACACTGTCGGGTTAAAACCCGACCTACAATCAATGCGTTCAAAACCCGTAGGTTGGGTTTCAACCCAACAACCCCGCACTGTCGGGTTAAAACCCGACCTACAGGCTGGCTTTACTCTGATTGAACTACTTGTGGTCATCACCTTGCTCGGCATCGTCGCGGGTGTCGTTGTACTTAACTATGAAGATGTACAAGATTCTGGTCGCTACGATGCCACTCAATTTGAAATGGCTGAAATAAAAAAAGCCTTGCTGCAGTTTCGGCGTGATACCAGAGAGTTTCCTTGCAGGGTTTATCGCAGCGGTGATTATGTGCCAGATAATACTGTTATGCCTCAACTTTCTTTTGCAGGTCTACCTTCAGCTACAAGTGCTAATTACCACACCTGGTGTCGAAATGGTCATACAGGACAAACAAATTGGGGCATGACGATGTTATTAACATTCCCTTATGACAATACTGATTTAACATACACGCCATTGTTGTGGAACCCAGATACCAAACAAGGTTGGCATGGACCTTATATCAATAATCAAGGCATTGTCGATGCGTGGGGAAACCGTATTCTGTTACTTGATCCTGAGCTGGATTATTCACCTGAATACCGTTGTAAAAAAAATGCGGGCGGTAACTATGACACCACAGGCGATACCTATTCTTGCTTGAGGGCAGATGATCCAGGCTGGAATGCTGCCAACTACACACTTCCAGCTAATGTTGCCCGCATTGTAAGCCTTGGTGAAAATGGCGTGCTGGATTCTGATATTGATTATGCCAATGTTGCTGAAGATGAGTGGTGTCTGCCGAAAGGTGATGACATTGTCTTGTGCTTATTGAGGTAATGTGATGATGCCTTATCCGTTGTTTCTGGCCCGTTGTTCGACTAAAGGATCAGCTTCGCAGTTACTTCGTTTCGAACCTGCAACAATACCCATAAAACCACCCGTAGGTTGGGTTTTAACCCAACATGCCACGTCATTGCGAGCGATAGCGACGCAATCCAGTCCAAACCTTGGTATAACCCCAGATTGCCACGGTCTGCGACCTCGCAATGACAACTTATTTATTGATCGACCTCGCAATGACCGCTCGGTTGTAGGTTGGGCTTTAGCTCAATATCTTCGTTTCGAACCTACAGTACCCGTAGGTTGGGTTTTAACCCAACAATCCCGCCCTGTTGGGTTAAAACCCAACCTACAAAAAGGCTTCACCTTGCTGGAAATGGTGTTGGTATTATTTCTGGTCGGGTTAATGGCTTCTGCCACCTTAATGCTGACCGAAGGCGTGGAAGATCAAGCCAAATACGATGAAACCAAACGTCGTATGGACATTATGCGTAAAGCCATTGTTGGCAACCCTACTCGCACCGTAAACGGTAGCCCTGAAATCAGTGGTTTTGCTGTCGATATGGAGCGGTTGCCGGGATGTGTACGTGAGTTGTTGGAACCAGTTCAATGTGATGGTTCTGCATTAGGAACATGGTCGATTGATGCCAGCACAGGTATCGGTTTCGGTTGGCGAGGTCCTTATATCGCGGTGTTACCTGAACGCAATGGCAATTTACGTTTTCGTGATGGTTATGCTAATTCCGATGCGTCTGATGCCTTAAACTCAGGCTGGACATATAGTGCTGATGCCAGTACCGGCATTGTTTCGGTTAGCAGTCAAGGGTTTGATCTAACTAACAGCGCTGATGATATTACTCATAATGCACTCGTCATTGCAGATGATTGGCAAATAAACAGCGTAAATATCAATTTCATCAATCAGAATGCAAGTGATGCTTTACCCGCCTCAGATCTTGATTTGAATTTAAGGGTCTATTTGTCAGACACAACGAGTTATGTAACGGGTGATGACAATATAAATACAGCACTGACTATCTCAAGCTCAGCAATCGCGGCAAACGGTGAAAATGACTATCTTTTTCATTTTGATAGTTCAAATGCTATCCCTATTGGTGCAAGAGGATATGCAATTGTCTGTTATGAAAAACCTGTCGGTGATCCGAACAACTATGTCGTATTTGATGGCGATTGCAATGATGCCAGTAATGCAGCTCCTTCATCTAATGATATTAAATCATTTACTGTTACACCCCGCCAAAATATTACGCTTAACTGGGTTATTAAATGAATTTAAGTAACATCCTTCCTTTCGGCAAATCAACCGAGTTATTAGTCTGCGAAACTGATGGTTTTTCATTACGTGGTTCGGTGTTGTCTCGGGCGGGTAATACGATCACGGCAAGCTATCATGCCAGTGTACAAACCACCGATATGGCAGAGGCGGTGGTGGAGCTTGTCGGTCAATTAAAAGCCAGTGGTTGGCAAGGTGGTAACGCTGTTTTATTGTCTCCAGCAGTGTTATCGACGCTGATTGAGTTGCCCATCAACCCGAAAAAACCACGCCCCATCGCTCAAATGATGGAGTTAATTCGGTGGGAGGCTGAGCCTTTATTGATACAACACACAACACGTTGGTCAGTGGGTCATCTTTTGGTCGGACAAGGCTATATGACGGCTGAGCAGGCCGAGGCGATTATAGACTTGCAACAAGGCAAAGCCAATGAGGCGGGTGGATTGGCTTTGGCTGAAAAGTTTTCGTTTCGCCGCTTTGGCGATTTGGCTGAAGAGTTGGGCTATATTCGCCGGAGTCAGTTAAATGCCTGTCTTGCTGGCCAGGAGTGGCTAAAATCGGATGATGAGCTTGTTGAGTGTGGCTGGTCGCCTCAAGGTGAGGTCGCTGATGTACCGGGGATGTTCAATTGGTTGGTCAGTTGTGTTAATCAGGGTTTGTTACAACGCTGGATTGATGTGTTTGCCAAGCAAGGCGTTGTGTTGGAGGCAATGTATCCACTTATCGGTTGCAGTGCCAGCTTGATTGCTGACAATAAAACCAATGATGTGTTGATTGAAGTAAGTAGTCAGATGGCGTTTGCGATGACGATCACTGCGGGCAAGATTACTGCCCAGCAATGGTATGACAACAACGATAAAGAACCTTATGAAGCGGTATTGGAAAGCTATCATGGTTTAAACCCACCGCTAGATGTTCCTGTCTGGTTGGCGAGCTCTGTTGCTTTGCCCAACAATTTGTTGGCAGATGTGAATGATGCACTGGAAGCGGATGTTATTGCGCTCGATATGTTGCCAATCAGTGAAAATATCTCTGCCGGTATGGTCGGTGCTGCTCGCCAGTTTTGGAAGTTGTCTGGCACAGATCGTGGGGCGGGTGTGCGTTTGGGTGGGCCATTGCCGCCGCCGCTACAGCGTTTGGAAATACGCGCTGTGATGTTGGTGGCAACCTTGTTGCTGTTGATAGCAATGAGTGAAGCGTGGTTGATGATGGAGCGCAATCTGGTGGAAAAAGACAAGGCGGTGATTGATGCCCGCTGGCAGACGATTGATACGTCGATCAAGCAGATAAATACCAAAACAGCTGAAATTGACAAGCTCAAAAAAGAAGTGGCTGAACGAGAAGTTGCCCAGGTGCGGATGAAAGCACTGGTGGCGTTTTATAATCAGGCTATCCCTGAACGTAAATCATTAATCAAAGGCATTCTTGGCATCATCCAAAGTGCCACCCCGGATGATGTGATTATTAACAGCATTGATGAGCTCGGCAAACGTGTGCCTGTTCGTACCGCGCCTGTGACACCAAACAGCCAACAAGATAAGCGGGTTGAAGTCGAAAACTTTAATGTTGAAGCGTGGGCATTAAGTGAAATATCAGCTCAGCGTTTTTTACAGATAATGGAAGAAGCACTTGAGCCATGGGGTATGGAAGTACGTGACTCCGTGGTGCAGGCCGGCGTTGGCCCGTTGAATTTGAATGGTTTTACCTTGGGCTTTCGTATGGTGAAACTGCTTGAACCAGAAAGCCTGACAAGTAATGGTAGCAAAAAATGACACTTGCTAAGTTAACTAACCGTGAACAACTTTTATTCGGCCTAGTATTAACGGTTTTAATCCTGGGTGGCTATGGTTTGTTCGGCTTTATCCCAGAGAAAAAAGCCATTGCCGATCTCAATAAGGCGATGCAAGCCACTGAAATGAAGTTGTTAAAAGCAGAAATACCAGATGAGCCAGAGGAAGATCTTGATGATCTGATTATCCAGCTTGACGATCAAAAACAGACGATGGCATTGATTGAGCAGGAAGCACAAGCAATTGAATCAAGCCTGGCACCGTTTAATTCTCAGCAGATTATTGTGCAAATTTCACAGCTTGCCAAGGCGCAAAACCTTCGGGTAAAGGTGACAGAAGTTTATAAGACGATAGCGCAAAATCAGACTCAGCCTGCTCGGGCAAATAAAAAATCTAAACGTAGGCAAGCGACTCAGGCACCACCGCTCAGTGATGTTATTTTACCTGAAACCATGAGTTGGATTGCTCGCATGTCTGAAGGCACGATGTTCTATCGCCCAATGCAACGCTATGTGTTCGAAGGTGATTATCAAAAAATACTACAGTTTGTCTATGAACTGGACAAGCTGCCATGGGAGATAACAATCGTTAGATTAAAAATCAGCAAATCTGCGACAACGGTACCCTTTGGTATCGCGCAACAGTTAGATGCTGAGTTGGTGCTGACATTGTGAGGCAAGCATGGCATTAACTGATGATCAATTGATTGAAGCTGGTGTACGTACTGGGCTGATTGAAGCCACTATGCTGGAAACGCTTCGCCAAAAAGCACGTCGTCAGCGATCATCGGTAATGGCGATGGTGTTGGCGCATTATCGGTTTCCGATGTCTGCTTTGTATCGGGCTGTGGCACAGCAAAATAGTGTCGATTACATTGATTTATCATCAGAACGTATCGATGCTGACGTGTTAAAAAAGATCCCCGCCAGCCTGATTCGACGACGTTTATTATTGCCACTGATCTATGATGGCAAAACGGTATTGGCTGTCTCTGATCCTACCGAACGCACTGGTATCGATTCTATTCAACGTATGTTGGGGCGATCTTTGCCTTTGGTAATGGCGGATAAAAAAGCGCTTGGTCTGAAAATCAATCAGGTATTACCTGTAAATAGTGCCGAACCTGCACCAGCAACGGATGAGCAGGATCTGGTTGGATTACTCGATACGATTCTCAGAGATGCCTATCTCAATCGTTCATCAGATGTGCATGTCATTACTGAAGAAGACAGACTTCGTGTGCGTTTTCGTGTCGATGGCAAGTTGCGGGAATATCCGGTTGAGAGTGATAAATCGGTCGCTGCCGGTTTGATTTCACGTATTAAAGTATTATCCGATCTCGATATTGCAGAGCAACGCCATCCACAAGACGGTGGCTTTAGTTATCATCTGAGCGCACCGATTGATAAAGAATTCAGTGTGCGTGTGGCAACATCACCAACGCGATCTGGCGAACGTGTCACCATGCGTTTGCTGGGGCAGGAATCCAATGACATCACCCTGACCGAGTTAGGCATGATGGAGCAGGATTTACAGCGTTTTCGCAAGGCTATTCATAACCCTTATGGCATGATTTTGCTGACCGGTCCGACCGGAAGTGGTAAATCAACCACCTTGTTTGCCGCCTTGCAGGAAATCAATCATCCCGATATCAATATTATGACGGTGGAAAACCCGATTGAATATGTGATCGAAGGTGTATCGCAAGTGCAAACGGGTACAAAAGTCACCTTTGCTGAAGCATTACGCTCTTTTCTACGTCATGATCCCGATGTGTTGATGGTGGGTGAGATCCGCGATTATGAAACTGCTGATGTTGCGGTCAAAGCAGCGATGACGGGGCATTTGGTTTTTTCAACCTTACATACAAATAATGCCGTTAGTGCGGTCACCCGTTTGATTGATATTGGGTGTGAATCTTTTCTGATTGGGTCAACGATGACCGCTGTGATTGCCCAGCGTCTGGTTAGGCGATTGTGTCAACATTGTCGAAGCCCGAGATCAGTAACCGAATCAGAGCTTAAAGAAATGGGCAGTGATAGCGATGCAGCATTCGAGATTTATGAGGCCGTTGGTTGTGCAGTGTGTCAGGGCACTGGCTATCGTGGTCGTCTCGGCTTGTTTGAAACACTCTGGTTTGATGAAAAGCTGGCACGTCTCGTCGCTCAGGCTGCTGATGAAGAAACACTTGAACAGGCGGCAGGTAGCAATCTTCGTTTTATGTGGGAAGATGGTTGCGAAAAAGTGCGGTTGGGGCTGACGACCTTAGATGATGTGCGTGATGTTGCTGTCAGAAAACTGCATGCTGAAGAGGCAAATAGATAATGCCTCAATTTACTTACACTGCACTCACTGGTTCTGGTGGCGAGTTGAAAGGCCAATTACAGGCGGATGATTTGAATGCCGCTGCCTTGATGTTGCGAGAACGCGGCCTGCGTGTGTTGCAAATGAAACAAGGCAAAGGCAAAACCGGCTTTTTGGGACAAGCCAATTTTTCAGACTGGCTTGCCTCGCAGCGTTCGGTCAGCACATCTGCGTTGATTTTCTTTTTTCGACAAATGTCTTTTATGTTGCGTGCAGGCCTGTCTATCGCTCATGCATTGGAACTGGCGCAAACTCAAATGTCGAGTCCTCGCTTAAATCTGGTGCTTAGGTTGATGCTCAAGGATATTGAGTCTGGCTTGGCTATGTCGGTTGCGATGAAAAAACATAACGATGTGTTTCCAGATATGGTAGTTAATCTGGTGGTAGCGGGTGAAAATACCGGTGACTTGGACGCCATTATGGATCGGTTGGCGCTGCATATGGAAAAAAAAGCGGCACTGAAGGCACAAACAATCAATGCCATGATTTATCCATCGATTGTTGTTCTGGCTGCCATTGGTGTTGGTACCTTTATGGTGGTGAAAATTATTCCTAAATTTGCCCAGTTTTTATTAGGCAAAGGCAGAGTTTTACCTCCGTCTACTCAGATGCTGATCGATATCTCTGACTATGTAAGAGAAAATGGCTTGTTTATCATCGCGGCAGTCATTGCTTTTATTATTAGCGTGTTGCTGGCCTATCAAACAAAAGCAGGGCGTTTAGCGGTAGATAAGGCTCTGCTTCGTGTGCCAGTCATTGGCACAATGTTGGTCACCGGGGCAATGGCGCAAATGACGTGGGCATTGTCAATTCTGTTGCGAAGTGGTGTCACCATATTTGATGCCTTAAAAATTACCGGTAACTTGATGAACAATCGGGTTTATATAGATAAGTTACAGCAAGCGTCAGCAAAAATTATGCAGGGGCGCGATATGGCAAGCAGTATTGATCATCCGCGCATACCTGCGTTAGTCACGCAAATGATTGCTGTCGGTGAAAATACCGGTAGCCTCGATCAGGTATTACAAGAACTCGGTATTTACTACGAAAAGTTGTTGGAAATTGCGATTAAACGTATGTCGGCAATGATCGAGCCTGCCATGATTTTGGTTATCGGTGGCATGGTCGGTTTTGTTTATTACGCCTTTTTTCAGGCGTTATTTTCTTTGGTGTCAGGTGGATAATGAAACGGAATCTAGTTTTCAGTGTAGCAACGCTTTTATGTTCAAGCCATTCCTGGGCTGGTGGAGGCATCACACCCGCTATTGGTCAAAACGCCAATTTTATGAATCCAGCAATGATGCAACCGACATCGCCCCCCATAATGCGTGATCCGTTTTCACCGAGTACGGCAATGTTTGAAGCATTAAACAACCGTGCTGTTGGTCAGAACCAATTTGGTTTTATGCGTAACCAAGGCGCACAAACTATTCCAAAAATGCGTCTTAAAGGGTTTATTGATAAAGGGGAAAATTCGATTGCCTTGCTCGAAATTGTCGGTTCTGGCACCTATATGGTGCGTGAAGGCGATGAGATTAATATCGACCCAAGACAACCTTATAACGCTATTCGTATCAGTGAAATCAACCGCCTTAGTATTACTGTTGAATCAGGGTTCCTGGGCGCAATCAAAGTCTTGAGATAACTATAATGATCAACTGTAAACACCTACTATTTGGTTTAGTGCTGATCTGTGCCAGCACAGCAACTATCGCCAAAGAAAAAATTATTTCTGAGCTGGAGTTTGCTGATGCCAATTTGACCGATGTGATCCGTACCTTATCAGAATTATCAGATAGTAATATTATTGCTACACCAGAGGCAACCAAAAGAAAAGTCACAATCCATCTAAAAAACACGTCGGTGTTGGACTCGATTAAATCGATTAGCCGCATCAGTGATCTGTGGTATCGCCATGATCAAGATACTGATACCTATCGCATCATGACACGCGAGGAATATGGCAAAGATCTGATTGTGCGTGACAGCGAACATATTGAAGTATTTAAACTATTGAACGCTAATGTGCAAATTATTGCCCAGGCGATTGAGGACCTTTATGGTAACCGCGTTATTTTGTCATTAGGCACGGCACCCGGTCAACAAATAGCCTCAGGTACGACCGGGGGTAATTCCAGCAGCAGAAATGGTGTACGCAACTCACGTTCAACCAACAACAATCGTAATAACCGCAATAACAACAACCGTAACAACCGTTCTGGCAATGTGGGCAGTGGCACATTAAGCAATAGTGGTTCTCAGGTAGATACCCAAAACCTATCGATTGATCAGGTGGAAGGTTTGGCAATGGCAGGTGGTGGTCGTGTTATTGACACACAAACACTGCAACAATTAACAGTGCAAGCACAACCAATTTATGTCACTGTTAATAATGAACACAATATGATTCTGGTGCGAACCGATGATAAAAAAATCATCGAAGCGATCGCTGGTTTGATCAAGAAAATGGATATTCCTATTCCTCAAGTGATGTTGGAGATGAAGATCCTTAGTATCATCCTGGGCGAGGATTTTAATTCGATTTTTAATTTTGAGTTACAAGCAAGTGGTACCAATCAATCAACTCAACCAATTTTGCTGGGCAATAATGCTCTGTTGAATACGGGTTCATTTATCTACGAATTTCTGAATAGCCGCTTACGTGCCAATATTGAGTTTTTAGAACAAAATAAACGAATTAAAGTGCTTTCTAATCCTATGGTTTTGGCATCCAATCATCGTGAAGCTGAATTATTTATTGGTGAGGAAAGCCTGTTAACCAGGGGATTCACCTTTAATCCTGCCACTATTGATAATGGTGTTGTGATTTCTCCTTCCTTTGTGGAAACACAAACGGATTTAGAAGAGATTGGTATCACACTTCGAATAACACCACGTATCAATGCTGATAATACGGTGACACTGGAACTCGAACAGGAAAGTTCGACCATCAATCCTGGCGGAGCAACAGTGCCTGTGACTGATGGTAATGGAAATGTTGTGACATTGCCTATTGATACCGTCAATACTGCTCGTCTTACTGGTACTGTGGTTGCACAAAACAATCTAACCGTTGCTGTCGGCGGTTTGATCCGCAGTAGCAAAACCAATGATGAAAAGAAAGTGCCAATATTGGGTGAAATTCCGGTGATTGGCCGTATTTTCAGAACCACAATTGAAAGTGAAGAAGATACTGAAACAGTATTATTGATCACCCCACACATTTTGAATAATCCAGCAGAAAGCGAAAAGATTCGTAAAACAGATAATCCATATTATCAAGATCATAACCGTAGCTTTCCCGACTTGCCGGCACCTGAAAACAAGTTTATTCAACCAACAGCAACGCAGGAGGTTAATCCGGCACAACAGCGCCAACAGCTTTATCTGGAAATGAGCCAATATGCGGCAGAGACCATTCGGATTGAAGACATCGAACGCGTGACAAATAAACTTTATCAACCTGCAACAATTAGTCGTAAATCCAATGCACCATTATTTGCTGATTCGCGTTTAGTGACAAAACCACTGGCAAGTTGGAATCGTGGTGGTTTGTATGTGACGGCAGTAGAAGTTGCCAACCGAACTGCTCAAGAGTTAGCGGTTGATTATCGCGCTGTAAAAGGCAGTTGGCTGGCATCATCGGTAGAAAGCAATCTTTTGTCAGCAAAAGGTCAGCGACAGGATCGTACCTATTTATATCTTGTTTCGGTGATGCCGTTTGATGATGTTATTGCTGGCGTAAAATAAAATGAAATTAGCACTGATCCCGACTTTATTGCTGTTTCCGCTGATATTAACTGCAGCGCCAGCATTACAGATGCATGTATTTGATGAAAATGCCGTAACGGTACCGGTACAATCCGGTAATGCGCAACCGGCTTTGCAGATCCACGTATTTCCAAATATGGCAGGCGTTCAACCAGACCATGCACCATTAAAGCAACATCGCCAATTGCCACCGGCAAAAAAATCAGCCTTTTTAGCCTATGACCGTGCTGAGATGTATGTTCGAACCGGTTATCGGCGAGACCAACTGGACTGGACTATCGCAGGGCCAAACAATGCGCCCAATATCTTGTCAGAGCTTAAATGGAAAGATATTGAAATAGCCGAAATACGTTTTGGAACCACACTCTATACCGAAGATAACTGGGTATTTTCGCTTGATGCCGGCTATGGTCGTATCTATGACGGTGTCAATCAGGACTCAGATTTTCTGGGAAACAATCGAACGCTGGAATTTTCACGTTCCAATAATGGTGCAGATGAAGGCGAGGTTTATGATGTTTCGATCTCTGCTGGACATCGTTACCGTTGGCAACATGATCTCGAATCAGGTGCAGTTTATAGTGAACTTAGACCGTTATTTGGCTTAAGTTACCATGCCCAAAATCTGAAAATTGTCGATGGGTTTCAAACCATTCCTGCATTCGGTGCTTTTCCAGGGCTTGATTCCAGTTATGATGCTGCTTGGTTTGGACCCTGGATTGGACTCGATGGTTTACTTAACGTCAATGAGCACTGGACATTAAGCCTGGGGGTTGAATATCACTACGCCTGGTATGATGCTACCGCCAACTGGAATTTGCGTACAGACTTCGCTCATCCCGAAAGTTTTACTCATGAAGCCGAAGGCACGGGCTGGGTAACTTCATTAAATAGTAACTACCAGTTTAGTCCGACTTTAGGTCTAAATATAGGCCTGGATTATCAGTTATGGAAAGCAGATAAAGACGGTGTGGATCGTACATTTTTTGCTAATGGCACCAATGGAACAGTCAAATTCAACGAAGTAAACTGGCGTTCATTTGCTGCCAATATCGGCCTGATCTATGAATTCTAGGTTTTCGATGCAGCTCAAACCAATTGAATGGTTATTGATGCTGTTATTAACCAGCAGTCTGTATTTTCATATCAATACAGGCGGTACTGGATTAAGGCTGCCAAACAACATACTCATCTGGTCGTCGGCAGCAATCATTGGCTTTTATTCATTGTGGCGATTTAGCAAACAACACACACTGTATCTACCGCAACATACTCTGTTGTTATTAGCGTTTCCATTACTGACACTCTATGGCGGAATGGTATCTGGCATAGAGATACCGCAACAGTGGTTATTTCGTCTGCTTTATATTTGGGGTGGGGGCTTATTCCTATTTAGCCTGTTTCAATATCGGCTTAAGCAAGGGCGACTTGATCGGCTCTTACTCGCAGTGTTAGCAATCGCATTTATTCATGCCGTTGTCGGTATGATCCAGATTTTTTTTGTAAACGATATTCCAAGCTGGTTACCGATTAATTCATCCGGTGTACCAACAGGTTTGTTTCAACAAATTAATAATCAAGCCAGTTTTCAAGTCACCGCAATTCTGATTGCACTGTGGTTGTTTAGCAGACCAAGGATTAGACGTAGCTCTGGCTGGCAATTTCTGATCGTGCTGATAATGATGGCAGGCGCTGCATTTGTTGCAGGCTATTCCGGTTCGCGTGTCGCTGCATTAGGTTTTTTACTGGCACTGCCATTGTTTATCATCAGTCGCTGGCGGTTTATTGTGCAAGACAAATTGCGTTGGTTAGCGATTAGTTTAGTGTTGGTCAGCGCATTATTTGGTGCAAATCAGTTTGAAAACCAGCGCGGTTTAACCAGCGTATTGGAAAAAACAACAGCCATGAATGCCGGATTTTCTGGTTCAGCACGGTTAGGAATGTACACCATTGCCTTTGATGTCATTAAACAAGCGCCTTTTTTAGGTCATGGCATTGGCAGTTTTGTCCGTGTCTGGCAGTTTGCTAAACCTGATTTTTATGCCGAGCACCCTGATGCTGTTTTGCCTCCACAGCGGGTATCACACCCTCATAATGAAGTGATTTTCTGGTTAGTAGAAGGTGGAGCGATTGCTGGTATCGGCTTAGCAGCTTTTGCGTTTGGTGTGATTATCACGCTGATAAAATTACCGCATTCACGTCGTTACGCCTATGGCGCGATGTTATTGCCTATCGCGCTTCATACCCAGGTTGAACTGCCGTTTTATATCTCATCACTGCACTGGTTTGTTTTTTTGTTTTTACTGTTTGTTGTGTTACAAGCAAGCACACAACCTTATCAGCTTAAGTTATCGATTGCCGCCGTTAAGTTAATAAAACTTGCGACTATTGTCGGGGCATTGGCAGCATTTGTATTTTTATCATCGAGCATGATGGCAAATCTTGAGTTCAAACGTTATCAGATGAAGCAGGTAGCCAAAGGATCTGATCCCCTCGCCATTGCCCTGCACCATCCCTATTTCAAAAAGTTTGCTACAGAAATCATGATGATCTCACTATTTAATTCGAGTGTGCGTTATGCTCTTGATGATAATGTCAGATTGTTCGCAGAATGGGCAGAGCAAGAATTAAAATACAACCCGAATATTGCGTTTTATACATTAGCCGTTCAAGCCAATCAGTATTTAAAACAAGACCAACATGCCTGCATTATCGCGAAAAAGGGCCTATCACTTTACCCTATTGATCCAAGGTTAAAAACCGCCGTGGAACAGTGTGAAAAATAATTCAATATAACCCTTCGTGCATACAGGTGTTGCTGTGGGTTTGGTTTAGCTGAACGATGTTGAACTTCAGTCAAAGCTACAGGTGAATATCAGCATGCCGACCTTGTAACAAGAGAGAACGTTATTATGCAAGCTCAAATACAAGTGTGTTTTTTATTGATAACACTGCTCTATAGCCCCATCACTTCATCACAATTGAATCATTGGCAATCAACTGATTACATCATCACTAGTTTTATAGATATTGCTTTGAACAATGAATATTCTCACAAAAATAGCAGTATTAGAAAATGGTCAAAGCCAATTTATTATCAGATTATCCATAGAACAGGTGATCAAGCATTACATGAGAAATTAACTAAAACTCATATTGAGCATCTAGCAAACATTACTGGGCTTGTAATTCTTCCTGCAAGCCTGGAACACCATGTAAACCTTAAAATCATTTTTTCTTCAGAACAGTACTTACAACAAGAGTTGCAGAATGACTTTTTATTAAACAATAAGCAGGAAATTAAGCAACTTGCACATCATGGCGTTTGTTTGGGTAATTTTACCATCGACGCCAAAAGCAATATAACAAAAGCGATTGTGATTATTCCCGTTGATCGCGCTCGCGCTCATGCCAAGTTATTGTCATGTATCGTCGAAGAGCTAACCCAAGTGCTTGGACTGCCTAATGATTCTGACAAAGTTTTCCCATCTATATTTAACGATAAATCAAGAGATGATTATTTATCCGGTTTAGACTTTGTTTTATTAAAAGCCCTTTACCATTCATCACTAACACCTGGGATGAACATTAAGCAAGTGAAACATCAACTTGAAAGCCTGCTAGCTCGTCCAGAATTTCAGCGATTGATCATGGATTCTGAACAAATAGTCAATCAGCAAGGATTATATCCATTGTTAAACTAAAGTTTCCAACCATAAAAAAGGCCCTGAAATAGGGCCTTTTCGTTGGTGTTGTGAAATCTTTATTTTACAACGAAGTCTACACGACGATTAGCAGCTCGCCCTGCTTCTGTATCATTGCTTGCAACAGGGAAACCTTCACCCATACCAACCGCGATTAAACGATTTGGGTTAACACCTTGTGCAACTAGATAAGCAACCACAGCATCAGCACGTTTTTGAGATAATGTCATGTTATAGGCATCAGTACCGCGACTATCAGTGTGACCTTCTACCCGCACTTCAATAACGGCATCGGTTTCTTTCAAAAGCGTTACTGCTTGCTCCAAGATATCTTGCGCTGCTGGTGTCAATACCGCTTTGTTATAGGCAAAATTTACACCTTCTAAAGACAACAATTTTTGACCTGACAGCGGACAACCATCTGTATCAACTATGGTACCCAATGGTGTTGCTGGACAAAGATCTAAATAATCTGGCACGGCATCTCTATCGCCGTCTAATGGACAACCAACACGGTCAACCGACACACCTTCAGGTGTGTTTGCACACATATCAACACCATCTACAACACCATCGCCATCAGTGTCAAAAGCACAACCATTTGCATCTGTTAATGCACCAGGTGGAACTTCTTCAGGACATACTGCAACGGTTTCAACAGGAGCAGCAACGGCTTCATCATGTGGACAAAGTAATAATGCTAAAGCGGCACCAGCAGCCGCACCACCTGCTACTGCAGAACCACCATTCATAACAGCACCGGTAACAGCTCCACCCGCTAAACCACCGGCAAGCGCACATAATAAGTTTTCATTGTCCACGCGTTGATTTGGACCAGCACAGCCCGCTAATAGCCCGACAGTTAATACTGCGACTGATAATTTAACTGATGTTTTCATTATTTATTCCTTGGATATCTAATTGAAACTTTCAATTACCACATGGCAATTGTCTTAACTGACACACTCTATTCAATGTTATATGCCAATTATTTGAGCATTATCATAATACTATTTACATTTCACGTCTAACATATTAAAACAAAAAGCTTTATTGTTTCTGAGTAATGCAGAAATAAGCAACTTACATTCTGCCAATCACGCCATCATCATCTGGCTGAATTGATAATCCTCCAATGTCTGACTCATCTGGAATTTCACCTCGTTCCGCACCCAGTTTTATCATTAAACGAACTTCATTAGCAGAATCAGAATTTTTAAGTGCTTCATCATAAGTTATTTCACCTGCTTTATAAAGGTCATAAACAGCCTGATCAAAGGTTTGCATCCCTAATTCACGAGAACGTTTCATCACATCCTTAAGTTCAGCTACTTTACCTTTTTCAATCAAATCGCCAATCAAAGGCGTATTTAATAAGACTTCAACCGCAACAGCACGACCGGTACCATCTTTTTTAGGAATTAAGCGTTGAGCAACTACGGCTTTTAAATTCAGAGAAAGATCCAAAAATAACTGTTTATGACGTTCTTCCGGGAAGAAGTTAATGATCCTATCCATCGCCTGATTCGCATTATTGGCATGCAAGGTTGATAAACATAGATGACCTGTTTCAGAAAACGTAATCCCATAATCCATAGTTTCACGAGCGCGAATTTCACCAATCATAATGACATCTGGTGCCTGACGTAATGAGTTTTTAAGCGCGATATCATAGGATTCAGTATCAATACCTACTTCACGCTGGGTGACAACACAACCGTCATGCTTATGATCAAATTCAATTGGATCTTCGATCGTTAAAATATGACCAGTGCTGTTTTGATTACGATAGCCAATCATGGCTGCCAAGGTGGTCGATTTACCAGAACCTGTTGCCCCCACAAAAATGACTAGGCCTCGTTTAGTCATAGAAAGCTCTTTGATAATGTCAGGCATATGCAAACTTTCAATTGTTGGAATTTCATCGATAATTCGACGCATCACCATTGCAACTCTATTTCGCTGATAAAGCGCACTGACACGAAAACGACCAGCACCTGAAGTTGCTATCGCGTAATTACATTCTTTGTCACGTTCAAACGTCTTTTTCTGCTGGTCATTCATTGTGCTAATAACCAGATCACGCGCTTCATTATCAGTCAGCGGTGTTTGTGACAATGTCGCCAGCTTCCCATTTACCTTCAAGGATGGTGGTCGACCTGCGGTAATAAATAAATCAGATGCCTCGTGTTTAACTGCCGCTTTTAGAATTGTGACGATATCCATTTTTTAACTCCTAGCGGAACATGTCTTTGTTAACTGCACGCGGTAACGCTTCACTTTTAGTCACTTGGCCACGACGAATTAGATCTTGTAAGTTTTGGTCAAGTGTCTGCATACCAACTGCGCCACCTGTTTGAATGGCACTATACATTTGTGGCACTTTGTCTTCACGAATTAAATTTCGGATAGCAGGTGTGCCAATCATAATTTCATGGGCAGCAATACGGCCTCCACCGACTTTTTTCATTAAGGTTTGAGAAATAACAGCACGCAATGATTCAGATAACATAGAACGCACCATATCTTTTTCTGCTGCCGGGAATACGTCAATGATACGGTCAATGGTTTTTGCAGCTGATGAGGTATGCAAGGTACCAAAGACTAAATGCCCCGTTTCAGCCGCAGTCAGCGCTAATCGAATGGTTTCCAGATCACGTAATTCACCCACTAAAATAATATCAGGATCTTCACGTAAAGCTGACCGAAGTGCTTCACTAAAACCTAAGGTATCACGGTGTACTTCACGTTGATTAACCAAGCATTTTTTACTTTTATGAACAAATTCGATCGGATCTTCAATCGTCAGAATATGTTCATTATCTTTTTCATTTCGATAATCAACCATCGCCGCCAAGGTTGTAGATTTACCGGAACCTGTTGGTCCTGTAACCAATACAATACCGCGAGGATTGTCGGCAATTTGCTTGAATATATCGGGGGCACCAAGCTGTTCCAGTGTCAGTACTGTCGATGGAATTGTCCGAAAAACTGCGGCGGCCCCACGGTTTTGATTAAATGCATTAACCCGGAATCGTGCAAGATTTGGAATTTCAAATGAAAAATCTGTTTCCAGAAATTCTTCAAAATCTTTACGCTGTTTATCGTTCATGATGTCATAGACCATCGCATGAACTTCTTTGTGTTCCATTGCAGGTAAATTGATCTTTTTAACATCACCATCCACTCGGATCATGGGTGGTTCGCCTGCCGACAGATGTAAATCAGATGCGTTATTTTTTGCACTAAAGGTGAGTAATTCAGTAATATCCATTCACATCCCCATGATCATTTAATATAGTGTGACTATCTTCCACGTGGAAGCAATAGTGTAAAGGTAGCGCGCTCATCACAGGCTTGCAACATGCAAACACTAAAAAATCGACTTATTACCATTGAAGATCTGATCCGTAACACTGAAAAACAGTTTAACAGACCTCGTCAAAGCGTCAGTTTATTAGCTGTCAGTAAAACATGGCCGGCATCACTGTTACGACAACTGGCCGAAGCGGGACAACAGCGTTTTGGTGAGAATTATTTGCAAGAAGCGCTAACAAAAATTAAACAATGTGCTGATCTTGATTTGGAATGGCATTTTATTGGACCGATTCAATCCAACAAAACCAGAGATATCGCCCTGCATTTCGATTGGGTGCATACTGTCGATCGATTGAAAATTGCACAACGGCTTTCAAATCAACGTCCCGATGATTTAGCACCACTTAATATATGCATACAAGTCAATATTGATGATGAAGCAACAAAATCAGGGATCGCTGCCAATGCGCTGCTTCCCCTAGCTGCTGAAATTGCCCAATTACCGCACTTGAACTTGAGGGGATTGATGATCATCCCTGCAAAAACCGATAATGTAGATCAGCAACAGGCCTCTTTCCACAAAGCCCACGTGTTATTTGAACATCTTAGTAGCATCTATCCCGGTATTGATACCTTATCCATGGGCATGTCTGGTGATATGACCTTAGCGATTGCTGAAGGCAGCACAATGGTAAGAGTCGGCTCGGCACTATTTGGGCAAAGAGCTACAACTCGTCATGAAGGTAACGTAAACTAGGGTCTGTTTAGCTTATAATAAATTTGGATTAATAATGAAAGACTGTAACATTACATTTATTGGCGGCGGCAACATGGCGCGTAGTCTTATTGGTGGTTTATTAGCAGATGGTTTTCAATCTGACAATATTCATGTCGCCGATCCTGACCCTGATTGTCTACAGGCGCTGTCCACTCAATTTGGAGTTCATACCTACAACGACAATAATAAGGCCTGCGCAGTAGCCGATATTGTTATTCTGGCAATCAAACCACAACAACTTCAGTCTGTTGTTAAAGAAATAGCCAATGATTGGTCACAAGATCGTCTTTTAATTTCGATTGCTGCAGGCATTAGACTCAAAGATATTACGCGTTGGTTACATCACGATAATGCTGCTATCGTTCGCACCATGCCCAATACACCTTCACTGGTTCAGGCTGGCGCAACCGCACTTTATGCCAATCAACATGTCACCAAAGCCCAACATGAATTAGCTGAATCAATTTTACGATCAGTTGGATTAGCCTTATGGGTAAAAGATGAAGTGCAACTTGATGCTGTAACGGCATTATCAGGTAGTGGTCCCGCTTATTTTTTTCTGGTCATGGAAGCAATGGAATTTGCCGCTACTGAGATGGGATTGCCACCTGAAACGGCACGTTTACTATGTTTGCAAACAGCATTTGGTGCCGCAAAAATGGCGCTGGAAAGTGATGAATCCACAGCAAGCTTAAGACATCGAGTCACATCACCCGGCGGCACAACTGAACGCGCTATTCATGAGTTAGAAGATGGTGGACTGCGTGGTTTGTTTGAAAATGCCTTAATCGCTGCCGCCCTACGTTCTCGTGAATTAGCAACCGAACTGGGTGGAAGCGATGCCTAGTAGCTATTTTAGTTCTCCCCTTATCTTTCTGATAGACGTTTTATTTGGCCTCTATACAGGAATAGTTGCACTTAGAATCATTATGCAATGGGCACAATGGGAATATCACAATCCTCTTGTGCAATTTATTATTCGCGTAACACAAGCCCCGGTGAAGTTTTTACGTCGCTTTATTCCACCAATGGCTCGGTGGGATAGCGCAACCATTGTTTTTCTTGTCGCATTAACGCTGATCAAACTGCTTTTAGTTAGTCTGCTGCAAGCAATGCCACTCGGCTTGTCACAGTTACTGCGTTTTGCACTTGCAGATATTTTTTCTTTATTTATTACCTTGTTCACGGCCAGTATCATTATTCAAGCAATTCTAAGTTGGATTTCACCGGCAAACAGCTATAACCCGATTACACCACTCATTAGTCGAATGAACGCGCCTTTATTACGACCCGTTAGAAAATGGTTACCTGATATGGGCGACATTGATCTTTCACCCCTGGTTGTCATCCTTGGCCTGCAAATTTTGGCTATGCTGGTCTTACCTTTATTAACAGGGCATTACTAATGTCTTAAGTCTTTTATTGCACAACGACAGATCAGTCATTAGACTTTTACCATTAAAATTCCAAGGACACGTTTTATCATGCCAGACTTCATACCAGCCGATTCAGTCGGTCTGGTTTCGCCAACAGTATTATCGATTGATCAGCCAATCATGCTTGAATGTGGTCGTGAATTGCCTCATTACCAATTGATCTATGAAACCTACGGTACGCTTAATCAAGCAAAGTCAAATGCAATCCTTATTTGCCATGCCTTATCTGGTGATCATCATGCAGCAGGTTTTCATAGCATGGAAGATAAAAAACCGGGTTGGTGGGATAGCGCAATTGGGCCAGGTAAAGCGATTGATACAACTAAGTTCTTTGTCGTATGTTTAAATAACCTTGGCGGATGTAAAGGTTCAACAGGTCCTACATCAATCAATCCTGAAACCAATCAACTTTATGGACCCAATTTTCCTATTGTCACAGTCGCTGACTGGGTAAAAAGTCAGACCGTGCTCGCGGATCATCTTGGTATATCACAATGGGCAGCTGTCGTTGGCGGCAGTCTCGGCGGTATGCAGGCATTGCAGTGGGCTATTAGCTACCCCGATCGTTTGCGTCATGTTCTGCTTATTGCAACAGCACCAAAATTATCTGCACAAAATATTGCCTTTAATGAAGTGGCACGAACTGCAATCAAGTCTGATCCCGATTTTCATGATGGCTATTATGCACAACATAATACTTTGCCACGCCAAGGTCTTGGCTTGGCCAGAATGTTAGGTCACATCACCTATCTATCTGATGTTGCAATGGGTGAAAAATTTGGCCGTGAATTACGCACTGGCAATTTAAACTATGACTATGGTATTGATTTCCAAGTAGAAAGTTATTTACGCTATCAAAGTACCAGTTTTGTCGAGCGCTTTGATGCCAATACCTATTTACTCATGACCAAAGCATTGGATTATTTTGATCCTGCCCAAAAATGTGATGGCGATCTTGCCAAAACATTTGCACCGATCCAAGCCAATGCATTAGTCATGTCATTTACCAGTGATTGGCGCTTCTCGCCCGAACGTTCACATGAAATAGTCAATGCATTATTAAGCAATGGTAATAATGTCACCTACGCTGAAATTGATGCACATCAGGGGCATGATGCGTTTTTAATGCCGATTCCCCGTTATTTAGAAATTATGACAAGCTATATGCAGCGTGTTGCCCAAGAGTGTACTGAACAATGAGCCTTCGCCTTGATTTACAAATCATCAGTGACTGGATCCCTGATGGTGCCCGCGTTTTAGATTTAGGCTGTGATGACGGTTCCTTACTTAACGCCTTACAGCAACGTGGTGTTAGCGGTTATGGCTTGGAAATTGATAACAGTAAGTTTGCCGATTGTATTAGCGGGGGGGGCAATGTCATTCAAGCCGATCTTGATCAAGGTTTGCCACAATTTGCCGATCAGTCGTTTGACTTTGTGATCTTGTCGCAAACCCTGCAAGCCATTAATCATCCTGATTTTTTACTTGAAGAAATTGTGCGTGTTGGTAAACAGGGCATTATTGGCTTTCCTAATTTTGGTCATTGGCAGTGTCGTGTGCAATTAGCCTTAGGCGGTCATATGCCAATCTCTCGCACCCTGCCTAATGCGTGGTTTAATACTCCAAATATTCATCTCTGTACTGTGCAAGATTTTGAACAATTGTGCCAAAACAAAGCTATTTCTATACTCAATCGCAGCATAGTAAACCATGCTCATAAAGATACCTTAGGCACACGATTGCTCCCTAACTTATTTGGGCAAATTGCACTTTATCAAATTAAGAAATCATAAAAATGAAGCCATATCAGCACCAATTTATCGAATTTGCTCTCGCAACTGGCGTGTTACGCTTTGGTTCGTTCACACTAAAATCAGGTCGTATCAGCCCTTATTTCTTCAATAGTGGTTTATTTAATACGGGTGCCAAACTGGCTGAATTAGGTCGCTTTTATGCACAGGCTATTAGCGAATCAGATCTGGAGTATGATGTCTTGTTTGGACCTGCTTACAAAGGCATACCTCTAGCGTCAACCACGGTTATTGCTTTATCAGATCATCATTCGAAAGATGTGCCTTATGTGTTTAACCGTAAAGAGAAAAAAGATCACGGTGAAGGTGGTCAACTGGTTGGTGCTGAACTAAGCGGTAAGGTGCTGATCATTGATGATGTTATTTCTGCAGGAACATCAGTACGTGAATCTGTCGCCATTATCACAGCACAACAAGCAACACCATCTGGCGTCATTATAGCTTTGGATCGACAAGAGAAAGGTCAAGGCGAACTATCGGCAATTCAAGAAGTTGAAGTCGAGCATCATATCCCCGTTGTCAGTATTATTTGTTTGGATGATCTGCTGACATTCTTGCAAAATAATGCTGATTTTGCTGAACATTTACCAGCAGTTGAAGCCTATCGCTCACAATACGGTGTTAGCCCATCAGTAATTTGATTGAAATAAGCATTGTCACTATTTCAAAGCCTCGTTTTATCCAGCGATTGCCATGTTTAATGGCAAGATGTGAGCCGAGGTAGCCTCCTAAGAGAGAACCCACTAACAGTGCTGGCACCCAAGTCCATTGAACATCACCAATTAATCCTAACGTAATTGCGCCAGCACCATTCCAAAACACGCCCACCATGATCAAGGTGTATGCTACGGCCCGTTGATAATCCATACCAAACCACATGATCAACCAGAGTGTGACAAATAAGCCCGTACCTGATGTTAAAGATCCATTTAATATTGCCAGACCGAACAGTACCGCTCCACCTGTTAACATTGCTTTTTTATCACGGTGAATTGGACAAAAATCCTGTCCTAACGTGGGTTTGAAGATTGAGTAAATAGCAAGACCACCCGTTAATAGACCCAAGGCTATTTCAGCAGTTCGATCTGGCACTAATACAATTAGATTGCCGCCCAATACCACGCCAGGAAGTCCAAACAACAACATTAACACGACAAACTGCCGCTCTAAATTACTAGAAGCTAAATAACGCAATACAGCGCCTAACCCCAAGGCGACACTGGCAACTTTATGTGTTGCTAATGCAATGCCAAACGGTAATCCGAGAAAAATAAGCACCGGAAATTGAATCAAACCGGCACCGCCACCACTAAATGCAGAAAACGTATTTGAAACTAATGCCACAATAAACAAAACTAATTGCTCAACAAGGTTCACCTTTTATTCAACTCCAGATAAGATAGCGACCATGAAATTTCCTAAAACAAGTACACATTATTTTTTATTATCTCTGCTGTTATTGGTCAGTCAACAACTCAGTGCCGGTACAATTTATCGATTTATCGATGATAATGGCATTATTACAATGAGCAAGAGCCTGCCACCTTATGCTGCTCAAACGGGTTATGACATCCTCGATGATAAGTCGCTACGTCTAATTAAACATGTCGATCCGGCTCTAACGCCAGAGCAAATTGCTGAAAAACAACACCAATTAGCACAACAAAAAGAAGCTGAACGACTTGCAGCAGAGCAAGCCAAGCAACAACAAGAACAGCGTCGTCAGCAAGCGATCGCAGATCAAACTCTATTGGCCAGATTTCAAACAGATCAAGACTTACTTGCTGCCAAAGATACCGATATTGCTTACCGTCAAACAGAGCTTGATAAAGCCGTTCAACATCTTAAAGACAATGGACTCAAGCTACAAAACATGCAACAAGAGGCCGCTGAACAAGAATTGAGTGGCAAACCAGTCAGTGTCAATATGAACAAACGTTTGGCGGCTACTCAACAGGAAATCAGCAATGACAAGCAAGATATCAAACGATTAAAACTCGAAATAGAGCAACTCACCAAACAGTATGAACATGATTTAGAAAGGTTGAGACAGCTATTAGCTAACAAACCAAACTAATCTATCAAGATATCAAGTGCCGCTAACAATTGTTGATTTTCAGAATGACGACCAATTGTTATACGCAAAAACTGCTCTATCCGGTTTTGTTTAAAATGACGTACGATAACGCCCTGTTGACGTAATCCGGTAGCTAATTGGCTTGCATCATAGTCTGGATGTGTTGCAAAAATAAAGTTGGCTGAGGACGGCAACACTTTAAATCCCAATGCTTGCATTTCTGCCACGACCCAGGTTCGATCGTCTATTACTTTTTGGCATGTTTGTTCAAAATAATCTTGATCGTTAAATGCTTCAACACCGGCACTAATCGCCAAACTGTCTAATGGGTATGAGTTAAAGCTATCTTTAACTCTGATGAGTGCTTCAATAAGATCGTTATGTCCTACTGCAAAACCAATTCGTAAACCTGCTAATGAGCGTGATTTGGATAAGGTTTGAGTAACCAATAAATTGGGATATAGTTTGACTAGCGATATCGCTGTTTGTCCACCAAAATCAATATACGCTTCATCAATAACAACGACTGAATCAGTATTACATTGCAGTAAACGTTCAATCTCGCTTAACGCTAATAATTTTCCCGTTGGTGCATTTGGATTAGGGAAAATAATGCCGCCATTTGCATGTTTATAGTCATCAACGTTGATTTCAAACTCGCGATCAAGCGCAACGGTTTGATAATCAATTTGATAAAGCCCACAGTAAACCGGATAAAAACTATAGGAAATATCTGGAAATAATAAAGGTGCTTGATGCTGAAACAAGGCATTAAAAATATGAGCAAGCACCTCATCTGAACCATTGCCGACAAATACATTATCAGCTTCAACATCATAATAATTAGCAATGGCTTGTCGTAATTCTGTCGCGTTAGGATCAGGGTATAAACGTAAGCGATCGCTTACTCCAAAACGTATAGCATCCAGAACTTTTGGAGAAGGGCCATAGGGATTTTCATTGGTATTAAGTTTAACCAAATTGGCCATTTTAGGCTGCTCACCAGGCACATAGGGTGCAAGTTCATGCACCAATGGACTCCAAAAGCGACTCATCCTATTAGTCCTTTAAGCGATATTCAGCTGAACGAGCATGTGCCGTTAAACTTTCACCACGCGCCAAAACTGATGCAATATGACCTAATGATTGTGCACCCTGTTCTGAAACTTGAATCAAACTTGAGCGTTTCTGGAAATCATACACACCTAATGGTGAACTAAATCGAGCCGTTCTTGAAGTTGGTAAAACGTGGTTTGGACCTGCACAATAATCACCTAGTGCTTCAGCTGTGTAACGTCCCATGAAAATAGCTCCGGCATGGCGAATTTTCTTGGCCATGGTCATGGGATCTTCCACCGATAATTCCAAATGTTCAGGCGCAATGAAGTTGGCAACATCAACCGCTTCATCCATATCTTTCACTAAAACAAGCGCGCCACGATCATTAATCGAACGTTCAATAATTGCTTGTCTTTCCATTGTTGGTGCCAATCTGATAATGGCATCTCGAACTTGCTCTATAAACTCAGCATCAGGTGAGATCAAGATAGCCTGGGCATCTTCATCATGTTCTGCTTGCGAAAATAAATCCATCGCAATCCAGTCAGGGTCGGTTTTTCCATCACAAATCACTAAAATCTCTGATGGACCAGCAATCATATCAATACCAACCGTACCGAATACCATGCCTTTAGCTGTGGCAACATAAATGTTGCCTGGACCAACAATTTTATCAACTTGTGGAATCGTTTGTGTGCCATAGGCTAAGGCAGCAACTGCCTGCGCGCCACCAATGGCAAATATACGATCAACACTCGAAATCGCTGCCGCAGCTAATACCAAATCATTAACCACACCATCAGGTGTTGGCGCAACCATAATAAGCTCTTGAACACCTGCTACCTTTGCCGGAATCGCATTCATTAAAACGGATGATGGATAGGCCGCTTTACCACCAGGCACATATAAACCTGCACGATCTAACGCTGTAATTTGTTGTCCTAATATCGTGCCATCCGCTTCAGTATAGGTCCATGATTCCTGCTTTTGATGTTGATGGTAAATGCGTACCCGTTCAGCAGCCGCTTCTAAGGCTTGACGTTGTGCCAGTGGAATCGACTCTAATGCCTGGTGAGCGCGTGATAATGGAATTTCAAGATCAGCCATGGTTTGGGCTTGAACGCGATCAAAGCGTCGGCTGTAATCTAAAACCGCTTCATCACCTTTAGCTTTTACGTCAGACAAGATAGATTTAACTGTATCTGATACCTGTGCATCAGATACACCTTCCCATGCTAATAAGGTTCCTAGCTGCGACCAAAAATTAGTGTCCGCAGTTGATAATTGTTTAATATCAATCATTATTTTGTACTCTTACGGCTGCACGCACTTGTTCGATAAATGTTTGAATTCGCGCATGCTTCATTTTCATTGAGGCTTTATTTACAACCAATCGTGAGCTGATATCAGCAATATGTTCCATTGGAACCAAGCCATTTGCTCGTAGCGTGTTACCTGTATCCACCACATCAACAATACGATCTGCTAACCCGACTAAAGGAGCTAATTCCATCGATCCATATAACTTAATGATATCGACTTGCTGGCCCTTCTCAGCATAAAAACGGCGTGTACTCTCAACAAATTTAGTTGCCACTTTCAAGCGCCCCGTTTTTTGTTGTTCATTTTCTTTACCCGCTGTCATTAATTTGCAACAGGCAATTTTCAAATCAACCGGCTCATATAACTCGGCATGAGGATGCTCTAACAATACATCTTTGCCTGCAACACCAATATCAGCACCACCATATTCGACATAGGTCGGGACATCAGATGCACGAACAATAATCAGTTTCACATCCGCGTGATTGGTGTCCAGAATCAATTTACGACTAGTTTCAGGATCATCCAAAGGCTCAATACCCGCAGCTTTTAATAAGGGCAAGGTTTCTTTAAAAATACGCCCTTTTGACAAGGCTAACGTTAAAGTATTTTCCATAAATTTAGCCTCGCGCCGGACTAGGAATACGACGAATTTTGGCTCCCAATTGCTGTAGTTTTTCTTCGATACATTCGTAACCACGATCGATATGGTAGATACGTTCAACCGTGGTTGTACCATCAGCGACCAATGCCGCTAAAACTAAGGAAGCTGATGCACGCAAATCAGTTGCCATAACAGGTGCGGCTGTTAATGTTTTCTGGCCCTTACAAATAACCGCATTACCTTCAATTTTAAGATCTGCACCCATCCGTTGCATTTCCTGTACATGCATAAACCGATTTTCAAACACCGTTTCAACAATAGTTGCCTGACCTTCAGCCACGCTGTTTAATGCCGTAAATTGAGCCTGCATATCCGTTGGAAATGCTGGAAATGGCGCAGTGCGAAGACTAACCGCTTTTGGGCGTTTGCCATGCATATCCAAAGAGATCCAATCTTCACCAATCTCAATGTCAGCACCTGCTTCTTCAAGCTTCAGTAACACTGCCTCTAATTGATTGGCATCCGTATCTTTTAATTTGACTTTACCACTGGTAATCGCAGCAGCGACCAAATAGGTTCCTGTTTCAATGCGATCAGGCAAAATTTTATATTCAGTGCCATGTAAGGATTCAACACCTTCTATTTCAAGTGTTGCCGTACCAATACCACTAATCTTGGCACCCATTGTGTTGAGGTAATTAGCCAGTTCAACTACTTCAGGTTCACGTGCCGCATTTTCAATGATTGTTTTACCTTTGGCCAAGGTTGCAGCCATCATGAGATTTTCGGTGCCTGTTACCGTCACTTGATCAAATAGGATATGTGCACCTTTTAAACCATCACCACTAGTAGCACGAATATAACCATTTTCGACCTTAATTTTAGCGCCCATCTGTTGAAGACCACGTAAGTGTAAGTCGACGGGACGAGAACCAATCGCACAACCACCAGGCAAAGACACATCAGCCTTACCAAATTTTGCTAATAACGGCCCCAACACCAGAATGGAAGCACGCATCGTTTTAACAAGATCGTATGGCGCTTCAGTTTCAGTAAGCGTACTTGGATCAATAACCACACCAGAACGTTCGTCTACGGTCAGTGAGACTCCCATACGCCCCAACAGCTCAAGTGTTGTCGTAATATCATGCAGATGTGGCACATTACCAACTCGCACTGGAGAATCAGCCATTAATGCTCCCATCAGGATTGGTAACGCAGCATTTTTAGCGCCAGAAATTCGGATTTCACCTTGCAGAGAAACACCGCCAGTAATCAATAATTTATCCATGCTGTCTCAAATTTGTATCGTTATATCAACGAGGCGCAGAAGTTTTCAAAGATAACGCATGTAAGGCGCTTTCGAAGCTGTTGCCCAATGTTGCGTATACCATTTTGTGTTGGGCAAGTAATGATTTTCCTGCAAATGAAGGACTTTCCACTATTGCATCGAAATGTTGCCCATCATCGCCAAGTACTTGTACTGTGGCATCAGGCAAACCAGCTTCAATCATTTTTTTTATATCTAAAGCGTGCATCTTTAGTCCTAATTAACTGGCAATAATTCATCTAAGCCACTCGCATGTGCAAGCGCTAATAATTGTTCAGGCATATGGTGAAAGACAATGTTTTTATTGGTATTTTTAGCATATCGCACCCAATCAACCAATAAAGCCAAGCCAGCGCTATCGCTACGAGTGACATTCACAAGATCAATCTCTAAATTGCTCAGTTTTTCAAATAAACCTGATGCTACAGTCACTATTTGACTGACGGTATTAAATGTCAATTCGCCACTGACATTGATTGCACCATTATCGTCTGTTGATAGAGAATATAACGCTGTCATACCTTTACTTTTTGATTTCTATTTGCAAGGCTATCGATTAATTTATCCATACCCTCGTTACGAATTTGGGTTGTGAATGTTGAACGGTAATTTGTGACCAAACTTATTCCGTCAATTTTGACATCATACACTTTCCACTCATCGGCATCGTTTTGATACATCGATAACGCCATTGGTATTGCTGGACCGCCAACCTGGATAATTTCCATATCAACTTTAACTTTTTTACTTGCCAAGTCATCACGAAACGGAAGAAAACGAATTTCCTGATCGGTATATTCCAACATTGCGGTTGAATAGGTACGGATCAATAATAAACGAAACTGTTCGGTAAATCGTTGTTGCTGAGATTCTGATGCTCCACGCCAGTTTTTACCCAAGGCTAATTTCGACATTTTATCGAAATCAAAATTTGGCATTAAAAATTTTTCAACCAAAGCATATATCTCATCTGGATTTTCATCCAGTTTAGCTTTATTGTCTTTAATCGCTTTTAGCATACGATCTGATGCATCTTTAACGATTGCTTGCGGTACAGGCATAGCCTCATCTGCTTTTACCGTCAAAACAGACATAAAAGACAGTGACAACACTATCGTAAATAGTATTGATATCTTCATCACATAAGACTTGATTGTCATTGTTTATTCACCTTCTGCTTTACTAAACAAAAATTGTCCAATTACTTGCTCTAACACTAATGCTGGTTGTGTTAACTCTATGACATCACCATCTTTCAAAAATTCTTCTTCCGCACCAGCTTCTAGCCCAATGTACTGTTCACCTAACAATCCGGCAGTATAAATACTCGCGGCAGTATCAGTTGGAATAGTATCGAAGCTACCGTACAAATTGAGTGTGACATGAGCATTATAAGTAGTTGGACTTAAATCAATTGCGGCAACACGACCCACTCTAACGCCAGCCATTGTGACAGGGGAGCGCACTTTCAAACCACCGATATTCTCAAATTCAGCGACAACCTGATAACCGGTTTCATCAGTAAAATCAGTAAAGTTACTCACCTTCATCGCTAAGACAAAAAGCGCTACCAACCCTGCTGCAACAAACATCCCGACTGTAATTTCGGTACTTTTACTTTGTCTCATTTACACATCTCCAAACATCAGCGCTGTCAGCACAAAATCCAATCCTAAAATAGCAAACGCAGAATGCACCACCGTGCGTGTCGTTGCTCGTCCAACCCCTTCCGATGTTGGGGTTGCATCATAGCCTTCAAATAAAGCGATCCACGTCACAACAAAACCAAATACAATACTTTTTATGACACCATTGAGGACATCTTCGTACCAATCCGTCTTGGCTTGCATTTGTGACCAAAATGCGCCGTCATCAACACCTAAAAGACCATGACCGACTAAAAACCCACCAAAAATGCCAACGGCACTAAAGATAGCAGCCAATAATGGCATTGAAATAAACCCGGCTAGAAAACGTGGTGCAAGAACGCGTCTGACCGGATCAACTGCCATCATCTCCATACCAGATAATTGTTCGGTGCTTTTCATTAAGCCTATTTCAGCGGTCAAGGCGGAACCCGCACGACCGGCAAATAATAAGGCACTCACTACCGGACCCAGTTCACGCACTAATGACAGCGCAACTAAAACACCTAGTGATTCCTCGGCACCAAAATCAACCAGCGTATTATACCCTTGAAGTCCAAGCACCATACCGACAAATAAACCTGAAATCAGAATAATTAGAACGGAATGGACACCAACTGAGGAAAGTTGTTGAATCACCAGCGAAAACCGTAAAAAAAGTTCTGGAACGCCTCTGAGGATCTCTAGCAACAATAAATGTCCTCTGCCTAGTCTCTCGAAGACACCTAAGCCCCAACGACCCAGACTGCGAATTGTATCTATCATGCAGAAACCTCACCATTCAATAAATCATCTGAAAAATCCGTACCCGGGTAATGAAAGGGTACAGGACCATCAGGTAAGCCTTGCATAAACTGCTGAACCCACTGTGATGACGAGCGTTTCAATTGCACTGGCGACCCTTTTTCGATGACTTTCCCGCCTGATAACAAATAGATGTAATCTGCAATTTCTGCGGTTTCAGCGACATCATGAGATACGATTACACTGGTTAAGCCCATGGCATCATTCATCCGGTGAATCAAATTGACCAAGGTACCCATCGAAATAGGATCCTGCCCAGTAAAAGGTTCATCGTACATGATCATCATAGGATCTAACGTAACAGCTCGCGCTAAAGCCACGCGTCTTGCCATCCCACCAGACAACTCACTAGCCATTAAATTTCGGGCACAACGTAAACCAACTGACTGAAGTTTCATCAACACTAAATCGCGCACCATGGTTTCTGGTAATTTAGTATGTTCGCGGATGGGAAATGCGACATTATCAAAAACATTGATATCAGTTAACAATGCGCCACTTTGGAACAACATTCCCATACGTTTGCGCAATTCATACAGTTCACTGTGGGATAATGTGTGAACATTTTGGCCATCAACCTCAATGGTTCCCTTGTCAGGATGTAATTGGCCGCCAATCAAGCGTAACAAAGTGGTCTTACCAGTACCACTAGGGCCCATGATTGCTGTGATTTTTCCTCGATGTATATCAATATTAACACCGTCAAAAATCGCTCTGTTACCACGATAAAAATGCAAATCTCTGATTTTAACCAGTGGCACTATCGTCTCCAATCACATGAATAAAAAATAAAGGGGGTTAATTTTCAATAATCTGCATTAGTAAGTCAAATCTGCTTGTGGAAAATATCTGTTTGATACGCTAGAGTGTGCACACCAGTTTTATGGTGATGGACGTCCGTAACATCGCACCTGTTCAGGTTTGATTCAGATTTATTATGATACGGTTACCATCAAGCTCATCAATAACGGAGAGAAATAATGAAAAAAATGTTACATATTCTTGCTACAACATTGCTTGTTGTACCTATGTTGGCATCTGCTCACGGTCCTACTCGCCAGGCAGTCCAGGAAAAAATCACGATTAACGCATCACCAGACAAAGTCTGGGCAATGGTCAAAGACTTTGGCGGCCTCCATAACTGGCATCCTGCAGTGGCAAGCACCGATCTTAAAGATGAAAAAACACGCGTATTAACGCTTGCTGCTGACGGCAACCCGACGATCACAGAAGAATTAATCAAATCTGATGACGACAAAATGATGGTGAACTACAAAATCACCGATATGTCCGTAGTTAAAACAATTACGTTTAATAGTAAAGATACACCATACTACACATTACCCGTTTCAACCTATAAAGCATGGCTAACAGTTAAAGCTGCTGGCACCGGTTCAGAAGTGATCTGGAAAGCAAAATTCTACCGTTCATTTATGGACAACCCACCTACTCCAGAAGGCCAAAGCGATGAAGATGCTGTTAATGCAATTACCGGCGTATTCACATCTGGTTTACAAAATCTAAAAACGATTATGGAAAAATAAGTCTTTATGGCTGTTGTCATAAAGCGCTCAAAGGCGGTCTTATTTAAGATCGCCTTTTTTATTGTGTCGCTTACTTTATTAAGTGCATGTAGTGATACACCCCATAGTTATGCAATTATTACTAATCAACTTAGTAATAACGTTACTGTTATAGATACTGTTTCCCAAAACGTGGTAAAAACAGTTGATGCAGGAAACAGGCCTGCAGGAATTGCAGTTGCCAAAAATGGAGATCTTGGCTTCATCAGTAATTCTGAAGGTCAGGATATGTCAATTTTAAATACTAAAAACTGGCAGATAACGGCCCAGATTAAACTTGGCGGTGGTCCCGTAGGCATTGCTACCAATTCCACTGGTTCGCTTGTTTATGTTGCTGATTGGTTCCAACATAAAATATCAGTGATAAATACCAAAAATAATTCGGTTGAAACAACTATTGCAGTAGGAAAATCACCTGCCGGACTTATTGTTAACGACCAAAAACATCAGATCTATGTTGCTAATCGTGACGATAATACCGTCATGATAGTCGATACTAATACCCATGATGTTTTACACACTTTACATGTCGGCACCGCACCTTTTGGCTTGGCATTATCACCAGATGGCAATACCCTCTATAGTGTCAATGTGCGTAGTAGCACTGTTTCCGTCATTGATATTGCACAGGCAAAAGTTACAAATACGATTGATGTCGGTGCCTGGCCTTATTGTGCAGTCGTCAGTCCTGATGGAAAATCACTGTATGTCACTAATCAAGATGACAACACGATATCAGTTGTAAATACATCTAATCACGCAATCACGGCAACCATTGATGTCGGTGATTCGCCAGAAGGCATTGATATTACTGCTGACGGGCAATTTGTCTATGTCGTTAATTGGAGTGATGGCTCCGTGTCTATTATCGACACAAAAACCAATCTCGTTGTTAAAACCATCAAGGCTGGCAAAGGTAGCCGGTCTTTTGGTCGATTTATCTCGGGTTAACAACTCCTGTGCAAGCACTGTCCTTATCAATTAGCTGTACTGATGCCAGCTTACAAGCAATCGCGCAATCATTAGCAATAAAGTTAGCCCTTCCCTATACTGAGCTAGATTCGCAGCAAATTCAGCTTGTCGTTGATAATGAGCATATCGAAATCCGTGCTCCTGATTTAGGTAATCCTATCTTTATTGATTTTGAAGCAGGAAAAAACGCCCATCGTCGTCAATTTGGAGGCGGACGAGGCCAACCTTTAGCTAAAGCAATCGGCCTAAAAAAAGGAGCAACGCCCACCGTAATAGATGCAACAGCGGGCTTTGGCCGTGATGCGTTTGTTTTAGCTCATTTAGGCTGTGAACTGACCTTGGTTGAACGTAACCCTTTAATTGCCACCCTACTGAGTGATGCTTTAATTCGAGCGGTAAATAATAGTGAAATTGCGCCTATCATCAGTCGAATGAAGTTAGTTAATCAAGATTCCGTCAGCTATCTTCAACAGCTAGCTACAATTGATTATCCTGATGTCATCTATATGGATCCCATGTATCCAGGTCGCGATAAAACAGCACTCGTTAAAAAAGAGATGCAACTGTTACATCAACTTGCAGGACCTGACACCGATAGCGAGCAATTACTCACTTCTGCCCTCACTACTGCAAAAAAAAGAGTGGTCGTTAAACGGCCAAAATCAGCGCCTTTTGTCGGCGATCAAACACCATCAACGAAAATTGAAAGCAAGAATACGCGCTATGATGTCTATATCACTTTTTAGCCAACTTTCCAGATAGGACACTTCATGCGTTTAGTATCGTTCGATTATCTAAGAGGTATAGCCATTCTCTTTATTGTCACCGGTCATTCCTATGGTGGCTGGTCAATTGATAGTTTCAGCGAAAAAGTAATCGTCAATATCGTGTCTGGTGGAACCACTTTGTTTGTCTTTATTTCGGGCTTTTTTTTCCATCATATTTTCTATAAAGACTTTGAACTAAAAGACTTTATGATCAAAAAAGCGAAAAATGTTTTAGCCCCCTATTTGATGCTTTCAACCTTGGGCTTTCTATATTTTGCATTTTCTTCAGAAGCATTTCCATTTCAGTCCTTATTGATATCTTCGGATATTTCAACTTGGTATGACTATCTACAACTTTATGCCAGCTATTTGTGGACAGGTCGGATCATGTACGCCTACTGGTACATTCCCTTTATCATGATTATGTTTTTACTGTCACCGATCTTTATACGCTATATCAGATTAGCGCTCGTTTCCAGACTCACCATCATGCTGGTTTTATTAGTCTTTTCTGCATTTTTTGCACATAGACCGGTTCTAAATCTATCGCCTATCCATTCAGTGATTTATTTTATTCCAGTCTATTTATTGGGCATAAACTGCTCGATCAATCGTCGTGAATTTGAACAGTTACTTAAGGGCAAAACGCTAATTTTAGCGATAACCGTACTTGTATTGTCAGCGCTACAATCAGCGTATTTTGATTCTAGGGGTAATGTTTATAAGAACGAACTGTTGTCGTATGCCATTTTTGATATCAACCTTTTTCAAAAAATAGCTGTGTGTTTCTTTTTTATATCACTACTCCATCGTTATCAGCACAAAACCATACCCGGGTTAAAATTACTCGCTTCATCCAGTTTTGCAATTTACTTTTTGCATACCTGGATATTACATATAACCGATCAGTATCCACTGTTCTTTTTATTTCCGAACATACCTCAGATAGTCATATGGCTGAGTATTACATTTGGTGTAACAGGCCTATGTATGGTGATTGCATACTGTGTCAAATCATTATTAAAACACAATAGTCGCTATCTTATTGGCTGGTAGTCATGCAGACAGTCAGGCGTGCTTAATTATTTTTTAACCTGTTGATCTAATAACTTAAGTCGTTTTAATTTATCTGCTATTTGGATCTCTAAACCACGATTTACCGGATGATAATACTGTCTTTCCGGCATGGCCTCAGGAAAATAGTTTTCACCAACGGCATAGGCATCTGGTTCGTCATGAGCGTACCGGTATTCCTTGCCATAACCCAATTCTGACATTAGCTTGGTTGGTGCATTGCGTAAGTGAATAGGCACTTCAACCGAACCCATTGCTTTTACATCACTCATTGCCGCTTTAAATGCCGTATAAACCGCATTACTCTTAGGTGCACTGGCTAAATACACAACTGCTTGAGCAATTGCCAATTCACCTTCAGGCCTGCCCAGTTTTTCAAAACTTTCCCAGGCATCTAGCGCTATACGCAAGCCTCTTGGATCAGCATTGCCAATATCTTCACTTGCCATTCGGACAATACGTCGCATTAAATAAATGGGGTCACAACCTCCATCCAACATACGACAAAGCCAGTATAGGGCTGCATCAGGGGATGAGCCTCGCACAGATTTATGTAAGGCAGAAATTTGATCATAAAACGCCTCACCACCTTTATCAAAGCGACGCAGCGTTCCTGATAACACTTCTGCTAAATCATGTTCATCAACATAATCCTGGCCTTTACTATCAGCTAAATCGATCGCAATTTCGAGCAAATTTAAGACTCGTCGTCCATCGCCATCGGCTGTATTGGCCAATTCATCACGTAATTTTTCTGAAAAAGCAATACCACGATCGGCCAAACCTAGCTTACTATCACTAAGAGCCCTATCAATAATTTCGCGAAGATCCTGTGGTTGCAATGCCTGTAATACATACACTCTGGCGCGTGATAACAACGCATTATTTAATTCAAAAGAAGGATTTTCAGTAGTCGCGCCAACAAACGTAAAGGTGCCATCTTCAACATAGGGTAAAAATGCATCTTGCTGTGATTTGTTAAAGCGATGCACCTCATCGACAAACAATAAAGTACGCTTACCGTGTTCTTGTTGAAGTTGTTGCGCTCTGGTCACAGCAGCTCTGACTTCTTTAACTCCGGCCAGCACTGCTGAAATCGTGATAAATTCCATCTCGCAATAGCCAGCAATGAGTTTTCCCAAGGTAGTTTTACCAGTACCTGGTGGCCCCCAAAAAATCATTGAGTGTGGCTGACCTGATGCTATGGCTTGGCGTAATGGTTTACCTTGTGCCAACAGATGTTTCTGACCGATATAATCATCTAGCGACTTAGGCCGCATTCGATCGGCTAATGGTCGTCCCGAAATATCATCACTATTGTCAAACAAGTTCACGTTGGCTAGTTTCCTTGGACATCACCAACAACATCAACACCTTGTGGCGGGACAAACTTAAATTCATCGGTCTCTAATTCAAGGTTTTCTTTAGCCTGACTAAACACTAAACGTGTACGTTGGTCAAAACTGTCTTTCATTAACATTTGACGTAAGCCAGCGTCATCAAATGCCAGTGTCACTGTTTGATAGTTTGACTCTGCATCTTTTGGCACAAGTTGGACCCATAACAAACCATCATCAGAGTCTATATCTGTAAGTGAGTACTTATCTTGGGGCAACATTTCACCTGACAGTAACGTTGCCGGTGTATCCGTTAACGCTTCCTGTTGCGATTTGACTGTGACTTGCTCTAAATCAACATCATAAAACCAAATCCGAGTTCCATCGGCGACAATATGCTGTGGGTAAGGCGATGTATAATCCCAACGAAATTTCCCCGGTCTTTCTAAAACAAAGACACCTCGAGCTTCTTCTATTACTTTGCCTTGTTGATCAATAACCGTTTGCTTAAAGTTTGCTTTAAAGGTCACAACTGTTTGTACAAACACATTGAGTTTTTCTGTTGCTGATTCAGCAGCAAAAAGTGCAACAGGCATTACCAGCATCAATACAGATAGACTACTACGAAGTAGATTTTTTACTGTCATTTTAAAATCCAGATAATTAAATTGGTTGTTTAAGGGTGTCAATTTGACATGCTCAACACCACAATGGTTGCCGATTAATCTCGTGGTGGTGCTAATACTTCACGGCTGCCATTACCTTGCATTGATGATACAACGCCTGCAGCTTCCATTGCTTCTACAATACGTGCAGCTCGGTTATAACCAATTTTTAAGCGACGTTGTATGCCTGATACCGATGCTCTTCGAGACTCTACAACGATTTGAACAGCTTGATCATACAGCGCATCTTGTTCACCATCACTGGCATCGCCAAACGCGCCATCACCGTCATCATTAGCGCTATCTTGAGTGATCTCTTCAAGATAATTGGGTTGCGCCATTTTCTTCAAGAAATCGACCACTTTATGCACTTCATGATCATCAACAAAAGCACCATGTACACGCTCAGGCAAACCGGAGCCGGGTGGTAGATACAACATATCACCCTGACCTAATAACTGTTCCGCCCCCATCTGATCCAGAATTGTGCGTGAGTCAATACGCGAAGAAACCTGAAACGCAATACGAGTAGGAATATTTGCTTTAATCAGACCTGTAATAACATCGACCGAAGGACGTTGTGTCGCAAGAATCAGATGAATACCCGCTGCACGTGCTTTTTGGGCAAGACGAGCAATTAACTCTTCAACTTGCTTACCCACCACCATCATCATATCTGCTAACTCATCAATGATGACAACAATGAATGGTAGTGGCTCCAGGTAGGGAGCAGGTTCACCAGCAACTAAATCAACGGTTGGATCAGTAATCGGTTCACCACGCTCAATGGCATCTTTTACTTTCTTGTTAAAACCAGCAATATTACGAACACCTAGTGCTGCCATTAATGGATAACGACGCTCCATTTCTGCCACACACCAGCGAAGGGCATTTGCCGCTTGCTTCATATCGGTAACAACCGGTGTTAATAGATGTGGGATGTCTTCATAAATCGACAATTCCAACATTTTAGGATCAACCATGATCATGCGAACTTGTTCAGGTGTTGATTTGTACAACAGACTTAAAATCATAGCATTAACAGCAACCGATTTACCTGAACCAGTGGTACCGGCAACCAATAAATGTGGCATTTTTTCGAGATTGGCAACAACAGGTCGACCGGCAATGTCTTTACCTAATGCCATCATTAATGGTGACTTACTATTTTCGTATTCCGCACAACCTAAGATTTCACGCAGTCTTACAATGTCACGATGTTCATTCGGGATCTCTAATCCAACGACAGGTTTACCGGGAATAACGTCAACTACACGTACACTGCTGAGTGATAACGCTCTCGCCAAATCTTTAGCCAAACCACTGATACGACTTACTTTAATACCAGCGGCAGGTTGCAACTCAAACCGTGTGACAACGGGTCCAGGTTGTACTTCAACCACTTGGACTTCAACCCCAAAATCTTTGAGTTTAAGTTCAACTTGTCGTGATAAGGCTTGCAACACCTCTTCGCTATAACCGCCTTTGCTGGCTTGCGCCATATCTAGCAAGGCAAGTGCAGGCATGCTACTACCGGCATCTGGCGTTTCAAAAAGAGGCACTTGGCGTTCTTTTTCTTCACGTTTACTTGGTTCTGTAGGGATTATCGTTGGTTCTACACGTACCTTGCTTCGCTGTTTTAGTTTTTCACTTTGCTCTTTAAAATTATCTTGTCGCTGTTGCTTGGCCTGATTAGCAGCTAATTTAAGGTTTAATTCGCGGATCCGGCGTGCAGTGTAAGTCATGATCCATAGTGCTAACCCACCTAAACGGTCGATGACCATTAACCATGACAATCCTGTGAATAAGGTGACACCAGTGAGTAATATTGCCAATAGCAACAAGGTTGTGCCTGATGTACCAAATACCGACACAAACCCATGACCGACAACTTCACCAAGTACACCACCGGCACCCAGCGGCAATAACTGAGCGTAACTGATCAAGCTTAAGGCTGATAAACCACTGGCAGCAGATAAGGCCATAATTAAACCCATTGCTTTGAGCACCCAGAAATGTAACGCATCATCTGAATCAGCCGTTTTACCCCAACTGAATAAAAGCCATCCACTGAAAGCTAACATTAAAGGTGACAGGTATGCAGGGAAACCAAAGCCATACAATAAAATATCAGCCAACCAGGCTCCAACTATGCCACCACGATTCGCGACAACATCATTCATGCCTGTTGTTGACCAACCCGGATCGGTTGGTTGATAGGTCCATAATGACAATAATAAATAGCCCGCAAGCGCTAGCGCTAAAATAAGCGCGGCCTCACGTAAGCGAAAGCTTACTGCGCCTGAACCAGCCGTTTGTCCATCTTTGTTGTTTACTCGTGTTGCCTGAGCCAATGTGATAATTCCAGTTAAGCCAACGATTTAGCCTCGTATATTAACACAGCTTTTGAAGTTAACTACTTTACCAAATGCACAGCAATGGGTAATCTAGGTCTAATTAAACTATGCCGAATTTTTGGAGATAACAAATGGCCGACAGTAAACATTGCCGCTTACTCATTCTTGGTTCAGGACCAGCAGGCTATACAGCTGCAGTCTATGCCGCACGAGCAGCGTTAGAACCCGTTTTGATTACCGGTATTGAACAAGGCGGCCAACTAACCACAACAACAGAAGTGGATAACTGGCCTGGCGACGATGAGGGTGTGCAGGGACCGGAATTAATGCAACGTATGCAACGTCATGCTGAACGTTTTGGTACTGACATTATTTTTGATCATATCCACACCACAGATTTAAGCGAACGTCCCTTCAAACTGGAAGGTGATGCCGGTGAATACACCTGTGATGCTTTGATCATTGCAACAGGTGCTTCAGCAATGTACCTGGGATTGGAATCTGAAGAGGCATTTAAAGGTCGTGGCGTTTCAGCCTGTGCGACCTGTGATGGTTTTTTCTATCGCAACCAACCCGTTGCAGTTATAGGTGGCGGTAATACAGCTGTTGAAGAAGCACTTTATTTATCTAATATCGCATCAAAAGTAACGGTTATTCATCGCCGTGACGCTTTCCGTTCTGAAAAAATTCTAAGTGCCCAACTGCTGAAAAAAGCCGAAGAAGGTAATGTCGATATTTTGTGGAACCACGAATTAGATGAAGTATTAGGCGATGATGCTGGCGTGACAGGCATACGTGTAAAAAGTACGATTAATGGTAAAACGCAAGACGTCCCTGTCCAAGGCGTGTTTGTTGCAATTGGTCACAAACCTAATACTGATATTTTTGCAGGTCAACTGGATATGGAACACGGCTACATCACACTCAAAAAAGGCACTCAGACCAGTGTTCCTGGGGTATTTGCCGCTGGTGATGTCTCCGATCCTATTTACCGCCAAGCGATTACGTCTGCAGGTGCAGGCTGTATGGCAGCATTAGATGCTGAACGTTTTTTAGAAAGCGAAAAATAATCGGCTAACTAATTTAGGCTTTAGGCAGGCATGCTCCTATGTCTGCCTGTTTTTCACTATAGGGAGTATTGCTCATGACTATTTACCAGCATATTTTGATTGCCGCAGATTTCTCTCAACATAATCAACAGGTGTTACAACGTGCACGTCAACTAGCTCAACAACACAATGCAAAGTTAAGTATTTGTCACGTTATTGAAGACTATCCGATCACTGATTTTGCTTATGAGCCGATGATCGGTGTTGATCTTGATATGCGAGACAGCATGTTGCAGTCTGCGAAAAGTCAAATTGCTAAACTGGCACAAGAACTCACTATTAGCACAGACAATCAATGGGTAGAATTTGGCACGACACGTCATGATATTGTTCGACTTGCCGATGAAAATAATGTTGATTTAATTGTTATCGGCTCTCATGGTCGACATGGTATTCAACTATTACTCGGTTCTACCGCAAATGCCGTTTTACACCATGCACACTGTGATGTATTAGCTGTTCGACTGCAAGACAATTAAAGAGTAGAGATGAGAGTGGCGCTTCGTCCATCCTTGTATCGAACGACTCACTTCATCCTCTTTCTCATTATTGCCTTTATCAATGCCTTTGTTGATTTAGGCCACAAAATCATTATTCAAAATACCGTTTTTAAGATCTATGATGATAATCAGCAAGTAGTGTTAACAGCACTGATTAACGCTCTGATATTACTACCATTCATTCTCTCATTTACGCCATCAGGTTTTTTAGCTGATCGTTTTGCCAAACCAAGAATAATGCAATGGGCTGCATTCATGACCATTATTCTCACCCTGTTTATTACGTTCAGTTACTATCAGGGTTGGTTTATTTTTGCCTTTTGCATGACCTTTTTATTGGCGTTGCAAAGTGCAATCTACTCCCCTGCAAAATATGGTTACATTCGAGAACTCGTTGGCGATCAAAAAATTGCACATGCTAATGGTTTAACACAAGCCACCAGCATTGTTGCGATTCTCTCTGGCATCGTTTTGTTTTCCGTTGGATTTGAGCATTATTTAGCGCCACATGACTTTGATAGCGAACAACAAATAGTGATGCTAATAGCGCCCTTGGGCTGGTTGCTGGTGATACTCTCTTTAATCGAATTCCTATTGGCACTGGGCTTACCCGACCTTCGAAAACAAAAACAAGCTCGACCGTTTAATTGGCAACAGTATCGCCAAGGTCAATTATTAAAAAACAACGTAATATTATTACGGCAATCACCATTGATTTGGTTGGCTATTTTGGCGTTATCATTGTTTTGGGGTGTTTCCCAAACAGTATTGGCAACCTTTCCCGCTTTTGCAAAACTGGTATTGCATGAAACCAACACTATCATAATTCAAGGTCTGCTGGCCTGTGCTGGCATCGGCATCATTATCGGTTCAGTTATAGCGGGTAAACTGACTAATCATTTTTATCGTCACTTAATCACGATTGGTGCACTGGGGCAGATCATCGTTTTATCGATGCTTCCACAACTAGCTGATAGCGTGATGTTTGCAATCGCTATTATATGTTTTGGCCTATTTGGTGGCTTATTTATAGTGCCACTCAACACACTTATTCAACATCATGCCCCCATTTCCCACTTAGGCACGATTCTCGCGGGTAATAACTGGCTTCAAAATATGATGATGCTGACTTTTTTGGTTTTAACCATGATTGCAGCACTTTTTAATTTCTCAAGTTGGTTTATTTTAATTTCTCTACCACTTATCCTTTCTATATCTTTTTTGTTATTATCACTAAAAATCAGTGACATAACAATTAAACTTGATATACTAGATTAAAAGCTACAGTGTGAGGTATAGAATAATGTCCGGGAATAAATCATTTCCACCTGTTTATACTGAGCTGGCGCAGGAAGCATCAGAAAATCTCAGGCAAGCATTGCCATTAATAAACAAATATAAAACGCCGGTAAACCCGGTTAATTATGCCGTTTGGTATGAATATGTTTCGGGTAAAAATCAGGCATTACGTGACGAAATAGATCAACGTCTTAGCTGTAATGCGCCGATAACATCACAAATCACCCAGGCATTGTTTGAAAAATATGTGTTATTTGATATGCCAGAACGACTTGAAAATGCCAACAATGGTATTAAATTAGTTGTTGATAACACCATCAATAATCTTAATAAAGCAGAGTCAACCACCTCTGAATGTGCAGCAGAGCTAAACGATACTCAGTCCATTCTTAATGAGTGTTCTGATATTGATACACTTAAAACTATCGTCAATTCAATTTTGGCAAATACACAAACCTTAACCAACAGCAGTAATGATCTCAAATTAGAGCTCGAACAATCATCTATTGAAATGGCAAGGCTAAAGGCTGAACTGGAACAAGTTAAAGAAATAGCCAAAATTGATGGTCTTACTGGCCTGCTTAACCGTGGCGCCTTTGATAAAGAACTACACACATTATGTAGTGAATCCGGTGATCGTGTTTCTCTTGCTTTATTCGATCTCGACCATTTCAAACGCATCAATGATACTTTTGGTCATATCGTTGGTGATAGAGTAATCCAGTTTTTTGCTTCACTCCTTAAAAAGTATAGTGCAAATGAGCATATAGCTGCGCGTTATGGCGGTGAAGAGATGGTGCTTATCCTGATTGATCTGACACAACAACAAGCAATTGAACTTGTAGATTCAATTCGTTCTGATTTAGCCAACAGCAATCTAAAACAAAAAAACAGTGATAAATCGATAGGACAAATTACTGTGTCAGCAGGATTAAGCTTTTTCCAGTTGGGTGACACTCCAAGCAGCTTGATTGACCGCGCTGATCGTGCATTATACAAAGCCAAACAAAAAGGTCGTAATCAAATCAAAATAAACTGATTAGCTAACGTCCTTATTACAAAATTAAAAATGATAAAAACGTTCAGACAAATACTGTACAACTTGAGCGCGCTGTTTGTCAGACCAGGCAACATCGGCAGCAACAGCACAGCCTTTTACCTGTTTTTGTAGCGATGCAAACGTGGCTATTTTTCTATCTGCACGCGTATAAATGCTGGTAGGCTTGCCACCCGTTAGCGAAGCATGACACTGCAAACATGCGGCATCATGCAATATTTGTCCTTCACCTGCAAACACTACAGGTGATGACAATCCAATAATAGACATTAAAAGCAGCGTTCTCATCACCGTTGACTAGCTTGTAAATGTGCCACACGCAATGTTGCTGGTGGGTGTGAATCGTAAATAGCCGACACTAGAGGATCAGGAGTCAAGGTACTGGCATTTTCCTGATATAAGGCCACTAATGCTTCAATTAAATGTTGGCTGCTGGAAACAGAAGCCGCATAAGCGTCAGCCTCAAATTCATATTTACGGGATAATGAGGTCATCATTGGATGTAAAAAGAAACTAAACACCGGCACCACTAACATAAACAACACTAATGCCATCGCATTGGTTTGGGTGCTGACACCTAACCCTGAATAGAACCAGGGTTGTGCTACAGCCCAACCTAATAACGCTAATCCAACCAGGCTTAATACAGCCATCACCACCATATTTTTAATAACATGTTTACGTCTAAAATGGCCTAATTCATGCGCTAGTACTGCTTCTATTTGATCTTCATTTAACGTTGACAGCAAGGTATCAAAAAACACGATACGTTTATTGTTGCCAAGCCCGGTGAAATAGGCATTACCATGACCGCTGCGACGCGAACCATCCATCACATAAATACCTTGGCTTTTGAATCCGCAGCGTGACAATAATGACTCAACTCTCGCTTGCAATTTTTCATCTTCAAGCGGGGTAAACTTATTAAATAGAGGTGCAATAAAAGCGGGATACGCCCACATCATCACGACTGAAAAACTGATAAAAGCACCCCACAAATAAAACCACCAATACTGACCAGCACTATTCATTAACCATAAGGCAAGCCAGATTAATGGCGCACCAATAATCAATAACAATACTGTTTGTTTTACAGTATCTGAAAAAAACAAGGCGAGGGTATTGCGATTAAAACCGAACTTTTCTTCCATCACAAAGGTTTTATACCAAGACAAAGGTAAGTCGATAAGTGTCCCGATAACAAAGAAGCTCAGCATAAAGACAATGCCCGTTACCATTTCAGGCCATGCAAAGCCTTGCCAAACAGTTGATAATAGTTCTAATCCGCCACCCAAGGTCCAAATCAGCAATAAAATCATGGCAAAGACAGTCTCAACACGATTAAATTGTCCTTTAGCCATAGTGTAATCCGCAGCTTTTTGATGTGATGCTAACGAGACATCCGCACTAAATGCATCAGGCACCTTATCTCTGTGAGCTGCCACATATCGACCTTGGCGCAACGATAACCATAACTCAACGACTGTCATGACAGACAAAGCCGCAACAAATATCCAGGTAAATTCATTCATATTTTTAACCAATTAGATCTTAACAATGCCATGCAGGTTAGCCTTTGATACAATCCTTGGCAAGTTAGTTCATTTTTTTCACACATAAAAAGACGGATGCCATGGTCAAAAGCAAAAATAACCTTATATGGATAGATCTGGAAATGACCGGTCTCGATACCAATACTGATGCCATTATTGAAATCGCAACACTGGTCACCAACGGCAATCTGGACGTCGTTGCTGAAGGTCCGATTTTAGCCATTCACCAAGATGATGCTCTATTAGAAGGCATGGATGACTGGAATACTCGGCAGCATGGCAAATCAGGCTTAACTGAGCGCGTCAAAAACAGTATCGTAACCACAGCAGAGGCCGAACAGCAAACGTTAGCGTTCTTAAAGCAATACGTGCCAGCCGGTGTTTCCCCTATGTGTGGCAACAGTATCTGCCAGGATCGTCGTTTTATGGCTCGCTTAATGCCTGAATTAGAAGCCTTTTTTCACTACCGCAATCTTGATGTGAGTTCACTAAAAGAACTCGCTCGACGCTGGGCACCAAAAGTAGAAAAAAGCTTTAAGAAAAACTCGTCACATCTAGCCATGGATGATGTTAAGGACTCGATCAGAGAACTACAGCATTATCGTGAACATTTCATTAAATTACCCTGACCGTAGGTTACGACAGATGTTGGACTGAAGTCCAACTCACAGACCAATATCAAGTGTAGGTCGGAAACGAAGTTGGTGCATAACTGATATTTTAATCCAACACGTGATCAAAACCTACTTCTGAAAAATGGCTGGAGTGCTGCGCTAATGCCCACTCTATATGCTCCTTAACCATATCAGTACAATCAGCTAAACGGGCAGTGAGTGCCGACACAATCGCATTAGAAGATGTCGCATTTCCAAGTGCAATCGCAATATTACGCAACCAACATTCATAACCGATCCGACGTATAGGGCTACCTTCTAATTTCGTTAGAAACTCTTGCTCTGTCCAGGCAAATAATTCGAGTAAGTCTGGTGCATCTAAACCATGCTTAGGTAAAAAATCGTTTTCTTGTGTAATGTGTGCAAACTTGTTCCAAGGGCAAACTAATTGGCAATCATCACAACCATAAATACGGTTACCCATCATTGGGCGAAATTCAACTGGAATAGCATCACGTAATTCGATAGTTAAGTATGAAATACAACGTCTGGCATCAACCTGATAAGGTGACACAATTGCTTTGGTCGGACAGATATCAATACACGCAACACAAGAGCCACAATGCTCTGTTGTCGCTTCTGTCAAAGGTAATGGTAAGTCGGTATAAATTTCGCCCAAAAAGAAATAAGAACCATGCTCACGATTCAGAATATTACTATGCTTTCCAACCCAGCCTAACCCTGCCTTTTGTGCTAATGCTTTTTCCATAACAGGCGCGCTATCACAAAAAACACGAAAACCCATATCAGTAATTTCTGCTTCAATTTTCTGCGCCAGCTTCTGTAGTCGTTTTCGCATTAATTTATGATAATCACGCCCCAAAGCATAACGTGACACAAAGCCCTTGTTATCGTCATTTAAAACGCGCCATGACTCGGTAGTCTGCTCCGGCAAATAGTCCATCCGAACAGAAATAACACGAATTGTGCCTGGAACAAGCTGTTCAGGATGGGTACGCATACTACCATGACGAACCATATAATCCATGTCGCCATGAAATCCAGCATTTACCCATTCCTTTAATGATTGGCCTGCGTGCTCAAGATCAATATCACTAATACCAAGCTGTTGAAATCCAAATGATTTTGCCCACATCTGCAAATCATCGATTAAATCAATTTCTGTCAAAGCTGTATTTATCTCACTCATGCAGGCTATTATAGGTGAGCTCGAAATTTTATACATTGGAAATGACTATGCTAAATATACCTCACGATCTTTATACCGCTGATCAAACCCGCGAACTGGATCGCATTGTTATTGAACAACACAATGTTTCTACAGCCAAGCTAATGGCGCGTGCTGGTGCCGCTGCATTATCAACAATCAAAAATCATTGGCCACAAGCGGAACGCTTACTGGTTGTTTGCGGAACAGGCAATAATGGCGGTGATGGTTTTGAATTAGCAAGGCAGGCGCTTGATGCTGGTTATCGCGTGGTTGTCTATCAAGTCGGCAATGACGCTATGAGTAATGAAACAGCGGCTGCAAAAGACGCCTTTCTTGCAACAGGTAGTGAAGTCCATACATTCGAAGGCAAACTACCTTCTACCGACATTATTGTTGATGCATTATTAGGAACAGGTCTTAACCGTGAAGTTGTCGGTGACTACAAATTAGCCATTGAAGCAATTAACAACAACAAACGCACCCCCGTTTTATCTTTGGATATTCCATCTGGCCTGCATGCCGATACAGGCAGTCATATGGGTGCAGCAGTTAAAGCGACTCTCTGTCTAAGCTTAATGGGCTTAAATAAAGGGTTATTTATTGGTGAAGGCCCTAATTACTCAGGTACTGTTTGTTTCGATTCATTACAAATTCCATCTGCACTTTATAAAGAACTGACACCGACTGCACGTCGGGTCAGCCTTGAATATGATGCAGAATTGCTCGCCCCGCGTGAACGTACTGGCCATAAAGGTTTGTATGGTCATCTTTTGATTATTGGTGGTGATTACGGTATGTCTGGCGCGGCTCGGGTTGCAGCTGAAGCAGGTGCGCGTGTTGGGGCAGGTTTAACCAGCATTGCAACACGTTCTGAACATGGTCCTATTCTAAATCTGGCTAGACCAGAACTGATGTGTTACGGCGTAGAAACACCCGCCGATTTAGCACCCTTGGTAGAACGTGCTAATTCACTCACTGTTGGCCCCGGTTTAGGACAGGGTGAATGGGGACAAATGCTGTTTGAACAAGCTATCGCTAGCAATTTACCAATGGTAGTTGATGCGGATGCTCTGAATTTAATCAGTAAAAAACCACAATATCATGACAACTGGATCTTAACACCTCATCCCGGTGAGGCTGCACGTTTACTTGAGTGTACATCGGCAGAAATTCAGGCCGATCGTTTTAATGCGGTTAGAGAACTTCAACGCCGTTATGGTGGTGTCGCTGTATTAAAAGGCTCAGGTACGCTCATCCACGATGGCAGTTCTATTACTCGTCTATCGACCTGGGGCAATCCAGGAATGGGTAGCGGTGGTATGGGAGACGTGCTTGCTGGGGTTATTGGCGGTTTATTAGCGCAAGGCTTCCCATTAATGGATGCCGCATGTGTTGGTGTTACCTTACATGGTATGGCTGGTGATAAAGCTGCTGAACAGGATGGTGAGCGTGGTATGTTAGCGATGGACTTAGTACCACACTTAAGACATTTAGCTAATTTAATTTATTAATTGCTTGCGTGACACTGTATTTAGAAAATGAAGCGGCAACGCTGGAACTAGGCAAACGCATAGCACTTTTATGCCCGCATCAGTTATTCATCATTCATTTAGAAGGTGAGCTAGGTGCGGGCAAAACAACCTTAACACGTGGCCTACTTCATGCTCTAGGTCATACTGGCAATGTAAAAAGCCCAACCTATACCCTCGTTGAGCGCTATGATTTAGAAAATAGAACCGTTTTTCATTTCGATTTATACCGTGTCGCAGATCCCGAAGAACTCGATTATTTAGGTCTGGATGACTACCTTTCAAATCAGTCACTTTGTATTATCGAATGGGCAAAACAAGGACAAGGTTATCTACCCACTCCCGATCTTGTTATTAAACTCACTTACCAAAACAGTGGGCGTCAAGCCGCACTTTCATCACAAAGTGACGCAGGTCACACCCTCCTGAAAAATCTTAATAAATAATTCAAGTTTAGGTGCTATGTTGCTTATTATTAAAGAATAACTTGATTTTTTTGCATTATCCTTTCACACTATTGTTCAAGTAACTCTTAGAGATAAGGTCATGCTTAGATTATTACTAGGTTTACTATTACTATTTTTTAGTCATGCCAGCGTTGCAGCAACGATTGAAGGCCTTCGTTTGTCTCATAACGAAGCCGATACACGGCTGGTATTCGATTTAAGCACACACATAGAGCATTCTATTTTTACCTTGACTAACCCTGATCGTGTTGTAATTGATCTTAAATCAACACAGAAACCGCACGTACTCACGCTGCCTACATTGTCTGATTCACCTATACAAACCATTCGCTATGGTATCTGGCAAAAAAATACACTTCGTGTTGTTTTAGATCTGAAAAAACCAGTCCAATTTACCAGCCAAACACTTAGCGCAAACACAACCATGCCGTCTCGATTGGTTATAGACTTGCACGATCCTGTCGTAACAAAAGCAGCCAAGGGAGATACATCAGAAAAAACGGTTATTGAAACTAAAGCTGAGCCGGCTACTACCAAAGCTGCAACACCAACTATCTCCAAAATAACTAAACCTAGTCCACCTCGTAATATCATTGTTGCAATTGATGCTGGCCATGGCGGACAGGATTCTGGCGCTTTAGGTCGTCATGGTACCCGTGAAAAAGATGTTGTGTTAGCCATTGCCCGTCGCTTGGCAAAACTGGTCGATAAAGAACCAGGAATGAGTGCTTACTTAACGCGGGATAGTGATGTATTCCTGACGTTACGCCAACGTATTAAACGTGCACGTCAAAATAACGCAGATATGTTTATATCCATTCATGCTGATGCCTTTCATAAGCGAAATGCACGAGGCGCGTCAGTGTTTGTCTTATCTGAACGAGGCGCGAGTAGTGAAGCCGCAAAATTATTGGCCGATAAAGAAAATGCGGCCGATCTGGCTGGGGGTATTAGCCTGGAAGACAAAGATGATTTATTAGCCTCTGTTTTGCTTGATTTGTCACAAACGGCAAGCCTGGAAGCGAGTCTGGAAGTGGCCAATAACGTGTTATCCGGTTTAAAACGTGTTGGCAATGTCCATAAAAAACAGGTCGAATCAGCGGCTTTTGTGGTACTAAAATCGCCCGATATTCCCTCTATATTGGTTGAAACAGCGTTTATTTCCAACCCTGATGAAGAGCGCAAATTAAAATCATCCAGTCATCAAAATAAACTTGCTCAAGCTATGTTATCCGGTATTCGACACTACTTCCAACGCAATCCCTTACCTGGTACTAAAGTGCCACAGCAACATATCGTCAACAGTGGCGATACCTTAAGTACTATTGCTGAGCGGTATCAGGTTTCGCTCAACGAACTTAAAACATCCAATTCATTGAAAACATCGCGCTTAAAAGTGGGCGATGTATTGATGATTCCTTAATTAAAACGCGACTGTCATCCCCAAGTACTTAGGTATAAAATGACGGCATGTCATTAACACAACGTATTCAAGCTCTCCCCCTTCATTTGGCCAATCAAATTGCTGCTGGTGAAGTCATTGAACGCCCTGCTTCAGTTGTCAAAGAATTGGTTGAAAACAGTATCGATGCCGGTGCAACACAACTATATATTGATATTGAAGGTGCTGGCAGTCAGCTGATCCGAGTGCGTGATAATGGTAGTGGCATCCACCCCGATGATCTTGCGCTCGCATTAAGTCGCCATGCCACCAGCAAGTTACATTCAAGTGAACAATTAAGCCATATCGCAAGTTTAGGTTTTCGTGGTGAAGCACTGCCCAGTATTGCTTCTGTATCCAATCTCAGTTTAAGCTCACGCCAAAACGATAGTGAATGTGGCTGGCAAATCACTGCAAATAAACACCAACCTACGCCACTCGCCCATCCAATCGGAACCACAATCGAAGTCCGTGAATTATTTTTTAACCTACCCGCTCGTAAGCATTTTTTACGTGGTGACAAAACAGAACTTCATCATATAACAACAACGCTATACCGTTTGGCGTTAAGCAAATTTGATATTGGGTTTCACTACCAATCTGGCACACATTCGATTATTAAACTCCCCATCGCGAGTACAACGGAACAACAGCAACAACGTATTGCCAAACTCTGCGGCCATGCTTTTATCAAAAACAGCCATTATATTGATCAGCAATTCGACGAGATAAAATTGAAGGGTTGGTTAGGGACAGCACAAGCACATCGTCCACAAACCGATGTAAATTATTTCTATATTAATGGTCGAGTTATTCGCGATCGCGTTATCAATCATGCCATACGTCAGGCTTATGTTGATTTGATACCAGCCGGTCGACATCCCGCATTTGTGTTATATCTGACGCTACCGCTCGATAAAGTTGATATCAATGTTCATCCGACTAAACATGAAGTACGTTTCCGTGATGCGCGTTTGGTACATGGCTTAATCACGCGTGCGCTACAAGATGCATTAGCAACAGAACAAAAAGCTAAGGTGATAGCGCAACAAACTCTGGATATTGACATACCAAACAACAACATTGCTGAAAATCCCAAGCAGTATGACGTCGAGAGTCGTCGTCATAAAAAGCCCGAACAAACAGCAGATTTAAACTACCAAATTGCCAGTTTATTACATCAACGCTATGTCATCGTCACTAGTGATAATGCACAACCATGGTTAATCGATTTACAACTCGCTGAGCGCGCATTACGACAACAGCAATTCAGACACGCATTAGCAACAAATTCACTACGTTCACGCCCTATCCTGGTACCAATAACAGTGACATTGGAAACCATGCAACATCAGGCGATGATTAATCATCAAACAGACTTGGCTACATTAGGAATAACGTTTACGACGCAACATGATCAGCTCGTTATTCACGCTATACCAAGCCTTTTAACCCATGTGGATATAGTCGAATTAATTCGTTCAATTGCGTCACACCTGGTTCAACAAAAAGTCTCACTCCAACAGCTCAGTACCCTGTTGGAACAACGTCTGCCCATGATCGCAATTAGCTCATCACAACAAGCAGACCTCATTCTAAAACAGCTACCAGAGCCATTAAAATCAAGTCAATGGTGTCAGCGACTTGATCAAGAAACACTTAGTAGCTTATTCTGACCTTGGGCCAGGGTCTGTTGACCCTGATATTTAGCAAAGGTAAATTTATGGCAACAAATGGGCGTTCAGCACTTTCTTTAATTCCGGCATTTTTAGCACTGGCTGTCTTAATGATAGTTGGCTATCTTCTTTTTAGTGTTCAAGAACCTAAACGCACAGAGCACACTGTAAACCCACCGATAGAGTTGATTGAGCCACAACAACCAGTCACGATTATCAAGCAAACACAAAATCCAAGCCCAGAACAAATAACACGACAAGAAGCAATTGCTTTTATTGATGGGCTTGCTGATGAAAAAGAACAATCGATAACAATAAATGAAAATCAAGATCGCTTCGTTCGCCATGACAACACCATTCTATTGCCTAACCTTGAACACCGCGTAACATCTATTGAAGACTTATTAGCAGATCCTAATCTATCTGCCGACACGCCTATAACGCTGCAATATACAACTAAAGAACAGGTAGCCAGCACCCTGGCCCAGTTAAGTGATGACCATCAAGATCACACGGCGGTGATTACTATCATTGATAACAATGATGAAAAACAAACTAAACCACTGTTTGAATTTTTAAGTGATCCAAATGCTGATTTAACAGCACCTATTTCAGTGCTTATTGAACAAGAACATAATTTAGAAATTAAAGCGGGTGATCTGGCTAACGTCACCGATATCGATAATCAACAATCGATTGTTGCAACTATCAATCATGGCGTACAAGCGTTAGCGATCAAAGACATCATCGACAACGGCACCATGCCTGATAATGCTTTATTTTATTTACATCGCGTGACAGAAGCTGATCAACAAGGCCTATGGGGAATAATACAAACAGGCTTAATCGATAAGTTTAGAGAAGGTGTGCATATTGAAGGCATTAAATATAATAAAGATAGGGTTCATGCGATTATCCCTGCCGATGCTGATGAAAAACTACCTTCTGGTCTGAGTTCATTTTTAGGCAAAATTTTAAATAATAAAGTCACCTCAAGTTATATCTATAACTTCAGCACCCATGTAATGAGCCGTGATCCCAATCGTATTTATCCAGGCCAACAATTGATTTTGATTCACTTTACGTCACCGGAGCTAACAGATATTTATCAATTTTTCTCTGATAAACGCAATCAAGAAGTTGAAACTTTCCCGATCGCACCATAGCAACTCTTTTAGATAATGATTTTAGAACTTGCCTTTTTGTTAATCGTCGCAGTCATTGTTATTGCAGCATTTATCGCAGCCAAAAAAGACTAACGTTGTTTAGCCTCAAACCGGCCAAATCGCAGCATAATACTTGGCAAGACCAATAAATTCAGTATGGTAGATGAGATCAAGCCACCAACAATAATGCTGGCCATCGGCCCCATCACTTCTCGGCCGGGGCTATCCGAATTCATTGCTATCGGCAACATTGCCAGTGCCGTTACCAATGCCGTAATCAAAATCGAAGGTAAACGTTCTTGTGCACCTCGGATTGCTGTTTCAGCATTCCAGGGCAATCCTTCTTCAACCACTAAATAATGGAAATGTGACACCAACATAATCGAATTACGTAACGTAATACCAAATAAGGTGACAAACCCGACTAATGATCCAATTGATAACACACCATTGGTCACCAATACCGCAATCACGCCACCAACCAGTGAAAATGGCAAGTTGATCAACACCAAAGCCATATTACGTAGACTTTGTAATGCGACATAGAGCAATAATAATACTGCAACCCCAGCCAAGCTTGAGTGAACAATCAGATCTTGGCGAGATTGCGCCTGTGCAACTGCTGCACCGGTAAACTCAGGGTAGATATCCGACGAAAAATGAACCTCATCATGTACACGTTGTTTCAGTTCATCGAAAAATGAGGTTAAATCTCTGCCAGATACGTTACACGTCACCGTTTGCAAACGTTGTGCGCCTGAATGCAAAATCATATACCGTCCAGAAACTTGCTGAACATCAGCTACATCACGCAAGCGTAGTAGAGCACCAGCAGGTGTTTGAATTGGCAAATTGGCTACGTCATCGGGTTGTTGGCGTTGTTGTAGCGGTAAAACAACAACCACATCAAACACACGATTACCTTCTTGCACTTGACCGACGACAGTACCATCAAATCCTGTTTGAATGGTTTCCATAACCTCAACCGGTTTCAACCCCCAATAGGCCAATTTATCCAAGTTGAGTTTGACTTCTAATTGTGGCTCACCTGGTGGCGCACGCAATTGCACATCTGTCGCACCATCAATATCTCGCATCACACTGGCAACTTCTTGGGCTTTTTGATCTAACCCAAGTAAGTTTTTACCATAGATATTCACCACGACGGGTGACGTATAACCAGAAATTGTTTCATCAATGCGTTCAGTTAAGAAGGTATTAACCTCTGAATTGATTCCCGGAAAGGCTTCTAACACCTCACGAATTTCATCCAATATTTGTTGTTGCGCAGGGCCATCCATCGGCTCTAAATCAATTTCATATTCACTGTAATGTGTACCAAAGGTGTCGGCTCCGCGTTCTGCTCGACCGGCCCATTGTGATGTCGATCGCACACCGGGGATCTCCGCTACGCGTTTTTCAATTTGACCACCAATGCGGAGTGATTCTTCAATTGATGTTCCCGGAATACTTGCTGTGTGTATGATGTAATGACCTTCTCGCAGCTCCGGTAAAAAACTACCACCTAATAACGGCAAAATAGCCAGCCCCGTCGCACAGAATATGACAACACCACTAAAGGTCAATTTAGGAAAACGACTCACCAATCCCAATAGCCAGTGATAAATTGGATTTAAAAATCGAACCAAAGGCGGTGCTTTATCACTTAAATGTCCCCAACGCGTTAACAAGATATGACATAAAGCCGGCGTGACTGTTAATGCAACAGCTAAAGAGGCAAAAATCGCCAGAATATAAGCCTCGCCCAATGGCTCAAACATACGTCCGGCAACGCCACTTAAGGTCAGAAGCGGAATGAACACTAACATCACAATAAAACTGGCATAAACCACTGAGCTACGCACCTCCATTGACGCATCAAATACAACTTGTGTTGTTGATTTTGGCTGTGCTAATGCGGCATTTTCTCGCAAACGCCTAAATATGTTTTCAGTATCAATAATGGCATCATCAATAACCTCACCCAAGGCAATGGCCAAACCACCCAACACCATAATATTGATATTAATGCCCATTTCTAATAACACGATCAAAGCCGCAAACAGTGACAATGGAATAGCCGTCATCGAAATTAAAGCGGTGCGTAAATTAAATAAAAATAGAAATAGCACCAACATCACCAGACTGCCTCCCACCATCAAATGTTCGCGGATATTAGTTAATGATGATTCAATGTAGTTTGCCGGGCGGAATAAATTGTCGTGCAAAGTAATACCATCGGCTTCGAAGCCTTTTTTGAACTCGGCTAATGCTGCTTCAATCCCGTGCGTAACGGCTAAGGTATTAGCTTTATATTGGCCTATTACCATCAAAACCACACCCGGTTTACCACCTATGGCAGCGCCACCAATAGCGGGAGCAGGCGCAGCTACAATGTTCGCTACATCACCTAATAACAACACACCATGTTCAGTATGTCGCAACACTACTTTGGCTAAGTGTTCGGCCGATGTTGGCTGCCCGGACACTTGCAACATCATGCGTTGATTTGAATTCTCGATATAACCACTGGACATCATGCCCGTTGCCTGTTTGCTTGCTCGACTGACATCATCAATCGATAAACCATGCAAGGCGAGTTTGTCGCTATCAAGCTGTATTTGATATTGCTTTTCATGGCCACCAAAGACATTGATATCGGCCACGCCTTCAACACTTAATAAGCGTGGGGATAAGGTCCAATCAACCAATGCACGTAAGCTCATTAAATCATGTTTATCCGAGCTCAAGCCAATAGTCATAATCGTGCCTGACGACGACTCCAATGGCACCATTAGCGGTGGCCCAACACTGTCAGGCAAAGCATTGTTTAACCCCAACAAACGCTCAGACACTAACTGCCTGTCTAAATAAATATCAGTACTATCATAAAACGTCAGAATTACTACCGACAAACCTGGAATAGACTGAGAGCGAATCGATTCAGTACCGACAAGACCACCCAATGCATTTTCAAGCGGTTGTGTGACTAAGACTTCAACTTGTTCAGCTGTCAAACCTTGCGCTTCGGTTTGAATGATTACCTGCTTAGGTGCAAATTCAGGAAAAATATCCAAGCTGGAATTAGATAATTTATAGATTCCGTAACTCAGCAATAAAACCGACAGAGCAACAACGACCCCTCGAAACCTAACCGAAAAAGCAACAACATGTGACAACATGCCTTAGTTTACCTTATGAAAATACTGATAAATAACACTGATAACGATCCACAATTTAATCATCATCTTCATCTAAAATCTGCCATCTAAACTCTTCAGATAACAACATCTGAGCACCCTTTATTATCAGTTGGTCACCGGCTTTCAGTTCACCATCTTCAGTCACAAACAGTCCGTTTTGTGCAACGTGTGCTGTTTGTAATGATCGACGCTGATACAGACCTTGCTCTACTTCAACATAAGCCCATGCCTGACCTGAATTCCACACTATTGCCTGCTCAGGCACAAATACTCCTGAAAGTGGCTGTTGCTGTACAGAGTACCAAACATCAAGGCGCATACCTGTTCGTAGGCTGGTATCACTCAATTTAAAAAAGTAAGTTTCACCTTGAATCACCCTGTCTATTTGCTGGGCAGATGATACATAAGCCGCAATAGCCTTGTCAGCGAGCACACTATTATGTGCGACCCGTACATGCTTTACATAAGGTGGTAATGTGTGATCAATAGCTAAGGTTACTAATAATAAGCTATCCGTATTTAATACCAGACGTTGCCATTGTGGTGATTCGGTAGCTAATAACCAATGTGCGATATCGCTTCCCCACGTATGATTTGCCTGTTCGCGAATAGCGTTAAGCTGATAGGTAACGCCATCTAATTTTGCTTTGGCTTCACGCCATGCAGATTCTGCATAGACCAAGTTTTTTGACGCAATACTTTTGGTTGCCTTTGCTAAAACCTGTAATCGCGTTTTTTCTTTAGCAGCGGCTTGTTCTGTCACTTTTAGCATAGTATATTCAGACTGAGCCTGAAGAAATCGTGCTCTTAAAGCCAACATTGGAGTGAGATCAACCACAGTTGCTATTGCCTTAGTTTCAGGGTGAAACTCACTTTGCTCCAGATGCCTCGTTTCGATACCACTGTACTCTTGAACATCATCGTCTATATGTACCACCAAGCTCGCTGCACCGTCTTTTGGGGAAGCAACCTCGTCGTCATCTTCCGCCTCAACATCACTGACAGCTTTGTTATAGTCACTTAGCCATTGTGCAACAATCTCTACCAGCGACGTTTTAGAAACGGCAGGTGCAACAAATACTACAGCCGCTAAAATAATAATAACTGGCAGCCAAAATCGAAACTTAGAGCGAAACGTCATTACTCATCCATTCTATAAAATCGTAAATCAAGCCCGACATTACACCACGCCCACACACTATGAACAAGGCTACAAACAAATAAAATAGTCAGATCACTTGACACACCTCGCTCCAACGGGTTTAATACCCGACCTTGATGGCTCGATAGCTCAGTCGGTAGAGCAAGGGATTGAAAATCCCTGTGTCCCTGGTTCGATTCCAGGTCGAGCCACCATCAAATTCAAAGCCTCAGCAATTTAACCTGCTGGGGCTTTTTTGTTGGTGTGACTTTTATCCGGCATCTAAAAGGTAAATCGATGAGTTATTGCGAAATCTGTATCTTCAATGATTACCAGATATACACGATTATTTTTATAGATTCAGTCTGGATAGCTTTTGCCAGCGCTTGTCGGTTAATATGAGTCTTGGCATGGTGATAAAAAACAGACAAATACACCTCTGTCCACCTGAGTTCTTGATCACTATTGATTCAGAACTGGCACCTCTCGAACATCCTCAAATTGATATTTTCTATATAAAATCATAGGATAACGACTCATTTTCGATCACCTTTTTTATGGTGAGACTAAGGACAGATATTGCATTCTAGAAAAACTCAATTACCAAACGTCATTGCCGTAGTGGGGTGTGATGGCTCCGGAAAATCCACATTAACATCGGATTTGGCAGCACATTTTAACAGGCTGCAAACCACCGAGTTACTCTATCTTGGTCAGTCATCCGGTAATATCGGCAACTGGATTAAGCGCTTGCCGATCATTGGCACAGCGTTGGGACGCTACCTAGATCATAAAGCCAAACAAGCACACAAAGATAAAACGTCACCACCCGACACCCTCACCGTGATTGTTATCTATTTATTATCATTATGGCGTGTTCATAAATTTCGTCGTATGCTGGCGCTCAGTCGTCGTGGCACGCTGATTATCACTGATCGTTATCCGCAAGCTGAAAAGGCGGGGTTTTATTTTGACGGTACCGGGCTGGATCCGGCCACGGCAAACGCTTGGCTGGCGCGCAAATTGGCCGCACGCGAACTGCGTTTATATCAATGGATGGCAAGCTATATTCCGACACTTATTATTCGTCTTAACATTGATATTGAAACCGCTCATGCCAGAAAACCCGATCACAAACGTGCTATGTTGCAACAAAAAATAACCACAATCCCGACATTACACTTTAATAGTGCCACAATCGTCGATCTCAATAGCCTCGATCCTTATGAACAGGTATTGCAGCAAGCCTTAAAGGCTGTTGATTTACAATTGGCAAAATAATACTATGCTGTTACATTGATCGCTTTGGCAACTCTAGACCAGAACGAACATCGTCATTGTAATTTTACTCGCAAGCCACTGAATAAAATAACTATTTACTTTTTTTAAAAGTTGTAATTTCAATGAAAATAATAGGTATATCCGCATATTATCATGATAGTGCTGCTGCTTTAATTGTTGATGGAAACATCATTGCTGCCGCTCAAGAAGAACGTTTCACACGTAAAAAACATGATGCAGCATTTCCTGCCCATGCTGTTAAATACTGTCTTGAAGAAGCAAACTGCGGCTTAGATGACATTGATTATGTGATCTTTTACGATAAGCCACTGGTCAAATTTGAACGTTTACTTGAGACCTATTTAAGCTATGCGCCTTCAGGGTTCCAATCTTTCCTGTTATCAATGCCTGTCTGGTTAAAAGATAAACTCTATCTGAAAGCCACTCTGAAAAAGGAATTCACTGCTATTCTTAAAGAACGCTCATTAGATAGCAATAAATTGCCGCCTTTATTATTTAACTCTCATCACAAATCTCACGCAGCTTCAGCGTTTTATCCAAGTCCATTCGAACAAGCAGCAGTAGTTTGTCTGGATGGTGTCGGTGAGTGGGCAACAACGTCAGTCTGGCTCGGTCAAGCTAATAAACTTGAACACAAGTGGGAAATCAATTTTCCACACTCATTAGGTTTGTTGTATTCCGCTTTTACTTACTACACTGGTTTTAAAGTCAATTCAGGTGAATATAAATTAATGGGCTTGGCACCCTATGGTGAACCTGTTTATGTTGATCTGATTTTAAATAATCTGATTGATGTTAAAGATGATGGTAGTTATCGCCTTGATATGAGTTATTTCAACTATGCAACGGGGTTGACCATGACCAATAAAAAGTTTGATGCTTTATTTGGTGGTCCACCACGCGCTGCTGAATCAGAAATAACCCAAAGAGAAATGGATTTGGCTCGTTCTATTCAAGTCGTCACTGAAGAAATAGTGTTAAAAATAGCCAAAAACGTCCACCAGGAATTAGCCGTTGACAACTTGTGTCTCGCAGGCGGTGTTGCACTTAACTGTGTCTCTAATGGTCGTTTATTAAGAGAAAGTCCATTTAAAAATATATGGATTCAACCCGCAGCCGGTGATGCTGGTGGCGCATTAGGTGCAGCGCTAACTGTATGGCACCAATATTTAGATCAAGCAAGACAAGTCAATCCACATGACTCAATGCAGGGTTCGTATCTTGGTCCAAAATGTAAGGATCACGATATTCAAAACTATCTTGATTCGGTCAATGCCCGTTATCAAAAAATCGATGATGGCGAATTAATGCCTAAATTAGCTGATATCTTATCATCAGAAAATGTGGTCGGTTGGTGTCAAGGTAGAATGGAATTTGGTCCAAGATCTCTAGGCAGTCGCTCGATCCTTGGCGATCCAAGAAGTCAAAAAATGCAATCGATTATGAACCTGAAGATAAAATATCGGGAATCCTTTAGACCTTTTGCACCAGCAGTTAAAGCAGAAAAAGTATCAGAGTGGTTTGAGATCGACACTATAAGTCCTTATATGCTATTGGTTGCGCCTGTCAAAAGTACTAAATGTTTTACTATGACTAAACAGCAAAACAAATTATTTGGTATCGAAAAGCTGAATATTCCTCGTTCTGAAATACCATCGGTTACGCATGTCGATTATTCTGCAAGAATTCAAACTGTTCACAAAGAAACTAATCCGCGTTTTTATCAGTTGATCGATGCGTTTGAACAAAAAACCAATTATCCTGTACTGGTCAATACCTCTTTCAATGTCCGTGGTGAGCCTATCGTGCGAACAGCTGAGGATGCTTATCGCTGTTTTATGCGAACAGAAATGGACTACTTGGTGATAGAAAATTACTTACTAGCCAAAACAGAACAACCTGAATGGTCTGAGCAATCAGACTGGCGTGACCAATATGAATTGGATTAATTTATGACTGAACAAATAACTGATCTTGATAAATCAGGTTACCGTAAATTTGGACTGGTAACCGGTTCTATCGTTGCTGTTTTATTTGGCCTTATTGTGCCTTTTTTATTCAGTTCATCTATAAGTAAATGGCCATGGATTATCGCAGCCGTATTGATTATTTGGGCTGTTATTATACCAATGACACTTAAGTATCCTTATAGAGTTTGGATGAAATTCGGTTTGATAATGAACTGGATAAATACGAGATTAATTTTAGGTATTATCTTTTATGGTTTATTTTTACCTATAAGTATCGTGTTCAAATTGATGGGAAAAGATCCGATGGATCGTAAATTACACAAAGATAAACTATCCTATTGGCAACAGAGTGAGCAACAACCCACAAATAATTTGGAGCGACCATTTTAATGTTAGATCTATTAAATGACCTTTGGGGATTTATGAAAGCCAGAAAGAAATTCTGGCTGTTACCGATTATCATCATTATGTTGCTATTGGGTGGCCTGTTGATTTTTGCTCAAGGCTCTGCCATCGCCCCGTTTGTATACACATTATTTTAAGTAATTGTTAACAGATTTAGCTACAACAATAATTTAATGGTTTGATCGACTACAAATGAAGATAACAAAAATAGTGAACGATACTATTATCATCATTCTGATGACGGGTGTATTACTTGCACTTATCGAAATCGTATTGCGTGTTAGCGTTCCTGAAATGGGCGCTTATAGAAAATCGCCAAAATCTACTGCCTTTCAATTCAATGACAAATACCTTGTTTCATTAAAACCTAACCACTCTATCGTACATCGTGTCAAAAAAGAAAATGGTGGCGGTAGCGTTAACTGGCAGACTAATTCATTGGGTTTTAGAGGCGAAGAGCTTGATCCTAAGAAAAAACCTAGAATTATTGTTTATGGGGACTCAAATGTACTAGCACGCTTTTCTGAAGATAAAGACACCTACACCAACGCCTTACAGTCAATACTCCAATCTAACAATCTAAATGCCCAAGTAATCAATGCTGGTATTGCTGGCGCAGGACCAGATCAAAACCTGATTCGATTACGTGAAGATTTTCCTCAGGTTAAACCTGACATCGTTATCTTTCATCTATTTGCAGATAATGACTATGGCGATATTATGCGTAACCGTTTGTATGATATTGCAGATAATGGTGAATTAATTAAAACGGTGCATCCTGTAACGATAGATAAAAAACTGACATCTAAAGGTGCACTTATCGGGCATTTAACTCGCAATCTTTACCTGCAGGGCGCCATCAATTACCTTGTAACGTCTATACAAGAACAAAAACAAAACGCACTTAGTGTTCAACAAAAAGTAGACCAAACACTCAATAAACTTGAACAACTGACTCAATCTGAGTACCACATTTATAAAAATGAACTGCCACGACAAAGCTCACATTTTGGCGATCATTACGATATTGATATTGCGACTGATCCTCGTTCTGAATCTGCACAAATCAAAATTAAACTTATGGAAAAAGTAGTATTAACGGCCAAACAATTTTGTGATGAGAAAAAAATACCTTTTCTCGTTGTTGTTCAGCCTTCAATGATTGACTTAACCAACTTAAATCCAAACTATGGCCGATATCAAGATTTAGCCCAAAAATACCCACTCTATAAACAAAGCAATTTAACCGATCCCTTAAAGAACATCTGCATTAGACATAATGTACATTGTGTGCATTTAATTGATAGTTACCGTCAGAATGATCCAGATAGCCTTTATCTTGGTGATGGTCATTGGAATGCCAAAGGGCAATGGCTAGCAGCTGAACAAACCCAAAAAAAATTAAAGCAAATTCTAGCGCCATGATATTTGTTACGGTATCAAGTCAGTTAATAAAAAATATTACGTAAAAAGCATTACCTGGAAACCCGCTTATGACTACCGCCCATAAACTAAAACCGTTTATCTTGTGGCTACTTATGGGGATGATAAGTTTTTGTATTCTCGAGGGACTGCTGCGTCTATATTTTTTTCAAACTGATTCCCAAGATCCTTTTGCTATTGTTCGTGTCTATCATTTTGTCAAAAACAAGGCTATCGATCTTATGCATGAGGACTCAGCACATATATGGCAGCAAGATCCACGTTTTGGTTACTCGCATATTGCTAATGCAAGTGGTATTCATGAAAAAGCCGACTTTAAAGTAAACTACACGATTGGGCCGAATAAAGAGCGAGTCATTCCAAAACCAGCAGATCCAGTAGGTAATATCCTGTTTGTTGGCCGGTCTTATACCTTCGGTCACGGTGTAAATGATGATGAAAATTACCCGTATATATTGAGTCGATATTGGCGAAATGTGGCGATTGAGAACAAAGCCGTAAGTGGCTGGGGAACGGTCCATGCTTATATGACATTACAGGATGAAGTAAAAAAGGGAAAACGACCTGACGTTGTGATTTATAGCATGATCGCACACCATACTAAGCGAAATTACATCAGAGTGCATTGGGTAAAACAAATAACGCAACTTCTTGGAAATCATCCACATTTTGAATTGATTGATGATCAACTGGTTTTTGAGGGTGTTGTAAATGGATCAAGCAAGCTAATTGATCCACCTGATATAGAAAATAAGGAATTAGCTTTAACGCAAAAGTTTCTTAGTCAGATGCAAAAAATTTGTCTGGAGCATGGTATTAAATTTGTTGTCGTTGGACTAGATTATAAACGTCCTATTCCATCAGATATTATTAAAACACTAGATGACAATAAAATCCGTTTTCTGGATTTGTCATCTGTCAAAATTAAGGGCTTTACAGTTGATCCTCATCCAACACCTGATGATCACAGACTTATTGCAGATGCTATAGCGCAATCATTTATTCCCGATATGATCTGGAATCAGATTAAAGCAAGCCACTACCATTGAGTTATAGCTGGGTCAGATACGTCGTTTAATACACTCCATTTTTCGATTGGTTAATTATCACTGAATACAAAACGACTAAAAACTAAATCACTATTAGACGCTAAGCTGACTGATAGAGAGCAAATAATCAACATTAACATTTCAATGGCGACATGTTATTCTTCTTCGCCTTTAATTATCTCTACTTATGACTATAAACATGGTTAATATCATCACTGATCCTGGTGACAACACTACAACGCTGGCAGGGGTTATTGCTATTGTCGGCTGTGATGGTACGGGAAAATCAACATTAACTGCAGATTTACTCAGCACACTTAATAATGAACAGCCAACGGTAAAACGCTACCTTGGACTGGTCTCGGGTGAAGTCGGCGATAAAATTAAAAATTTACCTCTGATTGGTGTTCAACTTGAGCGTTATCTTGCCGCCAAAGCATTTCGTGCTCAGGATATGAGAAAAAAAATACCCGGCACAGGAACGGCATTAATCATGCATTTTCTATCCCTTTGGCGTGCGATGCATTTACTATTTTTAAGACGTTTATCACGTAAGGGTATTCAAGTTATCGTTGACCGCTATCCTCAAGCTGAGATTTCAGGCTTTCGTTATGATGGACCAGGAATAACAGCAAGTGATTCTGACAGTTGGCTACTACGAACGTTGGCTATGCGAGAACAAGCATTATATAACTGGATGGCGACATACAAACCAGCCATAGTTTTGCGCTTAAACATTGATGCTGAAACAGCATTTGCACGAAAACCCGACCACGATATCAATGAGCTACGCGATAAAATATCAATCATGCCTCGACTCAATTACAATGGCGCATCAATTGTTGATATTGATACCACCGTTCCCTATCAACAAGTATTAACAACCGCACTACTAGCAATTAAAAACTGTCAATAAGCTCAGTGCTATCTCGATCTCGGGTGAAAACTTCACGAATCACTATAGGCTTACAAGTTGATTGCTCCCTGTTGATATCATGCTAGAATAAATAACATGCAAACACTAGGGTTACTTACATTCTAACAGTGAATTATAAAACAATGACCGACACCACAATTGCAAACAAACAACCGCTTTGGCGAAAATTATCGATGAAAGCTGGCAAGCATTTTCTACGCTGGGCTGGACGATTTCAGGCACGTCACTCCTTAGTAAGCACTACGCCAGTCATTGGCAATGATGAATTTCCCTGGGTATCTCAACTAGAACACGCTTATACCGATATTCGTAGTGAATTGGACAGCTTACTTGAGCATCCCGAAGATATTCCTTGTTTTCACCAATTATCGCCCGATCAAAAACGCATTTCCAAAGGCAATAACTGGAAAACGTTTGCATTTTATGTCTATGGTCAACGTGTTGATGATAACTGTGCCCTATGCCCTCATAAAGCAGCATTACTCGACTCATTACCCGGTATGCGAACTGCGATGTTTTCAATTCTGGCACCGCAGTATCATATCGTGCCACATAAAGGGCCAACACGAGCAGTAATTCGTGCTCATCTTGCGTTAAAAGTCCCAACTGACTCAGACAAAGTCTGGATCCGTGTTGACGATCAGATCCTCCACTGGAAACAAGGTGAAGTGATGTTATTTGATGATACTTATGAACACGAAGTACGTAATGACACAGATGAAACACGAGCAGTGTTATTTCTTGATATTGACCGCCCAATGGATCGAATTGGCACGCTATTCAACAGTATCATCGTACGTTTGATTCAGGCTAGTAGCTACGTGAAACAACCTATAAAAAATGTTGCAAAATGGAATCGAGAAAAACGCCAATAATACGAATATTGAGTGGCAACATTGTAGTTGCCATCGCGTTGCTACTCATAATGCCAATAGTAACTTATGGTAATACCGATGACGATCTCAAGTTGCAGAACATTCATGGACTATGGCTGGAACAGAAAAAGTCTAAGGTAGCCGTCTGGATAGAAGAGTGTGGTAATCAACTTTGCGGTCATGTTTACTGGTTAAAGAAGCCGCTTAATGACGATGGATTAGTAAAACGTGACCCGAACAATATCAATCCTGACTTGCGTCAACGTTTATTATGCGGATTGACGCTATTAACTGGATTTATACCAGATAAAGAAAATAGCTGGCATGATGGAAAAATCTATAATCCCAGTAATGGTCAAACCTATAAAAGTACGATTACACTTGCACAAGATGGCAGTTTGAATATTCGTGGATACGTTGGTATTTCGCTATTTGGTAAGACATCAACCTGGATCCGCCCGCAAGAAAAAATACAACCATGCAACAAACAGCTATCAGATTGAATATCACCTTAACGTGAGATTGATATTGCCATAATCAATGACTTTACAGAGTGATTGACCACAGGTATATAGAATTATTCACTGTTCAAATTCGTTCTACGCTGCAAAAGAAATAATAACGCAAACAGTGGGATCGACGCTGCAACAGCAGCAGCAACTCCGGCGCCTATCACACCTAATTGATTGATAAATTGAACAAATAACGCAATATAAACTATCGTTGTAACGATATTAATTGCCAAGACTTTGCCTGCATAACCTGCCGCATAAGCAGCTGCGCGTAATGATGACACAGCAAGATCAAATGCCGTTGCCAGTAATAATAAGGTCATTACTGGTGCCGCAGCAACATAAGGTTGACCAACGAAGCCCAACAACACCAACTCACCGAAAAAATAGGACAGTAATACGAATAACACGCCAACGCCACCAGCCAGTAGCGCAGTACGATATGTAATTAATTTAAAATCACTCGAACTTTGATTCCAGCTTCTAGTTAAGTCAAGGAATGTCACTTGGCGAATCAAGGCCGATGGTTTACCTAATAAACTTGAAAACTGACGTGCTAATCGCAGTAATCCTGCTTCTGATGCGCCTAAAAAATACCCCACCATCATGATAGACATATTTTTGTACATAAGATCAATATTAGATTGCCAATAACTGATCCATAAAAAATGTTTGAGGCCAACAAACTCTGACATACCCTCATTGCTGACCACCTGTTCATTTGCTAAACAAGCAATTTTCTCGCGGTATTGTCGCCAACCGTACCAGTTTAAATACACATTTTCAGCTATAGTAGCTAGCGCTAAAATGATGACGTAAATGATAAAACTACCGTCAAACCACCACGCAAAAACAACACCACAAAAAAGAATGATCGGCCCAATCGCCATCTGTTTGCCCAGGATATCAAACTGATCATATAAACGAAGAATGCCCGATGCAGTACCATTGCCTGTCGTTGTTAGGATAAGAATACTATAGACTGATAACACAACAATGTGGTCGGGAGTCATGCCCATCCATGGGCCAGCCAATGGAGCGATAGATACCGCAAAGATAGTAGCAAAAATACTGCTGATTTTGTCTAATCGCCAACTGATTAAAGTTAATCGCCGTAATGCCGACATATCATTTGCATCAAGGACTGGAACGCCATAGCGTACGATAGAATCAAAAAGTTGAAAATTGAACAGGCCACGTACTAATAAGGCGTAGGTCTGAATCAGCACCACCATACCGAATTCAGCAGGACCCAATCCTCTAGCCATCAAGGCAGTTGCCGCAAACTTCATCACGGCAGCAATACCTCGACCACGTAGCAATAACCCAAAATTGCCTAAAATTCGGCGCATAGGATTTTGTTTGTGGTTGTTTTCAGTATTACTCATTGGGTGCCAGCTTGCTAATCCTACGCTGTTGGCTTTAACCTCTCAAATGCTGCTACGATACGGTCAATTTGTTCCGATGTATGCGCTGCACTGACACTGCACCTAATCAAAAACATACCATTCGGTGTCGCTGGTGGCAGCATTAGATTAACGTAGACACCAAGCTGCAACAAGTTATTCCAAAATTGTAGCGCCTTGATCTTGTCATCAAATACCACTGCAATAACGGGACTTGCTTCAGCACCTAAAGGATAACCCAATGCTTCCAGTTTAGAATGCAAACTTACGGCATTTTCATGTAATTTTTTACGTAAATCACTCCCTGCTGACAAAGCTCGAAGCGCTTGGCGAGTAGAAGCTATTGTCACCGGTGAAGGTGAAGCAGTAAAAACATAGGGCCGGCTAGCATAACGGATCAGGTCTAATTCAACATGATTACTGACACAAAAACCACCTGCACCACCGAGACTTTTACTGAAAGTACCAACAATAAAGTCAACATCATCCAGTAAACCCAGCTCTTCAGCCAGACCGCCACCATGTTGACCCAGTACTCCTAATGAATGAGCTTCATCGACCAGGAGATAACCACCATATTGACGTTTTACATCGACGATTTCTTTCAATAAGGCATGATCGCCAAGCATACTGTAAACGCCTTCGATAAGAATCAAGGTGTCAGCGGCTTGTTCACCAAGACGTTGCAAACGTTTTGCCAAATCATCAGGATTATTATGTCTGAAACGTATTGTTTGGGCTCTACCTAATCGACAGCCGTCATAAATACTTGCATGACAATCAGCATCGAGCAATACCCTATCATTTGGTCCAACCAAAGTAGATAACATGCCAAGATTGGCAAGATAACCTGTTGAAAAAACGATACTATCGCGTTTACCGTAGAATGCAGCCAGCTCTTTCTCAAGATTACGATGTCCCGAATAACTACCATTTGCCATCCGTGAACCAGTTGTGCCAGTGCCTTCGTATCGCAATGCTGTCTGCGCAGCTGCGATACACTCTGGATCGAAGGTCAGGCCAAGATAATTATTAGTACCTGCAAGAATGGTATGCCTGCCCTGAATAATGCCCTCGGTTGGAGACACAATTGTTTCTATCTGAACATCAAATGGATTAATCCCAATTGTCTCCAGATCACGTCGATTCGCTGCCAAAGCATCAAATTTGCTAAAAATACTCATTATTCACACCGTATAAGGTTTTCAATCTGTAATGCAAAATCCTTGATTGTCTTAACATCAGACAACACATTTACGGGTACAGAGATATCAAAATGGTCCTCGATGATTAACAGCAATTCCATCATTTGCAGTGAGTCTAATTTCAAATCACCTGTTAATTCAGTATTTTCATCAATAGCAACTGTCGCCTTTGTTATAGCTGCCAACTCTGTATATAGGACAGGTATAATTTGTTGATAATCAGTCATCAAAATTCCTCATAATTTCGCATTATTTTTATCGAAAATAACCATAAGCCCTCGTTCAAAATCGAACATTGGCTGCCAATCGGTAATCGTCGTAAAGCTATTTTTATCACTCACCCAGTCAGAATGAGTAATTTCCCGAATCTTTCCCGGGCTCAACATTGGTGCATAATTAAATAATTTTGCGGCAACTATATTAGTTCGTGCCAATAGCCCTAATAGGGTAATTGGTATTGGTATTCGACGTACTTCTGAGCCATTTCTCAATACTTTAGCACCGATTGCCAATATAGTATCCCAGTCATAACCACCGTCATATCCGTCATCCAATTCAAACGTTTGACCGTAACCACTTTCTGCCGCTAACCAATGTATAACAGCCATTGCTAAATCATCGACATAAATCATCGAAAATCGTCTGTTTTTTCCTGCTGGTATAGGCGCAAAGCCTTTAGCCATACTTTGAAATAAGGGTAATAATTCCCGGTCACCAGGACCAAAGACTGCTGGTGGACGCAGCACTGTCCAGCGTAAATTTTTAGCCGCAGATTTTACTGCGTTCTCACCGCGCCACTTACTGCCTGAATAATGTGATAATTCTGGCTCACGAGCTGCGAGTGACGATATTAATAAAAAACGTGGTGAATTTGCTTGCTTTGCTGCAACTTGAGCCACACGAAAAGCCCCTTCTTCATTCACCTTGTCAAAATCAGCTCGTTTTGCACCTCTTACCACACCGGCACAATGAACAACGGCTTCCGTTCCTTCAATTAACTTTGCAAGCGCGACATCATCATCTAAATCACCAGTGATCCATGTCACATTGGGTAGGTTGATAGGCTCTCGTCCTTTTTTAGCTCGATAAAGAGCGCGTACTTGCCAGCCAGCATTGCTCAATTTTAGAAGCAATCTACTCCCAATAAATCCGGTTGCTCCAGTCAACGCTATCTCACCAGACATAGTGCTTATATCCCCGATCAACTTGAAGATGCTTGCTACTTTTACCGTTCGTGGTGAGCTTGTCGAACCATGAACCCAAGCAAGCTAACCCTTCGACACGCTGAGGGTGAACGGAAACTTTTGGCACTATCTGCATCTTCGATGACCACGGGTATATACCCGTGGTCATTGTTGGATTTGCGGTTAAATTACTTGAGCCCGTCATTCCCGCAAAAGCCGAGATCCAATGATAGCGACTAGTTTCACTGCCCATAGATAGATCCCCACATTCGCAAGGATGACAAAAGATGATTGTCTTCAGATTGAAGTGTCATGGTATAGAACGACTATTTTTAGTAGATATATCCGAGTACTCGCCCGTGTTTTGCATCAGTTTATTGACGACATCAAAGTGACATTTCCATCTACTGATGTTTGCGCAGTATCAATACGATTTTCATTATCTCGTCTACGCAGATAACCTTCTCGCGTTGCTGAGCGTGATAACTTACCTGAAGACGTGCGAGGAATTGTTTGCCTGGGCACAAACTCAATCACACACGTAATGCCTAATGCCTCAAAAATTTCACGATGTAGACGCTGCTCTAATAAGCTACGCTCTTCTGAATCACTTAGGTTGCATTGAACAACTACAATCGCAATCTCTCTATTATCTGCATCCGTCACACTAAATGCTGAAGCGCCCAAGGCTTTCAGTTCAGGCTGTCGCTCGACAATATGTTCAATATCTTGTGGCCAAATATTACGACCATTAATGATCAACATATCTTTACAACGTCCTGTAACAACAATATTGCCATCAACCAAATAACCTAAATCACCCGTATCCAACCAACCATCAGCTGACAATACCTGTTGTGTTTGTTCGGTTAATCTAAAATAACCTGACATCACACTGGGGCCTCGAACTTTGATCTGGCCAATATGCCGTTCAGCTAATTCATTATCGTCGTCGTCAGTAATTTTTACTTCATGCTCAGGTAATATGGTGCCGCATCTGACAAAACTATTACCCTGATACGCTTCAACAGGCTTTGCCAATAATTCACCAGACAAGGCATCAGTATCAATCCAATCCACCACAACACCGTGTCCTAGTGGTGAAAAACTCAACGCTAATGACGTTTCTGCCATACCATAGCAAGGTACAAATGCCTTTGAATCAAAGCCCGCAGGCGCTAATAATTTAGCAAATTCATCAAGTACTTCGTAACGAATAGGTTCAGCACCAACACCAGCAATTCGCCAGGCACTTAAATCATAATTAGCAACATCATCAGGGCGAATACGTCGTCTACATAGGTCATAGCCAAAGGGAGGACAAAAGGCAATACTTGCCTTAGTTTTGGTTAGAATTTCAAGCCAACGGCGAGGACGCATTGCAAATTCACGGGTATCAAGATAATCAATAGATCGTTGACTCGCAATAAGTGCAAGCATACAGCCGACTAGACCCATGTCATGATAAAACGGTAGCCACGAGACACAACGATCATTCTCATTCATGCTGATACCATGAGCGACAGTTGCCGCAAGATTTGCCATCACAGTTTGCTCTGTAATGACCACTCCGCGTGGAAAACCGGTGCTACCTGATGTGAATTGCAAATAAGCTGTTTCATTTGGGGCACTGGGCTGTAATTCACTATTTTGTTCTGGCAATGCATCAAATGCATCAGGCGTTCCGACAAAAGCGAGTCCTAATCCCTCAGCGGCTTCAGTCAAAAAAGAATAAAACTGGTTTGATGCTATCGCTACTGAAGCATCACAGCCCTTTAGCAAACCACGTAATTTTTCAACATAGGCTTGATGGCCACCGATATTGATCACAGCGGGCAATGCAACCGGTATCATTCCAGCATATTGGCAGGCAAAAAAGAAACGTAAAAAATAAGCATTAGTCTCAGCAACAATTGCTATTCGCGCACCTCGTTTCAATGACAAAGAAAGCAATCGTTTACCTAGACTAATAGCTTGAACACGAAGTAACCGGTATGGAACAACCTCGGTCAGCTCACCTTTACCTGAATAAAAATTTGCTCCAGTTTCACCTTGTGCCGCATAATCCAACGCCTCTGCTAAAGTAGAGAAGTCAGCAAGACGTAAAGGCAAAGTGTTTTTTGTTGGTGTTGCCAACAGTGTTGGTTCATTCTCTAGTATCTGGTTCAAATTTGTTCCTAACAATAAATATTACATACACGATGCGTAGCTTGTCATAACTATGTAATATACCAAATTATATAACACCGATACAAATCAACAACACACTGTCAGATCTTAATTTGTAGCGCCTAACGCGTCTATTAAAAAAAACATTATATTCTGTATTATTTTATAGTTTCAGTCATAGCCTATGCTCACTATTCTGAATGAGAAAAACAATGAATCACTCACAGCACCAATCAAGCGCATTGCGAATAACACCTGTATTGACAAAAGCTGATTTAATTCAATTCATTGGTATTCCTGAATTCATTTTTAAAGATGATCCTGTCTGGGTTCAAGCGCTTCAACTAGAGCGTAAACTTCATCTTTCCACTAAGCAAAATCCATACTTTCAGCATGCACAATGGCAAGCATGGATCGCGTGGCGTGGCAATCAAGCCGTCGGTCGAATTAGTGCTCAAATTGATGAGCTACATCTGCAGCGTTATAACGACGCAACAGGTTTTTTTGGTATGTTGGATGCAGAAAATAATCCAGCGACATTTTCAGCATTAATACAAACAGCTGAACAATGGCTGCAAGGGCGTGGCATCAAACGTGTTCGAGGACCGTTTAATCTTTCCATTAATGAAGAAACAGGTGTATTGATCGATGGTTTTGATACCCCTCCCGTATTCATGATGGGGCATGCCTTGCCCTATTACGGCACATTAATCGAGCAATCCGGCTATCAAAAAGTCACAGATACCCTCGCCTATATGATTGCACCTGATTTTGAAGCGCCAGCGATTATGCAACGTATGCTGGCTAAATCTGCACGTCGCGTAGATGTTAGACCTATTAATCTAAAACGCTTTAACGAAGAAATCGCAATGTTGCGTGAAATATTTAATGATGCCTGGGCTGAAAACTGGGGATTTGTGCCATTTACCGAAGCCGAATTTCACGAATTGGGGCAAACACTTCGCTTTTTGATCCCCCAACAGTTAATTCAGATTGCTGAAGTGGACGGTGAGGCAGTGGCATTTATTGTCGCGCTGCCCAACATTAACGAAGCGATCAGGGATCTTAAAGGCAAACTATTCCCATTTGGTTTGATAAAACTGTTATGGCGCCTCAAGCTACGTTTTCCTAAATCAGCACGAGTACCGCTAATGGGCGTTAAACAAAAATTCCAAAATACGCGTTTAGGTCCAGGATTGGCATTTTTAGTCATTGATGCAGTTAGAAAAGAATTACATCAACTTGGTGCCGAAAAAATCGAATTATCCTGGATATTAGAAAACAATGCTGGAATGCGAAATATTATCGAATCAATTGGTGGTGACGCGTATAAACGTTATCGTATTTTCGAACGTGAACTAACAGAGTAGTAGCGATCAAACTGGCGCCTATTGCTATATTCTGCAAAGGGATAGCAAATGTGTGATAATTTGACTTTGAAATTTTCTATGTAAGTACTGAACTCATGGCATCAAAACCAATAAGTTGGATCTTCAAACTGGTGATTTTAACGATCATCGTCTTAGTGCCGGTATCGTTTCAAAAAAATTGGCTGCCGTTGCCGTCTACCCAAAACAAAGCAACGCCAGCCGACACAGGCGATATGACTGACAATGATGCAGCACCCGTCGTAGTTGCCGAAGTCTACAAGGATGAATTCAAAACATATCTCTATGGTTTAGGGGTTGTCACTCCTCTAAATACTGTTGATGTTCGAAGCCGAGTTGACGGTCAACTGATGACGATTAGTTTTAAAGAAGGACAAATAGTTAAGGCGGGTGATCTTTTAGCTGAAATTGATCCTGTTCCTTTTCAAATCCAATTGGATCTTGCTACAGGTCAGTTAGCCAGTGACCAAACACTACTCAATACGGCCATAAACGATTTAGCACGTTATCGTAAACTACTAAAACAAGATTCAATATCATTGCAATTGGTCGAATCAAAACAATCGTTAGTGCATCAATATCAAGCCGCTGTACAAGCAGATCAGGGGCAAGTAACGGCGGCAAAAATTCAATTAAAATATGCTCAGATCAAGGCACCAATCAGTGGTCGCGTCGGTTTTCGTCAAGTTGATGCTGGAAACATTGTCCGTACATCTGATGTAATGGGAATTGTAAGCATCACTCAATTAGATCCCATCAGCGTTATTTTCCCGATTCCTGAGGATGATTTGCCACGGATAATCACCTTATTGAAGGCGAAACAAACGGACATTGTTGAACTGTATGATCGTGCCTTAAAAAATAAGATCGCAGAAGGTCGTCTTGTTGCGACAGATAACCAAATTGACTCAACTACCGGCACGATTAAAGTCAAAGCCGAATTCGCCAACCCTGACAGTGCCCTCTTTGCCAATCAATTCGTTAATGTAAAACTTACTGTCGACACTGATCCACAAGCAATTCTTATCCCGACAGCAGCTATTCAGCACGGTTCACCAGGCAAGTTTGTCTATCGAGTGAATCAAGATCTTACCGTATCAGTCGCTCCAGTTAAAATTCGTAGATCACAAGGCAAGGTTACCTCAATTGAATCTGGAGTCGATATTGGCGATAAGCTGGTCATTCAAGGTGCTGACCGGCTACGAGAAGGTGCAAAAATTAAACTCATTGCACGTCATGATAACAATACTCATAAACGTTAACTGCTAACCAAACTTATCAGGATATAGCCAGTATGTATGTTAATTTCAAGCAACCCTATGCTTAAACAATTGGCTAAACGAGTGTTTACTTTATGACTATTTCTCGTATTTTTATACTTCGACCAGTCGCAACGTCGTTATTTATGGCAGCGATATTACTAATCGGTTTATTTTCCTATCGACTATTGCCAATATCGGCACTCCCTAAATTTGATTATCCGATGATCCAGGTGGTTACCTTATATCCTGGAGCCAGCCCGGATAGTATTGCTTCAACCATCACAGCACCTCTGGAACGACAATTTGGACGGATTCCAGGCCTAGACCAAATGTCTTCAACAAGCTCCGCTGGTGCCTCTATCATTACCTTACAATTTTCACTCGAACGCGAGCTTGATCTTGCCGAGCAGGACGTGCAAGCAGCGATTAATGCCGCTATCAATTTATTGCCGAAAAATCTGCCTCAATTACCTATTTATAACAAAATCAATCCGGCTGATCCGTCAATCATGACATTGGCATTAAGCTCTGACACCTTAACGCTACCGGCACTTCAACAATTAGCAGAAACAAGGCTTACAACCCAGCTATCACAACTATCCGGTGTAGGCGTGGTTAATATCAGTGGTGGTCAACGACCAGCTATAAAAATTTCTGCTGATCCCAATATGCTTGCCGCTTATAAATTATCATTGGAAGATATTAATTCTGCAGTCAATGATGCCAATTCAAATCTGGCAAACGGCGGCTTTGATGGTCCCGAACAAGCATCACTTATTAATACAAACAGCCAACTCAAGTCAGCTCAAGAGATCAACGATATCATCGTTACATATCGAAATCAGGCTCCGATCAGAATCAAGGATGTCGCCACGGTCAGCAATGGCGCTGAAAATTCACGACTGGCAGCCTGGGTCAATGAAACATCTGCATTAATTATCACTATTCAGCGTCAACCTAATGCCAATGTCATCGCTGTCGTCGATAGCATAAAACAACGCTTACCACAGCTGACTTCTGCCTTACCGCCAGCAGCTAAGCTATCGATTCTGACAGACCGCACTCAATCCATTCGCGCATCAGTACATGATGTGCAATTTGAACTGCTCTTTTCTATCGCCTTAGTGGTGATGATTATTTTCTTATTTTTACGCAAATTTGCCGCGACAATTATACCCAGCATTGCAGTACCTCTATCATTAATTGGCACCTTTGCAATCATGTATCTTGCCGGTTTTTCAGTTAATAATCTGACTTTGATGGCACTCATTATTGCGACCGGATTTGTGGTTGATGATGCTATCGTCATGATCGAAAATATTATGCGTCACATCGAAGCAGGCGAATCACCACTGCAAGCGGCTATCAAAGGCTCACACCAAATTGGTTTTACCATTATATCGCTCACTTTTTCACTGATTGCTGTACTTATTCCATTGTTATTTATGGGTGATATTATTGGTCGGCTATTTCGCGAATTTGCAGTCACGCTCGCTGTTGCCATCTTGATTTCAGCCGTAGTTTCACTGACATTAACCCCGATGATGTGTGCGCGATTTCTGAACAAAGACAATGATGCCCCAGCCAATATCTCTAGCCTCTTTAGCCGCTTAACTGCTAGTTATGCTACTAGTTTGCAATGGGTACTAAAACATCAATTGATGGCACTTATCGTCGCAATATCAACACTGATAGTGACTATATTTCTTTACATCATTATTCCAAAAGGTTTCTTTCCTGTACAAGATACCTCAGCCATTCAAGGAATTTCTCAAGCACCAGAAAGCATTTCATTCAGTGCCATGGCTGAACGACAACAAGCGCTTGCTCACATAATCTTGCAAGATCCAGCCGTTGAAAGCCTGTCATCGTATATTGGCGTTGACAGCAGTAATCCTACGCTTAATAGTGGTCGTTTTTTAATTAACCTGAAACCGTTATCACAGCGTGATGTGGGTGCAATCGATGTCATTGATCGCCTACAGGCAGCTACAACAGATCTGATCGGCATCAAATTATATTTACAAGCAGTACAAGATTTGACTGTCGACCATCAAATCAGTCGCACCCAATATCAACTGTCGCTTGAAAGTGCAGATCCAGATATCCTTCGTGACTGGGTACCTAAATTAATTCAGCGATTGCAGGATGAGACACCATTATCAGATGTCACCAGCGATCAACAACAAAATGGTTTACAAGCTTATATAGAAATTGATCGTGCACTGGCTAGTCGATTAGGTGTCACACCGTTAGCTATCGACACGACACTTTATAACGCCTTTGGTCAGCGTAAAGTCACTACGATTTTTTCATCAACCAATCAGCACTATATTATTCTTGAACTCAAACCTGAATTCCGTGGCGGTATCTCCGCATTAGATAATATCTATATCACTGCAATGACGGCACCCTCAACCGATCCATCTGCACCCACATACGCGAGACAGATACCGCTGTCTTCAATTGCACGTGTGACGGAACGAAGCGCACCGCTCGTCATTACCCGCATTGGTCAATTTCCTGCCGCCACTATTTCATTTAATCTAAGTCCTGGATATGCACTGAGTGATGCAATTAATTCGATCAACAACGTTGAAAACGAGATCAATCTACCCGAGAATACACAACTCAAATTTCAAGGTTCAGCCGATGCTTTTAGTCGCTCTCTAACTAATCAATTGTTACTAATTATTGCTGCTATCGTCACTGTTTATATCGTGCTAGGCATACTGTATGAAAGTTATATTCATCCAATAACTATTTTATCGAGCCTACCATCAGCTGGCGTTGGCGCTTTGCTTGCGCTGATGCTGACTGGCAATGAACTGAATGTCATTTCAATCATTGGGATCATTCTACTCATTGGTATTGTGATGAAAAATGCGATCATGATGATTGACTTTGCCTTGGATGCACAACGACAACAAGGCTTAACGGCTAATGAGGCAATATTCCGAGCTTGTCTGCAACGTTTTCGCCCAATCATGATGACGACGATGGCGGCATTATTAGCGGCATTGCCACTTATCCTGGGTTCGGGTGCAGGTTCTGAATTACGTCATCCGCTAGGTATAACATTAATCGGTGGACTGGTAGTAAGTCAGCTATTGACCTTATTTACAACACCCGTTATCTATCTTGCTTTTGAACGACTAACTCGTTCAGCTCAAGCCAACAGCTGATAATGGAAACAGTGGCATTATGAATTTTTCGGCGCCATTTATTCATCGTCCTGTCGCCACGACTTTGCTTACACTTGGCATCATGTTCGTCGGGTTATTAGCCTTATATTTATTGCCTATTGCCCCCTTACCACAGGCAGATATCCCAACAATAAAAGTTCAGGCAGTATTACCTGGCGCCAGTCCAGAAACCATGTCTTCAGCCGTTACGTTGCCATTAGAGCGGGCATTAAGTCGTATCTCAGGCATCACTGAAATGACATCCACTAGTGGACTTGGAACAAGCAAAATAGTATTGCAATTCGACCTTGATCGCAAAATAAACGGTGCGGCACGAGATGTTCAAGCGGCCCTCAATGCAGCTCAAAATCAATTACCAGACAACATGGTGACCTATCCCAGCTATCGCAAAGTTAATCCATCTGATGCGCCAATCATTATTTTAAGCCTGACATCAGATACGATGACGCCTGGACAAATGTATGATGCAGCCTCAACGATCATTGCTCAAAAATTATCGCAGTTAAAAGGCGTAGGCGAAGTTGAAATAGGTGGCAGTTCGCTACCCGCTGTACGTGTCGAGCTTAACCCACAATCATTACATCAATACGGCATTAAATTTGAGGACGTTCGAAAAGCGATCATCGCATCAAATTCTAATTTACCTCGCGGTGTTGTCGAGCAAGACGACCGACAATGGCAAATCGCCACCAATGGCCAAGCACAATATGCTGAGCAGTTTATGCCTGTTATCGTCGGTTATAGCAATACTGGGCTTGCCGTACAATTATCGGATATCGCTGATATTATCGAATCTGTTGAAGATAGCTATCACACAGGTCAAGCCAATGACAAACCAGCTGTATTAGTCATTATTAAACGAGAACCAGACGCTAACATTATAGAAACAATAGACAGTATTACTCAGCAATTGCCTGTACTGCGCGCCTCATTACCTGGAGCAATAGATGTCAATATTATGATGGAACGCACCTCAACGGTTCGAGCATCATTGCGTGATGCGGGTTACACTCTGATATTTGCAATTATATTAGTCACCATTGTAGTATTACTTTTTTTACGCAGTTTTCGCGTTGCGCTAGTGCCAATGATTGCAGTACCAACATCGATTTTGGGTACATTTGCAGCCATGTATCTACTCAATTACAGCCTGGACAACCTCTCATTAATGGCGCTCACCATCGTGGTCGGTTTTGTGGTCGATGATGCTATTGTGGTGATTGAAAATGTCAGTCGTCATATCGAAAAAGGCCTGTCATCTAAACAAGCAGCATTGATCGGTGCCCAACAAGTTGGTACAACGGTATTAACAATGACCTTAGTGCTTATTGCTGTATTTATTCCAATGTTATTAATGGGTGGTTATGTCGGCCTGTTTGTCCGAGAATTTGCCGTCACCTTAGCCGTCGCGATTTTAATTTCCCTGTTGATTGCTCTGTCGACAGCACCAATGTTGTGTGCTCAATTACTCAAAGATAACACCAGCACAACACAGCGCCAACGTGGTTACTTCTATCAATGGAGTCAACGTTTCTTTGACGCATTACTCGGGTTTTACCGACGTAGTTTGCATTGGGTGCTGGATCATAGTCGATTTACCATGCTGATTTTATTGGTCACTATTGGTCTTAATGTTTACCTCTATATCATCATTCCAAAAGGCTTTTTTCCACCACAAGATACTGGGCAAATAACGGGCACAATTTGGGCTGATCAATCGACCTCATTCACATTGATGCAAGAAAAACTTAAGGCGTATATAGATATTATCGATGCCGATCCTGCTGTCAAAAATGTAGTGGGTTATACCGGTGGTGGAGGTCGCAATATTGGTGAATTATTTATCATGCTCAAACCGCTGTCCGAAAGAAAAATCAGTGCGCTTGAGATCATTGAACGATTACGCACTCCGATAAGTAATATTGCCGGTGCAACGCTCGTTCTCAAACCCGTACAAGATATTCGTATGGGTGGCCGTCGCAGTCGAGCCTCTTATGAATTCACCGTGCAAGCAGATGATTTGGAAACACTACGACTGTGGGAGCCTCGTATTCGACAAACATTGGCGACACTTCCCGAATTAACTGACATTGAAACTGACACCCAAAATAATGGCTTACAAAGTACGATAAACATCGATCGTGATACGATTGCGCGTTATGGTCTTCGTGTCAAAGATATTGACATCCTGCTCAACAATGCATTTTCACAACGCACCGCCTCGATCATGTACCAGCCATTAAATCAATATCGCGTTATTATGGGCGTTGCACCAGAATATGCTCAATCGGCTGACGCGCTAGATAAACTCTATCTTCAAAATTCACACAATGAAAACGTGCCTCTGACAATGATAGCAAACCATCAACAAACTGAAACCGCACTCGCTATCAATCATTATTCAATGTTACCGGCGACAACAATATCATTTAACAGAGCCCCTAATGTATCGCTTTCACAAGCAACAGATGCCATTAATCGGGCCATGAATAATATGGCAATCCCATCGTCAATACGAGGCAGTTTTCAAGGTTCTGCCCAAGCGTTCAAACAGATGTTAGATGACCAACCGATTCTATTTCTTACAGCGTTACTGGCGCTCTATATTGTGCTTGGCATACTTTACGAAAGTTTAATTCATCCACTAACGATTCTTTCAACACTGCCCTCTGCCGGTGTCGGTGCTTTAGTGGCACTGATGTTATTTAACTCCGAGTTTAGCGTTATCGCTATGATTGGCATTTTCATGTTAGTTGGCATCGTCATGAAGAATGCTATTATGATGATCGATTTTGCACTTATCAGACAACGCCAATCAGCAATCAATGCGCGTGAGGCGATATTTGAGGCAAGTTTATTACGTTTTCGCCCTATTTTAATGACATCTCTGGCAGCATTATTAGCCGCCATACCATTAGCAATAGGACACGGTGATGGCGCTGAAATGCGCCAACCATTAGGAATAGCCATTGGTGGTGGTTTAATTATGAGTCAACTGTTAACACTTTACACGACACCGGTAGTGTATTTATATCTCGATCGCTTTAGTCAATGGACTCAAGGCTTTTTAGGGCGACCATTAGCGCCTGTAACCCATTCAACATCTATCACAAAGGATACGACATCATGACCCGTTCCGTTCGTCAACTTAGCTCTTTAGTTGTTATCAGTATGATAATGGCACTTAATACAGCCTGTACTGTTGTCGGTCCTAATTATGTTCAACCAAGTGTCGATGTTCCGAACAGTTATAAGGAAGCGCCCGATAGTACTGAAAAGGAAAATAGTGCAAACCTAAATACTGAATCTTGGTGGGACATCTATCAAGACGATGTTTTAGATGGTTTAATGCAGCAAATTGAGACTCAAAATTTTTCACTGCAAGCTGTTGAAGCCCGGCTGCGACAAGCACAAGCATTAGATACTAAAGAGCGCTCGGCACAGTCAACATCACTCATTTATGGCGGCAATAATGATTTGGGATTTTTAGTCAACTGGGAAGTTGATCTATGGGGACGAATTAAACGTAGCATTGAAGCGAGTGGTGCCAATATTGAAGCAACTCAAGCCGATATCGCAGCCATAAAATTGTCATTACAAGCACAATTAGCACAAACTTATTTTATGCTTCGTGTGCAAGATGCCGATCTTCAGTTATTGCACAATACCGCTTCCTCTTACCAACAATCACTAGAAATAGCGCTCAATCAATATAACTCAGGTGTTGCTGATCGAAGTAATGTAGCCCATGAACAAGCACAGTTAGGCGCAACACAAGTACTTATTCATGAAGCACGAATTAAACGTGCTGAGCTGGAACATACTATTGCACAGTTGATTGGTAAGGCTCCAAGCGAATTCTCACTTACTGAAATGAGTGCAGAAATAACGCCACCTCATATTCCAGCAACATTACCAACCGAACTCCTGGAACGACGTCCTGATATTGTTGCAGCAGAACGACGCATGGCGGTTGCAAGTGCAAAAATTGGTGTCGCGGAAGCGGCGGCCTATCCTTCACTTGGATTGGGTATCGGTGCCAGCATTGCACATGGATTAATTGGAGGCTCAAGAATAAATGGTATTTTTTATGATAATGGTGGTGTCGAAAGCTTAAAAACTGGAGCCACAGCAGTATTCGATGAATCAGTGGCTAATTACCGACAAACCGTCGTCAATAGTTTTCGTGAAGTCGAAGATAATCTCGCCGCATTAAACATGCTGGCTGATGCAGCACAGGCGCAAGCTGAAGTCATAGCCGCTGCAAATGAGGTCGTTACGCTAAACAATAATCAGTATAAAGCGGGCATCATTAACTATCAGTCACTGATCATTGCTCAAGGTTTCGCACTGGCTAATGAGCGTAGTGCATTATCGCTATTAAGCCGTCGTTTGATCGCAGGTGTCAAACTAATCAAAGCCTTAGGCGGTGGCTGGAAATTACCTCAAACTGAATCGGATGACGATAAATCATAATGTCTTTTAGCGATCATGAAAATTGGTGGGTATTAATTCAAGCTATCGTTATATCACCATCTAGCGACAGTCGTGATACCAGCACTATCACTATCAGCCCACGGTACTAATTGCACATTTTCATCGAAGGCATCGGTGAATAACCAGCCACTAATCCCACCTATCGCAGCTCCCGCGATAACATCAGTCCAATGATGTTTATCAGCTTCAACGCGAGCAGTAGCCGTCAGTGTGGCAACAGCATAGGCTGGTAAGCCATATTGCCAACCATAACGAAGATGTAGTGTGGTGGCTGATGCAAATGCAACAGAAGCATGACCCGATGGAAAGCTGTCATTATCGCTATTATCTGGACGCTGTCTGTCTACGGCCGCTTTTCCTAATAACGCAACACCTTCCGCAGCAGCTAAACTATAACCCGCCTGGCGTAGCCCGTCCCAATCACTGCGAGCAGTTGGCAATACCAAGGCGGAGCCTATCAAGGAGTACAATCCGACATCACTAATGTCTTCCCAAGTATTGTTACTGACCGCATGGGCTACTGGTGATATTCCTAATGCCAGTAAACATCCCAACACTAAATGTTTTTTCATGTATAAACTCCTTTACCGAGATAGGAAACCACTATTTTTGATATCTTAGATAATAGATATTACTCCTCTTTTCAAATAGTAATCAATAAACTGAGTGCATAACAACGAATTTTAAAACAGCATGATCAAAACAAATAACCGACAAAGACCAAGCTCTGTTGATCTCGCATCGCCCCCCTGCTATGAAAGATAAACAGACTCTAACCTTATGCCTACTAATGTTGGTAGTCATTGCGACCAGTTTCACAGGAATAGTATTAACACATTTTGGACCCGCCATATTCGATCCAGCACTTTTGCTATTTTTTCGAAATAGCAACGATTTATCTGTGTTGAAAGGTCCCGAATGGGTCGCTCATTTTTGGCTAGCATTAACCTGGCTGGGTGATACGCTACCTCGCATTATCATTGCCAGCCTAACGATAGCAGCATTATTATTACTTCGCCGCTGGCGTAGTGTTTTATTCATGCTTGGTGTTTTGTTAAGCGGTGTCGTCCTATCAACATTTATTAAGCATTGGGTAGGTCGACCAAGGCCACAACTAGTTTCACACCTGGATCAGGTTAGCTCACCAAGCTTCCCTAGCAACCATACCCTAACCAGCACCTTGTTCTACGTTACCGTAGCAATTGTGCTGTCACAGCTGCTTTCATCCAGATCTCGTCGCATGCTCTATCTTGTAGCTGTTATATTATCTATTGCCAGCGGCTTATCACGAATTGCACTCGGTGTTCATTGGCCGAGTGATGTGTTCGCAAGCTGGATAATTGCAAGTGCATGGCTAAGATTTTGGTATTTATTGGCAAAATATTATTGGCCTAAACTAGGACTTTAAGACTTAGAAACAGTATATCCACGTTCGGTCAATATTGTTGCTACAGCCTTCATCGCCTGTTCTACAACGATATCTAACGATTGAGCACTATCAATTTCTACGATAGGTGAACCCTCAAATTTTAATTGTGGCGTAATCTCGATCTTATTTTGTAATAAGGCTCGCTGATGATCAGGCTTACGCGCACAGGCAGTATCAAGATCAACATTAAGCCGTATGATGAGATCTGGTTTATAACCAGTCATCCATTCAAATGCTTTATGTTCACACTTTGCTAACCAACGCACTAGAAAATTACCTTGCGCATTAATCGCTAAGCTTGGACCATCAAAAGCACGGGGAATATCAAGTTGTGGATAGCGATCAGTAATGATGATAAAACCGTGACGACGCAAAGCCAGCATTCGCCAAAAACGCCACATGCGTCGTAACGTAAACATAAAAATCACCATCGAAGGAAATACGCTGGGTGTTTTATTTTTTGATTGCGACTGTTTAAATTTGTTGGTTTTACGATCAATCATGCCTTCAAACCAGTTACCAATCAACGGTATGCGTGCAAGTGATCGCGCAATATTGCCTGATTGTTTTCCTAAATGAGCGGTCTTTACAGAACCATAAGCTTCAACTTCAGTGCGGAGTCGCTCACCGACCGTAGATTTTCCCGAACCGTCACTGCCAATAATAGCGATTAATGGGGCCAGTTGTTTTCTCGACATCAAGTCATCCTGTTTAATTAATAAGAGTTAATATGGACTCAAAGCATTATGGCTAGGGCTGTTGTTAACATTTACAACAGAGCATTTTACCACGGTAAAACATCATATACTCGTGGTCATTGGATTTGCAGATATTGCTAAAAATTTCCGCTCACCCTAAGCTCTAAGTTCATTAGACAGTCGAAGGGTTGGGCTGCTTGGGTCCATGGTTGGACAGGCTCTCGGCAACTGTAGCACGCATGTTCAATGATTACGGGTATAATCATCCACCATATTATTTACACTGCTTGCGAAATCTAAGATCACCAATGAACTCAAAGTCTAATCACACTAGTGCTAACGCCTCAAAAAAAGTCGACTTTCCGAGTTTTACAGCTCAACAATGTGACGATCTTTTTGCCGCAGTGTTAGTACATGATGAGATCCACGCTGACGCCGTTTTACCTGATTCGATTCATCTTGATTATACTCAACAGCAACTCAAGCAGTGTTATGCGCTTTGTCGACAACTATGGCAACAAGGGGTAGAACGGGATAGTTTAATCAATTTGGTCAACAAACTCCTGTCAGATCAGACTTTGACGGCGGAACAACAGCTTGTTTTCAGAGATATTCGAGCCAAGATGAAGCATTTGCGTTTTGCTTACCAAACACTTGATCATCGCCATAAATATCCTACAAAATTTCATTGGTTAACAGCAGCTTTAGGCTATTTGCAAGATGCGTTTAGAAATAAACAGACCAATGCCATCATTCGCTTTGCTATGCGTAGTCGGCTTTTTCTAACACATCCTTTTTATCATTTTGTTGTAAAAGAAATTGATAACTTTAAGCCCAGTATGCCTGAAAACTTTCAACACCATATCAACAACGAAATTAATTTCATTCGCACCAAACTGACTGAAGACGAAATAACCAGCAGAGAATTTCACGAGATGCGAAAGGTCATTAGTCGTCTTGTTGCTTTATATGACAACCTGAAGATCCTTTACCCTATGCAATACCACAATCAGATATCAAAGTACCTTGGTACGATTAATGGTTTGATGGGAAGTCTCCATGATGAATTGATCGCCAAAAAATTTAATAAAACTCAAAACTATTATTCAGATACCTTCAAAATCCCTGCTGATATTGAATCTCGACTCACTGCTTTAACAGAAAAATTTCTTAAGCAATAACGCCATGATTTTAAGCTCAAAAAGAATATAAGGTATACTTTGTCGCTTAATATTACCGACAAAATAAGGACTCTTGATCTTGCAGATAACGCTATTATTTCATTACCTAATCTTATGAAAATTGCCTACATCACCAGCTCACTTGAAGGTAGTGGAGGCCCATTACCCATTCCTGCTGTAACCCGTGTACTACGAAATGCTGGTGCACACGTTGAAGTGTTTGCACTCACACGGCGCGATGGACGAGCACTACCGGCAATGATCGCTGATGGTCTTGAAGTTCATATTCGTGAAGGTGGTAACCGCGATCATTTAGCTGCAATTCGTTGGCTAGATCATAAGCTCACAACGTATAAACCCACATTGATCTGGACCTCGGTCGCTCGTGCAAGCATCATGGGTCTTTTACTTGGTTGGCGAGATAATATACCCGTCGTATGCTGGCAACATAATGCTGCTTTGAAATTTAGTCGTTACGTACCTTTTTATATCTTACGCAAGCGCCCTGCTATGTGGATTGGTGACTCAGATATGGTTACTGCTATCACCGGAAAACGCTTTGGTGTACCGCCAGAACGCCTGGCATCATGGCCACTATTCTGTGCAAATCCCGACGCACCTCAAGCAACACCATGGCAAGCAGGTCAAACTTTACGTATAGGGAGCCTCGGACGATTACACTCGCAAAAGGCTTATGATATTTTGATTGAAGCTATAGCACGACTAAAACAACGCGGCTTTGTAGCGCCAGTACCTATCGAAATAACTATCGCAGGTGATGGTCGTGATCATGACATGCTCACTAACATGATTAAACAAAAAGGTATTTCAGAGCTGTGCTTACTCGGCTATACCGAACAACCGTTAAACTACCTTGCTGGGCTTCATCTCTATCTTCAGCCATCTCGCCTCGAAGGTTTATGTATCTCAATGCATGAAGCAATGCAAGCAGGCTTACCCGTTATAGCAACATCTGTCGGACAAATGCCTTACTCAATTGAACAAGGCAAAAGTGGCTGGTTAATTCCTCCTAATGATGTCAACGCCTTAGCAAACGCCTTGGCTGATGCGCTCTCTCATCCTGAAAAACTGGCTGAAATGGGTCAGATCGCGCGAGAAAAAGTACTATCGCAATACAGCCAGGAGGTATTTCGCCAAGCAGGTGAATCAATTTTACAGCGTTTGCAAAGTCAACTATCCTAAGGTCTGTTGATCTGTCATCATGCAAAATACAAGGTTGCACGACTTGAATACAATTATTTCTTCATTATTTCCAAAGATAAAATGTATCAGTTAAGGCATAATTCACATGCATTCGTTGATATATAAAGGAGTTGTTACCCGATGAGCGCTGCCACTGTTATTCGTAAATGCCTATTTCCTGCCGCTGGCTATGGCACCCGTTTTTTACCCGCAACCAAAGCGATGCCCAAAGAAATGCTGCCCATCGTCAATAAACCATTGATCCAATATGGTGTTGAAGAAGCATTAGAAGCGGGGATCACTCAAATCGGCTTTATTACCGGACGAGGCAAACGCGCCATTGGCGACCATTTTGATAATAACTACGAACTCGAACATCAAATCAAAGGCACATCTAAAGAAAAATACCTCGATGATATTCGCAAAGTTATGGACTCCTGTGATTTTGTCTTTATGCGTCAACGTGAAATGTTAGGTTTGGGTCATGCCATCTTAACCGGTGAACCTATGATTGGTAATGAACCCTTTGCTGTAATACTTGCCGATGACTTGTGTGCTGCACCCACCGATAGTAATGGGTTAAGAGCATTAGGACAATTAGCTGCCTTATACAAACGTTATCAATGCAGTATTATTGCCATTGAAGAAGTGCCGATGGAAGATATCGAAAGTTATGGTGTTATAGCTGGTGAAGAAATAGCAGACGGCATCTATCAAGTAACCGACATGGTAGAAAAACCCAAACCAGAAGATGCACCAACCAATATGGCTGTCATTGGTCGCTATATATTAACCCCAGAAATTTTTCACTACCTACGCAACACACCACCAGGACGCAATGGTGAAGTGCAAATTACCGATGCGTTGAAACTACTGGCACAAGATCGACAAGTATTAGCCGTCAAATTCAAAGGTCGTCGTTTTGACTGTGGCAGTATTGAAGGCTTTGTAGAAGCAACTAATTATTACTTTGAACATTACTACAAATCAGCCAAGTAAAATAAGGCTCGAATTTATGAGCATGGATGGTCTCAGTGCCCGATTGCTATCTTGCTCACGCGACAACTGGACATCCATATGCTCATAAAACCTAAGCCAACCCAACAAACTAACCTTGTAACAAACTCAATACGTTTTGAGGTATTGCATTAGCTTGCGCTAACATCGCTGTACCTGCTTGTTGCAAGATTTGAGCACGAGTCAGGTTCGCTGTTTCTGCCGCAAAGTCAGCATCCATAATACGACTACGTGATGCACTTAAATTTTCAACCGCCGTGTTTAAGTTAGTGATAGTAGATTCAAAACGATTTTGAATCGCACCAAAGGTACTACGTAAATCACTGATAGATGTTAATGCTGAATCTGTTCTACGGATAATATCATTTGACGCTGCTACATCAAGAATATTAGCGCCTGTCAAACTACCTGTAGCTTCTGTAAAATTAACCAAACCTAAGGTTGTCAAACCAACAGTACCGGTAATGGTGACATTTTCATCTGAAAAGATAGACATCGTGCCGTCATCATTTAATTGTGCTGTGGCATTACCAGCAAGTGCAGTATTAACTGCATCAACAATTTGTTGTGCAGAAGTGTAACTACCTGCTGCCACACTCACTGCTGTTGAGTCGCCCAGTTGAATATCAAAACCATCTGCTGCTATGGTTAAAGTCAGACTATCAGCACCATTAGTGCTTGTACTACCAGTAGTAAATGTTGCCGCATTAGTACCAGCAATAACCGGTGCTGTGCTTGATGCACCAGTGGCAATATTCGCTACCGTTAACACGCCAGCACCATCGCCAGATACTGTATAAGTACCTGCTGCTTGTGTATCTAATGCTGCTTGTAATAAAGCTACGTTTGCAGCTTCATCAGCACCATTAAGGGTAATATTAGCACCGCCATCAACCGTAATCACTTTATTGGCAGAGGTGTCACTAGTAGTTGTGCCGATAAATCCTGTTCCGGCAAATGTGCCACCAGATGTGGTGCCTACTGCTGCCGTTGTAGAACCAACAGCATTAGAAAATGATGTTGCCAAAACCAAATTTGTGCCATCTGTTTTTGTTATCTGAAGGTCGCCAGCGGCAACAGTACCTGTTTGCGTATAAGCACCTGCGGATGCAGTTATAAAGGCAGCGATATCCGTATCAAGATTAGCAGCGCTAGCATCACCAACGACCCGATCAGATGCAATTTGACCATCAATTGAGAATTGGAATGCATCCGTTGCAGTAGTAGATGCAGCTTGCGTATACGCTCCTGAAGCAACAGATTGTGCATTTACAGTCGCAAAATTAAAGTTTGTAATGGCGGCTGTTGTAAAGCTACCCGCTGTCGCGTTTGGCGTGGCAACTGTGTTTAAGTCAACGGAAGAAGTTACTTCCGCCATTTTACCGATATCGCCCGGACGCATACTTGTAGCAAGATCAATGGTGATAGTCTCACCGACATTGGCACCAACCTGGAACGCGGCATTACCAAAGGTACCATCCAGAATTTTTTGACCATTAAATGAGGTTTGGCTGGCAATACGGTCAATCTCTGCTATTCGTTGTTGCACCTCTAAATCCAAGGCTGCTCTATCTGATGCTGAGTTGGTTGCATTCGCTGATTGCACTGCTAATTCACGAATACGTTGTAAATTTGACGTCATTTCACCTAATGCACCTTCAGCCGTTTGTGACAATGAAATCGCATCATTGGCATTACGTGCTGCCTGGTTTAAACCACGGATTTGCGTGGTAAAACGATCTGAAATCGCAAGACCCGCCGCATCATCTTTGGCACTGTTAATGCGTAACCCAGATGATAAACGTTGCAATGAGGTTGCAAGAGAAGATTGTGAAGATGTTAAATTTCGTTGTGCATTTAATGATGCAACATTTGTATTAATTACTGAAGCCATTGTTCTGTTCCTTTTTCTAAATCAAAGAATAAACTCAATGGCATTGGTGTTGATTTTTTGACAGCCAGCCATCGTGTAATAAGTAGTTAGCAATGGCTGCGCCAATTTTTTATTTTTTATTATTATCAATTGGTTGCAACCATTCGCCCGGAGTTTTGTCGAGTCAGATTGTCGGGTTGAAACCCGACCTACAAAAAATTAAATAATGATAGACCCTGAACTCGCACAAATGATTGTTGTGCAGCTTGCAAGCCTGTTGTTTGAAGTGACAGCCTGGAAATGGCCTCGGCATAGTCCAGGTCTTGTAGCTCTGATAAGGTTTTTTCCATATTGAAGGATAAGCCATCATTGATTTGATTTTGTTGTTCAATGGCATTGAGTCGTCCACCTACTTTGGCTCGGGTATCAACTATGTTTGTCAGCGCTGCACTGAGATTAGTCAAAAAATCGCCATTATTCGGTGAGTCATTTGCACCTACCGCATTATTGATTAATGCATTTGCAAAGTTGTTAATGGTTTTGAATAAGGTTTGGCTCGGTTCTGTCACATTTTTTTCAATGGTCAACACATCACCGTCTGCAGGTGAGCCAGATAAGTTGATTTCCAGTCGAGGAAAATCAGGGTTAAGTGAACTTAAATTAACCGTCATACCATCACTATAATCAACGCTGGCAGTATTGCCATTGCTATCGGAGATGACATAATTTGCAGCTATGGCAGGTGGTCCGACCACAGCGTCATTAAAGGTGAAACTGATTTGTGGGAAGGTTTCTGATACACCTGTTATATCATTAACTGAAAGTTGTCCGGTGCCAGTGCCATTAGCAATTGTGAAGCGATCTGTATCATCAGGCGTACCAGCTAATGTCACTGTAGCAGGTGGGAAAGCGGGATTAAGTGTTGCCAGATCAATATTTAACGGTGGCGTTGCATAACTCACTACCTCTGTGGTTGTACCATCAGTAATCGTATATTCATTGTTAGCTAAGTCATATGTAAAACTGACCGCCGAAAAAGTATTAGCCCCACCTGTGTAACTATCTACTGAAAGAGTAGCCGTACTTGTAACACCTAAAGCATCTGTCACCACAGGTGCTAATGTTGTTGTCATTGTGGTTGAAATCAACGGTGCTTCGAACACCTGATTACCAGGATCATTGCTTTCAATGAATACACCGGCACCAATTTTAATATTACGTTGACCTTCATCACCCTGATAATCACCGACTAGTGTTTGATAAGGTTGGGTGTTTGACTGAAAACCTGAGAATAAATAATCGCCATTCGAATCGCGGGTATTAGCCAAAGCTAAAAGCTGTTCATTAAGCTGTTGAATCTCGGTTGCTATTGCTTTTTTATCTGATTGCGTATTGCTTGCATTCAAACCTTGCACTGCTAACTCACGAATTCGTTGTAGCATATCAGTGGCACTTTGCAGCACACCTTCTTCAATCACTTGTTTATTTTCAGCTTTGGTTGCGTTGGCAATGTATTGTTCTGATAAGGAAAATTCACGCTGTAAATTGAGAATTTGAACAGATGCAGCCGGATCATCTGACGGATTTAAAATCTTTTTACCGGTAGACACTTGTAATTGCGTTTTGCTCAAATCACTTTGCTGATTGAGCATGGCAGTCAGGTTTTGGTCAAATATTTGGCTGGTTGATATACGCATACGCTTACTCCTTGCTATATCGCATTGATGAGTGCGTTAAAGACCGTGTTTGATACGGTAATAATTTGTGACGCAGCTTGATAGGCTTGTTGGAACTTCATCAAGTTGGCCGCTTCTTCATCCAGATTAACCCCCGAAACAGAGTCATATCGGAGTTTAGTTTGATCAAGCAAACCTTGTTGGGTTTTTTGGCCAACTTCTGCTTGTTGCGTTCGGGTTGCAACATTTGCCACCAAAATACCATAGGCATCACCAAACGAACGTGTTGGGGTTCCTCCAACAGCTAAGCCCGTTATTGGGTCAAGTGCTGTTAATGTTTTGCTAATTTGTAATTCAGCTAAGGCCAAGGCATTTCTATTATCACCAACAGCTTTGAAACCGCCCGAAGCACTATTGGTCAGCGTGAAACTATCGCTATCAGCGGGCACACCTGACAAGGTAATGGTTAATGGTGGTGCGGTAGCTGCTGGCGCAGAAAATATCAATGTCGATAAATCAATTGTTTTGCCACTATCGCTTGCCGGATTATAACTAATCGAGGCGGTACCACCATCGTAAGTCAGATCGTAATTGCCAGTGCTGCTGTTATAGCTAAATGTAACTGGTGTCGCTAATGTCGTTAATGGGTTAAAAGCAGGATCAGATCCATCAACAGATAAGACCTCTAATACGCCTGTGCCTGAATTTGAACTGGATGTTGTCGTTGTGACAGGAAACGCTACAGCAATATCTTGAGGATCAACAATAGCTAGACGAATTGAACCGGCATTGGGTGCTGGAACAGCAAGCGGATCTGACGGTTCAAAAAAGTTGCCACCGGCTTGCCCGCTCAAGGTGATACCAATACTGTGTTGTTCATTTACAGTCGCGATCAAACCTGCTGCTAAACCATCAATTTCTGCACGAGCAGGGTCAATAACATTTTGACGCACAGATAATAATCCACCAATAGACCCACCTGTAAGCTGAGATGAGATACTGATGTTACTTGGGCCATAACCAATTTCATTACGAGTGGTGTCTGTTGGATCAGTGGTAATTTTTAAGGCAATTGCGCTGTTACCTACGACTAAGCCCTGACCTGTTCCTATAAAAACACTGATTGCTCCATTATCTTGTTCGATGGTATCAACAGAAATATAACTCGATAATTTGTTAATTAACTGATCACGCTGATCAAGTAAATCATTGGGTGGCGCCCCACTATTACCTTTTGCTTCCACTATCGCCGCATTAAGGTTGGAAATGCCTTGTGCCAATAAATTTACATTTTGTACTGCTGACGTTAAATTCAAATTAACTTGATCATTAAAGGCATCTAATTGGCTATCCAAGGTATTAAAACGTTTAGCCAAGGTATCAGCCTCAGTCAACATGACCTGTCGTGCTGGAATCGATGTTGGATCGTTTGCCACTTCTTGAACAGAATCAAAAAAGCTTTCTAAACCGGAACTTAGCGATAACTCGGGCGATCCTAATAAATCATCAACCTGCCGAGCAAACGTGTAAAACGTATCTTGTTGTTGTTGTTGTGATGTAAACACACGCACTTGATCAGCTAGAAATTGATCAAATAAACGCTCAACAGTTGATATTTCTACACCAGAACCAATGTAGTAGCCGCCTTCAAAATTGGGGATGCGTGTATCTTGCTCAACACGTTGGCGATTAAATCCTTCAGTATTAACGTTACTGATATTATGACTTGTTGTCGATAACGCACCTTGCGCTGTGGTTAACGCTGATGTCCCGATGTTTAACATGCTCATATCTAGCCCCTATCCGTCAATAATTCGACGATAATCATGAATAATTGGGCTGTTGCGAGAACTGTGCCAATGTAGCACTGTTCATAATGCGTTTAATTTTATCGGCATAGTCAGGATCAGTCGCATAGCCAGATTTATGAAGCGCTTCGATAAACTGTTCAGGGTTATCCGTTTGTTTTAATGCATTTTGATAACGCGGCTGTGTTTGCAAGAAGTTGACGTAATCATCAAAACTGTGTTGATAAGACTCATAGCTTCTAAATTGAGCTTGTTGTCTAATCGCTACGCCATTGTGATATTCAACTGTACCCACACTGGTCTTATCACCGGTCCAACGACTATCCGCTTTGATATTGAACAAATTAAAACTTGATTCGCCATTGGCTTTGTTAATAACGTGTTTACCCCAGCCGGTTTCTAAGGCTGCTTGAGACAAAATAAGCTCGGGTGTTACACCAATTTTATCTGCTGCGCGTTTTGCCATTGGCCATAGTTTTTCAACAAACTGTTGTGGCGAATCAAAGCTCAGTTCAGATTGCGGCTCATTATTGTGAGATGAGCTTATCGGTGCATCTGAAATAATCTGTTTAGCTACATCAGCAGTGTCGTTATTGTCTAATACAGGTCTAACCTTGACTGTGTCACTATTATAAAACTGTGGCTCGCCACCCAACGGGGGGTTGGTCGCCAATTTCGAGTCAAGTTGACCGCCTAATTGACGCATGATCACCTCTTGCAGACCGATGCCACCTCGAGAGGATAAATCAATAGCAAGTTGTTGATCGGCCATTTCTCTATAGGTATCGCTTTGAGAACTATCAAAAATACCCTCTGCCAATTTTGCCTGACGCATACTCTTTAACATCATATTGACAAACAAAGACTCAAACTGACCTGCAACTTGACGCAAGGTGTCTTGATCTTTTTGATCAACAGTCGCAGAATGACGAAGTTCGGCAAGACCTTTGAAATCTAAAGCTGTATGTTGAATTTGGCTCATGTCTGTATAGCCATTATTTGTCGAATTGAAGTTCGACCTACGTAACATGTTATTCCAAAAGAAGCAAGCCACATCATGACTAAATGATCACCAAATCAGCCGTCAGAGCGCCCGCTTGTTTTAGCGCCTCTAATATCGCGACCAAATCACCTGGCGCTGCACCAACCTGATTAACTGCGCGTACAATTTCATCCAAGGTAACCCCCGGATCAAACTTGAACATTCTGCTGTCTTCTTCTGTTATCTCTATATCGTAATTTGGCACAATAACGGTTTCGCCCTGTGATAAAGCATTAGGCTGACTGACTTCGGTATTGGCAGAAATAGTCACGGACAAGTTACCGTGAGTGACGGCAGCCGGACTGACACGAACATGTTGACCAATGACAACTGTGCCAGTACGAGAGTTAACAATAATCTTGGCAGCAGCCTCACCCGGCTTTAATTCCAGGTTTTCGATCAATGATAAAAACGGTACACGTTGGCTAGGGTCACGCGGTGCATTGACTTTAATCGATGATGCATCCATTGATTTTGCCGTGCCTTTACCTAAGGTGTGATTGATAGAATCAGTAAGGCGGCTTGCCGTTGTAAAATCAGGTTGATTTAAATTCAAAATCAGATAATCACCAACATTAAAGGCGTTACCAACTGTACGCTCAACCGTCGCACCATTTGGTACACGACCAGCACTGGGTATATTGACGGTTACGCGTGAGCCATCACCAGCTTCAGCGCCAAAGCCGCCAACAACTAAATTTCCCTGTGCCATGGCATAGATCTGACCATCCGCACCTTTTAGTGGTGTCATAATCAAACTACCGCCACGTAAACTCTTGGCATCGCCCAAAGAAGACACTGTGACGTCAATTGTTTGACCAGGTTTAGCAAAAGCAGGTAAATCAGCATGCACCATTACGGCTGCCACATTTTTACTTTTGGGATCAATTCCTGGAGCCAGTGTTACGCCCATTTCACGTAACATACTGCGAATACTCTGACCGGTAAATTTAGTTTTATCGCCAGTACCATTGAGTCCAACCACTAAGCCATAGCCAATCAGTTGATTGTTTCGAACACCAGCGATAGATGCCAAATCTTTAATCCGCTCGGCATAGCTCAGCGTCGATGTCAGCAACAAGGCCAGTGTTATCACAATTAGTTTAAATTTCATATCACTCACCTTAAAATTAGAATGGCATCAACGCACTTAAAAAGAAACGTCCTAGCCACCCCACAACATTGGCATCATTAGTCGGGCCGTCGCCAATATAGGAAATTTGAGCATCAGCAATTCGTTTTGATGAGATAGTATTGTCTGCATCAATGTCTCTTGGACTAATCATGCCTGCAAGACGAAGATATTCGTTACCTTGATTAATAGCGATTATTTTTTCACCTCGAATAATCAAATTACCATTAGCTAATACTTCAACCACCGACACGCTGATACTGCCCGTTAATTCATTGCTTTGGTCACTATCACCTTGCCCACTAAAATCACTTGATGACCCCAGCTCAAACGCCAAATTATTATTATTTGTGCTGGCTAACGGTAATTGACTAGGAAGATCAAATTGAGGGGTAGTACCAAATACTGTTGGATTAGTGATGCTATTCCTATTACTTTTGCTGATTGTTGTTTCAGTTTCTTTTTCAGCATCGGTTTTTTCTTCTAATTTAACCGTCAAAATATCGCCAACACGACGAGCACGATAATCTTCAAACAGCGAGATATTATTTCCGGCATTAAAAATAGCACCGTCTTGTACCTCCTGAGGCGGCACTGCAACTGGCCTGACTGCAGCATAGTCAGGATCACGCTTTGCCGTATTTGACATACAACCCGTAACTAAAACAAGGCTGCTTAAAGCAACTAATTTAACGAATAATTTCATGATATTTCTCCAAATACCGATTGTTATTTGGAGAAATGCAGATTTTGTGCCATAACCAACATAAAACCCGAAGCACACTAATTATCCAGTGTTCAGGTTACTTAACAACCCCAGCGTAAATTCGCAGTGTGAACGGGGGCATCCCAATACGTCAGCATATCGACATCTAATAAAGTCAACGTAACTGACGCACCCGCCATATCAAGTGATGTGGTGTAGTTACCGACTAATGATCGTACGATTTCAACGCCTTTTTCTTGCCAGTATTGCGCTGCTAAATCATAGATTAAATAAAGTTCCATCAGCGGTGTGCCACCAAAACCATTAACATGCAATAAGACTTTCTGCCCCTGTTGCGGTTGTAATTCTTTATCTATGGCTGCAACTAAATGCGCCACCATTTCAGTGGCGCTAGTAAGATCCATCGGTTCACGACCTCGCTCACCGTGAATGCCAACGCCCATCTCAATTTCATTCGATCCAATATCAAATGTTGGTTTACCTAATGCTGGTACAGTACAACTGGTCAAAGCCAGCCCCATTGAGGCTGTTGCATTATTAACGCGATCACCTAAGACTTTGCATTGTTGAAGACTCGCCCCCGCTTCTGCTGCGGCACCAACAATCTTTTCAACTATTAGTGTTCCCGCAACACCACGACGACCTGTACTATGATCTTTGTCTAGGGAAACGTCATCACACACTAAAACGGTTTGATGTTCACACTCGAGCATTTCTGCTGCAATCTCGAAGTTCATGACATCACCAGCATAATTTTTAACGATAAATAAAACACCGGCCCCATTTTCTACCGCTTGAGCGGCTGCCATCATTTGATCAGGTGTGGGCGAGGTAAATATTTGGCCTGGACATGCTGCATCTAACATACCCATCCCTACTAAACCTGTATGAAGTGGCTCATGACCAGAACCGCCACCAGAAACTAAGGCAACCTTTGACGGCTGTCCACCGTTTCGTCGACTTACAAAATGAGGCGCACTGTTAAGTTGAATGATATCGCTGTGTGCTTTTGCAAAACCAGAAAGGCTTTCCTCTAATAAACTGTCAACACCATTAATTATTTTTTTCATTGTAAATTCTCCCCCACTTTAATTCTTAGCTAAGGTTTGTGTAATTTCTGTTATATCAGCCATAACCCATGTGGGTTGATACTCCACTCGAGCAATATCATCGCTAGTCGATATTCCAGTTAACACTAAAACACTGCGCATGCCGGCATTGACTGCACCCAAAATATCAGTATCCAGCCGGTCTCCAATCGCTATGGTACGTTCTCGTGTTGAACCCAATAATTCTAATGCTTGTTGATAAAGAATAGGCTGCGGTTTTCCAATACTGATAGGTTTGACTCCTGTTGCAGCTTCTAAGGCTGCAATTGTGCCGCCATTGCCGATAACATCTCCCAGTTCTGTTGGTAAAGTAGTATCGGCATTAGTCGCAAAAAAGTGTGCACCGGCTTTAATATTGAGCGTTGCAGTGGCTAATTTATCCCATGTTAATTGTCGATCTAGGCCCGAAACAACAATATCAGCCCCTTGATCAAAAATGCCTTTATCTGGCTGATTAACTTGGTACAGCTCGGTTAGAAAAAAACCGGCATCAAGCAAAGGTTGACGTAAACCTTGTTCGCCAATAACAAAAGCACGGCGTATTTCTGGCGGTAAATGTGTCACTAAATAGCGTGCTGTTGCCATACTTGATGTCAATATTTCATCTGTAGCAACAGTAATTCCCATATTGGCCAATTTATCAACATACTGTTGCTGGGTCAGACTTGCGTTATTTGTTGCTAAAACAAAAGGAATTTGAAGCTGGCGTAACATAGCAAAAAATTCAATAATTCCATCTATCGGATTATTGCCATGCCAAAGCACACCATCCATATCAATAATAAAACTGTCAAAATCGTCTAAAACAGTCATGGTTATGAGCTACCGCCATTTAAGTTAAGTAATAATTAAGTCGCTAGTATCTTTTTTTAGCGCCCCAGCTTGGCACACTCTAATTGATGCTGTCTAGCCTATATCAACATCCACAGGTAACGCTTGGGCAATAAAATTGACATAGAGCCATGATCTGCTTTATATTTTCACAGCGTATTTTTAGCGTAAACAAATTAAATCAACCTTTTAGGAGCATGTCAGCATGGCAAAAGCACTTATCCAAATGGCTCTAGATTCTCTAGATTTCGACGCAACTATTGCACTTGCAGAGCAAGTAGCACCTTATGTTGATATCTTGGAAATCGGTACACCTTGCATCAAGTACAACGGTCTTGAACTTGTAACTGCATTAAAAGCAAAATTCCCAGAAAAATTAATCCTTGTTGACCTTAAAACAATGGATGCTGGTGAATACGAAGCAACGCCTTTCTACGAAGCTGGTGCAGATATCTGCACAGTATTAGGTGTTTCTGACAAAGCTACTATGGGCGGTGTTATTAAAGCAGCGAACGCAAACAACGCTGAAGCTCAAATCGACTTAATCAGTGTTAAAGATAAAGCAGCATGTGCAACTCAAGCAGCAGCAAACGGTGCGCAAATCATCGGTGTTCACACTGGTCTTGATGCACAAGCAGCGGGTCAAACACCATTTGCTGATCTTAAATTAATTGCTGACTTAAACTTAGGTGTTCGCATCTCAGTTGCTGGTGGTATCAACAAAGACACTATCCAAAGCACAATTCAAGCTGGCGCAACTATCGTTGTTGTTGGCGCAGCTATCTATGGCGCTCCTTCTCCAGCAGAATCTGCTAAAGAATTGCGCGCATTAGTAGATGCAGCATAAGACTATTTAAGTCATTCAAAAATGACGAGTGGCCTTTTGGTCACTCGTTTTTTTTAACTCTTGGATAGACATTGTCTTTCAAGCGTATTGGTCATAGCTTATTCATGATAATTATTGGGTAGCTCAGCCACAGGAAAGTTAAAAGATATATCCTCACATTTAAGATGTTAGATTGATGTTTTGACTTGCCACAACTAAGCTAATAATAGTAACTTATCCTTTTAACCAGAATATCTCTGGCCGGATAGAGATTAAACATAAATAAACTAGAGGTATTTCTAATGAATGAAAAAGGTTTTTTTGCTTCAATGTGCGACTTTTTTTGTGGCTTGTTTTCATCAGGTTCTGATAAAAACACCGCCGTGGCATCAGCATCAACAGCAAGCAATGATGGTCTGACTGGTGTTGAACGTTACATTCGTAATCACGCAGCAACGGCAAAACAATTAACTGGCGTTGAGAAATACATCCGCAATCAGACTGCGCTTAAACCTGTTACTGGCGTTGAAGCTTATATTCAAAATCAGGCAACTGCCAAGCCACTTACTGGTGTAGAAAAATATATTCGTCGCCAAGGCTAACAACGCGCTACGAAGGTTTATTTGTCGTTTTACCTATCAGGCTGTAAAAAACCATGGTTAAAATGATAATTATGAATAACTCAATTTCTGATGAAATAGCTAATAGCTATATACTGACGATTTACTAATTTTTGACAATAAAAGGTATCTAACACATGGCAAATTTACTAGACCAACTCAAAGAAATGACAGTTGTTGTTGCCGATACTGGTGATATTGCTGCAATACAACAATTTACACCTCGTGATGCAACAACAAATCCATCTTTAATCACCGCTGCGGCTCAAATGCCTGAATATCAGAGCATCGTTGATGACACACTTAAAGGCGCTCGTGCCACTGTCGGAGCGAATGCACCTGCTTCAGAAGTTGTTACGCTGGCATTCGATCGTTTAGCTGTTTCATTTGGTCTGAAAATTCTGGACATCGTGCCACAACGTGTTTCAACTGAAGTTGATGCCAGATTGTCTTATGACACTGATGCGACAATTGAAAAAGGTCGTGATTTGATTGCTCAGTATGAAGCCGCTGGTGTTTCGCGTGACCGTATCTTAATCAAAGTTGCAGCAACTTGGGAAGGTATTCAAGCAGCTAAAGTGCTTGAACAAGAAGGCATTCACACCAACTTAACATTAGTATTTGGTCTTCACCAAGCTATTGCGTGTGCTGAGAATGGCATTCAATTAATTTCACCTTTCGTAGGTCGTATTCTTGATTGGTACAAAAAAGATACTGGTCGTGATTCATACGAACCAGCTGAAGATCCAGGTGTTGTTTCTGTAACTGCAATTTATAACTATTTCAAAAAATTTGGTTATAAAACCGAAGTTATGGGCGCTAGCTTCCGTAACGTTGGTGAAATAACAGAATTAGCTGGTGTTGATTTATTAACAATTTCTCCTGGCTTGCTTGATGAATTACAATCAACAGAAGGCGAATTAGTTCGTAAATTATCTCCAGCACAAGCGGCAGCATCTGATATTGAAAAAATCGATATGGATAAAGCAACATTTGATGCGATGCACGCCGCTGATCGTATGGCGACTGAAAAATTATCAGAAGGTATTGATGGTTTTGCAAAAGCACTAGAAGCGCTTGAAGCGTTATTAGCAAATCGTCTAGCTGAAATCGAAGCTTAATATTTAAGCTTTAGCTCAAACCAAAAAATTCTCAGCCTGCTACCAAACAATCGGATGGTGGGCTGAAATTTTCACACTTAGGTCTAAATTGACACCAGGCTTATTTGTGAACTATAGTTCGAAACCCGCGTAATTGAACGTGAAATAATAAAATAAAATACTTTAGGAGTATGATCATGGCAGAAATCCAAATGGCTCTAGATTCTCTAGACTTCGACGCAACTATGGCTTTAGCAGAAGCAGTTGCACCTTATGTTGACATTCTAGAAATCGGAACACCTTGCATTAAATACAACGGTCTTAAGCTTGTTAAAGCATTAAAAGCTGCTCACCCTGATAAAAAAATCCTTGTTGACCTTAAAACAATGGATGCGGGTGAATACGAAGCAACTCCTTTCTTCGAAGCTGGTGGTGATATCACTACAGTTTTGGGTGCTGCTGATATGGCTACAATCAACGGTGTTATCAAAGCTGCTAACGCTAATAACGCTGAAGCTCAAATCGATTTAATTGGTGTTGAAGATAAAGCTGCTGTTGCTAAAGCTGCTGCTGCAAACGGTGCTCAAATCATCGGTGTTCACACTGGTCTTGATGCACAAGCCGCAGGTCAAACACCTTTTGAAGATCTTAAATTGATCGCTGGCTTAGGCTTAGACGTTAAAATTTCTGTTGCTGGTGGCATCAACAAAGATACTATCCAAAGCACAGTTCAAGCTGGTGCTGCAATCGTTGTTGTTGGCGCGGCTATCTATGGCGCTCCTTCTCCAGCAGAATCTGCTAAAGAATTACGTGCTTTAGTTGACGCAGCATAAGGAATAAAACAATGCATCGTGATCTACTCTTAAATAAAATCACTAACATCTTAGGTGTGACTGATGATTCACTCGAAACTACGTTAGTTTCAATGTGTGATGATGCCAAACGCATCTTTATTACAGGTGCAGGTCGCTCAAAACTGGTTGGTAACTTCCTAGGCATGAGACTGATGCATAGTGGTTATACTGTCTATATTCAAGGTGAAATTAGCACACCAAGTATCCGTGAAGGTGATTTGTTAATCGTTATCTCTGGTTCTGGTGAAACGACTCAACTTGTTTCATTTGCAAATAAAGCCAAATCTGAAGGCGCTAAAGTAGTTTTGATTTGTTCAAAATCAAGCTCAACGATTGGCGATTTAGCAGATCAAACTATTCAAATTGGTAACGATGATAGCTTTGCCCCTACAAAAGGCATGCCTATGGGAACCATGTTTGAATTATCTACATTGATTTTCCTGGAAGCGATTGTTTCTCATCTTATCCATGAGAAAGGTATTCCGGAAGAAGAAATGAGATATAGACACGCGAATATGGAATAATCACTTTTCCTAGAAAAACAAAAACGAGTAGCCTTGCGACTACTCGTTTTTTTTTGCCTGTTAAAAATATGACATAGAGCATCCTTCAGCTTCACTGTATAATTGGCATTTTTATCAGACCACTAAGATCAGACATGACTGCTGCTAAGACACTTTATGACAAGCTTTGGGAACAACATATCGTCCGTACCGATGAAGATGGTATTACAGCCCTTCTCTATATTGATCGTCAATTAGTCCATGAGGTTACATCACCCCAGGCATTTGAAGGATTAAGACTGGCTAATCGCACTCCACATCGTCTTGATTCTATCTTGGCAACCCCGGATCACAATGTTCCTACAAATAATCGTGATCAAGGCATCGCAGATCCTATTTCACGTTTGCAAGTTGAAACGCTTGACCAGAATTGCAAGGATTTTGGTGTAACCGAGTTTGATTTATCTGATATTCGTCAAGGTATTGTTCACGTAGTTGGTCCTGAACAAGGCGCGACCTTACCGGGTATGACCGTAGTTTGCGGTGATTCACATACGTCTACCCATGGTGCATTTGGTGCACTTGCTTTTGGTATTGGTACATCTGAAGTTGAACATGTATTAGCCACACAGTGTTTGATCCAGAAAAAAGCTAAAAACATGTTAGTTCAGGTCAATGGCCAAGTCCGTGATGGTGTCACCGCTAAAGATATCGTTTTGGCCATCATTGGTAAGCTTGGAACGGCTGGAGGAACAGGTTATACCATTGAATTTGCTGGCGATGCAATTGCAGCTTTATCGATGGAAGGCCGTATGACTGTATGCAATATGACAATTGAAGCGGGTGCACGAGCTGGCATCATTGCTGTTGACGATACCACGATCAACTATTTAAAAGGTCGCCCTTTTGCGCCATCTGGTGATAATTGGCAAAAAGCAGTTGATGCATGGCAAGACTTACACAGTGATGTCGGTGCTGTTTTTGATAACACAATTACTCTAAATGCTGCTGACATTAAACCTCAGGTTACTTGGGGTACATCACCTGAAATGGTGGTGGCTGTTGATGACAGGGTACCCAACCCTGCCAATGAAACCGATCCTGTTAAACGCAACGGCATGGAAAAAGCACTGGCGTATATGGGCTTAAAGGGTGATCAGGCCATTACTGACATCCAACTGGATCGTGTCTTTATTGGATCATGTACCAATTCTCGTATAGAAGATTTACGACAAGCCGCAGCTGCAATTAAAGGCGGTAAAGTTGCATCCACCTTAAAGCAAGCCTTGGTTGTTCCTGGGTCAGGCTTGGTCAAACAACAAGCTGAACAAGAAGGTTTGGATAACGTATTTATCGAAGCTGGTTTTGAGTGGCGTGATCCAGGTTGTTCAATGTGCTTGGCAATGAATGCTGATCGGCTGGAATCAGGTGAACATTGTGCATCCACATCCAATCGCAATTTTGAAGGTCGCCAAGGTTTAGGTGGTCGCACTCATTTGGTCAGCCCCGCAATGGCGGCGGCGGCGGCAATTGCTGGTCATTTTGTTGATATTAGTAATTAGCAGCTTGACACTATGACTTCAACGCACACAACTGTGCTCAATGAACTGCAGACCTTACGCGACGTCTTGCGCTGGGCGACGTCACAATTTAATGCTGCAGAATTGTTTTATGGTCATGGCAATGCTGATGCCTTTAACGATGCATTACAATTAATTCTCCATAGTCTGCATCTTCCGGCAACCGAGTTCCCTGAAATTTTTGCAGATGCTCGCTTAACTCGTACAGAAAAAGAAGCGATTGCACAGTTACTCCATCGTCGTATTGTTGACCGTGTGCCCGTACCCTATCTAACTCATGAAGCCTGGTTTGCTGGCATGCCATTTTATGTCGATGAACGTGTATTAATTCCGCGTTCACCGTTTGCAGAACTCATCCAAGATAATTTTCTACCTTGGGTCCACGAACCAGATAATGTGACATCTATTCTAGATCTGTGTACTGGTGGTGGATGCATTGCTATTGCTTGTGCCGAAGCCTTTCCTGAAGCAAAAGTGGATGCGATTGATATCAGTTCTGATGCCTTAACTGTTGCACAAATTAACATTGATAAACATAAGCTTAATGAGCGTGTTAATACAATTCAATCAGACGTATGGTCATCATTGACCTCTCAAAAATATGACTTAATTGTCAGCAACCCTCCTTATGTAGGCGCTGATGAAATGGCAACGCTACCAGAGGAATACCGTCATGAACCTGTTTCAGCACTTGAGGCAGAAGATAACGGTCTCGCGTTAGTTGAACACATTTTATGTCATGCGGCTAAGTTTATGACCCCGAAGGGCAATCTATTTGTTGAGGTTGGCAATAGTGACCTTGCTGTAATGGAACGCTGGCCAGATATTGAATTTGTCTGGTTAGATTTTGAGTATGGTGGCCATGGTATTTTTACACTTGATTATGAGCAATGCCTCGCGTTTGCTGAACGCTATAGTTCTGAACCGACTGACTCGCTTTCATAAACTCTTATACAATCACGGCCTGCCATTTTGGCTTGATACATAGCGCGATCAGCTAATTCAAATAAGCCATTCAAGTTATGCCGTGCTTCGCTTGAGGTTGTTGCCAAACCCACGCTAACAGTTATAGAAACATTGGCTGGCTTAAATTGTGAAAGTCGCTTTTGTAATCGCGTCATTAAAGCTAAAGCAGTATCACTATCACAATTTGGCAATAAGAAGATAAACTCATCACCACTCCATCGTGCCACCATATCCTCATCTCTGACAAAGCGCTTAAACCACATACCTAATTCTGCAAGTACCTGATCAGCTTTGGTATGACCTGCCACTTCATTGATTTTCTTGAAATGGTCGATATCAACCACCGCTAATGTGAGTGGTCGATTAAATCGTGAGGCTTCACTAAAATATTTACCAGAAAATTCTCGTAAGGCATGACGGTTAAATAATTGAGTAAGTTCATCTAACATGGCTAAACTGTATAAGGAGTTTTGTTGTGAGCGCAACTCCAACATTTTTTGGTAACTGGTGACATGATTAAACACGCGTTGACGCAACTCTTCTCGCACCACCGGTTTTGCCACGTAATCGTTTACACCAAGATGAAAAAGCTCAATCTTACGAGAAATATTATCAAAGCCTGATGTGGCTAGAATGGGAACGTTTCCATGCTCACCGTGTAATCGGCGTATCTTTCTAACCAAAGAAATACCACTCATAAGACCTTTCAGCATGACATCCGTGATAACAAGATCATAGTGCCCATTTTGAAAAGCTTCCCAACCGCCTTCAGCATGGGTATAGGCATCTACATCCAGCCCCATATCTGTCAGTAAGTCGATTACAATTTCTTGTACAACACGGGAATCTTCAATCAATAAAACGCGCCCTGATAATTGTCTGCGTTCTCTGTCCGCATAGCGCTGTATATAGGTTGACAGTTCATCGAGATCGTTTTTACTGAAAATATCTGTTGCGCCTGCAAGCAGGGCTTGTTTAAGTATTCTTGAGTTATCTTCGTCTGTTAACACTATAACTGAACTAAAGTCACAGCCAACTATCGAGCGAAGTTGACCGCAGAGTTCACAACCACGAATATCGGGTAAGTTTTGACCACAACATACTAATCTGAACGATTCATTTTTTGCCCGTTCTAATGCTTCTTGACCTGTTTCACATGTCGTGACACTAAAGCCAGCCGATTCTAATAAATTTCGAGCTATTTCTAGAAAAGCAGGATCATTGTCTATGACCAATGAATTTAACTTACGCATATAATTCGCCTAATGTTACATTGCCAGTCCCTTGTTGATGACTTAATTGCTGTCCTTGTTTTGCAATAATTGTCGGGTAAATTGTGTTCTAAGATAAAATCCTTTTGGGTTTATCTTGTGCATTGTTCCCGTGTCAGAAATGCCTTTGGCAACAATACGACTATGTGCGGCTTTGGGTCTTAGCTGTAAATATTCACCTTCTAAGCCCGTGATTTCATCCTGCTCGCCCAGAACAATACGATCCATCAATTCTTCCCAATCACGCTGTAAGCAAGATTCTTGATAGGGTGTAGGCTGCCACAACCAGGCCTGTCCAATATAACGTTCAGCCAGTGGGATTGCATTATCAGCTTCGACAGGCACCCACAAAACATGAGCCAACTTTCGTCTGACCCAACTATCTTGCCAGTTTACCTCACCTGTTTGGTGCATAGCTACTGTACAAACGTAGGTTGACTCTTTTGGAAGACCATTTGCATTCAAAGGCAATGTTTTCATTTCTATGCCCAAAGCGACAAAGTCTGGTTCGGCCAAATTGCCAGCATCAGCACCCAATGCTTTTTCTAATAAACTCCCAACCCACCCTTTATGTCGCTGTAAATTGTCAGGAACTGGTAACTTGAGTTGTGCTGCAACCTGACCAAGCGTCTTGCCTGTTAATAGCCCACATCTTGCTAATAACTCTTTTTGTGACGTCGGCGGTGTGATCATATGCAGTTAATAAGATTTAATTAAGATGAGTAGCATGATAACCTAGAACGCTTTATTTTTGCGTGTGATAACAATCGTGACTGCACTGTCGATTCGAAACCTGACAAAAACCTATCGTAATGGTCTCACCGCTTTAAAAGGGATTGATCTCGATGTCAATCAAGGTGATTTTTTTGCGTTATTAGGGCCCAATGGCGCTGGCAAATCAACCACCATTGGAGTCATCAGTTCGCTTGTCACCAAATCATCCGGTTCAGTTACTATTTTTGGAACCGATCTTGAAAAAGACCCCGAACGAGCGAAATCATTTATTGGGCTTGTTCCCCAAGAGTTTAATTTCAATGGCTTTGAACAAGTAAAACATATTCTGATTGCCCAGGCTGGTTATTATGGCGTTCCTGCAAAACTGGCGGAACCGCGAGCGGATGAACTGCTACATCAATTAGGTTTATGGGATAAACGTAACACGCCAGCACGAGCCTTATCTGGTGGCATGAAACGACGTTTAATGATAGCTCGCGCCCTTGTCCATAACCCTCAATTACTTATTCTTGACGAACCGACTGCTGGTGTTGATATTGAATTGAGACGTTCTATGTGGGCATTCCTGACTAAAATTAACCAACAAGGCACAACCATTATTCTCACGACACATTATCTCGAAGAAGCTGAGAATTTATGCCGTAACATCGCCATTATTGATCACGGTAATATTATTGAAAATACAGATATGAAATCATTGCTAAACAAGCTGCATAAAGAGACATTTATTTTTTATCTTAAATCAGCTTTACCCAACGACTTCACACTAACCATTGCTGATTATCTAAAACTCGATGACACTACGATAGAAATTGAGATCGATCGTGATACGGGGTTAAATAGCATTTTCACCGCATTAACGCAGCAAAATATTGACGTATGCAGTATGAAAAATAAAGCCAATCGATTGGAAGAGTTGTTCCTGGGTCTAGTCGAAAAATCTGAGGCAACGTTATGAACAGCAGTATTCACTATCGTCATTGGATAGCGTTTCATACCTTATTTAGCCGTGAAGTTCGTCGTTTTATCCGTATTTGGCCACAAACATTACTGCCACCAGCCATTACCATGACACTTTATTTCATTATTTTTGGCAATCTGATTGGTACGCGAATCGGTGAGATGGATGGCTTTAGATACATGGACTATATTGCACCCGGCATTATTATGATGTCTGTTATCAACAATGCCTATGCCAATGTCGCCTCATCCTTTTTTAGTTCAAAATTTCAGAATCATATTGAAGAAATGCTGGTCGCGCCTATTCCAAATTATCTTATTCTGGCAGGCTATGTTGCCGGTGGTACGGCACGAGGATTGTGTGTCGGTTTTATAGTGACATTGGTCTCTCTGTTTTTTACCCAGCTCTCGATAGCGCATCTTTTTATTACGTTCAGCATGGTTATATTGAGTGCCGTGATGTTCGCTTTGGGTGGGTTTATTAATGGTATTTATGCTCGTAGTTTTGATGAAATTGCCATCATCCCAACGTTTATATTAACGCCACTAACCTATCTCGGTGGCGTGTTTTACTCGATCAGTTTATTGCCTGATTTTTGGCAACATGTTTCTTTAGCCAATCCAATTCTGTATATGGTTAATGCCTTTCGTTATGGCATGTTAGGTATTTCAGATATTGCAGTTACAACGGCATTTGCCATGATTCTAAGCTGCATCGCAGCACTGACCTGTTTTGCGCTATTCCTGCTCTATCGCGGCACTGGGATCAGGAACTAAATCCAAGGCGTGTTGCACTACGTCAATCCCTGCACCATTTTTATGTGCGTTTTCACTTAAATGACGGCGCCAGGCCTTGGCTTCGGGTTGACCTTGAAACAAACCTAACAGATGGCGGGTAATCGATTTTAGAGGTCGACCTTGTGCCATACGTTGTTCGATGTATGGCAACATTTGCTGAATAAGCTGATGACGAGATGGCGTTGCTGTTTGCTGCTTAAAGATCAGCCTGTCAGCTTCTGCCAATAAATAGGGGTCATGATAAATGGCACGGCCCATCATCACCCCATCGACATGGTTTAAATGTTCCTGTGCTTGTGCCAAGGTGTGAATACCCCCATTTATATCGACATGAAGTTCAGGAAAATCACGTTTAATATCATAGACGCGTTGATAATCTAATGGCGGCACATCTCGATTTTCTTTAGGGCTTAAGCCTGATAACCAGGCTTTGCGAGCATGAAGAATAACCATATTGCACCCTGCTTGGGTAATTTGAGCAATAAAGTCATATAAAAACGCATAGCTATCAAGTTCATCAATACCAAGGCGTGTTTTTACCGTAACAGGGATAGACACTTCAGACTGCATGGCAATAATCCCTTCTGCCACCAATTTGGGATATTCCATTAAACAGGCACCAAAACGTCCAGACTGAACGCGATCGCTTGGGCATCCAATATTAAGATTTATCTCACAATAACCCGCTTGCTCACCTAATTTGGCACACAGCGCTAAGGCATCAGGATCAGAGCCACCCAACTGCAACGCTAACGGAAACTCACTGACATCATGATCTAAAAATCGTTGCCTCTGTCCATGAATTAGAGCGCCAGTCGTCACCATCTCGGTGTAAAGCAAGGTGTGTTTGGAAATAAGCCTGAGAAAATAGCGACAATCTCTATCTGTCCAATCGAGCATTGGGGCAACAGATAAACGATGTGCAGTGTGAATATCAAAATGACAAGGTGACATAGCAACGCAACAAAATAGTAATGTGCATCATTTTCTCAAATCCCAGCGTAAAATACTTGTTTTAAACTAAAATCAATTAAAATGAAGACAATTAAAGGTGATGGATTCACGGTACAAGTAATCAAAACTAATCGCCGAAAAACCATGTTATTAAAAGTGGAACAACAGGGCGTAACAATTCGCATTCCCTCACGCTTACCACTTAGTTTTGCTCGCGATTTTATCGACGAAAAATCATCGTGGATCAAAGCAAAACTTGAGCAACAATCTCAACACCCCGTGCTTGAAAGACAGTTTATTGATGGCGAAACCGTGCTGTTATTTGGTCAATCGTATTCATTACAGTTTAAAAACGCGCAGTCAAAGCCACACATTTCGATAGCTGGCAACAACATAATTTGCCACGCACGATTAGATAAAATCACAAAAACGGCAATTCGTGCCGCTTTTATTGCCTGGTACAAGCAGCAAGCACAGTCTTATCTGACTGAACGTAGCGACAAATTTTCACAACAAACAGGCTTACAAGCACAATCAATAACCGTAAAAACCTATCGGGCACGTTGGGGTAGTTGCACCTTGTCTGGCCATATTCACTATAACTGGAAGCTGTTAATGGCACCGCCTGATGTAATTGATTATGTGATCATTCACGAGCTCTGCCACACCGAGCACCACAACCATTCAGCTGCTTTTTGGCATTTGGTCGAGACCTATATGCCTGACTATCGCTCTGCACGCAATTGGCTTAAAATCAATGGCTATTGTCTTGAGTTATAAGCTTATGTTAATGGCATGATATCTGCTAAAAACTCAACATCATTTATATAACGTCATTTTTCAATCAAGGATAATTCCATGGCATTTTGGAACTATAAAAAAGACATTGCTGCGTTACAACAACAGCTTAAAGATCGCGATAACACCATCACGGCATTAAACGAGCAACAACAGGAGTTACAACAGCGATATAACACGCTTGAACAAAAATCAGAACAACAGCATTTACAACATGATTGGACAACAAGATTATTCACCAATCTTGAAAGCTTTGGTTTAAGTCTGGGTGGGTTTCATCAGAGTTTGGGAACGATGGCAACCGTTCTAAATTCAGAACGGGCATCAGCAGTTGAAGGTGCAGAAACATCAATTCACGTCAGACAACACATTGAAGCTGTCGCATCTGGTTTGAGTAATATCACCGGTCAAATGGATCAATCGGCATCACGGGTTAAATCTCTGCAAGATAATGCTGAAAAAATCAGCGGCTTTGTTGAAACCATCAGTAACATTTCTGAACAAACCAATTTATTGGCTTTGAATGCTGCCATAGAAGCGGCACGCGCAGGTGAACATGGTCGCGGATTTGCCGTGGTTGCTGATGAAGTTAGAACACTGGCTACCCGCGCCCGTGAAGCCAGCACCCAGATCTCTGAACTGGTTGGAAATATCCAACATGAAACTGAAAGCGCCAGCAGTTTAATGCAGGGTGTTACCGCTGACACGTCAGCTTTTGGTGGCAGAGTTGAGACGGTTGTATCCGACATGCATAAGATGCTTGGTATCTCAAAAAATATGGAAAAAACGATTACCGGTTCAGCATTACGCAGCTTTGTAGAAATCGCCAAACTTGATCATATCGTTTGGAAATTTGAAATTTATCGGGTCATGATGGGCTTATCCCAAAAACGTTCTGCCGAGCTATCTACTCATAAACAGTGTCGACTTGGTAAATGGTATTTTGAAGGAGAAGGTGTCGATGGTTTTTCTCAATTGCCAGGTTACCGTGAGATTGCTTCACCTCACCAAACAGTACATGAACAGGGCGCTATTGCACTTGATGCATTTTATAGTAACGATATTGCCAAGAGCCTTACTGCTTTAAATACTATGGAAATAGCGAGCATGGATGTAATTAATAATTTGGAAAGAATGATAGAGAGCGCAGAAAAAAATCCAGCATTATTGTCTACTCACTAGCTGTTAACATCTTGTCTTTTATGCCCAAAAGTACTAGAATTCCGAATCTGAATAAGGAGCGCTGCAACAGGTTTTCCTGCTAGGCTTATTCACATAATTTTTTAACCGCGCTCATTATTTACAAATAGTAATAATGAGCGTTGTCCGAGCAGTCTACATCATCATCTTCGCCAACACTCATTAACTACATCATTCAAGTAATGAGGCATATTGTTTATGAGTAACCGTTCAATTTTTACTTCTGAATCCGTTTCAGAAGGCCATCCAGATAAAGTTGCCGATCAGATTTCTGATGCGGTTTTAGATGAAATTCTTCGCCAAGATCCTAATGCACGTGTTGCGTGTGAAACGTTGATTAAAACTGGTGCGGCTATTGTTGCTGGTGAAATCACCACCTCAGCCTGGGTTGATTTAGAAGATGTCGTTCGCAAAACCATTACCGATATTGGTTATAACAGTTCTGAAGTCGGTTTTGATGGTCAGACCTGTGCCGTCATGTCGTTGATTGGCAAACAATCCAGTGATATTGCAATGGGTGTTGATCGTGATAAACCTGAAGATCAGGGTGCTGGTGACCAAGGTTTAATGTTTGGTTATGCCAGTAATGAAACTGACGTTTTAATGCCCGCAGCCATTACTTATGCTCATCGTTTAGTAAAACGCCAAGCAGAAGTGCGTAAAAATGGCACATTACCCTGGCTTCGTCCTGATGCCAAAAGCCAAATAACCTTTGTTTATGAAGATGGTAAACCGGTTGGTATCGATGCTGTAGTCTTATCTACTCAACATAACCCTGATATTTCTCAAGCCGATATTAAAGAAGCGGTGATGGAAGTTATCATCAAACCAACATTACCTGAACAATGGATTACGAAAGACACTGCTTTTCATATCAACCCAACAGGTCAATTTATTATCGGCGGTCCTGTCGGTGATTGTGGCTTAACCGGTCGTAAAATCATTGTTGATACCTACGGCGGTATGGCGCGTCATGGTGGTGGTGCTTTTTCAGGTAAAGATCCATCAAAAGTAGATCGCAGTGCAGCCTATGCCGGACGTTATGTTGCCAAAAATATTGTTGCTGCCGGTCTGGCTGATCGTTGCGAAATCCAGGTTTCATATGCTATCGGTGTTGCCCAGCCGACATCAATCAGTATCGAAACGTTTGGCACCGGCAAGATCAGTTCAGAAAAATTAGAAGCATTGGTACGTGACCATTTTGACTTGCGCCCAGTTGGACTCGTCAACATGCTCGATCTTATTCGCCCAATTTATCAAGCCACAGCGGCCTATGGTCATTTTGGTCGTGAAAATCCTGAGTTCACTTGGGAAAGAACCGACCTGGCAGATACATTACGTGATGCTGCCGGTATCTAATTACAAGAAATTTACGCAAATTGTAGGTTGGGTTTCAACCCAACATGTTGAACTAAAGTCCAACCTACGATTAACGACCAAAATATTTAAGGACACAAAAACATGACCATTGAGAACCTTACGCCTGACTATAAAGTCGCCGATATGAATCTGGCTGACTGGGGCAAAAAAGAAATCAAAATTGCTGAAACAGAAATGCCTGGCTTAATGGCAATTCGCGAAGAATATGCTGGCAACAAACCATTAGCTGGCGCACGGATTGCCGGTTGCTTACATATGACCATTCAAACTGCCGTGTTAATTGAAACACTGATAGAACTTGGCGCAGAAGTACGTTGGTCATCATGCAATATCTTCTCAACCCAAGATCAAGCTGCCGCGGCTATTGCCGCTCAAGCTATTCCTGTTTTTGCTTGGAAAGGTGAAACAGAACAAGAAGCTATCTGGTGTATTAAACAAACTATTTTTGGTCCTAACGGCTGGCGACCAAATCTCATTTTGGATGATGGCGGTGATTTAACGCAAATCATGCATGATGACTATCCGGAATTATTAGCTGATGTTAAAGGCTTATCGGAAGAAACCACCACTGGTGTGCATCGTCTCTATGAAATGATGAAAGACGGCTCATTAAAAGTACCAGCAATCAACGTCAATGACTCAGTTACAAAATCAAAATTCGACAATTTATACGGTTGCCGTGAATCATTATTAGACGGGATTAAACGTGCAACTGACGTCATGATTGCCGGCAAAATCTGTGTCGTTTTAGGTTATGGTGATGTCGGTAAAGGCTGTGCACAAGCATTCCGTGGCATGGGCGCAACTGTCATGGTGACAGAAATCGATCCAATTTGTGCGCTACAAGCAGCAATGGAAGGCTACCGTATCGTCAATATGGATGATGCCGCTGCTTTAGGTGATATCTTTGTTACAACGACTGGTAATGTGCGCGTGATCACCCATGACCATATGAAAGCGATGAAAAATGAAGCTATCGTCTGTAATATCGGTCACTTTGATTCTGAAATTGATGTGGCATCATTACGCCAATATCAGTGGGAAAATGTTAAACCGCAGGTAGATCAGGTTATCTTCCCTGATGGCAAACGCATCACTCTGTTAGCAGAAGGTCGCTTGGTAAACTTAGGTTGTGCAACCGGTCATCCCAGCTTTGTTATGTCAGCATCGTTTAGTAACCAGGTCATGGCTCAAATTGAATTGTGGCACAATAGCGATAACTACAAAAATGAAGTCTATGTTCTACCTAAGTCGTTAGACGAGAAAGTAGCACGATTACATTTAGGTAAAATTGGCGCTCAATTAACAGAACTTACCGATGAGCAGGCAAAATACTTAAGCCTAAGTAAAGAAGGCCCTTACAAGCCTGATCACTATCGTTACTAGAAACTTAACTACTGGGCTAACCTAGGTTAGCCCTTTTTTTACACACAAACAGACGTCGAACCATGTCACATAAACTCACTATCAGTTGCGAATTTTTCCCTCCTAAAACCGATAAAGGTATTGAAAACATGCGTGCCGTACGTGAGCGCCTAATACCCCTCAAATCGGAATTTTATTCGGTTACTTTTGGTGCCGGCGGTTCGACACAAGAAAATACTTTAGATGCCGTCGTCGAAATTCAACAAGATCAAGCTAGAACGGGCATTGATGCTGCTCCTCATCTATCTTGTGTCGGTTCGACAACTGAACGTCTGCGCGACATACTTGCCACTTATAAAGATAATGGCATTCGACGTTTAGTCGCACTACGTGGTGATTTACCCTCGGGAATGCGTGACCCTGGCGATTTTCGATATGCCAATGAACTGGTTGAATTTATTCGCAAGGAAACAGGCGATCATTTCTCAATTGAAGTGGCGACCTATCCTGAAGTTCATCCTCAAGCGAACTCAGCACACGCTGACTTGCTTAACTTCAAACGAAAAGTCGAGGCGGGAGCCAACAGCGCCTTAACACAATATTTTTATAATATTGATGCTTATCGCTATTTTGTTGATCGTTGCCAAGCAAATCAAATTGATATCCCTATTGTTCCTGGCATTATGCCGATAAATAATTATTCTCAGTTAGCCCGTTTTTCAGAGGGCTGTGGTGCTGAAATTCCACGTTGGTTACGTAAACGTTTAGAAGAATTTCATGATGATACTGAATCACTACAAGCCTTTACCTTGGACTTTTTAACTGATTTTACTCAAAAGTTGATTGATGTTGGTGTGCCTGGTTTGCATTTTTACACGATGAATCGTGTTGATCCGACATTGACCATCTGTCAACGCCTTGGACTTATCCGCTAACTACATCGATAGTGTCTTATGAGCTATTTTGCTGATTCACTTTCTACAGCACTAGCGTTGATAACGTCATTTGATAAAGACATTTATCACATTGTTATTACCTCTTTATCAATATCCATCGTTGCTGCGATTATTGCAGCAACAGCTGCTGTGCCTGCTGGAACACTGATGGGGCTTCATGACTTTCGTGGCAAACACCTATTGCAGCATCTGCTTAATACCTTGATGGCCCTGCCAACGGTTGTTATTGGCTTATTGCTCTATGGCTTGTTTAGTCGCTTAGGCCCGCTTGGCTATTTGCAATTACTTTATACGCCAACAGCCGTAATCATGGCAGAAGCGATATTAATTTTCCCGATCATGATGAATTTAACTGTAGTCGCTGTCACCTCAAGCGATACGCGTTTGGTACCCACTTTAATTAGTTTAGGTGCCAAACCTGGACAATTACTTTTTCACGTCATCAAACAATGTCGCTTTGCTATTTTAGCTGCCGTGATCGCCGGGTTTGGTCGTGCCATTGGTGAAGTCGGTGCAGCCATGATGTTGGGCGGAAATATTGAAGGTTATACTCGAACCATGACCACCGCTATTGCTCTGGAAACCAGCAAAGGCGAATTTGAAGTTGGTTTGGCCTTAGGTTTACTGTTGTTATTCATCGCGTTTGGCATTAACTTCTTGCTATCCTGGTTACAGAGAGCACAACCATGACCGCCTATGAATTACACAATATCAAGGTGTTTCGCCAGCAAAACTGTATCCTTGATATCCCCTCTCTTATCTTGCCTAAATCAGATTGCATCGCCTTATTTGGAGATAATGGTGCTGGTAAATCAACCTTGCTCGACCTATTAGCCTTCATTAAAACACCAAGTGAGGGCAAGGTTTTCCTAAGTGGAATGCCAGTAACACTACCCTTGTTACCAGCTCAACGTTGTAAAATAGGTTATGTCAGTCAACATCCTTTCTTATTATCAGGTACGGTTAGTGATAATATTCGTCTGGCGCTAAAACTACAAAACATTGAAACTAAAAGGCATCCACGTTTAATCACCGAGGCCTTAGAGCAAGTTGGGCTAACACACTTAGTCAATCAAGCGGCCAGCACCTTATCAGGTGGTGAACTAAAACGTGCTGCCATTGCCCGTGCCATCAGTTATCACCCAGAAATTTTATTGCTGGACGAGCCATTCTCTCACCTCGACCAAAGTCACAGTCAGGTATTGGAAACGATTATTGCGCAGCTTGCTCATCAAACACAAACAACGGTCATTTTTTCAACACATAATCGCTTACAAGGTCGGGCTTTAGCAGATGATGTAATCAATCTTGTTGATGGCAAAACCACAAAAAGTCCACTAATAAATGTCTATGATGGCACGTTAAAACAGGCTATTTTTGATACCGGAAAATTGCACATTCACACTAATTCAATGCAACATAAAGGTCGTCATATTGCTATCGATCCCCATGAAATTATCGTGTCACATCAAGCAATTAGATCCAGCATGAGAAATCAGTTTCAAGGAAGAATTATCAGTATTGCAGAAGAGGCAAATGAAGTTAGAGTGACCGTTGACTGCCAGGAACGTTTCCACGCAATCATCACCCACAGCTCATTACAAGAGTTAAAACTTGAGTTGGGACAAAACATCTGGATAAGCTTCAAATCACAGGCCGTTAGTGTGTTCTAGATAAACCAACAAAATTTATGTGTCTACCTATAGGCAATGGCATAATCTTTGCGGTAACATAAAGTCATGAACAACGTATCTAATCGTCAACCATCGTGAAACCGTCGCTTCAACTCCGTGTAGGTCAAAGCCTATCGATGACGCCGCAATTGCAACAAGCCATTCGCTTATTGCAACTCTCCTCAATAGAACTTCAAACTGAAATTCAGGAAGCGCTGGAAACAAATCCATTACTGGAAGTTGAAGAAAATAGTGACTATGACCTTAATTCACCAGCGCTAGAGAAGAATACCAAAGACGATACTCGGCAAGATATCAGTCAACTTGAACATGCTGATATTCCCGATGAGTTACCCACAGATAGTCAGTGGGAAGATACTTTTGATAGTGCACCTGTCACTATGCATTCACAGCAAATGGATTCCGGTATCGAACGTGATAATGAAGATGAAAGCGGTAATAGCCTGCAACAGCACTTGATATGGCAAATGCAACTCACACCGTTTTCTGAGCTGGAACAAGCTATAGCAACCGTTATTATTGACGCTATTGAAGATGATGGTTATATCAAACTATCACTCGACGATATTCAACAAAGTCTTGGTGATGACTATCCTGCTGAACTTGATGAAATTGAAGCCGTGTTACATCGAATTCAACATTTTGATCCTGTCGGTGTTGCAGCGCGTGATCTTCGCGAGTGCCTATTAATTCAATTAAAATTACTTGATAAAAGTACACCTCACCTAGGTTTACTAACCCTGCTCGTTGAGCATCATCTAGATGCATTGGCCAAACGAGATTACGTACAAATAAAACGCGCGTTAAAAATTAGTGATGAAGAATTAACCGATTTAGTCCGACTGATTCAACTTCTAAATCCTCGTCCAGGTAGCCAGGTTCAGGTTGACACCACTGAATATATCGTGCCAGATGTGTATGTACAGAAAATTAATGGTCGTTGGCAGTTATTATTAAACCCCGATAATGCACCACGTTTACAGGTTGCAGAACACTATGCTCAATTGATTAAACGCGCTGATAATAGTACCGAAAACACTTACTTGAAAAATAACTTGCAAGAAGCACGCTGGTTTTTAAAAAGCTTACAAAGTCGTAACGAAACCTTATTAAAAGTGACGCAAGCCATTGTTGACCGCCAAACTGGCTTTCTTGAGCATGGCGATGAAGCAATGCGCCCTCTTGTTTTACATGATATTGCTGAAGCAGTAGAAATGCATGAATCGACTATTTCACGCGTCACAACTCGAAAATATTTGCATACTCCACGCGGTATTTATGAACTAAAATTCTTCTTCTCGAGTCATGTTAGTACGGACAGTGGTGGCGAATGCTCAGCAACAGCCATTCGCGCCATTATAAAAAAATTAGTTTTGGCAGAAAATCCAAGAAAACCACTGAGTGATAGTAAAATCGCTGATATTCTTGGTGAACAGGGTATCAATGTCGCACGCAGAACAATAGCCAAATATCGTGAAACATTATCAATCCCGCCCTCAAATGAGCGGAAACGGCTAGTATAACGCTAGCTATTATTTAAAATAGGAGAATGCATTATGCAACTAAACCTAAGTGGACAACATATTGAAATCACAGATAGTCTCCGTGACCATGTGAATAGTAAATTTGAGAAATTAACACGCCACTTTGATCACATGACCAATGTTCATGTTGTGTTAGACGTTGAGAAACAACGCCAAAAAGCAGAAGCGACCGTCCACGTTAGTGGTGCAGATTTATTTGCCTCGGATGAAAACGAAAATATGTACACTGCAATCGAACATTTGGTTGCAAAACTTGATCGTCAAATCATCAAACATAAAGATAAAATTAAAAATCACCACCAAGCCAATGGTGCTGAAATGAAAAATAATGCTGGATAAGACTGGAATATAGAATCATGTTAATTGCCTCATTACTTGCCAGTGCCGATAATATACGTTGTCAAGATGCTTCTTGCTCAAGCAAGAAGCGTGCTATTGAAATCATGAGTCATTTACTCGCTGCAAATACTGAGGCAATAACAGCAGATGCTGTATATCAAGGCTTATTGGAACGAGAACGACTAGGCAGTACCGGTCTGGGCAAGGGCGTGGCAATTCCCCACGCCCGAATGCCTGGCATTTCTCAAACTATAGCCGCAATGATAACCTTGAAGACACCTATCAATTACGATGCACCAGATAATAAACCTGTCGATATTATTTTTGGTTTATTAGTGCCTGAAGATGGCGATGAACATCATCTTCAAAATCTGTCACGATTAGTCACAAAGTTCAGGGATCAAAAAGTATGTGACTCAATTCGTTCAACCACAGATCCTGAATCCCTGTTTGATCTTTTGCTTGCGATTGACGACGACTAACCCCCATGACCTGCCACCAAGTACAAAACCACCATGGCGTTATGATGCGTGTTAATGACTTAGGTGTACTGATCATTGGGAAGCCAAACATCGGGAAAAGTAGTTTAGCGTTAGAGTTACTCCATCATGGCTATCAGTTGATCGCTGATGATAGTGTTGAATTTAGCCTGGCTGCTGATAATAATGTTATTGCTCGTTGCCCAGAAATGTTAGCTGGATTGCTACATTGTCGTGATTTGGGTTTAATCAATGTGTCTGAACTATTTGGGGCTGATGCCTATCGCCACCAGCAGAAACTAGATTATATTATTGAGCTGGTGCAACACAGCAACAACGCGGTCTCACTTACAGTAAAACCAGATTTATACCTGGTGTGCGGCCAGTCATTTCCAACACTCTGTTTAGACCTGAATTCACCCGCATCGATTGTGCATCGTTTAACGACATGGTTAAAAATGCAATCATTAACCACAGATGCTGAAGTGACGTTACACGCTCGTCAACGAAAACAAATGGTAATGCAATGATTCAACTAGAAGCGTTGCCATTAAACTTATATCGTAAATTAGATAGAGCATAACTATGGCTGTTGGCATACTCATTGTTTCCCATAACCATATTGGTACCGAGCTCATTAATACGGCTCGTCAAATGCTGACCTGTTGTCCGCTGCCAGCTAAAGTAATATCAATCGAAATAAAAGATAATCCCGATCAAGTTAGACTCAAATTTAAACAAGGATTAGCTGAATTGGATCAAGGTAATGGTATTTTAGTATTGACTGATATGTTTGGCTCCACACCAAGCAATATAGCCTGTGCAGTATCGGATCGGTCAGATGTTAGGGTTGTCTCTGGCTTAAATTTACCCATGTTGATTCGCGTTCTCAACTACCCCAATCTAACCTTGGATGAGCTGGAAGAAAAGGCGTTGAGCGGTGGCCAGGAAGGCATTGTTCGCTGCCACCACAGTGGGTACACAGCATGATTGAAAAAACATTTACTATTATCAATAAATTAGGCTTACATGCTCGTGCTGCTGCTAAATTCGTAACAACATCATCACAATTTAATGTTGATATTCAGGTAACGCGCAATGGTCGTACGGTAAATGGAAAAAGCATCATGGGCTTAATGATGCTAGCTGCAGCTAAAGATACTGAAATCCATGTCTGTGCACAAGGTGATGATGCCGCTCAAGCAATGAATGAAATTGAAACCCTGATCAATGACTTTTTTGGAGAGGGTGAATGACACTTGAGTTACAAGGGATTGGTGTTTCTCGTGGTATTGCCATCGGCAAGGCACACATTTTATTTCACAACCAACCTGATGTTCGTGAATATCTGATCCCCAAATTTAGTGTCGAGCAAGAAGTTGACCGCTTACGAGCAGCAATTGAAGGTGCACGCCAACAACTACGTTCAATTCGTCAACATATTCCTGCCAATGCCCCGACTGATGTTGCGTCATTTATTGATACCTACTTATTGATGCTCAATGATTCCTCATTAACTCAAGTCCCTATTGAAATGATACGCTCACGCTTATGTAACGCTGAATGGGCGTTACAACTTCAGCGTGATGCGTTAATTAATGTATTTAATGAAATGGATGATCCTTATCTACGTACACGTCAAGATGATGTGGATCATGTCGTCAACCGTATTCATCGCATTTTGGCTGATGAAAATGTAGCCGATCATGAAATTCCTGATGGTCGGTTAAAAGGCCATATCATTATTGCTGAAGATCTAACCCCTGCTGATACTGTGTTAATGCAGCACCAGGAAATTGCTGCGTTTGTTACCGAGCATGGCGGTACCACTTCTCATACTACTATTTTAGCCCGAAGTTTAGGTATTCCAGCCATTGTCGGTATTGAGTCAGTTCGACGCTATATTCAAGATAATGAACTACTGATTATTGATGGTGAAACAGGCACATTGATCGCTGGTGCTGATGACGCTATTACTGCCGAATATCAACAACGTCAGATTGCGTTTAAACAGCATATCGCCTCTCTAAGTCGTTATAAATCTCAGCCAACTCAGACCCAAGATAATAAGGCAATCAAGTTATTGGTTAATGCGGAATTACCAGAAGATATCAAAACGATTAGTAACTCTGGTGCGGAAGGTATAGGTCTTTATCGTACTGAGTTCTTATACATGAACCGCAGCGCCCCACCAGAAGAAGAAGAACAACTATCTGCCTATCGTGATGTCGTTGAAAGTATGAACAATATGCCTGTCACCATTCGTACCTTTGACTTGGGCGCAGATAAAACGGTTGATGGTGGACGTAATTTAAGTCAGACCGTAACCAACCCGGCTCTAGGGCTTCGTGCAATTCGATTATGTCTAAAACAACCCAACATTTTTAGAACTCAACTGCGCGCAATTTTACGCGCCTCTGCCTTTGGCAAAATCAAAATCATGTTTCCAATGGTGTCAACAATGCAAGAGTTGACACAAGCTAAATTATTACTTGAGTCCTGCAAACAGGAACTCGATAACGAAGGTTTAGACTATGACCGTCATATCGAAATCGGTGTGATGATCGAAATACCTGCCAGTGCGGTATGTGCCGAGATCTTTGCCAAAGAGGTAGATTTCCTATCGATTGGTACCAACGACTTAATTCAATATACCCTCGCCATTGATCGTATTGATGATCAGGTTAACTATCTTTATGATCCGTTACATCCTGCTGTGTTACGGCTGATTTTTATGACATTGCAAGCGGGTAAACATCAGAATATTCCAGTATCAATGTGTGGCGAAATGGCAAGTGACCCCCGTTTTACGCGCTTATTGCTTGCTATGGGATTAGAAATTTTTAGTATGCATCCCAATGCAGTACTTGAAGTAAAGAAAATTATTAATGAATCTAACTTAAAAAATCTACCAGAAAATACATTGCAGATCTTGAATATGTCTAATCCTTTTGATGCTGAGAAAATTTTAGATAAAATCAATAATACGCATCGTATTGGACTCTAATAAAACCTATCCAGTCAGACCTTAAGCAGGCTAAAATAGTGCGGTAAATTTCGCCTCTCACTCATTAGCCAAATTGGACTGACGATGCCTGATCAAACTCACAACGTACTTAATCAGCCCATACATACGCTAAATGAAGCGCTGAAAAGCGGTCGTTATGTGCGCATGCGTCGTCTATTAGCCAGTCTTCACCCAGCTGAAACAGCTCATTTACTTGAATCATTACCGCCAGTAGAGCGAAAAATATGTTGGCCCATCATCAACCCCGATCTTCGTGGTGATGTATTAACCTATCTCGGTGAGGATGTACGTCTCGACCTTATTCAGTACATGGATACTGCTGACCTGGTTAATGCCACCGAAGATCTAGATGCCGATGATGTTGCCGATATTTTGCAGGACTTACCTGAACATATCATGCGCGAAGTTTTGCAAACCATGGACGGCCAACATCGACGTCGTGTCGAACAAGTTCTTGCCTATGAGGAAGATACTGCCGGTGGTTTGATGAATACCGACGTCATTACCGTTCGCTCAGATATCACCTTGGAAGTTGTATTACGGTATTTAAGAATGCTGGGCACGATTCCAACAAATACCGATAGTCTTTATGTTGTTGACCATGAAGATCATTACCTAGGCACTTTGGCTTTGTCCCAAATAGTCAGTCGTAGCCGCTCCTTAACGGTGACTGAGACCATGTCGCATCAAATCGAAGCGATTAATGCCAATATGCCAGATCGTGATGTTGCGCATCGCTTTGAAAAACATGACCTTATCTCAGCACCCGTTATCGATAAAAACAATCGTTTATTAGGTCGTATCACCATCGATGACGTGGTTGACGTTATTCGAGATGAAGCCGAACACTCCATGTTAAGTATGGCTGGTTTGAGTGAAGATGAAGATACGTTTGCTCCAGTTAGAAAAAGTGTTCATCGCCGCTCATTATGGTTAGGCGTAAATTTATTAACCGCTTTTCTAGCATCGTGGGTTATAGGCTTATTTGATACCACTATTGAAAAACAAGTCGCTTTGGCTGTTTTAATGCCTATTGTCGCCAGTATGGGGGGGGTTGCTGGTAGCCAGACCTTAACGCTTGTTATTCGATCTATGGCATTGGGTCAATTAAATAAAAGCAATCAAAATTGGTTATTACGCAAAGAACTGGCAGTAGGTGCCAGTAATGGATTGATTTGGGCTATAGCTATCGCAATTGTGACCAGTTTGTGGTTTAGCAATGTCGAACTCGGTGTCTTAATTGGCGTCGCCATCATTATCAATTTAGTTGCCGCAGCACTGGCTGGCGTTACAATTCCAGTGATGTTACGACATTTTGGTATCGATCCCGCATTATCAGGTGGCGTGCTATTAACGACGGTAACTGATGTCGTTGGTTTTATGGCTTTCTTAGGATTTGCTACTCTATTTCTTGTTTAATCAGATTTTTACTTAGGTTACGTTATGTCAGGCAACAGTTTCGGAAAATTATTTACAGTCACCTCTTTTGGTGAAAGCCATGGTACGTCGATCGGCTGTATCGTTGATGGCTGTCCTCCAGGACTCGAATTAACCGAAACAGATTTACAAGGTGATCTAGATCGTCGTAGACCTGGCAAAACGCGCTATGTCACCCAGCGCCGTGAAGCCGATGAAGTCAAAATTTTATCTGGTGTATTTGAGGGAAAAACGACTGGTACACCAATTGGAATGATTATAGAAAACACTGATCAGCGTTCAAAAGATTATGGCAATATTTCAGAACAATTTCGCCCTGCTCATGCTGATTACACCTATCATCAGAAATATGGTTTTCGTGACTATCGTGGCGGTGGCCGCTCCTCTGCTCGTGAAACAGCCATGCGCGTTGCTGCCGGCGGTATCGCGAAAAAATATCTGCGCCAACGATACGACATCGAAATTCAGGGATATTTAGCTCAACTTGGTCCTGTAACAATTGAAAACCTTGATTGGTCGCATCTAGAACAAAGTGCCTTTTTCAATCCTGATCCTGATAAAGAACAAGCGCTAATGGACTATATGCAAAGTCTAAAAGGCGATTCTATTGGCGCTCGCATCAATGTTATCGCTAGAAATGTACCACCGGGCTTAGGAGAACCTATCTTTGATCGTCTTGATGCGGATATTGCACATGCCATGATGAGCATCAATGCCGTTAAAGGTGTTGAAATTGGCGCTGGTTTTAACTCAGTCACTCAAAAAGGTACTGAACATCGTGATGAAATCACTCCTGAAGGCTTTTTGAGCAATAATGCAGGCGGTATTTTGGGCGGTATTTCAAGTGGTCAAGATATTTTGGTGAGTATGGCACTTAAAGCCACATCCAGTCTTAGTATCCCCGGTAAAAGTGTGAATACCCGTGGTGAACCGATTGAAGTTGTGACCAAAGGCCGCCACGATCCTTGTGTTGGTATACGCGCAACACCAATAGCAGAAGCAATGTTAGCTATCGTCTTAATGGATCATATGTTACGTCATCGTGCACAAAATATGGATGTTGTTAGCAATACACCCGTTATACCTGCACAAGCATAATTTAGATCTAGAGTGCCGCTAAAACACACCCCATATTGGCGTTTGTCCGGTTTCTATTTCTGTTATTTTGCTTCTTTAGGTGTACTCGTACCTTATTGGGGCTTATATCTCCAGTGGCAAGGGTTTTCTGCAAAAGAAATCGGCGAACTGACAGCACTATTACTCGCGACTCGCATCATTGCGCCCAATATTTGGGGTTGGATTGCTGATCACCATGGGCAGCGGATGCGAATTGTACGCTTTGCAAGCTTATGCGGTGTCATCGCCTTCTCAGCTTTATTATTCGATAACAGCTATATTTGGATAGCCGGCACCATGCTGATATTCAGTTTCTTTTGGAATGCATCATTACCTCAATTTGAGGTCACTACCCTGCAACACCTCGGTGACCATAGCCATCATTACAGCAAAATTCGTCTATGGGGCTCAATAGGTTTTATCGTCACCGTCGCTGTTTTAGGCACATTACTTGAACACTTTGACGCCAATATTGTTCCTTATGCAATGTTAATTGCAATGTCTGGAATTTGGTTAGTCAGTCTCAGTGTGCCCGAATCATCCTCACGCCACATGACACTCAATACCACAACACTGTTAACAGTATTAAAACGACCGGAAGTCATTGCTTTTTTAAGTATCTGTTTTTTGGTTCAAATCAGTCATGGTCCTTTTTACACCTTTTATACCATCTATCTTGAGCAACATCATTACGAACGTAGCCTCATTGGTCAGTTATGGGCTATCGGTGTTATCGCTGAAGTGATTGTGTTTTTATTCATGCATCAGTGGCTACCCGCTCTTGGGATAAAGAAAGTATTGCTTATCAGTATATTACTCGGTTCTGCTCGCTGGTTTATTATCGGTTTTTATCCCGATAGTTTGCCCTTACTGATTTTTGCCCAAATCTTACATGCAGCAAGTTTTGGTACATTTCATGTAGCAGCAATAGCCTGGGTTCATCAACACTTTACCGGAAAAAACCAAGGTCGAGGGCAAGCTTTATACAGTAGCGTAGGCTTCGGAACTGGTGGTGCAATTGGCAGTTTGTTCAGTGGCTATCTTTGGTTAACACCAGGACCGACCTTCACATTTAGCCTCGCGGCAATACTAAGCTTGATTGCATTTCTAATTGGATGGCGTTGGCTGGAAAAATCATAGAAAAATTAAAGTGTATTGCCTTCCAATATGCGCCTACAATCCTTATACTTATGTGCATCTTAGAAAAAAGGAGTTGGGATCGAAGGCAATCAAAATGTCTCCGATTAGGCATCTATGCATTTCTCATTAAAGAAAGGGCTCGATTTGCCCATCACGGGAACCCCCGTGCAAACTATCGATGATGCTCCGTCAGTCAGTACTGTAGCGGTTTTAGGCAATGAATATATTGACATGAAACCAACCATGCTCGTTGAAGAGGGGCAGCGTGTAAAATTAGGCCAAGCCTTATTTTCAGACAAAAAATTTCCAGCCGTCTTATACACTTCACCTGGAGCTGGTACCGTCACCGCGATCAAACGCGGTGCTAAACGAGCCTTACAAGCTGTAATCATTGAACTTGATGGCGATGAAGAAGTTACTTTTGACAAATTTGATGCGTCCAGGCTCAGTAACTTAAGCCGCGAAACAATCACAAAAAATTTACTTGATTCTGGCCTATGGGTTGCGCTTCGCACCAGACCGTATAGCAAAACACCACATCCAGAGACCAGCCCCCATTCTATTTTTGTTACTGCTATCGATACCAATCCATTAGCAGCTGATCCTAATGTGGTCATTTCGCTGAACAGCGACAACTTCAAATATGGTTTAACCGTATTAAGTCATCTAACTGATGGCAAGGTCTTTGTCTGCCAAACTCAAGATGGTACACATTATGATAACCCCTCATTCAATATTGAAACTCATACCTTTTCTGGCCCTCATCCTGCCGGTCTGCCAAGTACACATATCCACTTTTTAGATCCTGTCAGTGCCAATAAAACTGTCTGGCAAATTAACTACCAAGATGTGATCGCCATCGGCAAATTGTTCACTACCGGCAAATTATCGGTTGAACGCATCATTTCATTGGCTGGACCGCTAGTAAAGAACCCTCGTTTATTACGTACACGCCTTGGCGCTAAAACCGAGCAGTTGGTTGCAAATGAAGTTGATGACCTACAATCCCGGGTTATTTCAGGCTCGGTATTATCTGGCCATACTGCAACAAACTGGGCAGGCCATCTTGGTCGATTCCATAACCAAATTTCAGTTATTGCAGAACCGACAGAACGAGAATTATTTGGCTGGATAAAACCAGGTAGTAGCAAGTTCTCATTGTTAAACGTATTCACATCTCGCTTGTTGGGTAAAAAGTCATTTGATATGACCACATCACAAAATGGTAGCCCTCGTGCGATGGTGCCTGTCGGCGCCTTTGAAATGATTACACCACTTGATATCTTGCCAACACAATTATTGCGAGCACTTGTCGTCAAGGATACTGATAACGCTCAAGCGCTGGGTTGTCTCGAACTTGAAGAAGATGATTTGGCTTTATTTTCTTTCGTCTGCTCAGGCAAGTTTGATTATGGCCCTGTATTACGAACTAATCTCACTCAAATAGAAAAAGAAGGATAGATATGGCGCGTTTGCGACGTTTCCTTGACCGGATAGAACCGTCATTCCAGAAAGGCGGCCCATACCATAAGTATTTCGCTGTTTATGAAATGGTTGATACATTCCTGTATTCACCCGCAGATACGACACGAGGTTCACCTCATGTACGCGATGCGATTGATTTAAAACGCATAATGTCGTTTGTGGTTTTAGCAACATTTCCAGTCATCCTGATGATGCTTTGGAATACCGGCTATCAAGCCAATTCCGCAATGGCTCAACTTAATATGACTGAGCTTGATAGCTGGCGAGGCACTTTGATCAACGTGTTAGGAATAGGTTTTGATCCGAATAGCCTATTTGCCAATATGTTTCACGGCTTGCTGTATTTCTTACCCATTTATCTTACTACCTTAATTGCTGGTGGTACGTTTGAGGTGCTGTTTGCAGCCGTTCGTAACCATGAAGTAAACGAAGGTTTTCTGGTTACATCAATGCTTTATTCATTGATACTGCCACCGTCAACACCTTTATGGCAAGTCGCATTAGGGATTATTTTTGGTGTAGTTTTAGGTAAAGAAGTCTTTGGTGGTACAGGTAAAAACTTTCTTAATCCAGCCTTAACTGGTCGTGCATTTTTATACTTTGCCTATCCTGCTCAAATGTCTGGTGATGCCGTGTGGACGGCAATTGATGGCTTCAGTGGTGCCACACCATTAGCATTAGGTGCGGCAGGCGGATTAGAAGCCATCACCAATGCCGGTTTCACATGGTCACAAACCTTTCTCGGCGCTATGCAGGGTTCGTTAGGGGAAACATCAACCCTGGCCTGTCTGTTAGGTGCAGCGTTTCTACTTTATACTCGCATCGCCTCCTATCGCATCATTTTTGGTGTGTTTTTTGGCATGGTCGCAACCTCACTACTGTTTAACTTAATTGGTAGTGATACTAATCCGATGTTTGCCTTGCCCTGGTATTGGCACTTAACTCTGGGCGGCTTTGCTTTCGGCATGATTTTCATGGCAACTGATCCTGTTTCAGCATCGATGACGAATAAAGGTCGCTGGATTTATGGCGTTTTAATTGGGTTTATGACCGTGCTGATTCGTGTGATTAATCCTGCATTTCCTGAAGGTATTATGCTAGCCATCTTATTTGCCAACCTTTTTGCACCATTAATCGACTATTTTGTCGTTCGTGCCAATGTTCAACGCAGACTAAAACGAAGTTAATGCCATGACAGAGAACACACAAAAACAAGGGATCATTGGCCAAATATTAAGTTTGCCAAATGATAATCCTACCAAAACAATCATCGTGGCAGCGCTGTTATGTCTGGTTTGTTCGGTATTAGTTTCAACCGCTGCGATTGCGCTTAAATCCAAGCAAATTGTAAATAAACAGGCTGATATCAAGAAAAATATATTAGCGGTAACAGGCATGCTCAACAATAAAGCTGATCTCGATAAAGCCTTTGAACAATTTGAGATACAGCTCGTTGATCTTGAAACAGGCGCCTACGCAACTGATATTGATGCTACTAGTTATGATCAACGTAAAGCCGCTGGTGATCCTGCACAAAGTATAAAACTAACCCAAGAACAGGATATAGCCAATATCGGTAGCAGAGCAAAACTGGCTAAAGTGTATATTTTGAAAGAAGATAATGCGATTAAACAAGTAGTTTTACCCATTCATGGCTATGGCTTATGGTCCACATTATATGGTTTCATTTCGTTCGAAAATGACTTTAACACAATCAGTGGTCTGCGTTTTTATGCCCATGCTGAAACGCCAGGATTAGGCGGTGAAGTTGATAATCCTAAATGGCGTCAACTCTGGCAAGGTAAAAAAGCATTTGATGAAAATGGCAACTTAAAAATCAAAGTCGTTCGTGGCCATGTTGATTATAAAATGGCAGATGCTGAACATCAGGTTGATGGTCTATCGGGAGCATCACTTACCAGTAAAGGTGTTTCAAACTTAGTTAACTACTGGCTAGGTGACAATGCTTTTGGTCCTTATTTGAAAAAAATGCGTTCAGAAGTAGGAAATTAGACAATGGCTAACGTAATAAAATCTAGTGTCATCGATCCGCTAATCGATAACAATCCAATCACGTTACAGGTATTAGGTGTCTGTTCAGCTTTAGCTGTTACTACAAATATGATGGCGGCTGTTATTATGAGTATTGCTCTAACGACAGTAACTGCATTTTCAAGCGCCTTTATCAGTTCTATTCGAAATCATATTCCCTCCAGTATTCGTATTATCGTCCAAATGACAATCATTGCATCACTGGTTATTGTTGTTGATCAAATTCTCAAGGCTTATGCTTATGAGGCAAGCAAACAACTCTCTGTATTTGTTGGTTTGATAATTACTAACTGTATCGTATTAGGCCGTGCAGAAGCATTTGCTATGAAGAACCCGCCATTATTGAGCTTCTTCGATGGGATTGGTAATGGTCTGGGTTACAGTCTCATATTACTTGTCGTAGCATTTTTTCGTGAGTTGCTTGGTGCGGGTAAATTATTTGGTCATCAAATTATTCCAGTCGCTAATGAAGGTGGTTGGTATATTCCAAATGGACTAATGTTATTACCACCAAGTGCATTTTTCGTTATAGGTCTACTGATCTGGCTGATCCGTAGTGTCAAAAAAGAACAGGTTGAGCCTGCTGATTATCAAATTCATCAGGTTCATCGGACGGAGGTGCTATAAATGGAACATTATTTAAGCCTCTTTATTAAGTCTATTTTTATTGAAAATTTAGCCTTATCGTTCTTTCTGGGAATGTGTACATTCCTTGCTGTATCTAAAAAGATTGAAACAGCACTAGGGCTAGGTATCGCAGTGGTGATGGTCCAGGCGATCACTGTTCCAGCAAATAATCTGATATACCAACTGCTATTAAAAGACGGCGCATTAGCATGGGCTGGATTACCTGATGTTGATTTAAGCTTTTTAGGCTTGATCAGTTATATCGGTGTCATTGCAGCGATGGTACAAATTCTTGAAATGGCAATGGATAAATATGCACCAGCACTTTATAACGCCCTAGGTATTTTCTTACCTCTAATTACTGTGAATTGTGCCATTTTAGGGGGAACTTTATTTATGGTTGAGCGTGATTATAACTTTGCTGAGAGTGCAGTCTATGGTGTGGGTAGCGGCTTAGGATGGGCCATGGCAATCACTGCAATTGCAGGTATTAGAGAAAAACTAAAATATTCTGATGTACCAGATGGCCTACAAGGCTTGGGTATTACATTTATTACCGCAGGGCTTATGGCACTCGGTTTTATGGCATTCTCGGGGATTCAACTTTAATGGAAATCGTACTCGGCATTGTGCTGTTCACAGTCATTATCATGGCATTGGTTTTTTTGATCATTGGTGCGCGCTCTAAATTAGTATCTACTGGTGACATAACCATCACCATCAATGACGAGAAAGTGGTCAAAACCTCTGCAGGCGGAAAACTATTAGGCGCTTTAGCTGATGCAAATTTATTTGTTTCATCAGCCTGTGGTGGTGGTGGCACATGTGGTCAATGCAAAGTTAAGGTGTTTGAAGGCGGCGGCTCTATCTTACCAACAGAACAATCACACATTACCAAACGCGAAGCTGCTGAGTGTGATCGTTTGTCATGCCAAGTTGCGGTCAAACAAGATATGAAGATCCAGGTACCTGAAGAGGTATTTGGTGTAAAAAAATGGGAATGTACTGTACGTTCTAATGATAATGTAGCCACCTTTATCAAGGAACTTGTTTTAGAGCTACCCGCAGGTGAAAAAGTAGACTTTAAAGCAGGTGGATTTATTCAGATCGAATGTCCACCTCATATAAGTGAATACAAAGACTTTGCTATAGCTGATGAATATCGTGAAGATTGGGATCGTTTCGATATGTGGCGCTATAAATCAGTCGTAAAAAATGATGTAGTGCGTGCCTACTCTATGGCTAACTATCCATTAGAAGAAGGCATCATCATGCTCAATGTTCGCATCGCTTCTCCGCCTCCTGGTACTAATGACGATACACCTCCTGGGCAAATGTCATCGTACATATTTAATTTAAAAGAAGGTGATAAAGTTACTATTTCAGGACCATTTGGTGAATTCTTTGCCAAAAATACCGAGAAAGAAATGGTATTTATCGGTGGTGGTGCTGGTATGGCACCTATGCGCTCACATATTTTTGACCAATTACGACGTTTACATAGCAAGCGCAAAATATCCTTCTGGTACGGTGCGCGTAGTGTCCGCGAAATGTTTTATTTCGAAGATTTTGATGCACTTCAAGCTGAAAATGATAATTTCGAATGGCATGTTGCACTCTCTGATCCAATGCCAGAAGATAATTGGAAGGGCTACACCGGCTTTATACATAACGTATTACGGGATAATTATCTAAAAGATCATCCTGCCCCAGAAGATTGTGAATATTACATGTGTGGGCCACCTATGATGAATTCAGCCGTTATAAATATGCTCGAAGATCTTGGTGTTGAACGTGACAGCATCTTCCTTGATGACTTTGGTGGTTGATGTCAGTTTTCATAGCAACATTTATCATAATAGCTATCGCCATTATTGCCATGGCGATTGGTGTCATTGCAGGTAGACCAGCAATCAAAGGTAGCTGTGGCGGCTTGAACCAAATAGGCCTATCTGGAAGTTGTAGCGGTGCTTGTTCAGCGACTGAAAAACAAGAATGTGCTAGACGGAAACAAAACGATAATAACTAAATAGTATGGGAGAAAAACATGCTCGCATCATTAAAAGTAAAAGATTACATGGCCGTGACCAAGATAACATTTACGCCAGACATGGATGTATTACGAGCAATTCATAAAATGCTAGAATTTGGCCTCTCAGGCGCTCCTGTTATCGATCAACATAGCAATCTGATTGGTTTCTTATCTGAAAAAGACTGTATGCAAGTAGCCTTAAATACTGCCTACCAACAAGATGGCGCCGGTGGACATGTATCTGAATTTATGACCACAGGCGTTGATACAATTGACGTTGATGCACCTATCCTTGAAGTTGCAGAGTTATTTTTAAATGGCACATTTAAACGATATCCAGTGGTCAAAGATAATCGTCTAGTTGGCACCATTACCCGCCACCATATACTTCAAGCATTACAGGATATAGCAACGCCAGATCATACACATGTTGTTGATAAGCAATCTACAAAGCAGACTATACATGTTTAAGTTAATGTACCAAAACATCAGCCAAAGCCACTGACCAGCAGCAAGTATGCTCAGCTCCGGCTACAACTGTCACCAACACTGCAAAACTGACCCCCTAGCACCGTAGTAAAATTGACCCCCTTGGGCAATTATGACGACCTTTTA